>NZ_CP120733.1:2748644-3435805 GCF_029542625.1 Tepidibacter hydrothermalis
CTCTCTTTTTTTGCCAACTTCATTTATAGATTATATTTTTAATTTTTTTGCTTTTATTAAAATCTATTTTAAGTTTGCACAGACAAACTAAAAATGACGTTCATTGAAATGTTAGCTACTTTTAGGTTAACATTTTTCCATAAAACTTAGGTTGCGTCGTTTAAATATCTGTTAAGAAACTTCTTTGTATGACCAAAGGAAGTTTAAGAAGTTTTAAGATATTTAATAAGACGCAATCTTTAGTTTTATAAAACTGTTAACTAAGTAGCGGTATTTCAATGAACGTCATTTTTTCGCTCAACCACTAATATTTATAAATCAGCTACATCCTTTAAAGATACAGCCTCCGCATCCTCTACAGGTTTTCCTACAAAATAAACAGTTCCTATTATAGCTAAAATAGCTATTGGAAGAGTTACATACACAGGTACCCCCAATCCTGCTGGTAAATAACCAAATAATATCGATATAGATCCTACTGTTAGTGCATATACAATTTGAGTATTAACGTGATCTATATGATTACATCCTGCTCCCATTGAAGACATTATAGTTGTATCTGAAATAGGTGAACAATGATCTCCGAAAGTCGCTCCAGTTAAAACAGCTCCAGCACTCATTATAATATATGAAGATTCTGGTGATATAGCATGTGCAAGAGGTATAGTAAGAGGCATAAGTATACCCATTGTTCCATAAGATGTACCTGTTGCAAAAGATATTATAGCTGCAAGTGCAAATATTATAGATGGAAGTAAGAACTTCGGTATAGCACCAGATAATACAGATACTAAAAACTTAGCAGTTCCAAGCTCTTTTATAACACCACTTAAAGACCATGCAAGTAATAATATAACACCTGTTATAACTAATGCGTTCATTCCGTTTACCCAAGTTTCAATAGCTTCTGAAACCTTAAATATTTTTTGACTAGTCCCCATTACAATCGCTACTATACTTGCAAACAATGCTCCTTGGAATAATACTATACTAGCATCAGCTACTCCAAAAGTCTCCCTAACTGCTGTAAATGACATAGGAGAATTCTTTAATAATTCTATCAAAGCAGCATCTTCTCCACCCATTATAGTATTGTATCCATTGTAGTAAAAGCCAAGTAAAGATGCAAATATTAAAACACCTATAGGAATTATAGCATTCCATACACTAAGCTTGATTCCCTCTTTAGGTTGATTTTCCTTACTCTCTTGTAAAAACTTAGAATCCATTTCATCCGATAAAACTTTTCCATTATTTCTAGCTCTTCTCTCACACTTAAGCATTGGTCCAAACTCTCTTAAAAATACAGCCGTACAAACTATAAATATAAGAATTAATATATTGTAAAATCTATAAGGAATAGTAGATATAAATACAGAATAAGCATTTACCTGTTGACCTATACTTGCATAAGCATCCTTTATTAAACTTATCTCATAACCAATCCAAGTAGATATAATTGCAATACCAGCTATTGGAGCTGCAGTCGCATCTATTATAAATGATAATTTTTCTCTTGATATTTTCATTCTATCTGTTACAGGTCTCATTATAGGTCCTACTATAAGTGCATTTGCATAATCATCAAAGAATACTATTAATCCTAAAATCCAAGTAAATATCTGAGCACTTTTAGGAGATTTCGCTCTTTTAGCAAGACTTTCAGCTATTGCCTTAGCTCCACCCATTTTAGTTATAAGTGCAATAAGACCTCCTATAGTTAAACACTGTAGAATAATACCTGCATTCCACGGATCTGCTAAAGACGATAACACATTGTCTATTATAGATAAAAATCCATTAAATAAAGCCATTATAAAATTCGAACCATTAAGACTAATTAAAAACGTTCCTGAAAACACACCTAAAAATAAAGACAATACAACATTCTTAGTTATAAACGCCAAAACTATAGCAACTAAAGGTGGCAATAAAGTTAATAGTCCAAACTTATCGGCATTAACTTGAGCTGGGTCCAACTCTTCTGCAAAACCTAAATTCATACATAAAGCAAATAACATAAAAGTTAAAATTAAAATAAATCCTCTTTTTCTCATTCTTACTCCTCCTCAAATTTATTAATACAAGCGAAATTTTTTAGGAGAAGAGTCCATCAAAACAAAAAAACCTTGAGTCTTCACTCAAGGTTTAAATAAGCATGTTTAAATTAATACCTTACAAATAGGATTAATTGCCTACTTCCATTTGAATGATAGCTCCCCACAAATAAGTATTTGTGACAGTGTTGCATATATTATACGCAACCCCAACCCTACAACCTTAAAGCATCAGTTGTAAAGCTTCGGCATTATTTCCTTTCCTACTCCTTCATAGTGCTTAACTCCAAAGTAGTACTATTAAACAATGCAACCTCTATCTTTTTTTCGTTCACTTGTTATTTCATAATAATACAATAGACTTTTAATTTAGTCAATAATAAAATTTTATTTTCCCATAATTTGTATGAATTTTTTTAATGATTCTAAAGCTTTTTCTCTAGGTCTTACCTCTAATATATATACCTTATCTTTACATCCTATATCCTCTACATACTTTGAAAAATCAATTTTTCCATTTCCTACAACTTGGTGATCACTTATATCATTTACATCATGAACATGAACCGTTTTAATTTTATCTATATTTTTTTTAAAAAATTTTATTTCATCGTATAATTCAAAATAAGAATGACCTATATCCCATGTTAAAAATATATTTTTTTTGTTCATAATATTATTTAAAACATCTTGATATAATTTTTGAGTAAACCTTCCAGAATTTTCGACGCAAAGTTTAATCTTATTCTCACAACAATCACTCAAATCTAACAAACAATTTTCCAAAATATTTTTATATTCTTCATGATAAATATCATCTAAATAATACTTTTTATCTGTCAAAGTAAAATAAGGTGTCGGACCTATGTGTATAGTCATTCTACTCGCATCTATATTTTTTCCAAACTCTATTATCTCTTTCAATCTATCAATACCTGCATTTCTAACCTTTTCATGAAGATTTAAAAGAAATATATCCTCAGGTGCATGCATAGTAATCTCTATATCATTTTCTCTCTTGTATTTTTTTATATTTTCTATATCTTTTTCATCATAATTCTCGGGAAAAAAACACTTCATATTCATATTTATCTCAACTGCATTAAATCCATTAATTTTAGCAAATTCCATACTATCAAGTATGCTTTTTTCTCCAACAGATGCCGCATATCCTATTCTCATAAAATACCTCCCTATAATTTTATCCCTTTAGACCATAATACATTTTCAACTGTTGATATATCTTCAATAGACTCTTTTGATACGCCTTCATCTATATTCAGTATCATCAAAGCTTTCTCTCCTTTTATATTTCTACCAACCTGCATAGTTGCAACATTTATATTATTTCTTCCAAGAACCATTCCTATATCACCTATTACCCCTGGAACATCCCAGTTTTGTATAAACAGCATATGTTTACTAGGATTTACATCAACTTCATATCCATTTATTTCAACAAGCTTCCCTTCTTTTTTTGCAGATAAACTTCCAAGCAAAGTAAATTCTCCTATTTTATTTTTTATTTTTACAGACATTGAATCTACATAGTTTTTATAGTTATCTTTTTTCTTTCCTTCATTTACAATTATATCTCTATTTTTAGCACATACATGCGCATTTATATAATTTACATTTTCTTTCATTACAGGTTCTAAAAGACCTTTTATAAACGCTATCGTCACCATTTTAATATCCTGAGAAGCTATATTTCCATGATATTGAATATCTACAAGTTCAATTGGTTCATTGTGGATTTGATAGTATATCTTCCCTAGTTTTTCTGCAAGTTCTATATAAGGCTTAATCAACTTAAGTTCTTCTCTATGAATAGTTGGAAGATTGACTGCATTAGAAACAATATCTCCATTTAAACCATTTATAATCTGATTAGCTATTGTTTTTCCTACATTTTCTTGTGCCTCTATAGTTCCAGCACCGATATGTGGAGTAACTATAATATTTGGATGATCAAATAGCTTACTATTTATACAAGGCTCTACCTTATGAACATCAAGAGCTGCACTTGCAATTTTCCCCTCATTTATTCCTTTTAATAATGCATCCTCATTTATGATACCACCTCTAGCTGCATTTACTAATCTAACCCCATCTTTCATACACTTTATTTCATTTTTATCTATAATATTTATAGTTTCTTCTGTTTTAGGAGTATGAACAGTAATAAAATCTGATTCTTCTACTAACTCCTTTAATCTCTCTTTTTTAGTAGCTTTAAATTTTTCAAATCTTTCATCAGTTATATACGGATCATAAGCTATTATATTCATACCAAAGGCCTTCATTCTAGTTGCAACTAAAGATCCTATCTTTCCAAGACCTATTATTCCAAGAGTTTTTCCATAAACCTCTACCCCTTTAAAAGAATTTCTTCCCCAATTTCCTAATTTAGTATCACCATTGGCTTGAGGTATATTTCTTGATTGAGCAAGTAAAAGTCCTATAGTAAGTTCACAAGCAGACATTGTATTACTTTGAGGAGTATTTGCTACAATTATACCTCTTTTTGTAGCTGCTTCTACATCTATATTATCTATTCCATTTCCAGCTCTTCCTACTATTTTAAGATTCTTAGCTTTATCAAATAATTCCTCATCTACATTGGTATTACTTCTAACTATAATAGCATTATAATCATGTATTATGTTTAATAATTCCTCTCTAGAAATACCAACTTTTATATCTACATCCAATGTCTTTTTTAATATTTTTATTCCTTCTTGATCTATCATTTCTGTAATTATAACTTTATTTTTCATTACAATTCCCTCCAATTTTGTATTCAGTATTCAATATACATTTTTTTAAACTAAATTTTTTTTACAGCTTGTTTTAATGCTCCCAAAGTTCTATTTATCATTTCTTCATCAACGCATCCTAGATGACCTATTCTTATGATTTCATTTTTCAATTTTCCTTGACCCGCTGCTATTACTATATTAAATTCTTCCTCCATTATTCTTTTTATATCAACGGCTTTATTTTCCATCTTTATAGAGGTCACAGTATTAGATTGATACTTTTCATCTACAAAAAATTCTAATCCCATATCTTTTATACCTTCTCTAAACATGCAAGCCAACCTTTCATGTCTCTTGCAAACATTATCAATACCTTCTTCTTGTATCATCTTTAGAGCCTCATTCGTTCCAGTTATAAGTGATACAGCAGGAGTATATGGAGTTTGTGGTAATTCGTTATCCATACGATCTTTAGCCTTTTTAAAATCAAAATAATACTTAGGTATATCAGATCTTTTATTGAACTCCCAACCTTTTTCACTAACTGCTATAAAACTTAATCCAGGTGGAGACATCAAAGCTTTTTGAGATCCACTTACTAATACATCTATATTCCAATCATCCATTCTTACTTCGATTGCTCCTAAAGAACTGACCGCATCTACTATGTAAAGCTGTTTTTTATTTTTCATAAAGTTTCCTATCTTTTGTATATCATTATTAGCTCCTGTAGATGTTTCATTATGCGTAATTATAAGTGCTTTATGCTCATCAGTTAATCTAGATTCTATCTCCTTAAGTTCAACACCTTTTCCCCAAGGCACGTCTAACTTATCAACTTCTATATCATACATCCTTGCTATCTCTGCAAATCTATCTCCAAATACTCCAATCGACACTACCAATACCTTGTCTTTCCTAGAAAACATATTTACAATACTAGCTTCCAACCCACCTGTTCCTGATGATGGAAATGTCAATACCGTATTATCTGTCTTAAATACATATTTAAGTCTTTCATTAAATTCTTTAAATATATTTCCAAACTCATCAGTTCTATGATGAATCATATTTTCAGCCATTTTATTTAAAACTCTTGTAGGAACGTTTGTAGGTCCTGGTGTCATTAAAATTTTATCTATATTCATTTCTCAACTCTCCTATAATCAGTATTTTTGTATAAAAATTTCACTTTATATATAAAAAAATCCTCATCCTTGACGTTAGTCAAGGACGAGGATATATCCACGTGGTACCACCTTGTTTTACTGTATATACAGTCTTTAATCTTTAACGGAAATACCGGCATAGGTTTTGACCCCTATGCAGTTCCAGGTCGGATTCAATAACTCTTATTATGGATTCACACCAACCATCCACTCTCTGAAAATAGAAATTATTTACTACTACCCTTCTAAACTTTTAAAATATTTTTTTATAATGGCTTTTTTTATTTGAAATTGATTATATTGCCTAAATACAATTTCGTCAACACTTAATTTTTTTTAATATGTATTATTTTTATTTAATACTAATTATTTTTTTCATATATTTATATATAATTATAATATTTTAATTAGTTCAATCAATTAAAATATTTTTCAAATTAATTCATGTCAACTTACTAGTTCTTGTTGCAATGCAGTAACCTGGGTTTGATTATTCGAGTAGCATTATACATTTATTTATTTGCTAAACATCATTAATAGATTCAAAATTATATAATTTATTTAGATATAAAAAAATTTTAAAAATATTTATTTTAAAGATTTTCAATGCAGACTTTTTTTGAAATTCGTAACCAAAATGACACTTATCCTTAATTTAAAAATCATATAATTTCCTTAAACGAAAAAAAGCCTTATTAAAAAATAAGGCTTTTTAGTATATATTTTATTGCATATTGCTTTTAATTTGATCAATTAAATCTAGTGTACACTTGCTATTTTCATAGTGCTCACACTTAGAACAACTTTCTTCATTTTGTCCAGCAGATGATGTAAACTGATTTCCTCCCATAGGACTGTATTGACTACATCTAGATGCTACTGCTTTTAATTCACTCATATTTAAGTTCTCCATCTTGTATGCCTCCTTAAATTTTAGTCATATATAGTTTAACCTAAAATTTAAGGTTTAATTCTATCTAGTCTTATATTTCTCTTTTTAAATTTTTGTATTTTTTATAAGATAAATTAACAATAGATTTATCTTGACTATAAGTTATCAATTCTAATGCATCTTTTATTTTATAAAATCCACCATCCACAAACCCTAGTTCTTTATTTATATTACACTTTGCATCATTTGATTCCATAACATACCATACTATTTCATTACATACTGGAGTTTTTCTGCTTATTGAATAGAATTCATAATTTGTTTGACCTGCAGTTGATAATATTTTAGTATCTATGCCACATTCATCCTTAACCTTATCTACAGCAACTTTATTTGGAACATTATCCCCTTTAATTATACCTTTTGGTAATACCCATTCACTTTTTTCATTTTTTAATAACAATACTTTATTTCCATAAAAAACTATTCCTCCTGCACAATTTCTAAAAAGCATTTTAAACTCCCCCTTATATTATATTTATATAAATTATAATTAAGATTGTAAGACCATATGATCTTATCTTTCTGGGTTTTTGTTTATATTATTAATATATGTTTTTAGAATAATGCTTATGAAGATAATAGTTAATTTTTATTTTTAATATTTTCAAGAATATCTATTGCTTCTAAGAAAGCTCTTTTAACATATTCTTTTTCATTAGGATTATTTATCAAGTTTTTTAACTTTTTTAAAGTAACTTCATTTCCTATTTTACACAAAGATTTAGCTGCATATTGTCTTACCTGTGGCTTTGCATCTATGAGACCCTTATGCAAATAATCTATACTTTTATCCGACCCTAGTTTACCCATAGCAGAATAAGCCATTCTTCTTACACCTCCATGAGGATGCTTAGAGTATGTATGGACGATATCCAACAATCTGCAGTCTTTTAATTCGCCACATATCCAAAGAAGTATCATGAAATCTTCTACATTTTTTTCTACCAAAATTCTTTTATAAAGCAATTTTTTTACATTATTTAATTCATTTTCATTCAATGAGTTTATAATATCAATCCTTGAATCTTTATCTTCTTCAAGTAGTATGTCTATAATTGTCTTATTATTGTTCCTAATATGATTTAAAAACTGTTTATACTTTATTATATCTCTATTTACATCATCAATTTTCATATTTCTTATTTTGCTTATCTGTTCTATATTCTTGCCTTCTTGATATAACAAATATGTTATTTTGAAATCTTCTAACTGATCTATATTTTCCCAACTCAGCACCACTTTTGTCCTCCAGATTACTCTATCTCATATTCTTTATACTTCCCATAATCCATATCATCAAGTGTTACAGCTACGAATATTCCATCTTCTTTGTATTCAAATTCATCCACGCTATTTTTATTTTTAATAGAGTTAAACACTTCTCCTTTATTATATGGAATTAATAAAGATACATCGTGAAGATTTCCCATTATTTTTTCTTTTATTTTTTCCAAAAGCTTCTCTATGTTATAACCCGTTTTACACGATATGAATAATACATCTTCATCTTTTTTTGCATCCACATCATAATCTAGCTTATCAACTTTATTAAATACAGTTACAACTGGTTTATCAAGTGCTTTTAACTCTTTTAAAACATCTAGAGTTGTATTCATTTGAATATCATAACTATCATTAGATGCATCTACAACATGAATTATCAAATCTGCATACCTAACTTCTTCAAGTGTAGCTTTGAATGCATCCACTAAGTCATGAGGAAGTTTGCTTACAAATCCAACTGTATCTACTACTAAAAACTCTTTTTTGTTAGAAAGTGCAGCCTTTCTCAAAGTTACATCAAGAGTTGCAAACAGCATATCCTTTGAGAAAACTTCTTTTTCCATTTCATAATCTTTATGAGTCTTCATAATTTCATTTGTAAGAGTTGATTTTCCTGCATTAGTATATCCTACCAAAGCTACTATTGGTATACTATTTTTAAGTCTTTTAGATCTTTGTGTTTCTCTATTCTTCTTTACTTCCTTAAGTTCTTTTTTTATATCAGATATTTTATTTAATATATGTCTTTTATCAACTTCCAACTTTTGCTCTCCAGGCCCTCTAGTTCCAATACCCGCACCCGTCTTTGACATTTCTTTACCGAACCCAGAAAGTCTAGGAAGTCTATATTTCAACTGTGCAAGTTCTACTTGAAGCTTTCCTTCTCTTGATAATGCTCTTTGAGCAAATATATCAAGTATAAGAGCTGTTCTATCTATAACTTTTACATTTAATAACTCTTCTAAATTTCTCATTTGCGCTCCTGAAAGTTCATCATTAAATATAATTACATTAACATCTAAGCTTTCACAATAATTCTTTATTTCTTCCAATTTGCCCTTTCCTATATATAAAGCGACATCTCTAGATTCTTTATTTTGAATTATCTTTTCTACAACCTCAGCTCCAGCAGCCTTAGCTAATTCCTCTAATTCATCCATAGAGTCATAAATATCTATATTATCTTCTTTCTTAAATGCATTAGTTATGTTAAGGCCAACCAATAATGCTTTTTCATTTTTTTTATCCATAAAATCACCTCTTTTTTAGATTTTCATATTATCTATTATACCATTTGTTGTTATTTTTAATTTACTAATTTAAAATATATTATTATTATTTAAATTATACAAGAACATTAGTTTGGTGTAAATAAAAAAAGAAGGCTATATATCTCTAACCTTGTCTTTTAGCGAACACTTCTAAATTTTTAATATATTCTTCTTTTTCTTTTATAATATTTGATAAAAATCTATATGTATTGGTTTTTGCATCTTCTTCTTTCACAACCAATCTACCTTGTATAGCTATAAACAATGCATATATTTCCTTTTCCAAATTCAAGGAAAATCTAAGGAGACTTTTAATATCTGAAATTTTTGGATTCATTAATCTTTTTTTAAATTGATTAACTAAAAATAAGATTTTATCATATACCAAAAAATCAATATTTTCTAACACTTCTTCATTTTGTGCAATATATTTTTTCAATCTATTATAGCAATCAATATTTTTATCTAAACCTTTTACTAAAGTATTTACAACTATATTCATCCGTTTGTTTTCATAGTTATCATTTGCAATGTTTATATATATTTCTTTTCTTTTTTTTGCTATGTCTATTGCTTTGTCTATTAGGTCTATAGTATTATATGCCAATTGATACCTTCCTTTCTTGACATCTTGATGAATTAAAACCATTTAATGATACCACAGTCATACTTATTAATTAATTATACCCAATATAATTAATTAATAACCACATGACATTGGACCTATATTTTAGTAAATTAGGATTAGTATTTATATTAAAAGTACCTTTTTTTACATTAATTTACTATTAGTTTTTATATTATATGAAATTGTTGTATAATTAATGTATAAATAGAAGGGGGGATATAAATATGAGTGAAAATTATAAGTTTTTCCAAAATAATAAGTGTGAATACTTTCCATGTCATAAGGTAGAGAATCCAAAAGATTTCAATTGTCTATTTTGTTTTTGTCCTTTATATATGTTAAAAGATAAATGCGGTGGGAATTTTAAATACAAAAATGATGTTAAAGATTGTTCTGACTGCACTATACCTCATAGTAAAGGTGGCTATGACCATATAATGTCTAAAATGAAAGAAGTAATTCGTATAGGAAGTAAAAAAACAGAAGAATAAATTCGTAACATAAATCACAAAAATAACCCCTTAAAGTATTTTACAGAAATTTTTTCTGTTTCTACTCTAAGGGGTTATTTTAATATGTAAGACTATGTAGTTATTAAAGTTAATCATCCTTTCTAGAGCTACAGCTTGTAGACATACATCCACTACAGCCTACACATTCTCCTTTAGCTTCCTTTTTTAAAGTTTTGACTAATGCATATACACCATATCCTATTACTAAACCACCTATAACAAATGTCATCATACCATCATCTCCTTAAAAAATCACAATCATTGATTATCCTTTCATATTTAAACTATATTAATTGATAATATTTGTCAATAGTTTTAATATTATTCTAACACGTCATGTCTTTTATGGTATTTTTGAAATATGTCTTGCTGCTATTGTGACATACCACTACCGGTATATTTCTTTTTTTAGCTTCTTTAGATACTGTACTAGCTACTTTATGAGATATAGTATCTGTAAATATAACTATTCCATCACTCTTTCCTATAGATTTGGTCATATCATTTCTTCCGTATGTATAAACCTTAGCTTTTACTCCGTGTTTTTTTGCTTCATCTATATAAATTCTCTCCATTCTATCATGTCCACCATATATTACTATACTCATTTATATCACTCCTCATTTCCGTTATTAATAATCATTCTCATTTAATATTTTAAATCATTTTATTTTAGTTGTCAATAGTAAAATTATATAGTTCGCTTAAAAATAAAAAAATGCGATATCATGTGATATCGCATTTTTTTATTTTTCGATAAGTAATTCATCTATTAATTTTACAAGTTTTCCAATTTCCGGTTTACTCATCTGTCCATCTGCTCCTACAGACTTACCCTTATGCATTAAATCTCCAGTTATAAGAGACGAGAATATTATTACTGGAAGGCTCTTTAATATCTTATGTTCTTTTATTTTTCTAGTTAATGTATGTCCATCCATTTGCGGCATTTCAATATCAGTTATTAATATCTGGACATCATCTATAAAATTTTCTCCTTTTTCATCACATACTGAAGTTAAATAATCATACGCCTGCTGTCCATCATCAAAAAATCTCAAATTCTTAAATCCAGCCTTAGTAAGAGTATTATTAAGTACCTTTCTTATAAGTGGAGAATCATCAGCCAATATCATTTTCACACCACTTCTATCTTTATTCTCAATATCATTCATTCTTTTTTCAGTTATTCCTGAAGCAGGGCTTATATCCATAACTATTTTTTCAAAATCTAATAACATAAGTATATTGTTATTAAATATTATATTTCCAATAACCAAAGATGATTCATTTACATTCTCTGATTTTCTAATTTGATCCCATCCTATTCTGTGAATTCCCAATATATTATCAACACAGAATGCTACCTTCATATTATTAAATTCACACAATATAACCTTACATTTTTTTATATCTGCACTTTTCTTTTCTATTACATACTTCATGTCTATTAATGTTACAACTTCACCTCTAACCAAAGTAAGACCTGCTACTGCTGGATGACTATTAGGTATCTTAGTAAGATAGTCTACTTCAAGTATTTCCTTTACCTTTATAACATTAATAGCATAATGTTCTTTATTTATTGCAAACTCTAATATTTCAACTTCACCAGTACCTGACTCTAGTAATATTCCTTTATTTTCCATAAATTCATCCCCTTCATTTTTCGACCATTCCCTTTACCTTTCGACACGCTTGTCCGTTTTCCTTTTTTATTGTGTTTTTTTATAACAAATACAAAATTATATTTTTCTCCAAGTTGTAGATAGATGTAATTTTCGTTATGTGTTTCATAAAAGTTTACATTATAAGATTCTCTTAAAGAAGATCTTTTTTATTATATACCCTTAGTTTCATTTATTAAACCAGTTCTAAAGACCTATTAATATAATAGTTATTATAACCAATACAAACCCTATTATGAATACAGAATAGGTTATGCTGTTTAAATGAATACCTACTTTTTTTGGTATATCAGAAACTTTATAGCTACCATTATTAGTACATTTTACATTGCTCATTTCAATATTACAAATTTTTTTGATCTTTCTATCAGTATTTTTTACAGACTTTACAACAAACGTATCTATGGCAGAAAACCCTATTGATAATATATTATACACTAATTTACAAACTGGTCTATAAAAATTATTTTCTAGGTTAAACCAATTAAGAGATGGGTTTTTATATACCTTAACTCCGCACTCTTCAACTAATAAATATCTTCTAATAAATAACACATATATCCCTACTCCCATCAATATAGTAGTTATAGATGATTTTATGTTATTTATAGAATAAAATTTTATATCAAAATGTCCATTTAAGTGAATATTAAAAAACAAATTATCTTTATTCATAATTTTTATTAAGAACGAAGGATTTATAGCTATATATATTATACTTAAGCTAAGTATAATCATAGGAATTGTGGCTCTTTTTTTTACCTTGGTCTTATACTGACCTTTAAACTCATCATTTTTCGCTACAAACACAGATACGAATATTTTAAGTAGATAAGCTACTGTAAAACTACTACAAACTGTATATAACAGTTCTAAAAACATAGCTTTTTTTTCGTAAAAACTCTCTGATAAAGCATGATGTAGCATAGTCTTACTTATAAAACCATTAAACCCTGGCATACCTATAACACCAAACATTCCTATTAAAAATAATACTTTTATTAAATTCTTATGCTTTCCAAATCCTCTTATTTTATTTATACTAAGTTCATCTAATATCATATATATTATACCTGCAATCATAAAAAGAAGCACCTTAAATAATCCATGATTTACAATATGATACATAGTCCCATATATAGCCATTTCTTTGTGTTCTCCTATTAATCCAATAAGCGCAACACCCATTAATATATATCCAATTTGGCTCATACTACTATATGCTAATATTCTCTTTATATTTCTTTGAAACATTGCCAAAAATCCACCTATAAACATACTCACAAATGCCAGTATCAGCAAAACCTCACAAAATAATTTATCATTTCCCATTATACATATCGAAACAATCATTATTCCATAAACACCTGCTTTTGCAAGTATTCCAGAAAGTACTGCTGTTGCAGGGGTAGGAGCTGCTGGATATACCTTTGGTAACCATACATGAAGTGGAAACATACAGGCTTTAACTGCAAATCCTATCATAAGTGAAAAACCTATTGTATATTTCATAGTTCCAATAGAATCTATTACAGATGATATTTCAGATATATTCAATGTATTCGTATAATCGAATAATAATAATATTCCCATTAGCGTTATCATCCCACTAGCTATTGACATACCTAAATAAATCTTTCCAGCTTCATGAGAATAAACATCATCATCATGTATAACTAGCATATAAGATGTAAATGCCATCATTTCAAAGAATGTAAATAAGTTTAGTATATTTTCTGATATGAATACACCTACTGTACTTGAAAGTGTAAGCATAAAAAATGCATAGTACCTATTTCTATGATTGTGTTTTATAAGATATTGAGTGGAATATATAGTAGTTAAAAACCAAATAAAGCATGTTAAAAGTACAAATATATACCTCATCATATCCATTTTTAAATAAAGTCCAATTCCCATTATATCAGGTATAAATATTTCAATAGGATGTTTTGAAACACTAGGATACATCATTATAACCAATAAAAATTCCATACCTGTTATAATATCTATAACTAAATTTCTAAGTCTTTCATTTTTTCTTCCAACTATATATCCTACTAAAGAGCCTATTAACGGAAGTATAATCATTATAATTAAATACATACCTAACCCCCTCTTATATTAACTCTACAACTATTTTATTAACGAACTCTACTACTATATTAGGAAATATACCCAGCAAAGCCACAATAGCTGTTATACATACTATAGGAAATAGCATTCTTATTCCCGGATCATTATTTTCTATTTCTGCACCTTCATTTTTTTCAAAGAACGCCGTAACTATAATAGGCAGCAAATATGTACTTGTCAAAAAAGCACTAAGCAAAAGTATTATAGGAAACATTATCTTATTTGCATTCAGCCCTCCAAGGGCTAAATACCATTTACTAACAAATCCATTAGTAGGAGGTATACCTATCAAAGAAATAGATGCTATTGAAAAACACCACATTGTAATTGGCATTTCCTTACCTATACCCTTCATATCAGATATATTCTTAATATGCTTTTTAGTATATATAGCTCCAGCACAAAAGAATAGAACAATTTTAATAAGAGCATGATTAACCAAATGCAATATGCCTCCAACTAATGCATTTTCATTTAGCATTATAACTCCTAAAATTATATACCCTAACTGACTTATAGTAGAATAAGCTAGTCTCTTCTTTAAATTATCATGATGAATTGCCAAAAACGATCCCATCAGTATAGTTATTACAACGAATATACTTGAATATATATGGGCATCAACACGCCTCATAACCTCTGCTCCAAATATAAAATAAGATACTCTTATTATGCTAAACACACCAGATTTAACAACTGCAACTGCATGAAGTAGAGAACTTACAGGAGTTGGTGCTACCATGGCTGCTGGAAGCCACGAATGAAAAGGTACAACAGCAGCTTTTACCCCAAATCCTAAAAACATAAGTATATATATAACAAGAATCATCTTCTCATTTCCAGCAACATTACCATTAAGTATTCCTCCAGCAGTAAAACTCAAATCAGGATTAATATTATATAAAAGCATCATGCCCAAAAGAACAAACGTAGCCCCACCGAAAGAATATATTAAATACTTCTTTCCACTTTTAAATGCATCCTCACTTTCAGAGTGAATAACTAAAGGAAATGTAACTAATGTAAGCATTTCATAAAATACATATAAAGTAATTAAATTATCAGAAAATGCAATTCCTATAGTAACTCCAAGTGTAAGCATAAAGAAAGTGAAAAATCTCTTTTCATTTTTTTCATGTTCCATATATTCCATAGAATAAAAAGTAGTAAATATCCACAAAGTAGATGCAAGTAGCGAAAACAATACAGCAAGCTTATCAATTTTCAAACATATATTTATAAACTCGTTTATCTTTAGAATCTCCAACTTCATATCTATATCCAAATGCATAGTATACACAGTTAATATAAAATTAAATATAATACAACACGCTATATATATATTTCTGTTTTTTTTATTATCAAACTTAAGTATATTCAGAAATATAGCTAAAACAAATGGCATAATTATTGGAAAAAGTATAAATAGACTTTTCATTTAAATTCACCTTTCTTAAAAATTCGCTTTATGTTAACACAATAAGTTAAAACATTTGATCACACGCTATAAGCAGAATTTTTATAATATAATTAGAAAAAATACCAGCACAAACCATCATACCCATAAGCATAATAATAGGAATAAGCTCTTTTATACTTTTTTCCTTAGACATATACACTTTTTCTTTCAAGTTTTCCTGTCCAAAATACCCATTTATAACTATAGGAAAATAATAAACTCCATTTAAAAGCGAACTTGCGAGTATAATAGTTAGTAAATATAATCTACCTGATTGTATACTAGCAAGAGCAAAGTTCCACTTACTTAAAAAACCAGGAAGTATTGGTATACCAACCATTGATAAGCTTCCTAATGTAAATAAAGCTAGTGTTATTGGCATTTCTTTCCCTATCCCTCTTAAATCCGAAATATTTTTCCCTGCTTTTTCTATCATAGACCCTACGCTTAAGAACAAAGCTGACTTAGTAAATGCATGTCCTATTATGTGAAAAATTGAAATCGCAAGACCAAGTTCATTTCCAAGACCTATTCCAAAGAATACATATCCCATTTGAGCAACACTAGAATAAGCAATTACTCGCTTCAAATCTTTTTGGAATATCGCAAATATAGACCCCATTATCATACCTATACTTGCTAATATTAATATCAAATCAAGAACTGGTATATTTGAAATTATATCCGTTCCAAAAATCCTATATATTATTTTTATAAAAAGCAAAACAAAAGCTTTAACTACAACCGAAGAAAGCATCGCACTTGAAGATGTTGGTGCTGATGAATGCGCATCAGGAAGCCATACATGAAGAGGAAACATAGCCCCCTTAACCCCAAGCCCTATTGTAAAAAGTCCAATTGAGAGCAATATTATTCTTTCATAATTCATCCAATTTTTAATAAGTTCACTATGCATAAAATCCATATTTAAATTTCCAGTAATAGAATATAAAAAAGCAATTCCCATAAGCACAAGACCTGATCCTAAACTACTTAATACCACATACTTTATAGTCGCTTTTACATTTTCTTTTTTATCTTTAATGACTATAATCCCACAAGAAGCAAGTGTACTTACCTCAATAAACACAAAAGCATTAAATATATCATTTGTAAAAACTATACCTAAAAGGGAAGCTATTAATATATTTATAAGAACATAATACAGACAAACCTTACTTTCTTTAATGTCTTTTTCTATACTATATAGTGAATACCAAATAATAAAAAACGAAACTACAGTAAACAAAATAGCCATCATAGATTCTAAAGTTCCTATACTAAATTCAATACCCCAGGGAGCATCAAAATGCCCCATCTTGTATTTGAAATTTCCATACAATTGTACATAGTAAAAAGTAAAAATAGATAGCACTGAACATATAAAATTAGTAATTAAGCTTATAGTTTTTATAATCTTATTGTTATTTACAAGGGGCATAGTGAATGCACTTATAAATAATATTAAAATCATAATTAGCGGAAAACTCTTTATAACCACATCTACCCCTCCTTCATATTTAAGATTTCTCTTAAATCTATAGTTTTATATTTTTCATGAAGTTTTATGGTAAGCGCTAGCATAAATGCAGTCATACTTACAGAAACAACTATACCTGTAAGCATAAGAGATGTGGGAACTGGATTTATATATCCATCAACACCTTTAAACTCTCCAACAACTATTGGTGCATCCTTTCCATATATATACCCTCTTGCTATAAAAAATAAAAATATAGCTGTATCCATTATATTAAGACCGATTATTTTTTTTATCATATTATTATTAAGTAAGAGTGTCATAAACCCAATTCCAAATAGAACAATAGCACCTACCTCTATATAATTATTCATTAAATTTTGCATATTATATTTCTCCTTCACTAAACAAGCTATATAAAAAATACATAGTAATAGCAACTATACAGCCTACAAAAATATTAAGGGGAAGTAAGTATCCACCAGAAAATATTCTACCCGGAGTACCAATTGGAAAACTAGGAAGATGTAGATTTAATCCTCCTCCTATAAAGCTATATCCTTTTAAAAGACCATATCCTATCAAAGAAAAACACATAGCCTTTATTAATGTATTATAAGAAAACTTAGCTTTAGCTTTATCAGATCCGTTTACAATCCTATAAAGAATAAAACTTGCCCCTATTATAGTTCCTCCTGCAAATCCACCACCAGGTGATATATGACCATTTACAATAACATATATCCCAAATACCTGTATAAAAGGTATTATAAATTTTGAAACAACACTGAGTATTTCACTATTCACACTCATCACCTTCTCTTCTTAAAAGCAATAAAACAACAATTCCTCCTGTAAATAAAACCGTGGCCTCTACAAAAGTATCAAACGCTCTATAATCCAATATAATTCCAGTTATTATATTAAGAGCACCCGTTTCCTTAACCGCATCTTCTAAGTAAGTTTTGGATACGTAATTATGTGCGGGAACGTCTGATTTACCAAACTCAGGTAACTCACTTACTCCAATCAATATTATCCCTATTAATAAAGAAGTCAAAATAACAGTTATAATTTTTCTCATTTTGAATCCCCCTTTATCCTCTTAAGAGTTAATATAAATAAAAGTGTTGAAATTCCTGCTCCAACAGCAGCTTCAGTTATAGCAAGATCTGGAGCATTTAATTGTTGCCACAGCATTGCCATCACAAGAGAATATACCATAAATACAATTATTGCACCTAATAAATCCTCCACAAAGGATACTGCTACTGATGCGAATATCAAAAATAAAATCATAATAATACTAAGTAATCCCATATCAATTCACTCCATATAGTTATTTTCTTCTATTAAACTCCGCTCTTGTTATTAAGTGTGTTGCAGTAGGATTTGTAATCCATAAAAAAACTACTACTAAAATTAACTTAAAACTAACAAATGAAACCCCATTGTATATAATTAAAGCAAGCAAACTAAGAACCGCACCTAAAGTATCACATTTAGCAGCAGAGTGAGCTCTTGTAAATACATCCTTGAATCTAAACAAACCTATAGTTCCTATACAAAAGAAAAATAGGCCTGAGAATAAAAATATAGTTACTACAACCAATTTCATATTACCCCTCCTATTTATCGATTAAATCAGCTATTCCTATTGATCCTATAAAACTAATAAGCGCATATACAAGTACAACATCTATAAAATAAGTTTCATGCAATACAAATGATATCAATGATATCAAAATTATAGTTTTAGTCCCAATTACATTTACTGCAATCAATCTATCAGCAGCTAAGGGACCCTTTATAGCTCTTATCATACAAAATACTATTGTAATAGATAAAAACAAACTTGAAGCTATGAGTATTCTTTCCATATTATCTAAATCTCCTCTATTTTCAAAAGTATATTTTCAAATTTTGAATCCAAAAGACCATCTGCAAACTGTTTTTTAAGACAATGTATTGTGTATACATCATTCTCCAAAACCATAGTTATAGTTCCTGGAGTAAGTGTAATTGAGTTTGCCAGTATAACTCTATATAAATCAGATTTTAATTTAGTTTTAAATTTTACAACAACTGGATCAATATCTATTTTGACCCCTAGAACTATTCTTGCAACATCTATATTTGCTTTTATAACTTCTATTATTAATACAAATACATATTGCACTATATAAATAAATTTTCTAAACAAAAATATCCCACCTTATTTTGTAATAAAATTTTCTTTATTGAACTTATAAACAAATAAACATACAAACATCCCAACTAACAAATTCTCTACACTTATTGATCCTTGTAATATATCCCAAAATATTAATAATATAGTCATAACTATTCCTAGTTTTTTCATAAATAGACCTCCTTTTGATTCTCTAACTTAAAATTTATTGCATATATCTATTTTATACATAGCAAGTATTGTGCCATTTTTACATTTTCTTAATATTTTTTAATTGTATACCTTCTAATTTCAACATTCATTATTTTGAAATTTTTTATTTCAAAAAAATATATTTGTAAAAACTTTATTTCACATGTATTTTATGTGTCATTTCGGTACACTTGTTAATTTAAAGACATAAAAAAGTGTATCAAAATGAAACTTACGTTTCATTTTGATACACTTTATATCATGTAATCTATATTATATTTTTCTAACTTTCTATAAAGAGTACTTCTTCCTATACCAAGTGTTTTGGAGGCGAGAGCTATATTTCCGTTCACATCTTCCAAAGTCTTTATTATAGCTATCTTCTCTATTTCTGCTAAAGTCAGTAGTTCTTCTGTTATTCCTATTTTTTTGCATAAATTACTAGGTTTTATATAAGAAGGCAGATGTTTGTATTCTATAGTTTCTCCTTCTTCAACCATATTTATAACTAACTGCATTACATTCTGAAGTTCCCTTACATTCCCTGGCCAATCATAACTTTTAACATATTTATAAAAACTTTCGTTAATAAATCCTATAGTCTTATTCATCTTTTTGCTAAATTTTTTAAGAAAATATTCAACCAAAAGATCTATATCTTCTTTTCTATGCCTTAAGGATGGAGTGGTTATAGGCATTACATTCAATCTGTAATAAAGATCTTCTCTAAAGTTTCCTTTTTCAACTTCTTCTTTTAGATTTTTATGCGTTGCAGCTATAACTCTAACATCTGTTGGTATAACACTATGGCCTCCAACTCTAACTATTGATTTAGTTTCCAAAACTCTAAGCAAATTTACTTGTGTATCAAGAGGCATATCTCCTATTTCATCAAGAAATATAGTCCCCTCATCAGCAAGTTCAAATTTACCTGGATGTCCACCTCTTTTGGCACCAGTAAATGCTCCATCTACATATCCAAACAACTCACTTGCTACAAGTTCTCTAGGTATAGCCCCACAATTTAAAAATACAAATGGTTTATTCTTTCTAGGACTTTCATTGTGTATTGCCTGGGCAAACAATTCTTTCCCTGTACCACTTTCCCCTTGAAGAAGTATAGTAGTATTTGCTTTTGCAGCTTTTTTTGATATTTTTTTAGCATCTTGCATTATTTCACTTTTACCTATAATATCTTCAAATGTAAATATAGCTTCAGCTCCTATTATTTTATTTACAAGATTATGAATTGTCTTGGCTCTTCTAAAAGTTACAACAACTCCTTCAACCTCATCAGTATCACAGTCTTTTATAGGAGTCAAACTTACTATACAGTATATTCTTTGTCCTCTTTTATTTTTAAAATACATTTCAGTCTCTTCGTATTTTTTACCTTTATTTATAACACTTAATACTATTTTGTTGTTTTTTTCGCTTATAAGCTCACTTATATTTTTTCCTATAATATCTTTTTCATCAAGCGAAAGTAGTTTTCTAGCAAATAAATTTATATCTTTAACTATCCCTTTGTTATCTATTCCTAAAAGTCCTTCAGATATAGACTCCATTATTGCAAATAAATGCTTATTTGTCATACTTAGCTTTTTATTCATATCGTTAACTTTTAATTGATTTTCTATTGCTTCCCCCGATGCTACTACCATTCCCAAAGTATGAGGATGAACTTTTTCATATGGTCCAGTTACACTCAACACGCCCACTACATCACCATATTGATTTTTTATAGGACAAGCAGATGAACTCCAATTATGATATAACTTGCAATAATGTTCCCCTCCAAGAACTTGTATAGGTTCTTTATTTATTATTGCAAGTGATAGAGCATTTGTTCCCATATTTTTTTCACTTATATTACTCCCCATCTCTATATTAAGGTCTTTATACGTATCTATAAGATCACTATTTCCCATAAACTCAAGAATATAACCATCTCCATCTGCTAGCCTTATTACAAGACCATTATCTTCTACTATTTTATACAAACTGTTCATAAAAGGCTTGGCTATCTCTACTAGTCTCTTAGATTCTTCTTTTCTTCTTTTCAATTCTCTTTTATTGAGTTTTAAAACTTCATTATTTACAAATGGGTCTATTTTATAAGTTTTACTTCTCAACCAAGATTTAGCTATAATAGGTCTTATTAAGTCGTAATCTAAGTCCCCTGTTTTTATGAATTTTTTCCAAGCTTTTATGCTATCTTCATTCTTACCCAGTAAAATTTCCGTTGGCATTTTTATCACCCCTTCGGACTAATATTATTATTTATTATACCACTATATATAAATTTACGTTTTATTTATAATAAATTTATATAAATTTAAATTTCTACATAGCATTGATTAAAAAACTAAATTTATAACTATTTTATATATTCAACCTCACTTTTGGTCAATATATAATTGTATATGTTATAATATAGTGTACATTTACATATTTTAGTTTTTTCTTACTAAAGGAGGTTTTTCCATGAATTGGATAGATAAATTAGAACGAAAATATAGAAATCTTGCAATTGAAAATCTAATGTATTATGTAATAGGGTTATCCACTCTTGTGTATGGTATATATTACATAACTCACTCTTATAACTTAATAGCTTTACTTGAGCTAAATCCAAGTTTAGTCATGAAAGGTCAGGTTTGGAGGCTTATAACTTATATATTTATACCACCTTTGCTTTCTCCAATTTGGATATTCTTTAGACTTTATATTTATTATACCCTAGGTTCTGCACTTGAACATGAATGGGGTAGCTTTAAATTTAATCTATACTACTTTTTAGGTATGATTGGAACTACAATAGTAGCTTTTATAATAAACTCACCCGTTAGTGCTACTTATTTAAATCTATCTATTTTTCTAGCATTTGCTAAATTGTATCCAGACTACGAGTTTTATCTATTTTTTATACTTCCAGTCAAAGTTAAGTATTTATCTTTCTTGAATTGGATATTTATAGGATATACAATTATATTCTCACCTGTAATATTTAAATTAACAGCTATAGTATCTATAATAAATTACTTTATATTTTTTGGAAAAAGCAATTTATATGATGCTAAGAACAGAAGAAATGCTTATAATAGAAAAAAACAGTTCAAATCTAATATAACTAATATAACTAGAAAAGATTATTTTCATAAATGTACTGTATGCGGAATAACAGAAAAAGACGATCCTGACATGGAGTTTAGATACTGCTCTAAGTGCAGTGATGACTATGAATATTGTATTAATCACCTTTCTAATCATGAACACAGATAAAGATGAAGCATTATGCTTCATCTTTTTTTAGCTTATTGATACTTTTTTCCTTCACTTTATATTTTCTTAATTTTTACAACCTTCTCTAATAAAATTTTTATGAATAATTTATTTTTATCAATTCATAAATCATCAACTTTTTTCACTTTAAAACACTGCTAAAAAACCTATATCACAACCCAAATTTCATTTTATATGCAATAATTGTAATCATCACAAGTACCTTTTCAACCAAAGGTTCATTTTTTGTAAAATTCAGAATAAAAAGAAATTTGATATCGCATTTGTTTTTTGGTACAATTGTTTCAATTGATGTTAAACTAAATTTCATTATATTTTAAACTCAAATTTTATTTAGACTAAATAATATAAAGCTAAATTCAATAAAAGCTAAATTTTATCAGAAAGCAATAATACTATTTTAAAAATTTTTAGTAAAGGAAAGTGATAGCATGTTGAGTATTTTAGAAAAAATAGTTTCCGTAGGAAACACTATACTTTGGCAATACGTTCTTATAGTTTTACTTATTTCAATGGGTCTTTATTTTACATTTAAGTCTAACTTTGTTCAGTTTAAATTTTTAGGAGAAATGTTCAAACTATTAGGAGATGGAGCTAGTAATTCATCTGACAAAAAACATGGTGTTTCTTCATTTCAAGCGTTTTGTATAAGTACAGCTTCTAGAGTTGGTACTGGTAACTTAGCTGGTGTTGCATTAGCTATTTCTATAGGTGGTCCTGGTGCTGTATTCTGGATGTGGCTTATAGCATTAATAGGTGCTGCGTCAAGTTTTGTTGAAAGTACTTTAGCTCAAATTTATAAAGTTAAAGATAAAAGCGGATACCGCGGTGGTCCAGCTTATTATATGGAAAAAGCCTTAAATAAAAGATGGATGGGAGTTTTATTTTCAATATTAATAACTCTATGTTTCGGTCTTGTTTTCAACGCAGTACAGTCAAACACTATTTCACTTGCTTTTGAAGAAGCATTTGGATTAAATAGAATGATAATGGGATTAACTTTAGCTACAGTTACAGCAATTATAATATTCGGCGGAGTTACAAGAATTGCAAAGGTTGCAGAGTTAATAGTTCCTGTAATGGCTGTGGCTTATATCTTCGTTGCTATATTTGTAATTATCAAAAACATAACTTTAGTACCATCAATATTCTCACTTATTTTAAGCAGCGCATTTGGTATGAAAGCTGCTGTAGGTGGTGGAATTGGTGCTGCCCTAATGCAAGGTATTAAAAGAGGTCTTTTCTCTAATGAAGCCGGTATGGGATCTGCTCCAAATGCAGCTGCAACAGCACATGTATCTCATCCAGTTAAACAAGGTTTAATTCAAACTCTTGGAGTATTTACTGATACACTTTTAATATGTAGTTCAACTGCATTTATAATACTTCTTTCTGGTGCTTATTCAACAGAAGGTTTAACTGGTATACAACTTACACAAACTGCTTTAAGTTCTCAGGTAGGTTCTTGGGGAAATACTTTTATAGCTGCTTGTATTTTACTATTTGCATTCAGTTCTATAATAGGTAATTACTACTACGGAGAAACTAATATAGAGTTTATAAACACTAAGAAAATTTATTTATTAATATACAGATTATCAGTTGTAGGTATGGTTGTATTTGGTTCAGTTGCTAAAGTTCAAATAGTTTGGGATATGGCAGACTTATTCATGGGCCTAATGGCGCTAATAAATCTAATAGCTATTTCTCAACTTGGTAAAATAGCATTTGCAGCATTAAAGGATTACGCTGCTCAAAAGAAAGAAGGAAAAGATCCAGTATTTTATTCAGATAGTATAGAAGGTCTAAATAATCTAGAATGTTGGGAGTCTTCAACAGAAGCTAAAAAAGCTTAATATATTTAAAATGTTATAAAGGGAGTATGATAATAGAAATTAATTTCTATTATCATACTCCCTTTTTTATTTTATCCTGAATCTAAAAGTTCTAAGTCTGCATCCTCTTAAGGCTGGAATAATAACTCTACATTTTCTGGATTAAGGTTCACTTTATAGGGCTCATGGCTTTTAAATTATGAATGTTATTTATGAAAAAAATAATCTTAAAATGCAGTATCATGACCTATATAGCAAGCTATATTATTCTCTAAGAATAAATCCTGTATTTCTTCTAATTTTTTAACTGGTGTACTTTCTTCATATTTGTATTTATATTCATTCCCCAATTGTTTCCATTTTGATTCTCCCAATCTGTGAAATGGAAGTATGTTTATTTCAACTAAATCATTTTTTTTCATAAAAGAGATAGTATCAACTATATTTTGATATGTATCATTAAAATCTCTTATTACAGGCATTCTTAGAACTATCCTTTTACCCGAACTCGCAATTGATTCTATATTTTCCAATATTAAATCATTGTAAACTCCAGTCTTTTGTTTATGTTTTTCTCTATCCATATGTTTTAAATCAATAAATGCAAAGTCTATATACTTCATCGCTTCTAAAAAAGTTTTATTATCTATATATGCTGTAGTTTCTATTGCTGTATGAAAATAATTTTTCTTACATTCTATTAAAGTATTTATTAAAAATTCACTTTGATAAAACGGTTCTCCTCCACTAAATGTAACTCCGCCATTACTACTCCAAGAATGATTATCTCTAGTGAGTATTTTTATTAATTCTTGTATTTCATATTCTCTACCACATACTTTTAATGCATTATAATAACACGCTTTGCTACATTCAAATGTTTTGCAATTTTTACATATTTCCCAGTTTAATTGTGGCTTATTATTTTCATCAAAACTCAAACCTCCATATAAACACTTATTCCTACATATATTGCATCCTTTTTCATATTTACAAGTACCTTCACTAAACATAATATGCTGTTCTTTCTTCCAGCTTTCTGGATTAGCACACCATTCACATTTCAAAGGGCATCCACTCATAAAAACAGTTGTCCTACAACCAGGTCCATCATGTACTGAAAAACTCTGTATATCAAATAGCATTCCTTTCATGTCATTATTCATCTCAAAGTCCCCCATTACCTTCTTTTATTATTTAAATTTATGTCCCTTACATGTTGTTGCATTTAAATCTCCAAAAGTCCAATCATCTTTTTCAAGTCCTGTACATATTCCTAAATTATCTTCCTTTGTTTCTTGAAAATGTTCACAATTTTTACACTTAGGAACAAGTTCCAATCTATTACATACATCACTATCTATATTGACTATTTCATTCGTTATCCTACAAATCCCCTTCGCTGCATCAATAGGTGAACAATTTAAACAATCATTGTGTTTTAATTTTTCCATAATTCTACACCCCCTCATATTCTGTTCTTGCTATAACTTCATCTTGTATAGGTTTTCCTATTTCGCACCAATATTGAGTGAATCCAGCAACCCTTACCATAAGATCTCTATATTTCTCTGGATTTTCCTGAGCATTCTTTAATACTTTAGAATCTACGATGTTATATTGTATATGAAATCCGCCTTTTCTCATATACGCTCTTGTTAAATCTAATAAGTTTTTAGTTCCCTGCATTCCTTTTAGCGCACTTGGATGTATCTTTAAGTTCATTTGAGAATTTTGAGATGTTGAATGATCCCAAACTGTTGCTGATTCAAATAAAGCATATGGTCCGTTTTTGTCCGTTCCAGGATATGCTGACATAGAACCATCTGCATAAGTTGTTCCTGCAAGCCTTCCATCTGGTGTTGCAAGAGTTGCTCCACCTTGTGCTCCATGAGTAGAAACTGATATTTGACATGCATACATAGGTTTTCCATATAAAGATTCTACTCCATGGCACATTTCACAGAACCACTCTTCATATTCTCTTAAAATATCATCTACATATAAATCTGCATTACCATATTTAGGAGCAGTTAAGCACATTCCATATATATCATCATATTTACCACTCATATCTTCTCTTTCTTGATCAGCAAGAGAATAACTTCCTATTTCATCCGCTTTTTTAAATCCAAAATTATTAATTATAGCATCCTTCATTTCTTCAACAGTATATTTTTTATCATCGTATACAATCTTTTTAAAACCTGCTAATGAATTAACCATAGTAACCGTTCCACAACTCTCTACATTAAATGTTGCATTATATCTATATCCTAAGTTTCCAATATGCTGTCCTGTTGAAAGACAATCTGGTTTTAAGAAAGAGTTGACTACTGACATATTTTGTTTACGCCATATATCATGCTGTATATTATTAGTTTTTGCAAGTACATCTACTGATTTTTCATAGTACTCCTTGAATGTATCAAATAATTCTTCATAAGTTTCAAGTTTTTTATTATGAGGCTTTAATACTTGAATACCCGTTCTATGGTCTTTTCCGTTCATTAATACTAATTCCAATACTTTAGGATTTGCAACAAAGTGAACACCTACACTTGTTGGATGACCTGCTCCGCCTGGTATTTCATATTTTTTACCGTTTAAAACAACTTCCTTCCAAGTACACGGAGAAGTTTCAAGACATCCACCTATTGCAACAGATCTCGCTTCTTCTATTGTCATTCCTTCTTCTGAGTATTGATTCATTAAAAATTCAATAGCACCTCTATTATTCATCCAAGCTGGATATCCTGCACCTGTTTTATCACATTCTACACATTTTAATAAGAATTTTTCAGGTAATTTCTCATCATATAAAACTGATAACGTAGGTTGCGGTGTTTCACAAGTCATTCCAGCTTCTACTATAAGCATTTCTAATTCATTTGTAGCACTTTGTCCCTTTCTTGTAAGTCCTCCAATAGTTAAGTTATTAAATGTATTTCCAGATAAAACTCCACCAACAACACCAGTAGATGCAAAACAATCTATAGCTGTTATTTTTATTCTGTAAAGTTCCATAAGCTCCAGCACTTCTTCTTTTGTAATTCTTCCAGCTTTTATATCTTGTTCATACCAAGGATATAATATTTGTCCAAGTCTTCCTATTGAAAGACCTGATATAGCATCTTCATTAAGTACTGCAATATGAAGAGTATATGTTACTTGAAGTGCTTCTCTAAAACTACGAGGCTGATTATGAGCAATCCATTCTAGGCACTCAGCTATTTCTGTATATTCTTTCTTTTGAACTTCATCATTTGAAATCTTTTCAAGTTGTCTTGCATGTTTTGCATAGTTTAATATCCAATTTTGAATACCTTCTATTATATGAATTACAGCTTCATAAAAATAAAGTCTATCCATTCCTATTATTCCATCACCATCAGCTTTTCCTGCAACTTCATCTTTACATTCCTTTGCCATTTCTATTAATCCATCAAAGCCATATTGTAGTGGATAATAATAGTTTATTACTTCTCTTCCTTGCGGAAGAGTAAATCCTGAATCAAACATACACACAAGACTTTTCATTATATTTTCTTTGACTTCATAATCAGGAACCATTTTTTCATATTTTCGTCCCAAATCTTCTACCGATTTTCCTACCCACTCATTTGCTATCTTTAATAATACTGGTATTTCTTCTTTTCTCATTCCAAACTTACCTGCAATAGATACTACATTCCCAAAGCTTTTAGTAACATTTCCTCCACCTTGTCCAAATTCACTTAATTCATCAGCACTTTCGCTTGGTGATTCTTTAAGTTCATTTTGATTAGCTACGAAGAATCCTTCTGACAGCCATGGCATAGGGAATGAACCTCTATAATTATAAGTCTTTTGCATAACTAACTTTTCGCCAGGTATAATATTTGGTGTCAAATGCGAAAATGCTTCTTTTAAAGCTCTAGCTCTTCTAACTACAGTCACTTCACCATCTAGTTCTTTCCATTTACGGTTATACCAATATGGAAATTCTATATCCGTTGTCGAAAGAGTATTATAGTATATATCTCTTAATTTTTTAGCTCTATCAGTAGGCTCTTTTTTTATTTCTCTATCTACCATATCATCTGGAGCATTTCCTCCCGATTGATAGTTTATTGATAATCCCTTTGAAGCTAAAATATCCTCTAACTTCATTTTTCTACTCTGATCCATATAAACTAGCTCCCCCTTTTTATAATAAGTAACTTTGAAACCTACATAAGTATTTCAATTTCTGTATTGCAAAACCCTTTTCAATTATTGTAAAATTTAGGTATACTCTGTCGATACATATAACAAGAGCTGTCTTAAGATGATTTAAAAATCATCTTAAGACAGCTCTTATTTATCACTCTATATATTCAATAATTTATAAGATAGTTCTATTTTAGATTCATCTTCTGATGAATTTACAACCTCTACACAACCATTTGTATCATTATTAGATAGCATATCCATGCTAGATAGAATTGTTTTTAGATTGTGTGCGGTTCCATATCCACCATCTATAAGTTTCACATTCTCACCTAACGCCTTTTTTATGGCATTCCTTAAAAATATGTAGTGTGTACATCCAAGTACAATTGAAGATATTTCATTTATATTAATATCTTTAAATAACTCTTTTATAGATTCTTCTGCTTCTACTCCTTGTGTAATACCACTTTCTACTACCGTTACAAGTCTAGGAGCTGGAATTTTAAGAATTTCAGCCTCACCTCTATACTGGTTCATAAGTGAATTGAATTTTTTTTCTTTCAAAGTCACTTCTGTAGCTAAAACTACAATTTTTCCACTTTCATACATTTGAACAGCAGGTTTTAAAGCAGGTTCAATCCCTATAATAGGTATTTTATACCTACTTCTGAATTTATCTACAACAGCACTAGTTGCTGTATTACAAGCTATTACTATAGATTTAACACCTCTATTTACAAAGTAGTCACCTATCTCAAGACATATTTTTTCTAATTCTTCTTTAGTTTTTTTGCCATAAGGTATATTCTTAGAATCACCGTAGTATATATAATCTTCATTGGGCATAAGTTTCTTTATTTCTCTTAAGACACTAATACCACCCATACCCGAATCAAACACACCTATAGGTAGATTTTTCATTATATCACCCCCTAAAATTCACCAACATATTATATCACAATTCAGTTTATACGAGAACTAATAATTGTAATAGTTTATATTTTATAAGTCGGAATATAAGGTTTACTTTGTTTATTAAATTTTTAGATATTCATTTATTTTATCAGTAACACCTAAGTCTCCCACTATTATCAAGCTATCATCTACCTTAAATTGAAGATTAGGACCAGGAGATAAAATCATATCCCCATTTCTTAAAACACCTAGTATAGTAGCACCAGTATTTTCCCATATTTTGCATTCTCCTATAGTCTTTCCTATAATATGATATTCTTCTTTCAATTGAATTTGCATAGGATCTATTATGTCTGATCTTTTAAATTTATATAAGTCTATAATTTTTTCCATAGTTTCCTGTATTTTTTTTTCTATTTCTTTTTTTTCATCCATAAAATTTTTAAGTTTCTGTCTTAAATCGCTTATTGTCTCTTCACTATTTCTAAAACTTTGAATAACTTCTCCAGCTTTATATTTTGATAATACAATTATTCCACTACCCTTACTAACCCTAACTACTTCCCTATCTTCTAAAACTTTCATAGCTTTTCTTATAGTTTCAGGAGATACATTGTATTCAGAAGCTAGTATCGACCTTCCTCTTAATTTTTCTCCTTCATGTATGCTTCCTTTATAAATACGAGTAGCTACATCAAGTGCTATTTTTATATATCTAGGAATCGAAATACGTTCACTCATAATATATTCCCCCTGCTGTATTATTTTGAATCAATCTTATATGATTTCTTATTTACTCTTCTAGATTTTATCATTTTTAAAATATCATAATATGATATTTTTAAATTAACTACATAAACAGATAATACTATTAGTATTACCCCTATCATTTGATTTTTACTTATCGTTTCATTAAATATAAAATATCCTCCTAAAACAGTTACAACAGGTGCAAAATTTAAATATAGAGTTGTAACTGTAGAACCAAGATTTTCTAAAGCATACATATACAAAACGTATGAAATAGCAGAGCAAAGTATTGCAAGATATAAAAAGTTGTATATTACAACGTCGTTTATCAAATGCCAATTGTTATTTTCAAACAATGCAAATGGAATCAATACCGCAGTCCCAAATACTATTTGATAAAATACAATAGCCAATTGTGAGTATTTTTCAAATAACTCTTTGGTTGCATAGTTATAAAACACCCATGAAAAAACAGCTCCAAACATGAATATGTATCCTAATAATTCATTTGATTCTAATCTTATATTTCCCCCAATTATGAAATATATTCCAAATATAGATAATAAAACTCCTATAACATTATTAAAACTTAGCTTATTTTTTAATATAATACTATCAACTATTAAAGAAAATATAGGTATAGTTCCTATTATCAAAGATGCCTGCGATGAACTTATATATTTGACTCCATAATTTTCAAAGCAATAATATATGGCAACCCCAACAATACCAGCCATAGACATACACTTTACATCTTCTCTTTGAAGCTTAGTCTCTGGTTCCTTTATCTTCATTACCACGAACAATATAATTGATGCAATCAAAAACCTAAGTGTTGCAAGTGTCATAGGTCCAAATACATTTAAAGTTATCTTTATGCTTAAAAAAGATAGTCCCCACATAGTAACAGTTAAAATTATTGCGATAATCGAATAAATTTTAGTTTTCATAAATCCCCCTTCTTTTACCCTCATTAATTTAAAGAGATTCAAGTTCAAGTATATTACTTTATAGTATATGTGTAAAGGTTATTGATATTAGTTTTTATATATTTAAAAATATTTCCTGCTCATTATAAAAAAATTACGCTTATCGAAATGTTAGATACTTTTGATTAACATTTTACTATTAAACTTAGATTGTGCTGTTAAAATAGCCGTTAAGAAAGTTCGTTGTCTGACCAACAGGAGTTTAGAACTTTTAAGATATTTTATAAAGCATAATCTTTAGTTTTATTAAAATGTTAATTAAGTATCGTTATTTCGGTGAGCGTAATTTTTAGCTTAACCATCTAAATTTAGTTATTAATCTCAAGTCTCTTGTTAGCTTATATATATTTTTCCATCTTTCATTTCTATGTTTATACAAGCACCTTCATTTAATTCACCTTTAAGATATTTTTCTGCTATATCATCTTCTATATACTTTTGAATAGTTCTTCTTAAAGGTCTAGCTCCATACTTGTCATCATATCCTTTTTTAAGTATAAAGTCTTTAACCTCATCAGAAATACTTATACTCATATCCTTTTCCTTAGCTTCTTCAACTACCTCAGTTATCATCAATTCTACTATTTGAGATAATTCCTCCTTATCAAGCTTAGTAAACACTATAGTCTCATCTATTCTATTTAAAAATTCTGGTCTAAATATCTTCTTTAAAGCATCATTAACTCTATTCTCAAGTTCATCATAGCCATCATTATTAAATCCTATAGAACTTGTTTTAAAGTTAGTTCCAGCATTAGAAGTCATTATTATAACACTATTTTCAAAGAATACAGTTCTACCTTGACTATCAGTAAGTCTTCCATCTTCAAGTATTTGAAGTAACATATTAAATACATCTTGATGAGCCTTTTCTATTTCATCTAAAAGTATAACAGAATAAGGTTTTCTTCTTATTTTTTCTGTTAATTGTCCACCTTGATCATACCCAACATATCCTGGAGGAGCTCCTATTAATTTTGAAACCGTATGTTTTTCCATATATTCTGACATGTCTATTCTTATAAGAGATTCCTCACTTCCAAATAGTTCCACTGCCAACGTTTTTACAAGCTCAGTTTTACCAACCCCAGTAGGTCCTACAAATATGAATGATGATGGTTTTTTCTTTTTTCTAAATCCAGAGCGATTACGTCTTATAGCCTTTGATATGCTTGTAATAGCATTGTGCTGACCTATTACTCTTTTATGAAGTCTATTTTCTAAATTCAATAGTTTAGTAGCCTCTGATTGAGTAATCTTTTGAACTGGTATCTTAGTCCAAGACTCTATAACAAAAGCGACATCCTCTACTGTAATCTCTGTATCTGAACACGTTTGTTCTATATTTTTAATATCTTCTTCTATCTTACATTCCTTCATCTTACACTCTGCTGCTTTTTCATAATCATTGCTATTTGATGCTTCTTCTCTTTCTATTTGAACCTTTTCTAATTCTTCTTTTAAAGCTTGTATCTCTATAAGTCCTTGATTCTTTAAATTAGCTCTTGAACCAACCTCATCTATTATGTCTATAGCTTTATCAGGTAAAAATCTATCTGTTATGTACCTCTTTGATAGATTCGTTGCTGCAACTATTACTTCATCAGATATTTTAACATTATGATAATCCTCATAATATCCTTTTATACCTTTTAAAATTTCTATAGTCTCATCAACAGTAGGCTCCTCAACTAATACAGGCTGAAATCTTCTTTCAAGAGCTGCATCCTTTTCTATATGTTTTTTATATTCTTCAAGAGTTGTAGCTCCTATTAATTGAATTTCTCCTTTAGCAAGTGATGGCTTCAATATGTTTGCAGCATTCATTGCTCCACCTTGGACTTCACCTGCACCCATAATATTATGTATCTCATCTATCACTAGTATAACATTCTCATTTTCTTTTGCTTCCTTTATTATGTTTTTCATTCTACCTTCAAATTGACCTCTAAACTGAGTTCCAGCAATAACAGCAGTTAAATCTAGAAGATATATCTGAGCATCAAATAATTTTGCTGGAACCTCTTTTTGAACTATTCTAACTGCAAGCCCCTCGGCTATAGCAGTTTTACCAACTCCAGGCTCTCCTATTAATATAGGATTATTTTTATTTCTTCTATTTAATATCTGTATTGCTCTATCTATTTCTCTATTTCTTCCAATTATTCTATCAACTTCATTATTTTTTGCTTTTTCAGTTAAGTTAGTTCCATATTGTCTAAGATGTTTATCCTTTTGTTTTTTCTTTTTATTTTTTTTACCTGTTTTTTCATTAGAATCTTCTTCAATGTCTATGTCTTCTTTATCTTCTTCATTTTTCGGCATTGCACTGTTCATCATCTTCGAGAACATACTACTTTCATCCAAATCATCTAAATCCATGCCCTCTATTACTGAATTCATCTGTCCTGTTAAATTTTCTATATCTTCTTCATTCATCCCAGTTTGTTGCATTAACTGATCTATTATTGGAAGACCGCTTTTTTTAGCACATTCTATACATAAGCCTTTCATCTCTGATTTACCATTTTCAACCGTAGATGTAAATACAACGGCTATATTCTTATTACACTTTGAACATAATTTCATACCACATCATCTCCATCACTAATACTAAAATAATAATTATATTTTATAATATATATTTTTATCCATCAATACTATATGTTTCCTATCCATCTAATTATATATTCATACACTTCATATCTATTTAATTCATTTAACATTTCATGCCTTCCATTTTCATATATCTTTAAATCTATATTTTCAATACCTGCTCTTTTATATGCATTATATAGTTTTACTACATCCTTTGAATTGGATCCAACCATATCTTTATCTCCTGAAAATATTAATACAGGCATTTTTTTTGGTATCTTATTTATATTATCTCTGTTTATAGTTAATTTAACTCCTTTTAACAAATTAACATACAGCCCTCCACTACATACAAATCCACATAAACTGTCTTTAGTATATTCATCCACCTTATCTTCATCTGAAGATAACCAATCAAACTCTGTGTTATTAGGATAAAAAGATTTATTGTAGTTTCCAAAAGTCAATTTATCCATAAGGTATGCTTTTTTATTATACCCATATATACTTGCATATATTTTAGATATCATATATCCAATATTTCTTTTTACAAAATTACCTCCTATTGTTGTTCCAGATAAAATAACAGCGCTAAATTCCTCTGGAAATTCCTGAATACAAGTTCTAGCTAATAAAGATCCCATACTATGTCCAAGTAATATAAGAGGTTTATTATTCTCTTTTTTTATATAATCTATTATATTCTTTATATCACTTACTATTTTATCCCATCCATTTTCATCAAAATGACCTAATTGATTGTGTTCTATTCCTGTTTTACCATGCCCTCTATGATCACACCCATATACAATATATCCATTCTTATTTAATAACCTACTAAACTCATCATATTTTAAAGAATGTTCAGCCATTCCATGAAGTATCAAAATACAACCTCTGGATTTTTCTACATCTGCCCACTTATGAACAGTAATACTAACCCCATCATCGCTTTTGACCTTAAATTCCTCAACCATAATATCACCTTCAACCTACTTCAATTTAAACTCCATAGTTACAGGATTATGATCACTGTACTCAAACCCTAAATTTTCTCCCTTTACATCTAGTACTTCTATATTATCAGAAACCAAAAATCCATCTATAGTTTCAATGAAGTTATTTCCTTCTTTATAAGGAGAATCAAGACTTCTTACAGTTGGAGTTAAATTATCTATAGCCCATTTAAATGTGTCAGGCTTAAAATCACTAGGAATATCTTGCATCCACTTATTTTCTACCTTGCTTTTAAAATTTGTATTACCTATTTTGTGATTCCAGTCTCCTCCTACTAAAACATAATTTCCTTTGTCATACTCGTTTTGTATATGTTGTTTAAGATAAGATAATTGTTGTTTTCTTATTACCCCACCCTTATCATAAGCTGATAAATGTGCATTTATTAAGACAAACTCTTTATCTGAACCGTCTATACTAAGTCTACTTTCTATAAAACATCTATCCAATAAAAATAACTGTCTTTCAAAACTCTCTTTACCTGGTAACTGATATCTTGTAGCCTTACTTATATCGTATTTTGAAAAACTAGAAAGACCAGCCCTTACATATCCATGAGGCTTTCTAACTGGCACAGGAACCCATAAAACTTTATAGTTATAAGCATATGTATTACTATATTTATCAAGCTTTTCATTTATTCTTTGACGTTCGTCTATGTAATAAGTCCTAGTAGCCTTTTCATCTATTTCTTGAACAAATAAAAAATCAGAATTTTTATTTTTCAAATAATCTGATACTCCTTCTATATTTTCATACGTTTTTTCCTTACTGTATGACCTTGACAACTTACCTCCATCCATGAAAAAATCTTGATTTTTATCAAGTCCTCCAAATCCTATATTAAATGTAGTTATACTCATAGCATTATCTAGTTTTACTATTTTTTCTTTATTACTGTTAACCTCAAGTCTAATAGTTCCATCTGGTTTGTAGTCTGTAATCACAACTGCTAATAAGAATAATAAGAATAAACTTATTAACAATATAGATATCCTTAAAGTAAGTTTTATAAACATTTTTGTCTCCCCTCAGTAATTTCATATTATAATTAATTTAATATAGCTAAACTTAATTCAAATGAAGTTTTTAATCCAACTGAATTTTTATCTTTCTGATAATTAAAATTATATAACATTATTTAGTAATTTGCATTAATTAAAAATTCGCTTATGCTAACGCATAGCTAAGGAGGTTTTTTATGAAACTAAGAGCTCATCATATACTTTGTATTCAAGGATATATGGGAAATGGATACGACAAAAATTTTACTAATAATATGGATCAGATAGTTAAACACTTAAAATCAAATCCAAAATCAAAAGTTACCATTATAGATTCTATAGATTGTATATGTTCTAAGTGTCCAAATACTATAAATAATACACATTGCCAAACTCAAGATAAAGTAAAGACACTAGATTTAAATGTAATAAATTTACTCAATATACAAAAAAATAAAACCTATACGTACGATGATATTTTAGATATATTATCGACTAATCTATCAATAGATAAATTCAACCGTATCTGCAGTAACTGTCAATGGTTTGAATATGGTTACTGCAAAGATGCCTTGTCCAAACTTTTAAAAATCACATAAAAAGAAACTTAATTCAGATAAATATATTCTCAAAAAATACAAATCATAATAATGACAATTTATATATCAAAAGTTGAAAGGAGAATTTCTATGAAAGAGTTTACAACTCCTAATATAGTGCTAAGTAAATGTATAGAACACGATAATTGTAGATATGATGGTTCTAAAATAAACAACAACTTTATAAAAAGTCTACAATCTCATGTTAATTTTCTTCCTGTATGCCCTGAAACTAGTATAGGTCTTTCTACTCCTCGAGACACCTTAAGGCTAGTTTTAAAAGATGATACAGAGAATCTTAATTTAGTTTTTTCTAAAGACGGAAATGATTTAACTGAAAAAATGAATTCATTTTCCCACTCCTTTTTAAAAGACATATCTGATAAGGACATAGATGGATTCATTTTAAAGAGTCGTTCTCCCTCTTGCGGCATAAAAGATGTTAAAGTTTATAAATGTCATGGCAAATCTCCTTCTCTTTCAAACAAAGGTATGGGATTATTTGCAAGCAAAATACATGAATACTTTCCTGATATAACTATTGAGGATGAAGGAAGACTTACTAACTTTAATATAAGACAACATTTTTTGACGAAGATATTCACAAAAGCAGATTTTAAAAATGTAGAAAATGACAAAAGCATAAAATCTCTTATAGATTTTCAAAGTAAAAATAAATATCTATTGATGGCTCACAGTCCTGGATATTTAAAAAAGATGGGGAAATTAACTGCTAATACAGATTCAAGGGATATATCAGATATAATAAAAGATTATAAAGTATATCTTAATAAAGCTTTGTCTATACCTTCTAAGCCAAATAGAAATATAAATATGCTACTTCACTTATTCGGGTATTTTTCAAAACATTTATCTTTTAGTGAAAAAGCTTTTTTCCTAGAAACACTAGAAAAATACAACGATAAAAAAATACCATTTTGTGTTCCTTTAACTATGATAAATTCTTGGGTTATGAGATTTGAAAACGAATATTTGCACGATCAGACTATATTTGAACCATTCCCTAGTGAATTAATACAGACTAGAGATTCGGGAAAAACTATTTAATATGACTATTGTATTATTTTATTAAATTTTCTCATAATATATAATTATATATATTACGAAAAAGGAGATTCAAATGAAAAATAAAATAAGCATAGTTTTTATTACTGCATCAACATTCTTTTTTCTTTTAAGCTCTATACTAATATTATTATTATTTAAATCATCAACACCTCTTCCCGACCTAAACAATGAAAAATTCGAAACAAAAGATGAATTTATACAACTTATACACTCAAAAACTCACTACGGATATAAAAAATACAATATATATCCAAGCATCACAATAGCACAAGCAATTCTTGAAAGTAACTGGGGAGATTCTAAGTTAACGCAAACAGGAAAAAACTTATTTGGAATAAAAGCAAGTAAAGACTATAAAAATAAAGTTGATTTTATGACTAATGAATTTGTAAACAATAAAAAAATAGAAGTAGTTCAAAGTTTTAGAGCTTATGATTCATATTCAGAATCTATTAAAGACTACACTAACTTACTTGGAAAAGCAAAAAGATATGAGGCTTTAAGAAATTGTAAAGATTATAAGGAACAGGCCATGGCACTTTATGCATGCGGCTACTGTACAGATCCAAATTACCCTAAAAAACTTATATCTATAATAGAAAAGTATAAATTATATGAGTACGACTAGAATTAACTCATTACAATGTTAGTTAGCTATATCAAATAAAAAAATCTAGACTTTTAATACTTTTTTGATTTTGTTGGTTATCTAAACTATCTATAAAAATACCGCTCATGCAACGATATTTTGAATACAACTAAGATTTTGTTTTATTAATAATTCTAAAATTTAAGAACTCTCTACGGTCAAACACTCAAATTTTTTAACGAATTATTAAACAACAAAACTCAAGTTGTATTAATCAAAATATCTAAAAGCATTCGCTAACATTTTCATAGGTAGTTTTAATAGTAATCACTGTATTATGGTATTAGATCTTACCGCATTCTTTTTATCATAAAAAAAGACAAACATCAAATTCCAGTACAATAAATAGTAATTTGATAATTGTCTTTATTTTTTTAAGAATAATATATTTCAAATTTAAAACTACACTTACAAAATAAAGGGGATTAAAATGTTAGCGAATGATTTAAATATTTTTGTATAAAACTTTCATTACAACGTTTGAATATACGTTAAGAAAGTTCGTTGTCTGACCGATAGGGAGTTTAGAACTTTTAGTATATTCAATACGATGAAATGCTTAGTTTTATTAAAATATTTAACACTTGAGTGGTATTTTAATCCCCTTTATTTTAGATTAAGCACATAAATCTGATTATCTTATCCGATTACCTTAAGATCCTTACTATATTTATTAAGGATTTCACATCCATCTTCAGTAACAAGTACTAAATCCTCTATTCTAACTCCAACCTCTCCAGGTATATATATTCCTGGCTCTATTGAGAATATCATTCCAGGTGCTACTTCATCATGGTTTACAGATGAAACATCTCCAAAGTCATGAGTTTCTATACCTATTGAATGTCCTGTTCTATGTGTAAAATACTTTCCATATCCTGCATCCTCTATATAATTTCTAGCAGCTAAGTCTATATCACTAAATTTAGCACCAGGCTTAACTACTGATATAGCCTTTTTATTAGCCTCTAAAACAGTATTATAAACTTCTTTAGCTTTATCAGATACAGACTTATAAAATACTGTTCTTGTCATATCAGAACAATAAGAATCTTTAACACATCCAATATCTATAATTATACTGTCCCCTTCTTTAAGTATAGAATTACCTGGTTCATGATGAGGGTTTGCTGCATTCTCACCATAAGCTATAATAGGATCAAATGAAAATCCATTAGCACCTATTTCTTCATATATATTTCCTAAAACCTGAGTCATTTTCTTCTCAGAATAATCTTTTGATACAGATTCAATCATTTTCTCTACTGCTATATCATTAAGTCTTGATGCCTCTCTCATAAAATCTTTTTCCTGATTATCCTTGCACATTCTAACTCTATCTAATATCATAGATCCATTAACAAACTTACTTCCGCCTTCAAGTTCCATAAGTCTTAATAAGAAACGAGCTGGCCAGTTTTTATCAACACCCATAGTCTTTTCTTTATCTACATACTTTGATACCATCTCTACAGCATCTTGAGTGTCATTGAACCATACCTTTTCAACACCTAAATCTTCATTTACAGGAAATAATTCATTTATAAATAATTTGTGATTTTTATTTATATTTAAATAAAGAGCTAACATTCTCTCTCCTGGATGAATCCATTTTCCTGTTAAATAGAAAATAGCAGCAGGATCTGAAACCAACATCTGAGGTATATTTTTATTTTCCATTTCTTTTAACACTTTATCTATTCTTTCTTTGTTCATAAAAAACCCCTCCTTAATAATATTTATATCAAAGCTAAAAATTCTTCTGGAGTTAATACTCCATGTAAATTAAGTTTCATTCTATGTACTAAATAACCCTATACGTATTAAGATATTTTCTTTATTTCTTCACAACCTTCTTTAAATCCTGTTCTTTTAACAAAGTTATTCCAAATCATTAATCCTATTACAATTACTAGTACGCCTCCACCTATCATTTGTGTTTCATATATTAAGTTTTCTTTAAATGTTGACATAACTGGTGCTGCTGATAATACAATTCCAGCTATAGTAATTGTAAGAACCATATAAGCTATACTTATTGCTTTTGAATTGTTTTTTGAAATTTGATACGGTCTAACTTCATTCAATCTAGTCTTTCTTAATTTAATATAAGAAGCAAATAATATTACATATGGAAATAATGCTGTTAAAGCAGTCATTGTAACAAGTACATTATATATAGTATCTACAGAAGGTAGTAAATTTGTAGCTAATAAAGTAATACTTACAAGTACAGCTTGAAAAATAACTGCATTCACAGGAATATTTGCATCATTAACTTTAGTTAATTTTTGAGGGAATATTCCTTTTCTTACACTTCCAAATAACATCTTTATTGGAGAAGCTATGTAAAGTATTATAGCACCTAATACTGATACAGATATACCAAAAGCTACAATCTTTATGAACCAAGGACCTATTCCAAGAGTTGAAGCAACTGTTGAAAGTGCCACCAATATACCTTCTGAAGCTGTAATTTGATCAGTTGGAAGAATCATAGTAACAGCTACTGACCCTACAACATAAAGTCCTGAAACAAGTGCAGCTGCAATTAAAATAGCCTTTGGAAAATTCTTTTCAGCATTATCCATTTCAGTAACAAAGTTTGCTGTAGTTTCAGCTCCAGCTAAACCAAACATTACTCCCGAAATAGCACACAAACTATCCATATTTAATTTAGGCATTAATGTAGATACCGTGTATGTAGAAGCTGGTTCATTTTTAAATACGAATACAGATACAAATCCCATAACAATTAAAAGTACAGCCGGAACTGTTGAACCTAAAGCCCCAACACTTGTGAAAACCTTTGCAAAACCCATACCTCTAGTACTAATAAAAGATAAAACCCAAAATAAAACTAAAGAAACTATAAGTACAAACATTTTATTACTTGCAAGTTCTGGTTTTCCTATAGTATATGACATATTGATTGTGAAAAACGCCAAAAATGATGAATACCAAAATATCTTAGCTGTCCAATTAAGCCATGATACCATGAATCCCCATTTTTCACCATAAGCCTCTTTTACCCATTCATAAAGACCCCCATCACTTTTATATGTAGCTGCAAGTTCTGCACATATAAGAGCAGCTGGTACAAAGAATATAAATGTAAAAACAACCCATGCTGGTATAGCACCAAGTCCAAGACCAAAACTAGTTGCAGTAGACTTTGCTATCCATCTTATTCCAAACAGCGCTGATACATTCATAAATACTAAATCCCACAATCCTATTTTTTTCTTCATAAATAGCACCCCAAACATCTTTAAATTTTGTTATATATTTTGTTATATACAAGAATAATATTTTTTTAACAATCATTTTTTTAAAAATACTTTTATAATTAATTTTTATTAAAACATACTTAGAAATCGCGCGCATAATTTCTTATAGTTATAGAGTTTTTTGTAATATATTCCATATTCTGATATTACCACAATCTTTTACATATGTATATATTTTTTTACAGTATTACTGTATTTTTTTTGATATTACTATATTTATTATGATATCACTATAATTTTTTCTACTAAATTTAATTTTTCAGTACTAACTGATAAACAATTCATTATACTCTAAATATTGAATTAAGATTTTAAATATGATATCATTTACTAAATTATTAAAATTCCTTGGAGGTTACCAATGGTCAACGAAATCTCTGAAAAAATTCGAGATCTTAGAAAAGAAAAAAAATTAACCTTGAAAGAACTAAGCGAAAGAACAGGTTTATCAGTTAGCTTCCTCTCTCAAGTAGAAAACAATACATCTTCATTAGCTATCACATCTTTAAAAAAAATCGCTGATGCTTTATGTATTCCAATAGTTCATTTTTTTAAAAATCCACACAAGCACAATTTTTTAGTAAAATCTGAAGAAAAAAATCCATTCAAAATAGAAGGTTCTAATTCAGAGTTCACAAGACTTAGTGGTGATTTTTCAGAAAGATGTCTAGAATCTGTAATGGTTATTATCCCCCCTAAAGAAAAACACGGTCATAAATTCAATCATCCAGGGGAAGAATTTATTCATGTACTAGATGGTGCAATAATAGTAGATTTAGATGGAAAAGAATATTTAGTTAAATCAGGAGATTCTTTTCATTTTCCATCAACAATACCTCACATCTTAATTAATCCATTAGATCAACCAGCTAAGCTATTAACAGTTGTAACACCTATAATTTTCTAAAGCCATCCAAGAATTTTTCTTAGATGGCTTTTTCATATACTAAAGTATTATAAAATTTTCGTTCTGTGGATAACATCGATGGAAGAGCTACACCTGCAACTATTTTGAGCAACGGAGCCCGTAGGACTCGTTGGCGATATGAGCTATGCGTTAGCATGAAGCGAATTTTTTATATACAAGTTGAAAATCACATAATTTCCTTGTATAATAAAATAGAACTGATGTTCTTATTTTGTGACAAGCGGGTGATTTAATGAGTCGTAAAATTATACATGTTGATATGGATGCTTTTTTTGCAAGTGTAGAACAAGTAGATAATCCTTCTCTTAAGGGTAAACCGGTTATAGTTGGAGGTAGAACTAGCAAGGGAGTTGTTTGTACATGTTCTTATGAAGCTAGAAAGTATGGAGTTAGATCTGCTATGCCAGGATTTATAGCTGCTAAAAAATGTCCTAATGGAATCTTTTTGCCTGTTAGACATTCAAGATATAAAGAGGTTTCAAATCAAGTGTTTGATATCTTGTATAGCATAACCGACATCGTAGAACCTTTATCAATAGATGAAGCTTATTTAGATGTATCTGATATAGATACCCCTTCAATTGAAATAGCACAATATATAAAAAATGAAGTTTTTAAGAAAACAGGACTTACTATATCAGTTGGAATATCTCATAATAAATATCTAGCAAAACTTGCATCTGACTGGAATAAACCAGATGGAATTAAGATTATAAGTGAAGAAATGGTACCCGAAATATTAAGACCACTTTCTATAAAAACAGTATATGGTATAGGAAAAAAAACAATAGATAAGCTAAACAATATAGGAGTATATACAGTAAATGATTTATTAAATCTTCCAAAAGACTATTTTGTAGAATTGTTTTCTAATCAATCTTGGGAACTTTACAATAGACTCTTAGGTATAGACAATAGACCTGTTCAACCAAATCGTGAAACAAAATCCTTAGGAAGAGAAACCACCTTGTCCTCAAATACAGATGATATAGACTATCTTAATCACTTCTTATTATTATTTAGTAAAGATATCTCTTATACACTAAAAAAACAAAATATATTATCAAAAACTATAACAATTAAAATAAAAACATCAGATTTTTCTAGTCATACAAAGAGTAAAACCATACATCATTATACAGATTCTGATGATGAGATATACTCTATAGCGTGCAATTTATTAAAAGAAATAAACATACACGATAATATAAGACTAATAGGTCTTAGTGTGTCAAACCTATCTGATAAAAAAATAGAACAACTTACTTTTTTGCGCTAAAACTACAAGTTCTAAATTAATTTACCAAAACCAATGATCTAGCTAAAAATTCAGTTGGAGTAAAAACTCCATCTGAATTAAATTTCACTACTTTATCTATATAGATTCTGCTTTTTTATAAATCTCTTTTATTTCTTTTTTTGAAACAAACAAAAGTAAAATATAAGCTATAATTATAATCCCTGGTATATCAATTAAAAGTCTAGTAACTGCAAATTTAACTCCAAGTGCAGACATTTCAAATAAAAACATAGGTATCTTAGTTGTTGACCAAGCTCCAATAAATATCAATATATTTGTAAATTTAACGCCTTTCTTCATAAATACTGCTGCTACTGGAAATGCTCCATATAACGGTCCTGCTGCTGCAGAACCTAATATGATAGAAAGGAAAACTCCTTTTATTCCTGAATTTTCTCCCATATATTTTATCATTATTTCCCTAGGAACCCATATATCCAAAAGGCCTAAAAGAATAAATACAGGTGGTATTACAAATAACATTTCTTTAAAGCTATAAGCAGATATATTTATTGCTTTTACCCCTAAATCTTTATTAAAAATATACAACACCAATATAACTATAATCATACCTAAAAACAATTTATATTTTTTTATTAATCCATTCATATGCTTACCACCTTACCAATTATATATGCCACTAAAAAAGAAAATAAAAACGATATTATATTCCTTAATACAGTTACCTTTTTACCGAAATACTTTATTTCAACAGGAGCTGTAACTATTCCAACCATCATAAGTGTAGATATAAAAGCTCCTATTTGCATATATCCCGCCCCATTTTTCAATACCATAGCAGCTGTTGGAAATGCTATAAATCCTGGAATCAATGTAATAGCTCCTACTAATCCTGATATAATTACGCCTACCCAACCTGATTGACTTCCTATTAATTTAGCTATTACATCTGGATTTATGAATGCAAGAAGAATTCCTACTATCATAATAATAGATAAAAATTCAGGTAATATATTTTCAAAAGCTTTCCATGCTTTTTTTAGCGCCATTTTTGTTTTCTTTTTATCTTTTATATAGGACATAATTAATAATACAGCCGTAACAATATATAATGCATAATTCAATATTCTCATCCCCATCATTCTTTTAAATTTCGTTACTTATACATTTTTCTTTATTTATTTATAAATACGTGAAACCTCCTCCATAATCCTAATATACAGATATGATATATCTATATATTAGGATTTTCTAATGCAATTATATAATATACTATTTATATTTATTGTCAATATAAATCCTTATTTAAATCATCTAAAATTCACACAGAGTACACAAAGAGTACACATCACAATAGTATACTTAACTTACAAATTAACAAACTTATTAAATTTTTAAAAAAGGTGGAATGTATAATGAAAACTAAAATGAATAATAAAACAAAAAATCTGGCAATGTTACTTTTAAGTGGTACTATTATGATTTCAGGCTTTACACCTGCATTTGCAAATTCGAATGTAGACATTTCAAATATAGACATAAATAAAGATGTAATTGTTTGTGAGTATGATGAAAATATCAAAATGCCAAGTTTTGATGAATTTATGAAAGAAATGCCTGATGATATGAAAAAAGCAATTAAAAGTGATGATATGAAAAAATTAGAATCTTTATATAATAAAGCATCTAAATTAGATGAAAAAGAAAGCTTTGATGAGTCTGATAAAGTTTGGAATGAATTTGATAAATTATTAGGAATGAATTTTGAAACAAACTTTGAAATGCCAAGTTTTGATGAATTCATGAAAGAAATACCTGATGATATGAAAAAAGACATTAAAAGTGACGATATGAAAAAATTAGAATCTTTATATAATAAAGCATCTAAATTAGATGAAAAAGAAAGCTTTGATGAGTCTGATAAAGTTTGGGATGAATTTGATAAATTATTAGGAATGAATTTTGAAACAAATTTTGAAATGCCAAGTTTTGATGAATTCATGAAAGAAATGCCTGATGATATGAAAAAAGACATTAAAAGTGACGATATGAAAAAATTAGAATCTTTATATAATAAAGCATCTAAATTAGATGAAAAAGAAAACTTTGATGAATCCGATAAAGTTTGGGATGAATTTGATAAATTATTAGGAATTGATTTCGAGGAAGAAGTTAAATAAAACCCACACTGAACAGCACCATATTATAAAAATATGGTGCTGTTTTTATATGTTTTAAACATCTAAAACTCTAAGTAATCCCAACATCCTTTCTCTCTCCATTTTCATGTGTTGAGCAAGCATAGCTTGAGAAACCTGCATTAGTATTTGATTTTTTGTATATTCCATCATAGTTTTAGCCATATCAGCATCAGTTATTCGACTGTATGCTGATGTTAGGTTTTCTTCATATGTTCCTAAATTATTTAATGTATGCTCAAGTCTATTTTGCATAGCCCCTAAATAAGATCTTTCTCTAGATACACTACTAACAGCTGTTTTAACTTTTTTTATTGCATCTTGTGCATTTTGTTGATTTGATATATCAATTCCATCAATATCAAGTCCTAATTCTGATAAATCACCAATTTTTACTTTTAAAGAATTTCCAGAATTCGGACCCACCTGTAATGTAATTCCATCACTTTTTTGAGACCCATCAATAAGTTTTTTATTATTAAACTCTGTACCTTTTGATATTTCTGTGATTGCATCTTTTAATTGCTGAAATTCCAAATCTAGATTTTCTCTATCTTCATCTTTATATGTACCATTTGATGCCTGAACTGCTAATTCATTCATTCTTTGAAGCATATTATGAACTTCACTCATTGCTCCTTCTGCTGTTTGTATCATCGAAATTCCATCTTGAACATTTCTTTGAGCCATACTAAGGCCTCTTATTTGTGCCTTCATTTTTTCAGAAATAGCAAGTCCTGCCGGATCATCAGCTGCTCTATTTATTCTTTTTCCAGTACATAATCTTTCCATTAAAACAGAATTTCTAGAATTTAAATAATTCATATGATTTATCATTCTCATTCCTACAGAACTAAAACCTACCATAATATTTCCTTCCTTCTTGATATATAAGTTAATACTATATATATCGTACGATTAGCCTTGTTTTTTTAGGAATTTTTACCATAAATCCAATAAATTTATAAAACTTTATTTTTGTAATTCTTTTGTAATATTTACTTTTAATGTATATGATATAATTTTCATTGTATATAAAGTCAAAATCAATCCATTAGAACTTTAGCTTTTGGATAAACTAAATTTGGAGGTAAATGTAAAATGAATATTTTCAAAAAATTTTCTTGTGTAATCCTTTCGTTAATCTGCATATTAAACGTATCTTTTTACCCAAATTACATATTTGCACAAGATAAAGATGATTTTAAAGTAGTTGCATACTGCTCAGACATATTTAAAGATCCTGTTGAAACGAATATTCAATATGATAAAGTAACTCATATAATATACGCTTTTTTAATACCAAAGGAAGATGGTTCTCTAGTTCCAATAAAAAAGCCTGATGAACTTAAAAAGCTAGTAAAAAAAGGTCATGAAAACAATGTAAAAGTATTGATAGCTGTTGGTGGATGGTTTGATGAGGCTTACGCTCCACTAGATACTAGATTTGAAAAAATAGCTGCATCAAATGAATTAAGAGAAAATCTAGTAAATAATATAATTAAATTTGTAGATGAATATAACTTAGATGGAGTTGAAATAGATTGGGAATACCCTGACCTTGGACAATCTTCTTTAAACTATGAAAAACTGGTTTTAGAACTTAATTCTAAATTAAAAGAAAAAAATAAGTATCTAACAGCAGCACTTAATGGTGCCTGGTCAAAAGAAGAAGGCCCACAAGTATCTAAAGCTGTAACGCCTAAATGTTTAGAAAGTTTTGACTGGATAAGTATAATGGCTTATGATATGAATAATGAACAACATAGCCCTTTTTGGTTTGCAGATACATCTATAGAATACTGGTTGAATCGAGGTGTTCCTAAGGAAAAAATAGTAATAGGTATTCCTTTTTATGCTCATCCTACTAATCCAACTTGGAAAGTCTATAGAGATTTTGTAAAAGAAGATAGAGAAAATGCATATAAAGATAAAGCTACAATAGATGGTATAACCTACTATTACAATGGCATAAACACAGTTAAAGAAAAAACAAGACTTGCTCTAAATAAGGCATCTGGAGTTATGTTATTTGATGTAAACGAAGATACTCTAGACGAGCTAAGCCTTGTTAAAAATATTGATGATGTCATAAATGAGACATCAAATCTTAGTTCTGATGAAAGAAATAAAAAAATATACTTTGTTGTTGATGATCACGAATTGACATTTGATGAAAATGACAATCTAGGAGTTCCATTTATAGATGAAAATAGCCGTACTTTAGTTCCTGTTAGAAAAGCTCTAGAAGCAATAGGTGTAACTTTATCCTACAATAATTCAGATCGTATAGTCCATGCAACTAAAGGTGATAGTGATTTAAGAATTCCAATAGACAAAGATTATATATACCTAGACAGACAAAAGATTCAAATGGATACAAAAGCTATAATAAAAAATGGTAGAACTTATATACCATTAAGATATGTATTTGAAAGCTTTAACTATAAAACTACTTGGCACGAATCTAGTAGGACTATAATAGCGACTCCTCAATCTTAGCAAATATTTCAGCTACATGAGTTATATCAGAATGAATAGTGTTGTGCACTGATTTAATAATACTCAGGGCCTTAGTCATTTTTATTATCTCTTTTCCAAAAGGAAGGTAATATAGATGCATACTAAGGCCTGATTCTTTTGTAGGAAGCATATAATCAATATTAAGCCTCATACAACCTAGGTTTTCATAAAACTTTATTCTTCTATACGTATTTATGTCTTTATCATCTTCTTTTTCAACCTCTAGCATACACCCATCTAAATTTTTGTATTTTTCTTTCAATGTTTCAATCATTTTCTTACCATAACCTCTAGAATGATACTCCTCTAATACAGCTAGATAATCCAACCACATCAAGTTAGTCTTAAAATCTATATAAACTATAATATACCCTATTAAATCACTTTCATCATAGCATAATAAAAGTTTATAATTTTCGCCCTTGAATAGCATATCAAACTGCTCTTTATCCTTTAATTCGTTTTTCTCAAACTGAGAATATAAATCATTGTATACATATTTTAAATTTCCCTTTGAATAATCTTCTTTTAAAATCAATTCTTTCATTATAAAAACCCCCTTACATAGTTATTGTACCACTTAGTACCAATTTTATGTAAGGGGGTTGAATTTTAATTTTATTCAAATGTAACTGCTGTTCCAGATATAGTAACCATCATCATGCTTCCCGCTTGACCTAATACTTCATAGTCTACATCTACTCCAACTACAGCATCTGCTCCCATTTGACTTGCTCTCTTTTGCATTTCACTTAATGCACCTTCTCTAGCTTTTACAAGTTCATTTTCATAAGACTGAGATCTTCCTCCGAATATATCTCTAACTCCTGCCATAAAGTCCTTAACTATATTAACGCCTGTTATAACCTCTCCAAATACAATTCCTTTGTATTCTTTAATTTTTTTTCCTTCTACTGTATTAGTCGTACTTACGATTACCATAAGATCCTCTCCTCTATATTATATTTAAACTTATATATTATATTTCAAATGTCATTGTTTAATTATATAATATATTCTAATTCTTAAAATAACCTTAAACTTATATTAAATTATCTTAAAATCAATATAAATAAAGACTGTCATTAGACAGTCTTTATTTATATTCTTCTTCTTTATCTTTTATTTCAGCATAAACCTCATCTAATTCTTTTTTATGCTTATCAAGTATTGATTCTATTTTAGATTGCATACCATCTTGAGAATCTACAAATTCAAAATCAACTTCCCAAGTTGGATTATAAGCATCTTCTATTTCTTTTACAGATAGTATTAACTCATTTAAAACTTCATCATCGTAGTAATCTAGTATAGCGGAAAATTCCCAGTCTTCAACATCTTTTTCAGTAGTTAATTTAAGATGAACTATATTCTTTTCATCTTCACAAGTCATGTAAATTCCATTTATTAAATCTAAATTACTCCCTATAGTATAACTTCCTATTTCCTTTTCTATCTCAAGTGTTTCTTTATTTTTTTGCATAAGTATTAAAGCAAAAGACTCCATTTTCTCACCTCTTTTTTATTCTTCGTCAAAGTAAGAATTGTATTCTTCTAACACTTTTTCAAATTCATCATCATCATCTACTGCAACATATTGTTCTACTCCATCTTCTTCAACTATTTTGTAGACATATGCATCTCCTTCTTCTTCTTCTTCTCTAGCAAGAAGTACATATTTATCTTCTTCTATGTTAATCTTCTCAACTATTTTAAACTCTACCTTATTTCCCTCTTCATCTAAAAATGCTACTCTTTCTTTTGACATTTTATAATCTCCTCTCATATATCAATATTTTGATTATATCTTTTACAGATTCAATTGTAAATATGTTTCACATTATATCAAATCATATTTTTTCTTTAAAAGTTTTGGAATCAAAGATAAAATAGTAATTAATACAGCACATATTCCGAGGCAAATAAAGATTTTATCCATATTTTGATAAGAATTTATAGATCCTCCTACTAGTGTAAATGCTATTATCCCAGGCATAGTCAATATCCAAGAAGCTAAAATATATGATTTAAATTTGATATTCGTTATTCCATACGCATAACTTTGCAGCATATACGGAAACCCCGGAACCAATCTTGTTATAATTAATATTCTCCATCCATGATTTTTAACTAAGTTGTCTATTTTTGAAAGCGATTTGTTTGTTTTGATTTTATTTTGAACAATATCTTTAGCGATATATCTAGCTATTAAAAAAGCCGATGCATCACTTATAAGTGCCGCTATACAAGTGTATATCGATCCATTAATAGGTCCAAAAGCCATCCCAGCAATTATAGCCATTGGCGGTGCAGGTATGAATACAACACATCCTATAACAAAGAATATAATATATATTATTGGTCCTAAAATTCCTAATTTATGTATGTAATTTTTTATTTTATATGCATTATCTATACTTATATATTCAAATACACCTAGAAACTTCATGCTAATAATGATGATAAGTAATACAACTCCTATTATTATTCTTTTTCTTGAATCTATACTCACTTTATTCAAATCAAATCAACTCCCTACAATACTTGCAACTATACACTCTTATAGATTAAAGGATTGCCCTATAATAAGAACAACCCTTTTTATCCGTAAATATCTATTTATGAATTTTTATTTTTCCATAGGCATGTCGAAATCTCCGCCCCATTCATATATTGAAGCTTCATAATTTCTAACTTTATCAAAGCCAACGGCTCTGAGGATCATAGATGTATATCCAGATCTTATACCCATAGTTCAGTATACTGTAAAGTCATCTTCAGGAGTTACTCCCATATCTGCCATGATAGTTTTTATATCATCTGAAGATTTAGGCGTTCCATCTTCATTTAAAAGATCTGTCCACAGCATATGCTTGGCTCCTGTTATATGACCTCCTCTTGGCTCTCCTACTTTTTGAGATCCTTTATATTCTCCTTCTGTTCTAACATCTATTACTACTTGTTTTCCTAAATTTTCATGTATATATTCTTTTGTTGCACTATAACTTTCATCATAATCTTTAAGAACTACATTTGAAGTTGGAATAGGTTCTGATACTTCATTAGTAGTTTCATAACCTAGATCATTCCAATAGGAAAGCCCTCCAACTAGAAGTTTTACATTATCCATACCAGCTTGCTTTAACTGCCAAACAGCTCTTCCATCAGCTCCTGGACCTTTAAATACATTTGAGTAAAATACTACTGTTTTATCATTATCTATTCCTAATGCTTCTAATCTCGATGCTAATTCTTCCTTTTGTACAAGTGTTCCCCAACCTGGATCACCTGGTTTTCCTGTTTTATCTGAAAATGCATGAAGACCTATGCTTATAGCTCCAGGAATATGTTGCTTTTTATACATATCAGGCTTATTACAATCAAGAAGTACTAATTCTTCACTTCCTAATAAATCTTTTAACTGATTCGGTGTAATTAAGTAATCATTATTTGCATAAATAGAAGCATCAAATTCTTCTTTTTTTACTGTTGTATTATTTTTAGAGCATCCAGATAAAACAATTATAAAAACAATACTCATTAATAAAAGAGTTATTCTTTTCGATTTCAATTATTCTTTCCCTCCTTGTCTTTTTTGTCATCCCAAACTTTCTTAATTAGTGCTATTAATATACTCAATGAAAACAAGCATAATAATCCAAATACAAAAGTCTTTGCAGTCCCTGTAAGCATACCGCCTATATATGAATAAATAATCGTAGCAGGAAGCTGTCCAAGTCCTGTAGCTATAAAGAAAGATCCAAAACTCATAGATGTAAGCCCTGCTGCATAACTTACAATATCAAATGATATAAATGGAAGTAATCTAGCAATTAAAATCGCATATTTTCCATACTTTTCAAAGAATTCATCTACACTTTTCAGTGCTGTTTTAGATGTAAGTTTTTCTACTGCACTTCTTCCTAAAAATCTTGCTATATAAAAACAAAGTGCAGCTCCTGCCATGGCACTAGACCAAGAAAGAATAGCTCCTTTAATCCATCCAAACAGCCCAGCATTAGCAAATGTAATAATAAACGCGGGAAGAGGTGCTGCTATTGATTGTAAAATCATAAGTAAGAAAGATACAATAGGTGCCCATATCCCAAATGATAATATGTACTCTCTAGCCATATCAACATTTACATTACTCAAAATAAATACAGCTTGATTTACATTTACTTTAATTGACGGTATAAACAAATACATACATATAATAACTAATATAACTGATATTTTTATTTTATTATTTTTTATAAATTCGCTCATATTAATCCTCCTAATCCTCTTCTATTTAAAAGATATCATTCAATGTCTATTTTTGTCTAATTAATAAATTTTATATTAAAAGGGCTTATTATAGATTATTTCTATATTAAAATAAGCTTATTGAAATAGCACTATTTCAATAAGCTTATTTTTTTACTCAATCAATAAATACACATATTATATTTTTTGTCTTAGTTCCTTAAATTTAGTACAAATGTACTCTCCCTATTCTCTCATAAAATACGATATTCACATTAAAACTGTCTATGAAAATGTTAGTGAATACTTTTAGATATTTTGACTAATATAACTTAGATTTTATTGTTTAATAGTCCGTTTAAAAATTTATGTGTCTAACCGTAGGGAGTTCGTAAATTTTAGGATTATTAATAAGATAAAGTCTTAGTTATATTCAAAATATCGTCAGATTCGCGGTATTTTCATAGACAGTTTTGATAACCAACATAATCTAGCTTTTGTTTTTGTGAGTATAGAAGCAACAATAAAAGATGCCTATTAAAACATCGACCAAGTCACATTTTAATAGGCATCTTTTTTTAATTTATACAAATCTATTTAAGAACCTTCTTTATTTCATCAGCCTTAACAACTCTTCCTGATATCTTAACCTTCTCATCTACAACAAGAGCTGGTGTCTTCATAACTCCATACTTAGCTATTTCAACAAAATCAGTTACCTTTTCCATAGTTGCCTCAATTCCTAACTCTTCAAGAGCCTGCTTAGTATTTTCATATAATACCTCACAGTTTTTACATCCTCCACCTAATATCTTAATATGCATATTAACTCCTCCTTTATATTATTTATTATATAAGCAAATGCGCTATAGCATTAAACATATATCCTACCAATATTATACTAACCCCTGTTATAGCTACAAATACTGCTATTAACTTAGGTTTTATTACCTTTCTAAGAAGTATCATCTCAGGAAGTGACAAGGCAGTTGTAGCCATCATAAATGCTAGTGCCGTACCAATACCTACACCCTTCATTATCAATGCCTCTGCTATAGGTATAGTTCCTAGTGCATTAGAATAAAGAGGAATTGCAACAACAACTGCTACAATTACAGCTAAAGGATTGTCAGGTCCTGCATACTTACTAAGTATCTCGGCAGGTGCCCATCCATGTATCACTGCCCCTATACCAATTCCTATTATTAAGTATATCCAAACTCTTTTTATTATATCTTTGACATTTTGAATCGCAAAATCTATTCTCTGTTTTCTATCTAGTTCTTCTATTTCAGAATCTCCCATTTTTATTTGATACACGTATTCCTCTACTTGATCTTCTAAATGAAGACTTCCTATTAATATACCTCCAACTACTCCAACTACAACTCCTGTTATAACATATACAACAGCTATTTTCCATCCAAATGAAGCTAACAGTATTGCAAAAGCCGCCTCATTTACTATTGGAGATGTTATTAAAAAAGAAAAAGTAACACCTATAGGTATTCCAGCTTCAACAAAGCCTATAAATAGCGGAACTGATGAACATGAACAAAACGGAGTAACAATACCTAAAAGTGAAGCCATTATATTTCCAGATATACCTCCAAATCTTTCTAATATCTTCTTAGTTTTCTCTGGAGAAAAATAACTTCTTATATAAGATATTATAAATATCATTATTCCAAGAAGTATTACTATCTTTATAGTATCATATATAAAGAAATGAACACTTCCTCCTAATCTGGTTTCCATAGAAATGCCAAATACATTCTCAACTAAAAGTCTTACTAAATTATTAAGCCAAGTAAATTGAAGTATATTGTTGATAAAATCCATATTATTGTCCCCCTAACTCTTGATTTAGATTTTTTACATTATCACTTATAACCTTTTCTACAATGTTTATTACATCAAGTATTTCTTTATTTTTTACCCTATAGTGCATCCAAAGACCATTTTTTTCACTCTCTAGTATTCCAGCATCCTTTAATATCTTAAGATGCTGAGATAAGTTAGATTGAGTAAACTCTACATCTTTATTAAGCTCACATACACAAAGTTTCTGATCTCCAAGCTTCTTTATTATCTTAAGCCTTATAGGATGGGCCATAGCCTTTAATACCTTAACTTGCATGTTCTCTAAGTCCATAATATACCCCCTATTTGTAAATTAACTATATAAGTATTTTCTAATATACTTATATAGTACGCAATTGTATATATTTTGTCAATATAAAATCAAAAAAAGATTTAGCTTATTAAGCTAAATCTTTTTTATGTATCTCATATAAAGCCTCAAGAGCTAATATAATCTCTCTTTCCTCTCCTCTTTGAGCTAAATCCTGTTCATTTACATATTCATTAACTCCATCTTTAACATCGTTATTATAAAGAACAACGTTGTTAAGTATAGAACCAACCTTAACACCTCTTAAAGCTCCTATTGCATAAAGTGTTGCTGTTTCCATATCAGAGCCTAGTACATTCTTTTTATTCCAATACTGCATAAGTTCAATCTCATTATCTATATAAAAAGAATCATGACTTCTAGTTATTCCTACATGATGATCATATTTTAACTCTTCTGCTTTTTTCTTTAGAGCCTCTAATATTTCATAGTTTGCTACCGCTGGGTAGCTTTTATCTATATACATACTAGATGCTCCGTCTTCTCTAACAGATGCCATTGATATTATAAGATCACCTATTTTTATATTTTCTTGTGCAGCTCCTGCGCTTCCTATTCTAACAAAGTACTCAGCTCCACAACTGATAAGCTCTTCCATAGCAATACACGCTGATGCTCCACCTATACCCGTTGAAGTTATAGTTATATCCATTCCTTTATATTTACCAATTGCACTTTTAAACTCTCTATTATTCGCTATAACCTTTGCGTCGTCTAAAAAAGTCATAACCTTGTCTACTCTTTTAGGATCTCCAGGTAATAATACCATTTTACTTACTTTTTCACATTGTATATGCGGTTGAATCATTATTTCACCCCTCTTACTGCTAACTCTATTAAACTCTCTGATAATGTAGGGTTTATGAATAAGCTTCTTTTTATATCATCAATACTTATATTTTTATCAATCCAAATTCCTATATTTCCAATCAAAGAACCTGCATCAATACTATTTATCCAAACACCTTTTATATAGTGATCCTTTGTAATAATTTTTATAAACCCATCATTATCACTATCAAATCCTCTAAAAGTTTCATTAAAGTATATCTTATCTACACTGCAATTACTTAATTGACTTTCTTGAAGTCCAGCTCCAGCAAGTTCGTTTATTGTGAATATGCATCTAGGTAGAGAGTTATAATCAAAGCTTATATTCTTACCCTCATATATATAATCAACTAATAATATACCTTGTTGTATAGCTATATGAGCCATTCCATGAAGTCCATTTATATCTCCTATTGCATATATATTATCAACACTAGTTCTTAGATTATTATCTACTTTAACGTATCCACCTTCAGTAGTAACCCCTATTTCAGAAGCTCCAATTGGTGTATTTGGTTTTCTTATACCTGTTACAAGCACCTTAGAAGTTTCTATTTTCTTTCCACTTTTAAGCTTTATATATGCCATTTCTTCATTTTTTTCTATACTTACTACTTCTTCATCTAACATAAAGTTTACATTATTAGATACAAGTCTTTCTTTTATATTGTCTATCAAGTCAAAATCATTTCCACTTAATATCTCAGATTCTCTTTCTATAACAGTTACCTTAACACCTAACTCGCTAAATAAAGATGCAAATTCTATACCTTCTACATTGCCACCTATTATAGTAAGTTCATCACAAAGATCTTTCATATTAATTATTCCTTTGTGACTCATTATGATATCTTCATCTATTTCACACGATCCTTTAAGGCTGCAAGCATTAGTTCCAGAAGCTATTATTATATTATCCGTATTCAATATATCTTCATTTACTTTAACTGTGTTTTTACTTTGTATACTTGCACAGCCTCTATAAACATCTATATATTCACTATCTAATTTATCAATTATAAAATTTTCTATATTATCCATAGAGCTCTTGCAAGCCTTGTATAATAACTCTTTATCATTATTAATATTTATAAGTCCCTGTTTTTGCAAAACTTCAGCCTTTTTCATATCCTTTATTTTGTCCATAAACCTTTTAACAGGAAGGCATCCAGTTGCAAAAGCAGTTCCTCCTAATTCGTCCTTTTCTATTATAGCTACTTTCTTACCTTTGTTTGCACAACTTAATGAAAAGTATATTCCAGCAGCTCCCGAGCCTATAACAACTGCATCATATCTCATATTAATCAGCCTTTCCTTTAATTAATTTCTTTTGTGCAACTCCAAATAATACTATTACAGTAGCTAAATACGGTATCATCTGTGTAAATTGAGATGGTATTCCAAGAGATTGAACTCTTATACCTAAAGCATCAAAGAATCCGAATAACAACGATGCTCCGTATACCTTTATAGGATTTGAACTTCCAAATATTATAGCAGCAAGAGCTATGAAACCTTTACCAGCACTCATGTTCTCAGTAAATAAAGTTAAGTATCCAAGTGATAAATGTGCTCCTGCTAAACCACAGAACATTCCACATAATATAGAAGATACATACTTAACCTTTTTAGGATTTATACCAGCTGTTTCTAATGCTTCTTCATGCTCTCCAACTCCTCTTATCCAATAACCATAAGGAGTTTTATAAAGTAGTATATATACAAGTGCAACTAATATCCAACTAACATAAACTAGTATAGAGTGATTATTAAATATCTTATCTAAAAACTCTATTTTATCTAAAAAAGGAATGTGTACATCTGGAAGAGGTACTATATCTGGTGATGAAAAAGCTCCTTTAACTCCAAATATACTTCTCAATAAGAATACAGTAAGACCACCTGCAAATATATTTATAGCTATACCTATTATAAACTCATCAGATTTTAACTCTATTACGAAAAATCCGAATAAAGCACCAATTGCTACTCCAGATATTACAGCAAGTAATACTCCCATTAACGATGATGAAAAGAAGTAACTTCCCAACACTCCAAAGAAAGCACCTAATAAAATCATACCTTCCATTCCTATATTAAGTATTCCAGCATGCATTGTAAGAAGTCCTCCAAGAGCTGCTAATATAAGAGGTGTGGCTGTTCTTATAGTATTTTGAAAAAGTGCTAAATCAAATATGTCCTTCATTATTTCACCAACTTTCCTTTATTCATACTTCTTCTTTTTATAATTTGTTTAAATCCATTTTCTCCTGCTATAAATAGTATGATAACAGATTGAATAACTAGTATAAGCTCTGATGGTACTCCTGTTGTAAGTTCCATAGTGTTAGATCCTGTCTTTAATACTGCAAAGAATATTGACATTATAACTATCCCTACTGGATTGTTCTTAACTATTAAAGATACAAGCATACCATCAAAGGCTAACCCCTTTGATATATTCTGTAAGAATCTATAGTGAGTTCCATATACTTCAAAAGCTCCTGCAATACCACATAAAGCTCCTGATAAAATCATAGCAAGAATCATGTATTTTTTATTGTTAAGACCTGCATATTTAGAGAACACACTGTTTTCTCCAACTATTTTAAAGTTATATCCATATGAAGTCTTTTTTACCATATAGTAAACTAAAATAGCTATTATCATAGTGTAGAATATGCTTGTGTTAAGCTTACTCATAGCTACAAGCTTTGGAAACTTGTAAGCCTCGGCTATCATATCTGTTCCACCCATTTTCCCTTGTTGAGCTTGGAATGGATAGTTAACTAAATAGTTAGTAAAAAGCATTGCTATACTGTTAAACATTATAGTAGTTATAACTTCATCTATATTATATTTAACCTTAAGTAGTGCAGGTACATAAGCATAAAATCCTCCAGCTAAAGCCGATGCTATAATAGCTGCAATTACAGCAACTATAACAGGTAAATTAGTGAATGTAAAACCTACATAAGCTGCTGCAAATGCTCCTAAGTACAGCTGCCCTTCTCCACCTATATTGAATATTCCACTTCTAAACGATATTGCAGTAGCAAGTCCTGTAAGTATTAATGGAACAGTCTTTGCTAGTGTACTAGCCATGGCATACTTTGATCCTAAAGCTCCTTGTAGTAGCGCAAAATATCCCATCGCTGGATTCTTCCCATTTAAAAGCATTATTAATGCCCCAAGCAATAAAGCCAAAGTTATTGCAAGTAAAAGAGAACCTATATATTCAAAATCAAACTTCTTTCTCCCTTTCATAGTTAACACCTTCCTAATTTCTATTTCCTGTCATGTAGTATCCTATATCCTGCTTAGTTATTTCTGTACTCTTAAATTCTCCAGTTATTTCTCCATCATAGATACTTATTATTCTATCTGATAATCTAAATATCTCATCTAACTCTGCAGATACTAATATAATTGCACAACCTTCATTTCTCTTCTTTATAATTTGTTCATGTATAAACTCTATAGCTCCTATATCTACTCCCCTAGTAGGCTGAGATATTAAAAGTATAGAAGTATCAAATGAAAACTCTCTTGCAATTACAACCTTTTGCATATTTCCACCCGATAAAGAGCCTATTCTCACTTCTTCAGAGGCAGTTCTTACATCAAACTTTTCTATTAGTTTCTTAGCATATTCCTTTATACTATCTCTTTTCAAATGTGTTCCTTTAACTGCAAACTCTTCATCGTGTTGTTTTCCCATTAGAATATTGTCCTCTATAGAAGAATCCTTGCTCATTCCAGTAGTAAGTCTATCCTCTGGAATATGTGCAACTCCTAAATTTCTTATTTTTCTAGGAGATAAATTTGAAGCATCTACGCTATTTATAGTTACAACACCTTTTTCTACTTTTCTCATACCCGCTAGAGCTTCTATAAGTTCACTTTGTCCATTTCCTTCAATACCAGCAACTCCTAATATTTCTCCAGCTTTTATAGAAAGGTTAACTCCTTTTAGTGCGTCAAATCCTCTATTATCTTTAACCCATAGGTTATCTACACTTATCAATGTATCTCCAGAGTATTGTTTTTTCTCTATATTTTCAAATAAGACTTCTCTTCCAACCATCATCTCAGCAAGTTTTTTCTCAGTTACGTTCTTAGTCTCTTCTACTCCTATTAACTTTCCTGCTCTCATAACTCCTACTCTATCCGATATTTCTATAACCTCATTTAGCTTATGAGTTATTATTATAACTGTCATATCTTTTTCTTTAACTAGCTTTTTTATAACCACAAATAACTCTTTAGTTTCTTGAGGAGTAAGTACAGCAGTTGGTTCATCTAATATTAAAATATCCGCTCCCTTATACAAGGTTTTTAATATCTCTACTCTTTGTTGCACTCCAACTGATGAATCTTCGATTTTTATATTAGGATCTACCTCAAGACCGTACTCTTTAGATAAACCTCTTATAGCTTCACTAGCTTTTTCTTTATCTAAAAAAACACTATTCTTTTTTATCTCATTACCCAAAACAATATTTTCCGCTATAGTAAATGATGGTATTAACATGAAATGTTGATGAACCATACCTATACCTTTTTGTATAGCAGTTGATGGACTAAATTCCTTTATCTCTTCTCCCTTTATAAAAACTTGACCTTCAGTTGGTCTATGAAGACCATACATAGTTTTCATAAGAGTAGATTTACCAGCTCCGTTTTCACCTACAAGTGCATATATCTCACCTTTTTTAACATCAAGAGATATATTATCATTTGCAAGAACTCCAGGAAATCTCTTTGTAACTCCTACAAGTTTTATAATTTCATTGCTCATACGTTGGCCTCTCTTTTCTATTTATTGGTTAAAAAAAGAAGAAGATAATCTTCTTCTTTTTCATTTTTAAAGATTTTCAATTATTTAGCTTCTGGTACTTCTATTTCTCCAGCTATAATCTTCTTAGTTAAATCATCTATCTTAGCCTTAGTCTCATCATCTACTAATTTAACCATATCATCTGTTCCATAAGACATAGATACTCCATTTTCCTTAGCTCCATACTCGTATACCTTACCAGCTTCAAATTCATTGTTTTGAATTTTTTGTAAAGATTCAAATATAGATAAGTCTACACCCTTAACCATACTAGCCATTATGTTATCTGGGTTTATGTATCTTTGGTCTGAATCCACACCTATTGCAAACTTATTAGAATCTTTAGCAGCTTCAAATACTCCTTCTCCAGTCTTACCAGCAACTTGGAATATTATATCAACACCTTTAGAATAAAGAGCAAGTGCACTTTCTTTACCTTTTGCAGGATCTTCAAAATCTCCAGCAAATATAGTTTCAACTTTAATGTCCTTATTTACATATTTAGCTCCAGCTTCATAACCTACTTGGAAGTTTCTTATAACAGGTATATCCATACCTCCTACCATTCCAATCTTTCCAGTTTCAGTCTTCATAGCAGCTAATGCTCCAGCTAAGAAAGAACCTTCATTTTCTTTATAATCAATACATGCTATATTGTCTACACCTTCTATTACATTATCTATATATATATATTTCTTATTTGGGAATTCTTTTGCAACTTCTTGTATTACATCATAAAATTCAAATCCAACAACAACTACTACATCACTTATGTTTGAAGCTTGAATTAATTGATCAGTATATAATGTTGCATCATTTTTACATTCTAATACCTTACCTGTTGCTCCTAATTTTTCTATTGCCATCTTTAATCCTTCATTACTTGAGTCATAGAACGATCTATCTCCTAGACCACCAGCAACTACTAATCCAACCTTTAATCCACCTTCACTTGTTCCACTTTCATTATTGCTTTCTTGAGTCGTTTTTGATCCACAACCAACTAAGAACATTACTAATACTAAAGTCATACTTAAAATTCCTAATAATTTCTTTTTCAATTTATTTTCCTCCTTTTATATTAGCCCTTAGGCCTAAAATCTTTGTTCTTCTCTTTCATATATAAGCGAGTCTATATCTATTATCTGTATTTTATATCTATCTACATTTATATAGCCTTTGTCACTTAATTCTTTTAATATCCTATTAATACTCCTCTTTGTAACCACAAACTGCTCGCTTAACTGGTTCTTACTCACATAAAAATTATTTAATTTCTTCTTCTCTCTTTTTTCATAAGCTGTTATTAGATAATCACAGATTCTAAACTTTAAAGAATACAAAGTATCTTCTATTGCTTTCTTAGATAAATCATAACTTATTTTACATAAGCTTTTTAAAAGATATAAAGTAATATTATTATCTTTTTCAATCCATTCAATAAAATCTGATTTCTTCATTCTAATCAGTGTAACATCTGTTATACTTTTTATTTCGCATATATAAGGTAGGCTTTCAAATATTTCTAATTCACCAAAATAACTTCCTTCCTTATATATAGATTGAGAATACGTTTTCCCTTTTTCCGAAGTATGATATACATTTACACTTCCACTAACTATTACATAAAAATATTCATATACATCATTGAACTTACATATTATACTTCCCTGCTCATATTTCAGGACTTCCCATTTTTCTAAAGTATCACTATGTGAATTTAATATAAGTTTGAATATTGGATAATCCTTATTCAATATCTCTTTCAATTAAATTCCTCCTAACTTCATTATAATTTGTCGTTTTTCGTTTTTGAAGGACATATGTCCCATTTATTATACACTATTAAAGAAATTTATACCATATGATGTATACAATATTCCTTTATGTTATATTATTTATATTTTTTAAAAATTTTCATATCCTTTCATAGCTATTTCATTATATTATATCCTAATACCCTTTTAAATAAAGTTTAAAAAGTATCATTATAAAATTATATTTAAGTTATTTATTCAAATTTTTAAATTACACTATTAAACTAAAAAATTCGTCTACTCACTTACGCGGTAACTCATGTCGGCAATGATCCCTAATGGTCTCCGTTGCTTAAAAATAGTTGCAAGTGTAGCTTTTTCAATAAATTATCCACAAAACAAAAAATTATAATACCTTAGTATATAAAAATAGGATGTCTCAAAATAGAAATTAATTTCTATTTTAAGACACCCTTTAATACTAATATTTGTTCTTATAACTAATATTTCTTAATGTTATTCTTATGATTCTTCTTAAAATAGGTCTGACTTCAGGAATTGTAATTCCATAATATCTTATATCTCTAATAACACCTGTATTTGATCTTATTAAATTTCTTAAAATTTGTTGAGAAGTTTGTTGTATATCTAGAGGTGGATTATATATATCAATACTTCTTAAAGTAAAGGCAACTACTCTTCTTACTATACTTCTTACTTCATTTCGTGGTACTCCAAGCTTTTCTAATCTATTAAATATGTTTGTTGTGTCTCTGATTATATTTGTTATTCTTCTAATTTCCTTTTGAATATCGTACACAGGAGTTGGTTTTTCAGTATACGATAAAATTAATATTATTATTCTTTTTAAAAATCTATATATCTTTTTATATTCTATTCCATAAATACTCAATATAAAAAACAGCCATGAATGTTCTTTATTCAGGTCCTTTAATAAATAATCCGCTTTTTCTTCTTTTGTACCTTTATATTTATAGCGATTGTCTTGTACATAATTAACAATAAATCTTAGTAAAGATGTAACAATATTGTTGTTCATTCCTTGATTGTACATATTAGGAAAATCATTTTCTATTCCTTTAATTATATAATCTATATTTTTCTGATCTTGTCTATATGAATTTTCATAACTTTTCAATATCATAAGTGGATTAAAAAACATAAAATCACCTCCAAAATTTTATTCCAAAGCTAAGAGTTCTAAGGCTCAACCCTCTTAACACTAGATATAAGAACTCTACGGCTTATGGATTAGTTTATCCCTAGGGCACTTACGCAACTAAAAATTCAGTTGGAGTAAGACTCCATCTGAATTAAGTTTTACTTCATCTCTTATATAATACGTAAAAAATCTCATAAGGTGATATTACAACTTTCACCTATACTTAGTTTATTATCTTCATAATGCAAGCATTATCTTTATTAAATAAAAAAATTCGTCTACTCGCTAACGCGGTGACTCATGTCGCCAACGATCCTTCCAGGCTCCGTTGCTCAAAAACACTTGCAAATTTAGTCTTTTCACTAAGTTATCCACAAAACAAAAAAACTGCTTAGCTAAGCAGTTTTTATATGAATATTCCTTGTATGTTAATATCCGGCTTGATTTTTCTTATTTCACTTACTAATAAATGAGAACCGTTAAGACTTATGAAGTAGGATTTATTATCTTTTGTTTTTATTATTATTCTATCTGGTTGCCCATTTTGCATTCCTATACTGTAATTAACATTGTCTTGACATGCATAATAAGTAGATTCTGATATTTCTCTTATATCTTCTATTGGTATTATCAATTTTGAGAACGCATATTTTATCACTAGTTTATTATTTACAACTTCGTATCTTGTGTTTAAAAAAACCATAAAATAACATATAATAATACATACAATCAAAATAGTTATAATGGTATAAATGATAAACACCTCTTTCTTACATAGTGGTTATTTTTTTAACACACTTTTATTATACACTATATTAGAATATTTTTCCATAAATTATATTCACTTTTATATGTAAAATATGATAAGTTTATTTTATGTATATTATTTGAAATATATTTATGTAATATAACTATTTCTATATAAGTAGCTCACTAAAATAAAGCTTATTAAAATATTAAATATTTTAATAAGCTTTATTTATACTCTTTTAATATATTAAAAAGAGTTAGCCATTTTTTTAATTTCTTCATATAAACTAGATTGTACTTGGTCTTTTGATAATATACTAGTTCCATCAATTAATATAGAAGATACATCTTCTACTCCTAGAAATGGTATTATAGCTTTCATATAAGTATTTCCAAATTCTATATTATTAGAAACGGCTTGTTCATACATCCCACCCATGGCTTGTATATGTAAAGCCTTTTTATTGTTTAGTAACCCAACTGAACCATTTTCAGTATATTTAAAAGTCTTACCAGCTATACATATAGTATCTATATACGCCTTCATCATAGGTGGTAATGAAAAATTCCAAAGTGGAGTTACAAATATATACTTATCAGCATTTATAAATTCATCTGTAAGTTCATTTATTCTTGAAACTTTTCTTTGTTCTTCATCACTTAGACTTGTAAATTCACTTCCACTTTGAATTTTATTCCATCCACTTAATACATCTTTATCTATTAACGGTATATCTGAATTATATACATCTATTTCTACTATCTCATCATTAGGATTTTGTTCTTTATATAAATTAATAAACTCACTTCCAGCCGATAAGCTAAATGAGTTTTCTTCAGATTTTGGATTTGCAGTAATATATAAAATTTTACTCATTAAAATCATTCCTTTCACTTTATCTTATATATTTTTTACCCAAAAAAATCTGATTTAATTACATTTCTTTTTTTGTAATATATGGAATCAATATTTATTTACTAATATAGTAATAAACAATTTTTATAAACAAAATATCATCTTGACCTTATAGTAACTATACAGTATAAAATAATCTTGTAAAATAATGCCTAATTTATTTAAAAATTTATTAGATTTGAAATTTAGAGGCTAATACAAAGGAGGAAATAAAGATGAATTATACAATTCTATCTCCTAAAATACCAAAGGAATTAGAAAAATTTAAATACTTCGATAACAATATTCAAAATGATGATTGTTTTTGCAATAAAATCATTTACGATTGCTGTATTGAAAACCAAACAGCATCACATGTGAATTTTGAACAAATTGTATTTAGAAATGTTGATTTTAAACAAACATCTTTTAGGTCTGTTGACTTAACCGATGTTAGATTTGAAAATTGCGATTTATCTAATGTAGATTTTAGTGGTGCTATTATACATAGAGTAGAAATTATAAATTGCAAGATTATGGGTATAAATCTAAGCGAATCAACTCTACAAAATGTAATATTCGAGGACTGTAATGGTCAATATGCTTTTTTTAGATTTTCACACTGCAAACATGTTAGTTTTAAAAATTGTTTACTACATAATGCTGATTTTCAAGAATCTAAATTTACTAAATTTAACTTTTTAAATTGTAATTTACAGCATGTTCAAATGTCAGGAACAAAACTAAAAGGGATTGATTTAAGCAGTTGTGAAATTGAAGGAATAGGAATACGAATAGAAGATTTAAACGGGGCTACTGTTTCTCCTATACAAGTAGTTTCATTTTCAAATCTTTTAGGTCTTAATATTAAAATATAATTTAGAAAGGTTGATAATTATGAGTAAAATTAAATTAACAGATGAAATTAAGAGTAAAATTATAGATGATATTCAAATATATTTTTTTGAAGAAAAAGAAGAAGATATCGGAAGGTTAGGTGCTGAACTATTTCTAGATTTTATTATGAAAAAAATAGGGCCTATGTTTTATAATCAAGGAATTATAGATTCATATCATTTAATGGAAGAAAAAATAGAAGAATTGTATGCTTTAGATATAACAGTAGATAAATATTAGAGATACTAATTCTTATATTTTTTTGACAGAAGGTTATTATATATCAAAACAAGCCTCAACAAGTAGGCAAATTAAAAAATCTACTTTTTGAGGCTTTATGTTTTATATTATTATATTAAATATTCATCCAATCCGTATGAAAGATACCGTCTCTATCATTTCTTTTATAAGTATGTGCTCCAAAATAATCTCTTTGAGCCTGTATCATATTGGTAGACAAATTTTCACTTCTATACGCATCGTAATAATTTAAAGAAGAACTAAAACCAGGAACTGCTATTCCACTTAATGCAGCAGTACTTACTATTCTTCTCCAAGCATCTTGTGCTTCATTTATTTGCTCCATAAAATAAGGATCTAACAATAAATTATTTATTTTAGGATTTCTTACATAGGCATCCTTTATTCTATCTAAAAATTTAGCTCGAATAATACACCCACGTCTCCAAAGCATTGCTATTTCTCCATAATTTAGTTCCCATCCATGCTCCTTTGAAGCTTCTCTTAAAAGGGTAAAACCTTGCGTATAGGCACACATTTTTGAAGCATAAAGAGCTTTTCTTATATCCTCAATAAATTGTTTTTTATCTATTTTAATATTTTTTTTAGGTCCATTAAGTTTCTTCGAAGCCTCAACTCTCTCTTCTTTAATAGTTGATATTCCTCTTGCAAATACAGCCTCTGTTATACTTGGGGTACAAACACCTAAATCAAGTGCTTCTTTAGAAGTCCACTTGCCTGTCCCCTTTTGTCCTGCAATATCTAGTATAACATCTAGCATAGGTTTATTTGTTTCTTTATCCTTTTTCCCTAATATATCTGCTGTTATTTCAATTAGATAAGACTGTAATTCTCCATCATTCCATTTTTCAAATACTTCTTTCATTTCTTCTTCAGACATATTAAGTAAATTCTTCATTAGATAATAAGATTCTGCTATAAGTTGCATATCAGCATATTCTATTCCATTATGTACCATCTTAACATAATGACCCGAACCATCTTTACCTATATAACTACAACAAGCTTCATTATTATTTACCTTTGCAGAAATATCTATTAGTATTTCCTTACAAGCTTCCCAAGCTTCTTTAGTACCTCCAGGCATGATGCTAGGTCCTTTTAATGCACCTTCTTCTCCACCAGAAACTCCTACTCCTAGATAATTCATTCCTAATTCTTCAAGTCTATTACTTCTTCTTATTGTATCTTTAAAGAATGAATTTCCTCCATCTATAATAATGTCTCCCTTGTCCATATAAGGTGTTAATATGTCAATTGTATCATCCACTGGTTTTCCTGCTTTAATCATTAAAAATATCTTGCGAGGTTTCTTCAATGAATTTATAAATTCTTCAATAGAATATGTTGGAATAATATTAGTATAGTTATTCCCTTTTCCATCAATAAACTCTTTTGTACTATTTGATTTTATATTATACGCAGAAACAGTATAATTATGGTTAGCAATATTCAAAGCAAGACTTTGACCCATCACACCTAAACCAAATAATCCTATATCTGAAATACCCATTTTTTTCACTCCTACTATAACTAGTTACTAATCGAACTATTATTTTTTAATAGCTTCACTCCATGCTTCTACTAATCTATTTCTATTTTCACCAGACCATTCTAAATCATAGTTTATAAGCTTAGTATCTTTGAATGGTAAAGCTTTTTCTGGTGGATTTGCATTTGGATTTGTTAAGAATTGATAAGAACCATTTTGTTGACCAAATTCTTGACATTTTTTTGTTAATGCCCAATCTACAAATATCTTAGCCGCTTCTAATTCTGGTGCTCCATTTAATATAGCTACTGATCCTACTTCATAACCAGTTCCTTCTGTAGGTACTGATAATTTAATATTACTAAACCCTTCTTCCATATGTCTTATTCCATTATGAATAAAAGTAATTCCGATTGCAGCTTCACCTAACGCAGCATTTTTAGCAGGTGCTGATCCTGATTTTGTATATTGTTTTATTTGCTTATCTAATTTTGCCATGTATTCAAGAGCAGCTTCTTCTCCTCTTAATTGAACCATCGTAGATAATAAAGTATATGCAGTTCCTGATGATCCTGGATTAGCAACTACAATACGTCCTTTAAACTCAGGTTTTAATAAATCATCCCATGAAGTTGGTAACTCTAAATTATTTTCTTCAAAATATCTTCCATCACATACAAATCCAAGATATCCTTGGTAAATTCCTGTCCAATATCCTTCTTTATCTTTAAATTGATCTGGTATAATTTCTGCATTTGGTGATGCATATTTATAAAGTAATCCTTCTTTTTTTGCGGCTATGAATGAATCTGCAGGACCACCATACCAAACACTTGCTTTAGGGTTATCTTTTTCTGCCCTAATTCTACCCATAGTTTCTCCGCCACTCATTCTTACAAAATTAACTTTGATTCCAGTTTCTTTTTCAAATTCCTTTGCTATTACTAAAGCTTGTTGCTCAACTACACCAATATACATAGTTAATTCTTTTGGTGTTTCTTTACTTGTCTCACTAGATGTTTCCTCTGAATTACTTGTTCCGCATCCTGCTAGCAATGACATACACATTACTGCTACCATGCACATAGATAAAAATTTACTCCACTTTTTCATATAAATCTCCCCCTAATTTTATATTTGAATTAAACTTAGCTTTATAAAATATGAATGCTCTCTTCCTTTAGAGATACTTTAACTTTTTCACCTATATTGAAAACTGTTTTACTTATAGGATTTGAGTCTTCTATTTTAAGTATTTCATTATCTACTCTTACTGTATAATCTTGAACTGAACCCATAAACATAGAACTTTCAACCAACCCATCATAATCACCTTCATGACCTATAGTTATAGCCTCTGGTCTTATTACTAATCTAATTTTGTCACCTTCGCATCTAGGCTTGTTTCCCTTTAGTGGAAGTTTTATTGATTGTCCAAGCATTGTTACATCTAAAAAGTCTTTACCTATATGATCAATCACTCCATCTACAAAGTTTGCAACTCCTATAAAATCTGCTACAAATTCTGATGCTGGCTGTTGATAAATTTCTGTAGGTGTTCCTATCTGTTCAATATTTCCTTTGTTCATAATAATTATTTTATCTGATAGACTCATAGCCTCTGCTTGATCATGAGTTACATAAACGCTTGTAAGTCCTAAGGTCTTTTGAATTCTTCTAATTTCATTTCTCATAACAACTCTTAACTTAGCATCAAGATTTGATAATGGCTCATCAAATAATAGTACCCCTGGCTCCATTACTAAAGCTCTAGCAAGTGCAACTCGTTGCTGTTGTCCTCCTGATAACTGATTAGGATATCTATTTTCCATTCCATTTAGACCAACTAAATCCAATATTTTTTCCGTTTTTTTCTTAATTTCATCTTTGTTCATCTTTTTAATCTTTAAACCATATGCAATGTTGTCATATATTGTATAGTGTGGAAAAAGCGCATAGCTTTGAAATACCATAGTCGTATCCCTTTTATCAGGGGTAACTTCATTCACATTATCATTACCTAAATATATGTTTCCACTAGTCACTTCTTCAAAACCTGCAATCATTCTTAAAGTTGTTGTCTTACCACAGCCGGAAGGTCCAAGAAGTGTTACAAAATCTCCTGCTTCTATTTTTAGAGATATGTTATTAACTGCAGTAAATACACTTTTATTTTCTTGACTAATGTATTCTTTAACAATATTCTCTAATAAAACACTCTTTGATTCTCTCATTATAGATACACTCCTTATTTATAATCTAATATCATCTTTGCTAGCTCCCATAAGCCCAATTAATTTATACATTATTCCAATTACAATATATACAATAACAATCAATACAGTTGAAAATGCAGCTGCAACTCCGAATTTTCCACTCTCAATTTGATCTAATATTGATATTGTAAGAATATTATATTTTGCTGAAACTAGGAAAATAATTGCACTAATAGATGTCATGCTCTTAACAAATGAATATACTAACCCACCAAAGAATGATGTCTTTATAAGTGGTAATGAAATAGATGTAAATACCTTAGCTGAATTTGCACCTAAATCTGATGCTGCTTCTTCAATGCTTGGATCAATTTGTTGAAGTGCCGTTACTCCCGATCTAATTCCTACAGGTATACTTCTTGAAATATACGCAATTACTATAATTGCAGCTGTTCCCGTTAAAACAAATGGCTTATTATTAAAAGTTAGAATATAACCTATACCAATGACAGTCCCTGGTACTGCCATTCCAAGCATAGAAATAAATTCAATAAGTCCTTTCCCTATGAATTTCTTTCTAACAATTAAAAATGCAATGACCATACCTATTAATCCTGTGAACGGGGTTGCTATAATAGATAGCCAAGTAGTATCTAAAATGGCTTTGGCTCCCACATCAAAAGCATATTTATAGTTATTTAAAGTTAAGCTATAATCAATTCCCCAAAGCTTTACAAAAGATTCTAATGGTATAAGTGCATAGAACATAATGATAATAATAGATATTCCTAAAGAAAAAATAGCTAATGGATATACAATATGTTTTTCACTAATTAATACTCTTTCCTTTGAAGCTTTACCCGTGATAGTCACAAAAACCTTCTTTTCTATGTAGTACTTTTGTAAAATAAACAGTAGTATCGATATGTTAAGTAAAATCACTGCTATGGCAGCTCCACCCTGCATATCATAATTCCCAATTGCTTGTAGATAAACCTGTGTAGCCAATGTAGTATAATCTCCTCCAATAGTAATTGGATTGGCAAAGTCTGCAACCGACTTTATAAATACTAATAAAAATGCATTTGCTAAACCAGGTTTAATAAGAGGTAATGTAACATTGCAAAAAGTTGCACCCCTTGATGCTCCAAGATTTCTTGAAGCTTCCTCAATAGATGGATCTATAGATTTTAACAATCCATTTAATAACAAATATGCGATTGGAAAATAAGATAATGTTTGAACAAATACCAAACCTTTGAATCCATAAATATTAAAATTATCTATTCCCAATAAATCATGGGTTATAAGACCTCTACTCCCAAATAATAGAATTATTGATAAAGCTACTGCAAAAGGTGGTGATACTATTGGTAGCATAGCTATCAAATTAAATGCTTTTTTAGCTCGCATTTTTATATATGCACTACAATAAGCAAATACAAATCCTATAAAAGTACCTAATACCCCTACTACTGTAGCCAGTATCATAGTGTGTGAAATAGCAGTTATATTATCTGAATAACTAAAAGCTCTAATATAACCTGATAAAGATAAATTTCCATCCAAGTCTATAAGACTTTGTTTCAATACATTATAAAGTGGTGCAAGAATAAATAATACTAAAGACAATAACACTAATATAATCGTTGTAATTAATATTGGGTCTCTAAAATGTCTTCTTGTTTCCATTAGCTTATTCTTCCATATTATTGAAGAACTTACATTTGACTCTACTTTCTTACTCATATGCTATTCTCCTTTCTAAGTTTTTTATGAAATTATAGTATAACTATATTTGTTTTTCTGTAAACAATTTTCATTTTTCACTATAAATATATTTTTTAAACTTTTTAAGAAAATTATTTTCATGTCAATTATACATAAAAGCAAAAAAAAATACAAGAAGAAAATTATTTTCTTTTTGTATTAAATAAATTCATATATTTTTTTAAAATCGCTTTGTTGCTATTCCTTTTCTTATTTTATCTAATATATCCAGAGTTTTTTCCTGTGTACGTGTTGCTACACCTACAAAAATATAGTCTATAAGCATTAAAGATGATATTCTAGATTCCATAGCCTCACTTCGAAACATTGAACCTTTAGAATACGCAGTTAATACTACATCTGCCACTCTAGCTATAGGTGATTTTCCATTTCCTACTATAGCTATAATTTTAACATTATTTTTTCTTCCTATTTCAATAGTATCCATTAAAGACTTATTACTTCCTGAATTTGAAAATACAACCATAACACTGTTTTCATCCGCCATAGATGCATACATTGCCTGCCAATGAGAATCTGAATGTACAAAACAAGGTATACCCGTTCTTATAAATTTATGATATGCATCCTCTGCTAAAGAAGCAGATCCTCCCATACCAAAGAACATAATCTTACTTGCATTCGTAATCATATTTACTGCATCTAATATAATTTTATCATCATTTAATTTATATGTTTTCTCCAGACTCTCTTTATTTGAATTTAATATTTTCAACATAATCATATACATATCATCATCTTGACTAATTTCTTCATGTATATTTTCCATTGGTTCTACAAATGATGCTGCCAGATTAATTTTTAAGTGCTGATATCCCTTAAAACCTAATTTTCTACTAAACCTAGATACTGTAGCCTCACTAACTGTGCTACTCCCTGCTAATTCTGTTATTGAAAAATGAATGATATCCTCAGGATTTTCTAAAATATATTTAGCCACTTTTTTCTCAGTATCATTTAATGAATTGTATGTCTCCTTTATTATATCAAGACATTTCTTTTCATCTTTCCTATTCATAAATCTCCACCCTATCCTTAATTTCAAGTAAAAAATATACTAATTTTATAATTATTTAATCTTTTTTATCTATCCACGAAAAAAATTTTCATTTCAATTTTACTTTTATATTATCAATCATCTATTACTTATGCAAGGGTGGAAAAAACAATTAGATTAATCAATACTTTTAAAAAAATAAGATTATTTTCTCTTTATTTGATTTATTAAAAAATCCTTAACTCCACCAGGATTTTTTACTTTTATTATAGAATATGCAATTTTAGGAGTAAAAACCTTAGGATGATATGCTAAAAATCTAGGTTCCCACGTTGTTGGTCCATATTTTTTCTTGTATTGATGAAGACTTTTAAATCCATAAAAGCTATTAACATTTTTATAAATAAATTCTAATATTAATGAAGTTATTTGTCTTTTTTGTTCATTTTCTCTTACATTAGCAAGAGGCGCAACTCCTAAGCTTCCCCACTTAACTCCTTCGGTTTTCATTTCATTAAAAGCATCAATCATAATTTTTTCCATTACTCCTATCGGAGCATCTATTCTTCTTCTAGTAACATCTGCATAGTATCCTTTTCCACCTGAAAATGGTACAAAAACAACGAATCCTAACATTTTTTTATCTGAATCAACTGCTATAAAATATCTTCTATCCATAGGTTTATCTAGACTAATACTTCCTAACATAAAAGATAATTCCCCACTTTTTTTAATAGAAAGCCATTCATTTGAAACTTCTAATATTTCTTTTTCTATATTAATATCTTTATTTTCTAAAGGCTTATACTCAAATACTTCTATTCCTAATCTATTAGCTTTGTTAATAGCTTGTCTTATTTTTGCAGCTTTTTTACCACTTGTAGTATATGTCTCGAGATCAAACATAGCTTCTTCTCCATATTTAATAAAACCAAATCCCAATTTAGTAAATTCATTTATGAATCTTCCACTTATTTGACAAAAACAAATACGAAGTTCTTTTTCCTTGCAATATGACATGAATTCAGATAAAAGGTGAACAGCATCATTTTCATTACATATTGGATCACCTGAGCAAACAGCAACACCAGAGCTTATAACATAAGCAACCGCACCCTCTATATTTTCAGAAAAAAAGTATTTTTTATCTTTTTCTAAAGCCAAATATGATATTGAATTATATCCATACTTTTTTAAATATCCTCTTACTTTAGCTCTATCTTCACTTGATACAATTTCTTGTGTAAAAGTATTTTTTTTATAATATTTGTTACATAAAGAAATTAATATGAGTCCGCTTAAAATATATAGGTTTTTATGATTTAAAATTGATTGAAAGTGTAACATTTTAATATTTTTTGGTATTCCTAATATAATATTAAGTATTCCTAATAATACTATAAAAAAAATAAAATTCTTAATAAATGTTCTTTTTAATTTACTGGTTAAATTATAACTATTCATTGCGATACTTCTCCATTCTAAATTCAATTTATCCGATGACTACTTACTCAATCAAATATACTTCATAAATCTTGATTTATACTTAATTGAATCTTAAATTTTTCTTAAATTTTTCATTTGTTATTTTTCTATTAAAATATCTGCCACCCCCTTAAAATCAAACAAAGCAAATCTTATTTTATCATATAAATTCTATAAATCCAGACTTAATTCAGAAGCTAAAATAGGATACGTAAAAAGCCCACCATATTCTAGATACTGTATTTTACTCAGCATCCACGATATGATGGGCTTATGAAAACTATTTTATTGATCATATGCAAATTTTTTATATGATAGAGTTGTAATCCAAAATTTTATTTAAACCTTCATATAGTAAATTAGCACACATTTCTTTTCTATATTCAGCCGTTGCTCTTACATCTGTTATTGGATAAATTTGTTCTTTTATGCATTGCACAGCATCCCAAAGCTTTTGTTTAGTAAAATTACTTTTTTCTAATTCTTTCACTCTTTTATAAATAACCGTAGGTCCTACAGAACCAAATGCAACCTCAACCTTTTCAAACCCCTGACCTTTACATTTTACTTTAGCAGCTACTCCTGTAATAGAAATGGCTAAAGCATTGCGTGACCCTAATTTTGTATAAAATCCTTTTTCTTCTTTCATTTTTGGAACAATAATCTCTTTAATCATTTCATTCTCTTTTAATATTGTTTTCCCTGGACCACGGAAAAAATCTTTAATAGGGACAATCCTCTCTTCTTCTATGCTTATAGTTTTCAAACTTGCCCCTAAAGCTGTTAAAGCTGGAAGTGTGTCTCCTGCAGGTGATGCAGTACCTATATTTCCACCAATTGTTCCTCTATTTCTAATCTGAGGGGATCCAATAGTTTTACATGCATCTCTTAGTACAGGAATATGTTTCTGAACCAGAGAAGACTCCATCAATTCTTCATGAGTCACCAAAGGACCTATCTTAAGGCTATCTTCGTCTTCTTTAATATACTTTAATTTCTCTACTTTTAAAATATTGCATATAAAATCATATGGCAAGGATTGTTCCTTATATTTGACAATCAAATCTGTTCCTCCAGCCAAAAGTATCCCACTTTCTTTATGTTCTTGAAGAAACTCAAGGACTTCAGAAATTTCAGTAGGACTATACATCTTCATCTTCGATCCTCCTTGCCGCTTCTTCAACAGCATTGATAATCTTTGTATATCCAGTACATCTACATAAATTTCCAGAAAGACCTTCTCGAATATCTTCTTTAGAAGGTTTTTTCTTTTTTATCAATAAAGCTTTTGATGATACTACCATTCCCGGAGTACAGAACCCACACTGTACAGCTCCTTCATCAATAAAAGCTTCCTGTATATGTTTTGACTTCGGATCCTCATTCAATCCCTCTATAGTAATCACTTCTTGTCCTTCTACTTGATGTGCAAATACGATACAAGAATTTACTGCTTTCCCATTTAATAAAACAGTACACGCACCACACTCACCCTTTCCACATCCTTCTTTTGTACCCGTTAATCCTAAATGATCTCTAAGAACTTCTAATAAAGTTGTTGTATCCGATACTTCCACAGTGATGTTTTTACCATTCACTTTTAAGCTACATTTGTTTTTCATTTAGCAACCCCTCCTCATTTTGATATTCTTTTAAATTTTTCAATAAAACTTCCATCCGCAACGTATTCAAATGCATCTATGTAATAATTATTATCCACAAAAACAATGTCAAATTTCATTTTCTCTCCTGGTAGCCTAGAAGCAACTATACAGTTTATGGTTCCTTTTGTCTTATCCTCACAAAGGTCTACATTATCTAGATATAGATATAAAGGAGTTAAATATGGATACGAACGCTCTTTTTCAAAGTTTTCTATAAAATCTTCTTTAGAAATTAATTTCTGAATAGATGGCATCAAATAACCATAAATCAATTCAGGCTTATTCTCATTCACTGCCTCAATAAATCCTTCTGTGCGCTTTATCGAATTGTTCTTCGTCATAGGTCTATTTACATAAAATTCAACCCCTGATAACAATAGTATAAAAACAGTAAAAAGAATTATCTTTTTTATTTTCACTATCGTTCCCCCCTATTATAGGCCACCGTAAAGGCTGAGGGAAATTCTGCTTTTTTAGAAATACTTATAAGTACCAATATTGTTAACAGATATGGTAGTGCTAGTAAAAATTGGTGTGGAACAGGAAAACCTATTGTTTGAAGTCTCAACTGTAGTGCATTCGCAAAACCAAATACAAAGGCTCCTCCTAAAGCACGATAAGGGTTCCATCTTGAAAAAATCACCACTGCAACTGCAATAAATCCTCTTCCAGCAGTCATTTGGTCTAAATATGTATTCATAAATCCAATAGAAAGAAATGCTCCACTAAGACCTCCAAATGCTCCACCTATCATAACACAAATATAACGAATACTATATACGTTGATTCCTTTAGAATCAGCTGCCTTAGGATGTTCTCCTACTGCACGTATTTTCAATCCAAAAGTTGTTTTTTCTAATACCACAGCACATACAACTACTGAAATCAATGCCAAATAGACTAAGGCATTTTGATTAAATAGCACAGGTCCTAAAATAGGTATTTTAGAAAGTACAGGAATTTCAATAGATTTAAATGCCTCTACAGATGGAGGAAGCTTTTGTATCCCGAATGCCATACGGAATAAAAATGTAGCCAAACCTCCTCCTAAAATGGTCATAGCTGTACCAGCAATAACTTGATTTGCTCTTACTGTTACACTTAAAAAGGCCATAATCAAAGAAAATAGTATTCCTACAATAATTGAAACTAAAACCCCAATCCAAAGATTACCTGTAAAATATGCTCCTGCAAATCCTCCAAAGGCCCCCATCAGCATAATTCCTTCTAATCCAAGATTTAAAATTCCTGATCTTTGTGTATATATTTCACCTAGTGCTGCAAGTAGAATCGGCGTACTCATCCTTACTGAACTTTCTAATAAGCTTATAATAAATGCTGTTGACAGTATTTTTTCCATGATTCTGCTCCCTCCATCTTGTATAAATAACACGACTAATAATAAATATAATAACCAAACCTTGAATAACGTCCACTAGTGAAAATGGAACACCCACCATTCTCTGCATAGAATTTCCTCCTACAACAAGAGCTGCAAAGAAAAATGCAGAAATAATAATTCCAAAAGGATTTAAACCTGCCAGTAATGCTACTACAATAGCAAGGTTTCCATAACCTCCAGAAATATTTTCTAGAAGTCTATAATGTAATCCAAATACCTCAGTCCATCCTGCTAATCCTGCTAATCCTGCTGATATACACATTGTGATTCCAATGGTTTTATTTACTTTTATTCCGCTATATTCTGCAACATAGGGACTTTGTCCTACTACTTCTATTTTGAAACCTAATACGGTTTTCCAGAAATAATAGCCTCCTATGATTAATATAACTGCTAATAATATTCCCAAATGTAACCTTGTACCTTTTAAAATAATAGGCAATCTCAAATTTTCATGAATAAGAGCTGTTTGTGGAAAACCGTGCCCATTTGGATCCATCATAGGTCCCTTTACTAGCCATTCTAATAGGTAAAAAGCTATATAGTTTAACATTAATGTGGTGATAACCTCATTAGCATTAAATTTTGTTTTTAGAAAAGCTGCTATTCCTCCCCAGCATGCTCCTCCAACAAATGCTGCTATAAAACTCAATGGCATCTTTATTATATTTGAAAATGGAAGATAAAGAGCTACAATCATTGCAAAAATTGCTCCCAGGGTGAACTGTCCATCTGCTCCAATATTCCATATTTGTGCTTTAAAGGCAACAGAAATGCCTAAACCCAAAATAATAAATGGTATAGCTTTTATAATGGTTTCACCAATTCTATGACTAGAACCAAACGCACCATTTAACAAGCTACTGTAGGCTTCAAGTGGATTCGTACCTACTAACAATAGTAAAATTCCACTAACAAAAAAAGCTAATAAAACTGAAATAAAAGGTGAAAGAATCCCTTTCATCATTTCCTTTAATATATTTCCTAACTTGTGCATACTTTAACTCCTCCTTCCACCCCAGCCATCATTAGACCAATTGCATTAATATCTATTTGATCTTTTTCCATAATCCCCATAATCTTTCCTTCATAGATTACAGCAACACGATCTGAAAGCTGAAAAATTTCCTCTAAATCTGCTGAAATTAATAATACAGCTACTCCCTGTTCTTTTTGATCAAGAAGTCTTTGCCTTACATATTCCATAGCTCCTATATCCAGTCCCCTTGTAGGCTGATTTGCTATGATTACCTTCGGATTACATCCAATTTCTCTACTTAATATAATCTTTTGCTGATTTCCTCCCGAGAGATCCTTTGCTTTTGCTTTAATCCCATTTGTTTTGATTTTGTATTCATTTACTAATCTTTCCGCTGTTTCTTTGATCACATTTGTTTTCAAAAAACCAAATTTAGAAAACCTCGGAGTATCAAATTCCTTAAGAGTAAAATTTTTCATTACACTAAAATCCATTACCAACCCTGTTTTATGCCTATCCTCTGGAATATGAGATATACCCCTTTTGATAAACTCTCTAGGCGATCGATTATTTAACTTTTGACCACATAAATCTATATTTCCTTGGACTATAGGTTTTATTCCTGTTAGAACCTCACACAGTTCCTTTTGTCCATTTCCATCTACACCTGCAATTCCTAGTACCTCATTGCTTCTCATTTCAAGGTTAATACCTCTTAGAGCAGGTAGCCCCTTTGCATTTGTTGCATGTAAGTTATCAACTTTCAAAATAATATCGCCAGGTGCTTCATTCGATTTGGAAAAATCGAATAAAACTTCTCTTCCCACCATCATAGTTGTTAATTCGTCCTCGTTTGTTCCAGTAACATCCACTGTATCAATTCGTTTTCCATCTCTTAAAACCGATATTTCATCTCCTATTTCTAAGATTTCTTCTAGTTTATGAGTGATAAAGATAATAGATTTTCCATCGTCACGCATCATACTCAAAATTTCGAATAATTCTTTAACCTCTTGTGGTGTAAGCACTGCTGTTGGTTCATCTAAAATCAATATATCTACCCCACAATAAATAGCTGAAAGAATCTCTACTCTCTGCTGTTCTCCTATAGATAGCTGGTCAACCTTTGCATACGGATCAATTTTCATTTTATATTTTTTACATAAACTTTCTATTTTTTTTACTGCAGATTTTATATCTAGAAATGTTTTCTTTTCAGATTCTAATCCCAAAACAATATTCTCTACAACAGAAAATGGTCTAACCAACATAAAATGCTGATGTACCATTCCTATTCCCATCTCTATAGCTTGGGAAGGTGAATCTATTTTTACTTTTTTTCCTTTAATATAAATTTCTCCTTCATCTGGTTGATTCAACCCATAAAGTATATTCATCAATGTGGTTTTCCCTGCTCCATTTTCACCCAAAAGTCCATGAATAGTTCCTTTTTTAAGGTTTAATGTTACATTATCATTTGCTATATTTCCGCTAAACTTTTTCGTAATATTCTTCATGGAAACAATATGCTCCATAGTAAATCCAACTCCTTCAGATTATATGTATAATGTTGTAAAGACCTGACCTGTTGGTCAGGTCTCTATAATTTACTTATCAAAGTGAGGCATTTTTACCTTTCCCTCTGCTAGGTCTTTTTTAACCTTCTCTAATTGATCTTTTACCTCTTGTGGCACATCTTCTTCTTGTTCATAAAAATCTCCTACTTTTATTCCTTCATTAGCAACTGTTAACCAATAAAACTTTTCTTCTCTATTAGTGAAGTTATCATTTTGAATATCATCAATAATTTGCTCTATAACTGTACTAAAATTATATACAACCCCACTAAGAACTGCGTCTGGAGCTAAAATATTTTGATCTGCCACATTTCCTAAAACAGTCTTTCCTTTTTCTTTTCCTGCATCAACTACACCTAATCCAATACCATCTCCAGAATGCCAAATAATATCAGTTCCCCCATCATACATAGAGATAGCTCCTTCTTTAGCTTTTGCTGCATCTCTCCAATCGCCTGTATACAGTTCCTGAATTTCTACATCTGGATTCACTTTTTTTGCAGCAAATTTATAAGCTTCATGTCCTCTATATATTTCTACTGCATCTGCTCCCCCAACTACACCAATTTTATTGGTATTTGTCATCATTCCTGCAAGGGTACCCATTAAATAGCCCCCTTCTTCTAATTTAATATCATAGACACAAGTATTTGGTAGCGTTTTATATCCTGTTCCTAATGCAAAGTGAACATCTGGAAAATCTTCAGCAACCTTAATAATTGGCTCCATGAATTGAAAACCATGACCAAAAACTAAATCATATCCCTCTGAAGCAAAATCTCTTAAAGCAGGTTCTATATCAGAAACTTCATATACTTCTTCTACATAAGTTACTTCTATTTTGTCTTTATAAGCTTCTTCTACTTTTTTCATTCCTTCATACATAGCTTGATTAAAAGAAACATCATCTGCTTTTCCTGGTAACAACAATGCAACCTTAAGTTTATCACTTGCAGAATCTGATGAATCCGTTTTCCCACAACCCATTAAAATTGTAGATACTAATGAAACCACAATCATTAAAATCAATATCTTTTTTCTCATCTTATTTTCCTCCTATATTTTGCTTGATTTTTCTAATCTGATTATCCAATATACTCTTTTATAATGCCTTTTTCTGTTAACTGTTTTACAATTTCTTCTCTTGATATAGGAAGCTTATTGATACAAAGATCCCATTTGTCAATCAGTCCACCTGTTATTGCAGGAGCTATTGCCACTGTTCCTACTTCTGCAGCTCCCTTTGCTCCAAAAGGCCCACTTTTCTCATATGAATCAACAGTTAGACTTTCTATAGAACACACATCCATTGTAGTAGGAATTAGATATGTAGATAAATTTTTCTGCTGTAACTGTCCATTCTTAAAATTCATATTCTCCATTAAAGCATAACCTATCCCTTGTCCAATTCCTCCTTGAATTTGTCCTGCCAAACCAGAAGGATTTATAATTTTTCCTGCTTCTGTTGCAGCTACAATATCAAGTAGTGTAATTTCTCCTGTTAATGGATTTATATGCATCTTTACTGCATTTGCTAAAAATGTATACATCATATGAGGAAGTCCTATTCCAATATCTCTTTTACAAGATTCAGGAAAAACTGCTTCTCCTATGGCATAATCTTTTTCACTCTCATTTAAATTCTTGGAAGCTTCAATAATTGCTTTTCCTATTATATAGGTTGTTCTAGAAGCAGCAACAGAACCACAATCAAAGGTTTTTTTAGTATCTGCATATATAACATCAATCCTATCTGTAGAAACATTCAATGCTTCTGCTGCCATTTGTGTATAAGCAGTTAGACTCCCTTGGCCTATTTCCACTGTACCTATTGAAACAAGATATCTCTGACCTTTTTTTTGAATTTTTACCTTTGCACCATCGTATATACCAGCACCCATACCACAGCTTAAAAAACCTGCAGCAATACCATAAGCTGTATTTTTATCTCCATTTTCAGCTCTTTGTCTCCATAAATCAGATTCTTTTATTTTTTGTAAAGCTTCTTTAATACCTACAGAGTGCTTCATTCTTTGCCCAAAAGGACCTTGCTTTTCTACCTCTAAAGCATTCTTTATCCTTATATCTATAGGATCTATTCCTAATTTTTTAGCTGCCCTATTGATAAGTGTCTCCGTAGCAAACAATACTTGAGGTGCCCCAAATCCGCGCATCGCACTTGCTGGAGGCTTATTTGTATATACCAAATATCCATCTAGCTTTACATTCTCTATTTCATATGGTCCTATAAAATGTTCTGTGCCTAATCCTAATACTGCAGGTCCTAATGCTGCATAAGCACCTGTGTCAAAATATACCTTTCCTTCAAAAGCTTTGATCTTTCCATCTTCTCCAAATCCCATTTTTATGTAAACCTTTGCAGGATGACGCTTATAAGAGGTTACCAAGGATTCTTCTCTACTAAAAATCAGTTTAGCAGGTCGTCCTGTTTTTAAGGTAGCCAGTGCTAAATAGATTTGTACAGTATTACCATCTTTTCCTCCAAATCCACCTCCTGTAACAAGTCCTTTTACTCTAACCTTTTCGATTGGTATTCCTAATGCATGGCTTATTTCTCTTTGATCATGAAATGCATTTTGTGTTCCTACAAGAACAGTCAACTTTCCATCTTCATCCATATAAGAAACGCCTGATTCCGTCTCCATATAAACATGGTCAATCATAGGAGCATTGAAAACATCCTCTAATATAAGCTTTGAATTCTCAAATCCTTTGTCAATATGTCTATTCTCATAATGAAGCTCATCAAGAAGATTACCATTACGATGAAGATCAGGTGATTTCCCATCTAAAGCCTTCGTAGCATCCTCAACTATAGGAAGTGCTTCATATTCAATTTTTATTTTTTCAGCAGCATATGAAGCCAATGCTTTTGTAGGTGCTGCAACCATTGCAATAGGTTCTCCATAGAATCTTACCTTTTTATCACAAAACACGGGTTGGTCTTTAATGATATTTCCAAAATTATTTTCTTTTACATCCTTAGCCGTAAATATATAGACATCTTCTATTTTTTCTACTGTAGATATATCAATGGATTTTATCAATGCATGGACTTGTGTAGCCCTTACTATCTTTAGATACAGCATATTATCCATATAAAAATCACTAGGATACTTTGTCTTGCCTGTTACTTTTTCCCATCCATCTACTCTTGGAATAGATTCTCCAATAATTGATTTCATCTTAACACCTCACCATTTCAAAAAAAAAATCTAGAAACCTCATCATGTGAGATTTCTAGATTTTTTTATCTTATATACTAAACATACAAATATACTAGATATACAAAAAACTAAATTTCCCCACCATAGAAGGATAATTTACGGCTATCCAGTAGAGACTCTCGATCCATATTACCGAGATTATATAGGGTTATTTCCAATATTTACTTTTCATACGAATAATATTACCACACCATTCAACATATTTCAATCATAATCCGTATTTTTTTTATTTTTTTTATACAATAGTTCATATATCAAAAATATTCAACATATATTTCTACTATGATTTTGGTTAGTTCACCATACCACTTTATAAAATTTGATAAAAAAATAACCTCTTCAAAATTGAGAGGTTATCTTTTACTTTCTTCTTGCAAAATCAACGAATCTAAACTTATCAGGTCTATGTCTTGATTCTGTATATTGAAATAAGCTCATATCGTCTAAATATGTGTAATTTTTTACTACAACTATCATATCGTATTCTTCTAAATCTAGATATTTTTTATCTTCCTCAGTAGCTTTTTGCACAGTTATTTCTTTTTTAGCAAATCCTATTTTAAGACCAAGTTCTCCCTCTATATATTCGTATACAGAGTCTTTACATATATCGTCAGTAAGTGATGGAATATGTTTTTTATTAAAGAAATCCTTGTCCAATATAATTCTTTGATCTTTTATCTCTCTAACCCTTATAACCTTCCATATATTACTATTTTTAGATACATTCAATTGATTCATTAAGAAATCATCTGGTTTAATAAGTTCAAGCTCCTCTAAAATAGTGTGTGATTTAACCCCCATTTTATTTGCCAATTCTTTAAAACTCGTAAGTCCTGATATAGGAAAATCAAACTTATTTATATCTAGTACAAATGATCCCTTACCTTTTATCTTTTGAATATATCCATTTTGTTCTAAAAGATTTAAAGATTTTCTTATTGTATCTCTAGATACACTGTACTTTTTCATCAATTCATTTTCTGATGAAAGCTTTGTATTTGGCTTTATATCGCCATTTTCTACTTTTTCTTTTATTTCATTATAAATAATTAAATATTTACTTACCATATATTATCACCTTAATATATTGTAACTTTTTAATCATTATTTTTCAATATAGTAAACTATAGACTCGTATGCTCTTAAATCTATTTTTTGTATTTCATTTGAAGAATCAGTATAATTTGAAATCAATATTTTAGCTTTTGATTTATCTATTTGTATATCTTCTGGAAGTTCAAATACTGCTTCTTCAGGATAGAAGTTGTTTACAACTAATAGTTTATTACCTTCATATTCTCTAATATATGCAAATATAGATTTATCATCTTCAATTATAGGTTTGTATTTTCCATTAGATATAACATCATAACCTTTTCTTAGTTTAATAAGTTTTTGATAGTGATAGAATATTGAGTTTTTATCATCAAGTGCTGATTTTGCATTTATGTGTTTATGAGTTTTTCCTGGTTTAAGCCATGGCTCTCCCTCTGTAAACCCACCATTTTCACTTTCATCCCACTGCATAGGTGTACGAGCATTATCACGAGACTTAGATTGTAATATCTTTATAATATCTTTCTCATCTTTACCTTCACTTTTTAGTATATTGTAGTAGTTAATAGACTCAACATCTCTATAATTTTCTATGCTGTCAATATACTGGTTAGTCATTCCAAATTCTTCACCTTGATATATATATGGAGTTCCTCTTAACATATGAATAGAAGTTGCAAGCATTTTTGCAGACTCTGTATGATACTTTTTATCATCTCCAAAACGCGAAACTATACGAGGCTGGTCATGATTGCTCCAAAATAGAGCATTCCATCCATTCCCTTCTTCCATACCCATTTGCCAAGAACTTAATATTTCTTTTAACTTTATAAAGTCAAAGTCCATTAAAGTCCACTTATCTCCATTTTCATAATCAACCTTGAGATGATGAAAATTAAATACCATAGATAACTCTTTCTCATCAGGATTTGAATATTTTATACAATTATCCATAGTAGTAGATGACATTTCTCCAACAGTTATAATATCCTCATGCTTTCCAAACGTCTCCTTGTTTAACTCTTTTAGATATTCATGTATTCTAACTCCATCCGTATAGAATCTTCTTCCATCACCTACATGATCATCCTCATATATATCAGGCTTTGAAATTAAGTTAATAACATCTAATCTAAAACCTTTAACTCCTTTATCTATCCAGAAATTAACAACATCAAATATCTCTGTTTTAACTTCTTCGTTTTTCCAGTTAAGATCTGCTTGAGTCACATCAAATAAATGAAGATAGTATTCATCAAATTCCTCAACATACTCCCAAGCAGAACCTCCAAACTTTGACTGCCAGTTAGTAGGCTCTTTTTCATCCTTAGATTTTTTGAATATATAGTAATTTTTATACTTTTCATCTCCATCAATAGCTTTTTTGAACCATTCATGCTCTGTAGATGTATGATTAAAAACCATATCAAGCATTATTTCTATTCCTCTTTTTTTAGCTTCTTTAACCATATTTTCAAAATCCTCAATAGTTCCAAACCTAGGGTCTATCTTACAGTAATGGGCAACATCGTATCCATTATCATTTTGAGGTGAAACATAAAATGGAGTTAACCATATATAGTCTACTCCTAATAATTTTAGATAATCTAGTTTTTCAGTTACACCGTTTAAATCTCCAAATCCATCATTATTTGAGTCGTTAAATGACTTTGGATATATTTGATATACAACACTATTTTTAAAATCCTTCATCATAATTATCTCCTTTTGCTGAAATTCGTAACGAAAATTATAAAAAATTCGCTTTATGCTACCGCATAGCTCATATCGCCAACGAGTCCTAACGGGCTCCGTTGCTCAAAATAATTGCAAGTTTAGTTCACTTATCAATGTTATGCACAAATTGAAAGACATATAATTTCCTATAGAGAAATAAAAGGAAGGAGATTAACTCCCTCCTTTTATTAAGAACTCTTTTCTGCTTTTTTAAATGTCATTTTCTTTTTTGCAAATACAATTGTTAGTCCAAATGGTATTACTATTGCTACTATCATTGCTATTGCAAATATTCCCATATACTGTGGTTGTATAGATAGTATCCCTGGAAGTCCTCCAACTCCTATTGAGTTAGCCATAACTCCTGATCCTACAGATATAATTGCTGCTATCCCTGAACCTATCATAGCTGCTAAGAATGGATACACATACTTTAAGTTAATACCAAACATAGCAGGCTCTGTTACACCAAGATAACACGATATTGCTGCAGGTATAGATACTTGCTTTTCTTCTTCATCATCTTTATTTAAGTAAATCATTGCTAAAACAGCAGAACCTTGAGCTATGTTAGATAAAGCTATCATAGGCCATAAATTCGTTCCACCCATTTCACTCATCAATTGTAAATCTATAGCATTTGTCATATGATGTAATCCTGTAATAACAAGTGGTGCATAGCTAAATCCAAATATTGCTGCAAACAACCATCCAAATGTTGAAGTAAGTCCAGCATATACTACACTAGAAATCATAGAACCTATCTTCCATCCTAAAGGTCCTAAAACAGTATGAGCTAATAATACAGTAGGTATTAATGCAAGAAATGGTACTACTATCATAGATATATATCCCGGAACTCTATCTCTTAACATAAGTTCAAGTTTTGCTAAAACAAATCCAGCAAGTATTGCCGGTATAACCTGAGCTTGATAACCAATCATCTTAATCTGAGTAAACCCAAAATCCCAAACTGGTGCCTCAGCACCACCAGCTACTGCATAAGCATTTAATAACTGAGGTGAAACTAATGTAATACCAAGTACAATACCTAGAATTTGAGTTGTACCCATTTTCTTAGATATAGACCATGTAATTCCAACTGGTAAATAGAAGAATATTGCTTCACCTATTAACCATAAAAAATGATGTACACCTGACCAAAACTGCGATACTTCTATTAAAGACTTAGTTCCTGATTCAAGAAGTTTAATATCTCCTATAATATTTCTAAATCCTAAGATCAAACCTCCAACAACTATAGCTGGAATAAGCGGTGAAAAAATTTCACCTAAATGAGATATAACTCTTTGAAGTAAACTTAAGTTTTGTCTTCCAGCTTTTTTAGCATCATCCTTACTTACAGCTTCAACTCCAGATTTTGCTGTAAATTCATTATAAAAAGTTGCTACTTCATTTCCGATTATAACTTGGAATTGTCCAGCTTGAGTAAAACTTCCCTTTACAGATTTTATACCCTCTATCTTCTTAACATCAGCCTTTTTAGGATCATTAAGTACGAATCTCATACGAGTAACACAATGAGAAACAGCTGCTATGTTTTCTTTTCCACCAATATATTCTAATAATTCCGATACATCATTTGAAAATTTAGACATATATAAAACCTCCCTCATAATCTTTTTTCGAATTTTTTATTCCAGATAACGTTTTCTTTTTATTCATGTACGTACAGGTTGTCTGTAATGTAATTATATCTTGTACGTACATGTTTCGTCAATATGTTTTTTGATTTGTCTAAAAATTCCTTAAAAACAAATCCCCTGTTGAATAAAATTAAAATTTTATTCAACAGGGGATTTATGTTTTATTTTAAAACTCTATATACACTGTATATTATCTCACTATATAACCTTTTAGGTATATCTAATGCTTTAATTCTCCTATTTTCATCTATTTCATCGTATATATAAGATCCTCTTTCTATAGATTTAGCCTTATAAAACTCTAAATGTTTTATACTTACATCCTTATATGCATTATCATAAAAATCTAAATAATCATCAACTGTAATTTCAACACCAAATCCCAAGTCTTCAAACTCTCTATACAATTCATAATAGCAACCAGCATCTTTTACTGATCCTTTAAACCATCCCATATCTGAGAACTTACTAACTAATTTAGCTGCATTTATTTTTATACTTTTGAATTCTTTTATTATATCTATACCTTCTTTTGCAACATATACTTCTCTATTTAATTGAGGAAAAATTTGTACTATTTCATTATCCTGTATAACTTCTTTCCATCCTTCAATCTTATCTTCATCTAAATCAAGAGGATGTATAAGTGATATATATATATCATTACCAAATTCTACTTTTTCATAATCCATATCGTATAAATCATCATCATACATAAATTCTTTTATTAGATTATCTCCTTCATATGCTCCCCATACCAAAGTTTTACCTAATCTGTTCATTATAGGATTTTTTATAAATACGTTTTCAAAATCATCTACACTCCACTTTCTAAATATAAGTAAAGCTTCTTCTAAACGTTGTATTTGAAGTTTTTTAACTAACTTTAATTCTTTTTTGATACCTTTCAAATCATCTTTTGCTAATTTTACCTTTTCTTCTATATCGTCCTTTGAAGCCTTAGGTAGATTTTTAAGTATCTTTCCTTTTTCATTTTCTATCTCTATTTCTAGTTTATCCGTTAAAAACACTTTTATTATTCTATTTCCATAATCATATTCTTTATAATTTTCATTTTCAAATCCCAAAGTAGGTATTATCTTATCTTCTAGTTCATACGTATTTAATTCAAATTCTCTTGCAGCTATTTCAAATGCTTCTTTTGCACTTTCTTTAACACTTTTATACTTATATTTGTTTTTTATACTATTTACTATTGTAAGTGCTGTAGAACTTCCATTTAGTACAAGAGCTTTGACTGTATACTGAGCTAGTTTATGTCTTGAGTTAGACGCTAATTCATCTATTAATTTTTTTATATTTTCTATAGTATCTATATTCCCATGAACACATACGAATAATATAAAGCCTTTTTTCTTCATATCTATTCCATCTTTTATAACAGAATTATATACTTCATTTGAAAACTTAGCTAAATCCTCTTTATTTAATGCACTAGATATAATAGTTGCATCTTTTATAAGCCCTAATTCAGTACTATTTAAATACGCTTTTATAAGATAGTTGAGTATTTCATCTGATACGTATTCATCACTATCTTTTAGCCTTATTTTAGGAAAATTATCAAAGTCTAGTACATTCTTAGATTTCTTTATTTTAAGGCTATTAAAATATCCTATAAGATCAAATACTCCATCCTTAGTATACTCACTGGTAGGATCTATATCTAGTATCTCAATTATTCTATTTCTAGCTTTTAGCTCTTTTTCTATTTCAAATCTACCTTTAAGTAAAATTTTGATTTCTTCTAATTCTAAATGATTTGACATAACATTAATAGCAAGCAATCTAATTTCTTCTTTTGAATCATTTAAAAATTCTTCAAACTTATCTAAGTATAGATTAAACAAACTATCATCCATATTATAGAATTTATCAGCAAGATACTGTCTAATATTCTTTGACTTATCTTTAAAGAATATTAGAGTTCCACCTGCATAATTCTGAAGTAATTTATATTCATCAAATACAATGTTTATTAAGTTCATTTTAGACTCTATCTCTTCATTTTTTATACTTTTAAATATATCAACATATCCTTTTGTTTTATTATCAATATTTGTTTTGTGATATTTAAACAGTTCAATTAGAATATCCTTTAACACCTTATTTCTATTTTCATCAAAATAATAAACACACATTTTAGCAATAACTTTAAGGTCTATATTCATATTAACTGCATTTTCTAAGAATAGTTCAATGTTGTTATCAAACATATATAAAAAAATCCTTGTCAAACTATACATAATTGATATATTCAGATACTTTCCTACTTTTTTAAATGCATTTTTCATATCTTCTTCAGGTACAACCCATATATATTCCTTAAAATGATCTTTTTCATAATACCCTTCTGACTCTACATATATATCTACATATTCTTCAAGCTTGTTTTTTGCATAATTTAAATAATATTCATCATTACACTTTATATTATTGAAACACACTTTAGCTGCACTTTCATGCGAAAGATACTGCATTATATCCTTTACATTATCCTTTTCATAATCCATAATTCTAATAAATAATTCATTGTAATCACGTTTTTTGCTTACCCTCTCTATACTATATGTAAGTATATACTCTGGTTTTACATAACTTTTAACTAACTCATTTTTCATTTCCACATAATTATCTATACTATCAAATTCTATAGGTAGAGCTGTTAAGAATTGATTAGGTTGTATTTCCTGTAATAAATTTATTATCTTCTTATAATATATATCTTCTTTTACTAATTCTATAGCTATATTAATTATTACTTTAATATTTTGAGTTTCTAAAACCTTATATTCACCATATTCAAAAGCAAGTTTTTCCTTTATTATTTTTAGATTTTCTTTTAAATTTCTACCTTTCAAATAACTTTTCACAGCTTCTACTGCTTTTTTATCTGTATATTTAGCCCTACTAGATATCCTTTTATAAGATGACATAGCTTCTACTAAGGCTTCATCTATATTTCCTTTTATGTATTCGAAAATTTTTTCTTTATTAATATCATTTTTAAATTGATTTGAAAATTTACTTGCAAGATATACTTTCTTTATAATATCAAAAGAAGATAGTTCTCCATTATTCAAAATATCTAATATATTGTTTTCAGTTTCTATTTCTAGGTATTCTTGTATAACCTTATCTTCTATAGAATAAAACATATTACCTTCTAATAGCATAAATACAATTGAATTATGAGTAAGCTCAAATATATCCATACACTCTTTTAAATGTAAATCTAGTTCCTTTAAATTCGATACTAATGTATGTTTCATGAACCTATCTTTTTTATCATTTATAATATTCTTTAATATAAGCACCCATCTTATATATATATCGATACATTTTTTATCATAATCATTTTTAAAAAATTTAAATGTAAGATAATTTATAACATCAAAATCATAATCATATTCTAAATCGTAATATCCAACGCTAGGTAAATCATTTGGAATATCACAATTTCCATCTAATATATATTTTTTCAAACTATCTTTATTAGTTTTATCAAAGCAATCTAACTTTAAAAATTTTTCTAAATTAAATACTACATCTTTAGTCATATACTCATCTCCCTAATGTATTTCTTAACAAGTTAATATTTTACATAAAATATATCGACAAACCGAACATTTGTTTTAGTATTAACACAAAAATAACACTTATTAAATATTTAATAAGTGTTATTTTTTGAAAATATATTTAGAAACGAAAATACTTCTTTTATTCAAATAAGTCTGTAACCTTCTTAAGATTATCAATTATATGTATATGCTGCGGACATGCCTCTTCACACTTACCACACTCTACACAATTGAAAGCTTTTTCTTTACGACCAACAAAATTATTGTACATCCATTTGAAATGTTCAACATCATTGTACATAGAAGAGCCATTTAAAATTTCAAAATTTCTAGGTATATTAACTCCTGCTGGACATGGCATACAATACTTACAATCAGTACAATTTACTACCATTCTATTTAAGTATATATTTTTAACCTCATCTATTAACTCTTTCTCTTTTTCAGTAAGTGAGTTTTCACAAGTATCACTCGCTGTCTTTATATTCTCATCTATATGATTCATATCATTCATACCACTAAGTACTACACTTACCTCTGGTTGATCCCATAAAAATCTTAATCCCCACTCAGCTGGACTTCTCTTAACATCAGCTTTATCCCATACAGCTTTTATATCATCTGGAATATTCCTAGCAAGACTTCCACCTCTTAAAGGCTCCATTATAACAACACCTAGGCCCTTATTACTTGCATACTTAAGACCTTCTTTTCCAGCTTGATAATTTTGATCCATAAAATTATATTGTATCTGACAAAACTCCCAATCATAAGAATCCACTATTTCTTTAAAAAGAGGAAGTTCATCATGAAAAGAGAATCCAACATGCTTAACTCTTCCGTCCTTAACTATAGTATCTAAAAAATCAAATATATCATGTTCCTTTAAACTAGACCATAAATTTTTAGTCAACGTATGTACCAAATAAAAATCTATATAATCAGTTCCCAACTTTTCAAGCTGCTCATTTAGATACTTATCCATATCCTCTCTACTTTTTATAAGCCAAGATGGAAGCTTAGTAGCTAAAAATACCTTTTCTCTATAACCATCCTTAAGTGCCTTACCTGTAACTATTTCACTCATACCTTCATGATAAGGATACGCCGTATCAATATAGTTAACTCCATTGTCTATAGCATATCTTATTTGTTTAATAGCTTCTTTTTCATCTATCTGATCACTCTTTCCATCTATAACAGGAAATCTCATACACCCAAATCCCAGTGCAGATACCTCCTCATTAGTTTTTCCAAATTTTCTATATAACATGTTATCACGTCCTTTCCACTGTAATAGTATATTCTATAAATACCATTTAAATTACCTACTTACATAATACAATATATCTTTTGATTTTCCTTTTATATATATGCACTTTATGGTAATTAAATTATAACATGATATCGTTTATTTAAAAGGTATTAATATATAAACCAAAATCTAGTTTAAAGATCAAGCTAGATTTTATTTTTGTTTATGTGTAAAAAACACTTGTATTTTATTCGTAAACATTATATTATATTAATAATTTAAAATTTATTTAAGAGGTGATATTATATGAATATTTTATACAAAAGTACAAGAGGAGATAGTAGTAGGGTCACCTCTTCGAATGCTATATTAAAAGGTTTAGCAAAGGATGGTGGCTTATACGTACCTACACAATTTCCTTATATAGATATACCTTTTAAAGATATGATACCTATGGATTATAAAGAAATTGCTTTTTATATAATAAACAAGTTTTTTACAGACTTTGATGATTCAACTTTAAAAAACTGCATAGATAATGCTTATGATGACAAATTTAGCTCCAATTTAATAGCACCACTGAAAAATATAGACGATAACTATTTTTTAGAACTTTATCATGGACCTACTCTGGCATTTAAAGATATGGCTCTATCAATACTTCCCCACCTTTTGAAAGCTTCTTGTAAAAATCTAAATATACAAAAAGAAGTCGTTATACTAACAGCTACATCTGGAGATACCGGAAAAGCTGCTTTAGAAGGTTTCAATAACGTGGATAAAACCAAAATAATAGTTTTTTATCCTAAAAAAGGAGTAAGCACAATTCAAGAAAAACAGATGATTACTCAAGATGGTAAAAATACTCATGTAATAGGTATAGATGGTAATTTTGATGATGCTCAAAGAGGTGTTAAAGAAATTTTTTCAGACAAAGAATTCAACAATATATTATCAAAACAAAACTATATGCTTTCATCTGCTAATTCCATAAATATAGGCAGATTAGTTCCTCAGATAGTATATTATGTGAATTCATACATTCAACTCCTAAAAAATGAAGATATAAAGGAAAATGAAAAAATAAATATAGTAGTTCCAACTGGAAACTTCGGAAACATACTGGCTGCTTTTTACGCTAAAAAAATGGGGCTTCCTATAAATAAATTAATATGTGCATCTAATCATAACAATGTTTTATGCGATTTTATAAATACAGGGATTTATGATGTAAGACGAGAATTTAAGCTTACTTCATCTCCTTCTATGGATATTCTAGTGTCTAGTAATCTCGAAAGGCTTTTATATGAAATCAGCAATAGTAATCCATGCTTAGTAAAAAATCTAATGGAAGATCTAAAAGTTAATGGAATATATGAGATAAATGAAGATATGAAAAATAAGCTAGATGACTTTTATGCTGACTTTGCAACTGAGGAAGAAACTTTATCCACTATAAAAAAAGTTTACAACGATTTTAACTATGTAATAGACACTCATACAAGTGTAGCTTACTGTGTCTATCAAAAATATAGACAGAAAACTAATGATTCTACAAAGACTATAATTGCATCAACTGCTAGCCCATTTAAATTTCCAGAAAGTGTTATAGAATCAATAGATAATAACTACGATGTATTATCAGATTTTCAACTAATAGATAAATTATCTAATATATCGAATATTGAAATACCTAAACCTATAAAAGAGTTAGAAAGCAAAAGAATAATTCATTGTAGTATTTGCAAAAAAGATAAAATGAAATCTATGATTACTAATATATTGAATGTGTAGGTGATTAATATGATAAATGTAAGAATACCAGCAACAACTGCTAATGTTGGTCCTGGATTTGATTGTCTAGGAATAGCTCTTAATATATATAATAATTTTTTTGTTGAAGAAATAGAAGATGGCCTTATAATAGAAGGTTGTGATGATGAATACTGTAATGAAGATAATCTAATATATAAATCTATGAAAAAATGCTTTGAAAAAATAGGATATAAACATAAAGGTATCAGAATTAAAATAGAAAACGATATTCCTATATCTCGTGGTCTTGGTAGCAGTGCATCTTGCGTACTAGCAGGAGTAATAGGAGCTAATAAAATAGCTGGTAACAAATTAAATAAAAATGAAATTTTAAAAATTTCATCAGAAATTGAAGGTCACCCAGATAACGTAGCACCCGCTCTACTTGGAGGAATGGTTACTTCTATTAAAGAAGGAGACGATATCTATTGCAGTAAAATAAATATTCCAAAAGGATTAAAGTTTTGTGCACTAATACCAGATTTCAAGTTATCTACAGAAAAATCAAGAGCAGTTTTACCAAATGAAATACCTTATAAAGATGGAGTTTTTAATGTAGGAAGAGTTTCTCTTATGGTATCTGCATTAATTAACGGTCAATTCGACTTAATCAAACTCGCATGTAAAGATAACCTTCATCAAAAATATAGAGGAAGCTTAATTAAAGATTACGATGATATAATAAATAAATGTAAGGATTTAGATAGTGTAGGAGTATTTTTAAGCGGTGCTGGTCCAACTATAATGGCAATGATTAAAGAAGATGATATAAATTTTTACGATAGAATTAAAGAATATACTTCTAATTTAGAGAATACATGGACTATAAGAGAATTGAATATAGACAATAAAGGCGTAGAAATATAGATAAACTCGATGGATAATCCATCGAGTTTTATTTTTAAGATGCTTGTTTTTGTTTTTTTAATTCATCAAAATACATCTTAGTTTCTAAAGATATAACACCACTAAGTCCTATTATAGCTATAAGATTTGGTATAGCCATAAGTCCATTAACTATATCAGCAACTGTCCATATTAAGCTAAGCTTTAAGAAAGGTCCTATAGCAACAAGGAATATAAATGTATATTTATAAGGTTTTATTCCTTTAACTCCAAATAAATACTCAGTACATCTCTCTCCATAATAATTCCATCCAAGTATAGTAGTAAAAGCAAAGAATATAAGTCCTATAGTAACTATCAATTCTCCAACCATAGGCATAGATGGAAGTCCAGCTCTAAATGCAGCAGTTGTAGCTGCAGCACCTTCAACATTTGGATTATTCCACATACCAGTAAGAACTAAAGTTATTCCTGTCATTGTACATACTATTATAGTATCAAAGAACGTGCCTGTCATTTGAACTAAACCTTGTCTTACGCAAGAATTAGTTTTAGCAGCGGCTGCTGCTATAGGAGCAGAACCAAGTCCTGATTCATTTGAGAATACACCTCTTGATACTCCACTCTTTAATGCAAGTGCAACAGTTGATCCTGCAAATCCCCCTGCTGCTGCAGTTGGACTAAAAGCACTCTTTATTATAAAACTTATTGTCTCAGGAATTTGACCTGCATTTAATAAAAGTATTATTAATGTACAAATTATGTATGATGCCGCCATAAAAGGAACTACAACTTCTGAAACTTTTGCTATACTTTTTATACCACCTAAAGTAACCATTGCAACACCTATAGTAAGTACTATACCTGTTACTATAACTGGAACATTAAATGCTATCCTAACAGCTGATGTTATAGAGTTTACTTGTGCAAATGTTCCTATACCAAAGAAAGCAACTCCTATTCCAAATACAGCAAAACATTTTGCAAGAAACTTATTTTTGAACCCTCTTTCAATATAATACATAGGGCCTCCTGACATCTGTCCATTATCATCTACAACCCTATATTTAACTGCTAAAAGTGCTTCAGCATATTTTGTAGCCATACCAAAAAACGCTGCTACCCACATCCAAAATAACGCTCCAGGTCCTCCCATTCTTATTGCAGTTGCAACTCCAACTATATTACCAGTACCTATAGTAGCTGATAGAGCTGTACAAACAGCTGCAAAAGCAGATACATCACCTTCAGCCTTCATATCTTTTGCTTCAGGATCTTCTGAGAAAAGGTACTTGAGTGCTAATGGAAGTCTAAATACTTGTAAAAAACCTAATTTAAATGATAAAAAGATACCCGTACCAACGAGTAATATGAGAAGCGGTGGTCCCCATACGAAAGAATTGATAGCTTGTGCAACTTGATTAATTTGTTCCATAACATTTACCTCCTGCTTTTATTATTTCGAATTGATTTAAAAAAGCCGGGAAAATTTCCCTGTCCTTTTACCTGAGAGTTTCGCATGCATATATATAATGCAGTTTGCTCCTTCGGTGCTCTCTATAGAGTCTCTCCAGAGATTTGTCCAATAGCGGTCTTTTTACCTGAAAGCTTTACTTCTTCGGTGCTATGCTCTCCCACTACCTTCATCCAAAACATTGATCTTGTTATGCTTCTAAGCAGAGTATATTATTTTAGTTCTTCATTGTCAATAAAATAACAATGTGTTTTTTTGAAGCACATTTTGTTAATCATGATTAACATGGCATCGTTTTATTTTTCATTTTAATTCTATTTCCAGTGTATTACCTTGTCGTTTTTTGTCGTTTTGAATGTTTTTACGTATATTTTCTTATTGTTTTTAATAAAATTAAGGTTTTTTCCTTTGTTAATTTTATATCCATCATTATTTTTTATAATTGAATTTTACATTTAATTTTTATTTTTTGAAATTATGCAATTTTCTGATTTGTATATTTTACAAAAAAAATCACTCAAATTTTAGTATTATCTACACTAAAATTTGAGTGATTTTTGATTTTAATATAGCCTATTTATTTTTAAGATGCTTGTTTTTGTTTTTTTAATTCATCAAAATACGTCTTAGTTTCTAAAGATATAACACCACTAAGTCCTATTATAGCTATAAGATTTGGTATAGCCATTAATCCATTAACTATATCAGCAATTGTCCATATTAAGCTCAGCTTTAAGAAAGGTCCTATAGCAACAAGTAATATAAATATATATTTATAAGGTTTTATACCTTTAACTCCAAATAAATACTCAGTACATCTCTCTCCATAATAATTCCATCCAAGTATAGTAGTAAAAGCAAAGAATATAAGTCCTATAGTCACTATCAATTCTCCAACCACAGGCATACCTGGAAGTCCAGCTCTAAATGCAGCAGTTGTAGCTGCAGCACCTTCAACATTTGGATTATTCCACATACCAGTAAGAACTAAAGTTATTCCTGTCATTGTACATACTATTATAGTATCAAAGAATGTACCTGTCATTTGAACTAAACCTTGTCTTACACAAGAATTAGTTTTAGCAGCAGCTGCTGCTATAGGAGCAGAACCAAGTCCTGATTCATTTGAAAATACACCTCTTGATACTCCACTCTTTAGTGCAAGTGCAACAGTTGATCCTGCAAATCCACCTGCTGCTGCGGTTGGACTAAAAGCACTCTTTATTATAAAACTTACTGTTTCAGGAATTTGACCTGCATTTAATAAAAGTATTATTAATGTACAAATTATGTATGATACCGCCATAAAAGGAACTATAATCTCTGAAACCTTTGCTATACTCTTTATTCCTCCAAGAGTAACCATAGCAACGCATACAGTAAGTATTATTCCTGTCACTATAACGGGAATATTAAATGCTATCTCAACAGCTGATGTTATAGAATTTACTTGTGCAAATGTTCCTATACCAAAGAAAGCAACTCCTATTCCAAATACAGCAAAACATTTTGCAAGAAACTTATTTTTTAGCCCTCTTTCAATATAATACATAGGGCCACCTGACATTTGCCCATTGTCATCTACAACTCTATATTTAACTGCTAAAAGTGATTCTGCATATTTGGTAGCCATCCCAAAAAATGCAGCTACCCACATCCAAAATAATGCTCCAGGTCCTCCAAGTCTTATTGCAGTAGCAACTCCGACTATATTTCCTGTTCCTATAGTTGCAGATAAAGCTGTACAAACAGCTGCAAAAGCAGATACATCACCTTCTGCATTAATATCTTTTGCTTCAGAATCTTCTGAAAAAAGGTATTTTAGTGCTAATGGGAGTTTGAATATTTGTAAAAATCCTAATTTGAATGATAAATAGATACCCGTACCAACGAGTAATATGAGAAGCGGTGGTCCCCATACGAAAGAATTGATAGATTGTGCAATTTGATTAATTTGGTTCATAACATTTACCTCCTGCTTTTTTTTAAATAACTTAATTTTAAAAAGCGGGGAAAAAAATTCCCTGTCCTTTTACCTGAGAGTTTCACATACATAGTTAAATGTAGTTTGCTCCTTCGGTGCTCCGTAGAGTCTCTCCAGAGATTTGTCCAACAACGGTCCTTTTACCTGAAAGTTTTACTTCTTCGGTGATATTTCGCTCTCCCGCTGCCTTCATCCAAAACGTCTATTAAATTTTGTTATCTCTTATTAAGAAAACATTATATTATTTCCATTTTTGATTGTCAACAATAGAATGCTTTGTTTTTTTTTAATACATTTTAATTATCAAATCTATCAACATTAAATAATCTCATATCTTCATCTTTTTCATTATAATATAGTTTACTTAGCATCATTGCGCCTAAGATAGCAAACAATATTCCATTAGCTCCATAACCTAGGCAATACCATAGGTTATTATGTTTTTTATCAGGTCCAATATATCCCAAATTATCTTTAGTTGTTTCAAAGCAACCGCAGTATTTATACTCTATTTCTATATCATTAATATCTTTAAACATAGATTTAAGCCTTTGTTCTAAAATAGAATATTTTTCAGAAGCCATATCCTTATTTTCTATCTCTTTAAACTCCACATCTTCCCCACCTATAATCAACCTGTTGTCTTTTGTAGTTCTAAGATAATTATATGGATCCGAATTATCTCTGATTAATACTCCTTCTTTCCAACCTCGAATTTCTTTAACTGGTTTAGTAGCTATATTAAACGTATTATACTTAGTTCCAAAATTTTTATTAGTAAATAATCTAGTATTATATCCTGTAGCAACAATTAATTTTTTTGCCTTAATTTTATATCCATAAGATGTATGAACAATTACTCCATCATTTAAATATTCTATTTTTTCGGCTTCAGTATTTTCATATACAAGAGCACCATTTTTCATACTCACTTCAAGAAGATGGTTAGTGTATTTATATGGATCAATCTCAGCTCCTCCTTCTTTTGATAACAATCCTGCTTTTAAGTTAAAACCATATGGATTACTTGATTCTTCTATATATTCAACATCAAATCCGTTTTCTTTTCTAAATTTGTACTCTTCCTCAATGCTGTTTTTTTCAAGTTTTTTAGCTGTATAAAGTAATGTATCCCTCTTTATGTAATCACATTTATTTCCATGTTCATCTACAAATTTTTCTATTTCTTTCAGTGCATACAACCCAAGTTCATACGCTCTTACAATATCTTTAGGATTTATACTTTCTGTAAGATCAGATGCATTTTCATCTAATTCATATTGTAAAAGTGATGTTGTAACACTTGTGCTTCCATGAGCTATTCTACCCTTTTCAATTTGTACAGATTTTATATTATTTTTAGACATATAATATGAACATATGCTTCCAGTTACTCCTCCACCTACAATTACTACATCTGTTTCTAAATCTTCAGTTAAATATTGGTATTGTTTATTGATACTATTTATACTAGTAAATATAGGTTTTCCTTTTACATATTCTTGCATACTTTCACTCCTAAATATCTATATTTTTATACAAATAGTTTAACCTTAGACTTTAATTTCAATTCTAAAAATTTACTTAAAATAGTTGTAAGTTTAGTTCTTATATCAACGCTATCCACATAACCAAAATTTTACAATTTACTATAGAGTAAAAAAATAAGTCCTATATAAAATAGGACTTATTTCTGATCGTTATCCAAAAACTCTACTAATTTATGTATGAACTTTTCATTTTCTTTTTCTTCTAAATAATCTGTAGGTACATTTAATATTGGTATAGAAATATTTTTTTCATTTAATAAATAAAATATTTCTTCAAATAATATACCTTTATTTTTATTATAACTACAAGTAGGACTTCCGCTTATACCTATTATTCCTACTACTTTATCTGAATTATTTATGTATTTTTCTATATCTTCAACTACTTCATAAGCTATAGCCTTACATATTTTTCTGTAATCTTTATTATCATATTCATCTTTACTCTTAGGTAATCTATTAAGTCCTAAATATTTATTTTCTGGGCACACTATTTGATACATTCCTATATCTCTTTTTATTATCTCTTTAACTATTTTATTGTACCCTCCCTTTGCTCTAGCTAAAGGTTTTACAACTGAATTTTGATTTAATATACAGTGTGATAAAAATACTATTTTTCCTTGTCTATGCACTATGTCATCCCCTTAAATATTACCTTGTTTTCTCGTATATTCTTTTGGCAACCTTTTTAATAAAAATGATACAAATATACAAGTTGCAATTTTATCCACTATATTACCTGTTATTCTAGGTATAAATGCTGCTGAAAATATAGTTTTACCGGATGTTAAAAGCCATGTGAATATTATGTCATTTCCATCTCCTGTAATACCTCCAAAAATATAAATTGCTATTGGAGTTCCAATTAATGGAGCTACTACTGCTAATATCATTCCTGTCATAAAAGATGTTTTTAAATCAAATTCTCTTTTTTTACATATATATCCTACAATCAATCCAATAGCAATATTAACCAAAGCAAATGGCATAGATTTAGGATTCGTTAAAATGCTCTGTATAATATTAGTAAGCCCTCCAGCTACTGCTCCATACCAAGGTCCAAGTATAGCGGCTACAAATACTGTCCCTATAGTATCTAAAAATAATAAAGGTATTTTTAGCATACTTACTACAGTTCCAAAAACTATGTTAATAACTATTCCCATAGCAACAAAAGTTAAATTTCTTGTTCTATTCATCTTTTGGACCCCCTATAAATATTATAATTCTACTTATTAATTCTAATATTTGCCAAGGTTTTAGTCCAATTGAATTATTTTATAATACAAGGCTTAACAATAGATTGTTCTTATATATTGTATCAACTACATATTCAATCAAATATAAATTATTACAATTTAAGTTCTTCTTCTATTCTTTTAGTAATATCCTCGCCCCCCCAATCAGTATTGCCTAAAACATTGATTTGAATATCTCTATCTTTGTACACTGATGATCTAAAGCTTACCCCTGGATCACTTCCCATAATACAGTATTTATGAATTTTATCTTCTTTCTTTACAATCCATACACCTAGTCCATAGTACCAATCAGCACCACAATCTACTTGTGGTGTTAATACTCTTTCAGTAATTTTCTTATCTAATATTCTATTGTCAAATAAAGCCTCCCAGAATTTTGTCATATCTAAAGCTGTAACGAATGCCCCTCCATCAGGACCTCCTACTATAGGTATAGAATACATATTTGTTCTCCATGTATTATTTTCTTTATCTTCAATATAACCATATGAGCATTCTCGAGGCAATTTATCTAATGAAAAATAACCTGAATCATCCATATTACATATATTAAATATATTTTTTTGTATATAATCTTGAAATTTCATTCCTGTTTGTTGCTCAATTATCAAGCCTAACAATATGTATCCAGCATTATTGTAATCAAATTTCTCACCTGGAGAAAATTTCATTTTGTTATTCTGAAATAATGGTAAAAAATCATTACAGCTTTTTATTTTATACATAGGAGTGTTCTCCCATAAAGTTTCATAATCAGCCATAACAGATTCATCAAAATAATCTAATATTCCTGAAGTATGTGTAAGTAAGTGCTGTATCGTAATATTTGAATCAAAATTTAAAAACCTAATATCTAGGCAATCTTTTAATAGAGTATCAAAAGAAATCAAACCTTTTTGAACTAATTGACAAATACCTACTGCAGTAAATATCTTACAGCCAGAAGCTATCCCAAATCTTGTATTTAAAGTATTGTGATTTTTCTGATTCCTATTTGCATATCCATACCCTTTTCCAAATATCATTTGATTATCTTGTGATACCGAAACTACCCCATGAAAATTTCTATCCTCTTTTGTTTTTCTCACTATTTTTTTTATTTCTGATGATTCAATCTTCATAAAATATCCCCCTTTATTTTTTACTGAACAAATCATAATCTAGTCAATTCAAAATATTGGTCTTCTTTATTTGTATCATCACACCACTTTATATAAACTATTTTACTAAGTTTAACACATTACCATTGCAATATTTTCTATATATTAAGTTTTATTAAAATATAAAAGCTTTTATTCTAAACATTTCAAATATATATATTTAGTGTATACTATTTAAATAAAATAATTTAGAAATCATTGTGTTAAATATAAAAAGAAAGTGAGGATTCAATAATGAATAATAAAACAGCGTTATTAATTGTAGATGTTCAAGTTGCAATGTTTTCATATGAAGATACTGAGTTGTACAACAAAGAAAAAGTATTAGATAATATTTATACATTATTACAAAAAGCTCGCTTAACTAATACTCCAGTAATATTCGTTCAACATACTGGAAAAGATAGTGATGAATTTGGTAAAGAAAAATCTACTTGGAAAATTCATCCTAGAGTCAAGCCATTAGAAACTGAAACTATTGTTGAGAAAAAAACATGGGATTCTTTCTACAAAACAGACCTAAATTATGTATTAAAAAAACAAGAAATTAGTAAATTAGTTATTGCTGGTATGCAAACAGAATTTTGCATAGATACTACTTGTAGAAGGGCATTTAGCATGGGTTATGAAAATATTTTAGTTAAAGATGCTCATAGTACTTTTGATAGCCAAATATTAGATGCTTCTAAAATTATAGAACACCACAATAATGTTTTAGGTGGAAGATTTGTAGAATTAAAGACTGCTGATGAAATACATTTTACTAAAGCTTAAAGTGATTTAATATAAATCTTTATTTCCCGAGAAATCACATAATCCCTACTAATAGGGATTATTTTTAATCTTCTTTAATAAAACTTTATACATGTAAAATCCTATAATTCCACCTATCCAGTTTAAAATCACATCATCAATATCACAAGTACCTACACCAATTATAAATTGTGTTATCTCAATAGAAATTGTTGCAATCAGAACAACTATAGATATATCTTTATATTTATTAATTCTATTAAATGCAGCTGGAACTAAAAATCCCATTGGAACAAAAGCCAATATATTTCCAGCTATATTTACAACTGTTGCTTTTAAATTTGGTGAGAAAAACATGTATTCTATAATTGTTTTAAAAGGAATAAAATTATAGCTTCTATGGAAGTATCCTCTTCCATAATCTTTACTAAAAAATACTAAGTACAGTAAATATATTATATACATCACTAAAAATATAAGGCTTAATATTCTAGAAATTTTTTTCATATAAAACTCCTTTTCCAACAGATTAAATATACTCAAACAATTTTATAGACTTTGAGTATATTTAATCTTTATTTTTAATGATTATCTAATCACAAAGAGGATTGATAAGCTTATATCTTTTATCCATATTTTTTTCTCCCCATTCACACATTGCTTCTAAAATAGGTAGTAATGTATTACCTTTAGCCGTTAAACTATATTCTACTTTTGGTGGAACTTCAGGATATACTACTCTTTCTACCAATCCATCTTCTTCTAGTTCTCTTAGCTGATTGGTTAAAGATTTATGAGAAATTTTATCTATAAATGTTTTTATCTGACCAAATCTTTTCGTTCCCTCTTCTCCCAAAAAATATAATATTAGTGGTTTCCATTTTCCACTTATCATATCTAGAGTAACTTCTATTTCACATACTACTTCTTTATGTTTCAATATTTTTACCTCCTAAAAATTCGTCTAGTCGCTACGCACTGCCTCATGTTGCCAACAACTCTTAAGACTCCATTGGTCAAAAATAATTGCAAGTATAGTTGTTTTATCCATGCCACCCCCAGATTTAAAATTTTATAGTAGCGTAATCTATAAAATAGGGTTAATAGTTACCTTTTTGTTACTATATTCATAAAAAGTGCATACTTAACAAGATCTTTTTTGTTTATTATAATCAAATCATGAAGTTTGCAAACTATTTAAATCTAAAAAATAATACTGTTATAGAATACTAAACTTGAATTAATATATCAATGTTTAAAATAAAACTGGAGGTTATAATATGAAAAAGTTAATCGTTATCACTGGAGCAAGTTCTGGTATAGGAAGATCTACGGCTATTAAATTATCTAATGAAGGTCATCCCTTACTATTATTAGCTAGAAACAAAGAAAAATTAATGGAATTAAATTTGCCAAATACACTTTGCAAAAGCGTAGATGTAACAGATGTTCAATCTATTAAAGAAGCAGTGGTTGAAGCTGAAGAAAAGTATGGTAAAGTTGATTGTTTAGTAAATTGTGCGGGAATTATGCTTCTTGGAGAAGCTCAAAATCAAGATCCTGAAGAATGGAAAAGAATGTTAGATGTAAATGTTATGGGAGTACTAAACGGAATTCACGTTGTACTTGATGACATGATAAAGAGAAATGAAGGAACAATAATAAATATAAGTTCAATAGCAGGAAGAAAAACATTCCCTAACCACTCAGCTTATTGTGGTACAAAATTCGCCGTACATGCAATAACTGAAAACATCAGAGAGGAAGTAGCTAATCATAACGTTAGAATGATTACTATCGCTCCTGGTGTAGTTGAAACAAATCTTTTAAGCCACACAACTTCAGATGAAATAAAAGATAGTTACACAGATTGGAAAAAAACAATAGGTGGAGGATTACAAGCAGAAGATATTGCAAATACTATCAGCTTTGCTTATTCACAACCTCAAAATATATGTATAAGAGAAATAGTAATTGCTACTACAAGACAAGAAGCATAATGAAGATTCAATCCAAAAAATTAAGAGGTTATAAATAAATAACCTCTTAATTTTTTAACTATTTAAATTTTATTTCATAATATATAAAGGCTACTTATAGTACCCTAGTACGGATGTTTTTATATTCTTATTATCTTCTAAAGCTTTTATATCTTTTACTTTTCCAGTTACTACAACCCCTATTACCTCTAAAGGTTCATTTAAATTTATAGGTTCATTATTATAATATAATTTATCTAAATCTACCTCTTTTGTTAGATATTCTAAATCTAAGTCCTTCTTTATATCAACAAAAGCTTTATTATCTATATATTTTAAACTTAAACCATGAACATAAGGATCTACAAATTCATTTTCAAGTGTTCCATCTTCTTTATTAGAATTATTAGCTTTTATCTTTTTACCAAATCTATCTATTCCTCTTACTCCAACGACTCCATCTTGACTTATATAATCACTTTTCCCAACCTCTGCAAATTTCTTATGTTCTTTTAGTTTGTCTCCTTTATAATTATCTATCCAATACCAACATATATCCAAATTATTTGGAATCATTTTATATGCCTCATCAAAAGAAAAACTTTTATTAAAAGATATAGCTACTTCAGCATAAGAATTTTCATCTAAATTATCCATCTCTTTTATTTCATTAGGTTCACGGTAATACTTTACTTTCGGATGATAAAATCTCATTTTTTTATATCCCATTGAATTATACTCCATCAATCCCCCTGTATTTTTATCCTCACCTACAAATATAGAATTTCTTATATATCCCCCATCATAACCTAGATCTCCACTTTTTTTATCAAATATATTGGTTTTCAAGCTATACGTTCCATTGTATATAGGTTTATTATTTATTATTTTATAAGTTGTATATTCTAATGTGTTTTCTAATATTCCATTTGTAGATTTTACTGATCCTATATATTCATTAGGTCTTCTCAGTTTATAATAGCTTTGCAAAAACTTACTTTGATTTGCATCTATAGTTGCTACTATTTGTGTATTTATAAAGTAAGCTACACCTATTAACAAAATACATATAATTGTGCTTATTCCTATAATCTTAAAATTAGTTATTCTTTTACTCTTTTTTATTACTTTTTCAAATTCAAAGTCTTTATCAAAAAAATCATTCATCTTTCATTTCCTCCCAAACTTTTTTAAATTCTTTTCTGCCTCTGTAAAGATATGTTTTTACATTATTTGTACTAGTATTTAAAAGTAGTCCTATTTCATCATAAGATAAATTCATATTATATTTTAATAAAAGAAGTTTTTTATATTTTTCATTTATTCTATCTAGTGCCCTTACTATTTTCTCATTTAAATATTTATTTTCCATTATTTCTTCTATCTCATATGTCTTTGCCTCTTCAAAAATACTATTCATGTTCTCTTGTATTTTTAAATATCTTTTGTTTTTGCTTACCATTGTATAATATTGATTAATTGCAACTTTAAAAAGCCACGCTGAAATATTCTTTTCATCTAATCCGTTCATATAAAGCATAGCTTTATAAAATGTTTCTTGAACTATATCTTGTGCATCCTGATCATTTGCTCCTATTTTCAAAAGATATTTATATAAAAGATTCATTTTTTCTTTAAAGTAATATTCTAAATCCATGATTCCTCCTTTCACTTGTTTATTGTTAATAAAACTAAATTACATATATATAACTAATAAGAAACAAAAAAGTATACAAAAACTTTTATTTTTTTATTAAATATAAAAATTTTTTAATTTTGGATTATATAATTTATGATTTCCTTATACACAAAAAACAGCCATATTAAATAAAATATGACTGTAGTATATTAACTTATATTTATTTATTATTTACAATACTTTCTCCAGCTCTTTTTCCAAATACTAAAACCTCTGTTATAGCATTTCCTCCAAGCCTATTTGTACCGTGAGTTCCTCCTACTATTTCTCCTGCTGCATATAGTCCCTTAATTATAGTTTTATCTTCTTTTTCTACTTGATTTTTATTATTGATTTTAACACCACCCATTGTGTGATGAACTGCAGGAGCGACTACTTGAATATAATAAGGGCCTTCACTTATTGATACTAAATTTCCTCTTCTATTAAACTCTTCATCTTTACCTTTTTGTACATAATTATTATAAGCTTCTAAAGTCTTTCTCAAAGTACCTCTATCTATTTTGAAGAACTCTGCTCCCTCTTCTATAGTATCGAACTCTCCAAACAAGTTGTCTTTCATAAGTCTTTTTACTTCTGCCTTATGGTTTATTGTTCCATTTCCTATTTCTTCAATCTCTCTTGACCAAATTAAATAAGCAACTTGTCCTTCTTGAGCTAATATATTTTCAGAAACAACGTCTCTTCTCTCTAACTCTTCTACAAATCTTTTTCCACCTTTATTCACTAATACAGCTCCATCAAATCTAGAACCACCAACATGTGAAAGTTCTCCTGTATTTGGATTAGAAATTGGGAAAGTTTGAATATAGTTCATATGAACAAATTTGGCTCCAACTTGTTCACTCATGATGTGGCCATGGCCTGTTACACCACTAACATTAGTCGTCTTATATCTATCATCCAGCTTAGGATTATATTTTTTTCTCATCTCAACATTTCCACTAAATCCCCCAGTTGCAAGTATAACTCCATACTCTGAGTTGAAAGTAATTTCTTTTTCATCAATTACAGCTTTGATTCCAACTACTCTTCCCTTATCATCACAAATTAAATGATTGCAATCTACTCCAGTTATAATCTCTACTCCAAGTGATAAAGCTTTAGCTTTTAACTTAGATATAAGCTCTATTGCATATTTTCCTTTGAAAACAGAAGCCCTTGGGACTTTGTGTCCTCCAAAATGTATAAGTTTCTTTGATTTAAACTCTACTCCTACAACTTCCTTTAACCATCTATATGTGTCCAAAGCATTTTGTACAAGAATATCAACTTGATCTAAATTACTCTCTTGATCCCCACCTTGAACTATATCATTATAAAAACTTTCTTTACTATCTATTATTTCATTTTCCTTTTGTTCATCATTTTCAGGAATATTAACTCCGCCCATAGATACTAGTGTATTACCACCTAAGTTATTCATTTTTTCTAATAATACTACTTTTGCTCCTTTATCAGCTGCTGCTATTGCTGATGATAGACCTGCTCCACCTCCACCAACAACTACTACATCAAATTTTTGTAAAGATTTTATAGTTCGTTTTTTTGCATTAATCTTTACTAAATTCTCTGATTCTAATATTAAAGTTTCTAACACTTCCTTATCTGCACCAGCTTTTATTAAGGCATTCTTTACAGCTTCTCTTATTCCTCTAGAACTCATAGAACAACCTGATACATTAGGAACTAAAATAGTATTTCTATCCATTATATTTTTAATAACATGCTCAAACGCGGGGTCTGATATGATTTTTGTTTCATTATGAGCTATTACTGTTATATCATTTATCTTATTTTCAAGTATCTCAACTTCGATTTCTATATTACCTCCGTACCCACTTCCTGCGCCTATATATTTTCCATCATTATATTTCATGTAATCCTCCCAGTTGTAATTGGTTTTATGTCCAACCGTTTTTCGACATATTCGATTATACATTCATATAAAGATTGAGTCAATATATATTTAAATTTGATTAAGCTATATATTTATTTAATAATTTTTCTATATCCTCATTGTATTCTTCATCAACAACAAACTCAATATCTTTATCATCAAGCTCAATCAACACTTCATTCATCAGGCTATCTTTAAATCTCCACGACTTAATATCATTCCATTTATATAATGTATCATCTAATATAACACCATCTCCACATATACAGTATCTACTATTACCTCCTAGTGCAAGAGTTATTCCCATAATACATGTATTCAAAGTACTCATACCTTCATTAAAATCACCAAATGTAAGTTCTACTAATGAATATACTAACAATGGTAAACTAACTAATGTATGAAGTATAGTAGAAATAGATTTATCTTTCAATCTGAGTAATACCTGTCTATCTTGTATATTTTGTATCTTCTTTATTAAAGAAATCAATACAATTATAAAAATTACAATTTTTCTATTGAACATGTTGTCCCACCTTTATTTCAACCTTACAATATAATTATTATTAGTATCATACGTATTGTATATAATGTAATCTTCATCACTCCAATAAGACTCTACTTTATCAGAAGTCTTAAATACTACATTTTGATTTTTATCAAACACTACAATCCCATAATCTTCTTTATCTCGTAATGTGCATATTATATAATCGCTTCTTAAATCTATTTCAACTACCTTCTGTTTTTTCATAAGTAATTTAGACTTTTCTCCTACTTTCTTATAAAATATTTCCTCTGTTTTATCTGATATATAATATATTGTATCATTATCAATCTTAAACCAACCTACATCCCCATCTATAACTACATTTTGGTTTTCGCCATTTAAACCCATAGAGTAAATCTTTTTATCTTTATCTGATTTAAAATAAATTTTGTCATCAACTATGTAAAATTCATGAGCTTCAACGTAGCTTAACTGTTCCATTTCATTAGTATTCATATTTATCTTATATATTTTATTCTCATCATTTTTATTACCTGGTTTATATGCAGTTACATACATATTATCACCTATAATTTTATGATATCTATACATATACTCTTTATTTCCTATGTATTCTCTTTTATAGTCTTCTTCTTCATAATATAAGTTTCCATCTGAAGCTAATGGTCCATAGTCATAACATATTATACGATCTTTGTATTTTATATTTTTAAAATACCCACTCGTAACAAATTCTACTGTATTATCTTTTTTTATCTTGTATGTATAGTCACATCCCATTGACACTATACCTGAATGATATTTAAAACAAACTTCTCCATCCTGTTTAAAAAAAGAACCCCCAACAATAAGATCACCTTTTAACTCACATAGCTTAGATGCTTTTTTAGTATTATCTACTTTTGCACTATATACATATTTCTTATTTTTAATATTTACAACATAATAATAGTATCCATTATACATACAAATATTACCATATATATCCTCATACGGTAAATCCCATTTCTTAACTTCTAATTTACGTGACTTTATATATAAGCCTTTCTTAGAATCAAATTTATAATCCCAACCAAATTCATCAACTACAAACTTCCATGTCATAGGAAAATAAGTTACATTATTTAGCACAATTAATGGATATTTTTCTTTTGAATTATCTATAATTTTTCCATTAACTTTTATATTAAAATCAGCAATATTAGCCTTATAGCTTCTATTATTTTTACCATTAATTAAGTTTGGTCTATATTCCCCTATAACTCCACTCTTATTTATTTCAAGACCTTCACCATCGGTCCACTTACTCTCAATCCCCATAAATCTACACTGATAAAATGTCATAGGAAAATATGTAATTCCTTTATACACTACAAGAGGATACTTTGAATGAGCATTATCCACTTTAATATCATTTAATACAACACTATATCTAGGTAAAGATACCGATACATCCTGAGCAAAAGAATAAATAGGACACAGTATAAATAAAATACTGACCATTATAATAAGTTTTTTTGACATATACATCACCTCTTTCATTTCCAACATTATACAATTCGCCATCTTACTTTTTATACCTTTTAAATTAATCTAAAAAAGAAGAGTATCTCTACTCTTCTTAAAATTTTTCTTTTCTATTAAATACCTTATTAGTAATCCAAGCGCACATTAACCCCATTATAATTCCTGCAACAATATCAGATGGATAATGAACAAATAAATATAATCTTGAAAAAGCTATTAGTGTAGCTAATACCAAAAACACTATTCCATATTTTTTTAATTCTCTTATTAAAACACCAGCTACTGCGAATGATGATGCAGTATGACCTGAAGGAAACGAATATGAGGAAGGAGGTTTTATAATTAAATTAAAACTTGGATGATCTATAAACGGCCTCGCACGTTTTAATAAAGGTTTAATCAACCCTTCTCCTAAAACCGCTGTTAGAATCAGTGCTGACATTGCCATAATCCCAACTCTTCTAGTCTTTTTATTAATTAGTAAAAGTAATGAAATTACAATCCATATTATACCTTTATTACCTAACATAGTCATAAAAATCATTAGTTTGTCTAAAACTGTATTACTTACAACTTCTTGAATAAAGTTTAATATTTCTAAATCGATATTTTGTATTGTCTCAAGCATTCTTCTCCACCTTTTTCTATAACTATTTTTTCATATTAAGATTATATACTATTTTGTTATTATAGTTAATACAAAATTAACTTACTAATAATACATACGTTCATGTGCCCAAAACTAAAGTATTATATTGATTAATAATACAAATGCATAACTTAAAACTTATATCCGTTACTATTGAATAATTGCTCTTCTACCAGTACAATGTAGCTACATAATAAGTATTTAGGGTTATAATTAAGCTGAAAAAATTAGTTATAAAGAAAACCCAGCTGCTAAACTATGAATTTGACATTAATAAAGAAGAGCTTATAAGCTCTTCTTTATTTTAAATTAATTACTTAAAATTAACGCCTCTTTATCACAATTTAACTAAAAAACTGAGTAATTTTTTCTTAAATCTATTTAAATTTCAAATGATAAAAACTAGCCGACTTCATTTCATCACACATATTCATAATCTCAACTACACTATCACTCCATTCTTTTTTTCTAGGAATACGCTCATAATATGAAAATTCATCTACAACCTCTATTTTGTTATTCCATTTTGTAATCTCACTTGCAGAATTAATTCCCCATTGTATCATGCTTTCTTGCATTCCAGCTTTAAGCATCATATCGTTTGCATACTTTAATCCCTCGTCAGATAAAGTATCAAAGAAAATTTCTCCATTAGGAAATTTAGATGCCATCTTAGAAAATAGCTGTTTTAATTCTTCTTCCTCAAAAAACATTAACACTCCAGAAGCAATAAAAAGTATATTATCATCTATAGTTTTAATATCCTCAAACCAAGTATAATCAAATACAGATTTTGATATATAAACTCTGCTATCAGTTTCATCTATAAAATTTTTTCTAAATTCTATTGCATCTGGAAGATCAAGATCATACCATGTTATTTTTCCATTATCAACTCGTTCAAAGCTAGTATCTAATCCCGCTCCTATATTTACAATTACAGCTTTTGGATGTTTTTTTATAAAATTCTCTATAGCTAAATCCATAATTTTTGATCTAACAGCCCAAGCTAAAGCCTCATATTCTGTAAGTTTATTTTCTATTTTAGAAAAATCATAATCCATATTATTTATAATTTCAATAGCTTTTGGATCATATACTAAAGGGTCACTTTTTTTACTCTCAAGAAACCTCCCCCATAAAGGCAATACCATAGTTTCTTGTAACTTTCCTAATTCAACTTTTTTCTTTTCTATACTGCACATATTCAATCACCACCCCTTAATGATATTGATAATCATTTCTATTAAAGTATATATCTATTTCTTATTATTGTCAAATTTTTCTTAATATGTATTTGAATCTATACATCGTCTATAATTTGTAAAAAAATAATGCCTATCAAAGTTTCTGGTAGGCATTATTTTAAAATATAGTTACTAAGGATTTACTATTTAATTGTTCCTATGTTTACAGCTTTATCATATTCAAGTATAGATAAATTATAATTTGATAATGCTCTCGAAACATCTACCTTAGCTGTGTACAATTGAGTTGTAGCTTGTTTTACCTCCAACAATGTTCCCATTCCTGAATTATAAGCAAGTTCTCTAAGTCTTAGTGCCTCTTGTGCTCTTTCAACATTGGATTTAGACAAATCTATTTGTTTCTTAGCATTATATATTGCATCATATTTAGACCTAATATCAAATTCTACTCCTCTTTTAGCATCGTTGAGAATATTTCCTACTTTTGATACTGCTCTTTCCTTATATTTATAGTTATATGTGTTAGAAGGATACTTTATTGAATTTGTTTCAAAATCTAACTTTACAAGATCATAATTATGATTTAGCTGAACAATATCAAATCTCACCTCATATGCTTTTTCTAAATCTTTATTTAAATCAGTATTAAAACTTTGTTCACTAAAATTTGAAGTAAACTTAAATCTTGTATCAAGTGGATAATTTAAAGTAATATTAAGTGCCCTTAAAGCTTTTTCAAAATTAAGCTTGGCTTTTTCAACACTTGATTTTGCTTCATCTAAAGATATCTCTGCCATTATAACATCCGATTTAGATGTCATTCCTAAATTAAATTTTTTCTTTGCTTCATCTCTATTTCTTTTAATATTTTCTAAGTTACTATTTGCTACATTTAAATAATCTCTTGCTTGAAGAGTAAGATAATAATATTTAGTAACATTGTATTTTAAATTCTCTATTTTATAGTCTTTTTTAATTTTTTCTTCTTCAAGCGCATATTTAGCTTTTTTAGATAGCATATTTGAATCTAATTGAAATCCTTCTATAGTTCCAAGTGAATAATCTAAATCCTTATATTTTTTTTCATTACGCTTTGCCTGATCAAGTTCTATTTCTTTTATTTCAATATCTAAGTCACTAGTTTTAATATCATTAGAATTTTTTATTGCTTCAGTTATTGCTAAATCTAATGAAAGTTGTTTTATATTTGACATAGGAATATCATCAGCATACACAAATGTTGAACTCATAAGTATTGTCGTAATTAATGTTAATATACCAAGCTTCTTCATTAATTAACCTCTTTTCTTTTTTGTATTTGTCCAATATTAGTTATTAAATCTCTTAGATTGTTTTTTGAGCAATTTTTAATTTTCTCTTTTCTAAATAAGTTTCAACTAAACTATATATAACTGGTATAACTACCATAGTTAAAAATGTTGACACTGTTAATCCAAACATAAGAGATATAGCCATTGGTCCAAACAAAGCACTTCCTGAAATAGCTAGTGGCACAAGTCCCATAACTGTAGTTGATGCGCTAAGAATTATTGAGTTAAACCTCTTATCAACTGCATCTACACAAGCTTCATCAATAGTGTATCCAGCCTTTCTTGCATCGTTTATATATTCAATAAGAAGTATACCATTTTTAACAACAAGTCCAATCAAAGCTATAATCCCTAAAAATGCTGTTAGTGATAGTGGACTCTTGAACATAAGTAATCCTATTATCGCTCCAATTAAAGAAAGAGGTACCGTAGCTAATATCACTAAAGGTTGCATAAAAGAATTAAATTGTATCAATAGAATTATATATATTATAAAAATACAGAAAACAGCTAGAATTCCTACTACACTAAAATTCTCATTTATATCTTCTCTTTCTCCTGCAAAGCTAATTTTTGTTCCATCAATGTCTAGCTTCGGAAGAATCTCATTTTCAATAATATTTTCTATTTCAACAGGGCTATAACCAGGTAATTCATTAGCCATTACTTTTATTGTTTGTTCTCTGTTAAAAGTATTAATTCCATCAAACTTTGTTCCATATTCTATTGTAGCAAACTGTTTTAAATATATTTTATTTCCAGTTATCGAAGATTTTATTGCTAAATTTTCTAACATAGCTACATTATCAATATTACTTTTTAATTTAATATTATATTCATTTCCATCTTTTCTATAAATGGAAGCATTCTTACCATAAAGAGCTGTATTAATTTGCATTTGAACATCATATCCACTAATTCCTAAATTACTTGCCTTTTCTCTATCAACTTTTATTTCAAACTGGAAGGTTCTATCTTTAAAGTCATGTCTAACATTTACTGTTCCAGGGATTTTTGAAATCTCACCTTTCAATTGATTAGAAACCTCAAGTACACGATCTAGATTTTTTCCAGAAACTCTTACTATTACCTTTGCTTCTGATGGAGATGCATTAGCTAACAGTTTTGCTGTAGTTTTACCATTTGGTATATTTTCATCAAGAAGCTTTTGAATATGGTTTATAAACTCTTCGTTATTCTTAAACCTTCTTTTTTCTTTATTACCTAAATCAAATTTACAAACCATTTGTCCATAATCAGTAGATGGTTTAGCAGGACTCATAGTTATATAAAATTTAGGAAGTCCATTTCCAACTGCAACAGTAGTACTTTTAATTTCTGGTTCTTTTGCTAAAAGTTTTGTAACATCATCTGTAAGCTTTTCTGTAGCATCCATATTTCCTGATACCTCAGAAGTAATATCTATATAAAATAGATTTTTATCTGTGTTTGGAAAAAATTCTGAAGGTAGTAAAGGCATTAACACCTTTATAACAATAATAAATGCTACAAATGCAGAAATTACCGTTACTTTCTTATTTTTTAAGCCCATTTTCAATGTACTATCAAAGAAATTTCTAAGTATTCCTTTTTTTTCTTTTTTAACCTTACTTTTTCTAAAGAAAGTTGCAGCCATAGCTGGTGTTATAAACATAGCTACAATATATGCTGCTATAATTGATATAATAAGAACTTGAGGTATTGCTCCTAAAAATTCTCCCGCTGCACCTGGAAGACCTATTAAAGGAGAAAATGCTGCAATAGTTGTAAGTGTTGCTACAAATATTGGCATAGATGACATTGTAGTTCCATTATACGCTGCAGTTATCACTTCTTCTCCTTCATCTATCTTGACTTGTATAGTATCACTTATAACTATAGCATTATCTACAAGTACCCCTAGTGCAATAATTAGTGCTGTAAGAGACATTTGATGTATTTTTATTCCTGTTAACTTCATTACTCCAAAGGTAATTAGTATAGATATAGGAATAGCAGCTGAAACTACTATAGCATTACGCATACCCATACCTAAAAATACAACAATTACAACTAGTACAATACCTTCTACTAAATTTAGCATAAAATCATTTGTTGATTTACTAACATCATCAGGTTGATAGACTACTTCTTCAACAATAAGATCTTCTGGGAGATTATTCTTAACCTCCTCTATAGCTTTTCTTACATCTTTTCCTATGATGACTACGTTCTTACTATCCTGAAAATAACCTGTCAATAATACCGCATTTTTTCCATTCTGTTTATATTTTTCTACACCTTCTTCAACATCCATATATACATTACCAACATCTGAAAGCTTTGTTACTACACCTGTTTCAGGTGAAATACCTATAATTATATTTTTAATATCATCAATTGAAGTATAAATTCCTGGTGTCTTAACCGTTACTTTTGAATTTCCATAATCAATATTCCCCGATGGGATCTCTATATTTTGTGATTGTAAAATTTGACTTATATCAGCCATAGATAATCCTAATTGATTTAATTTGGCAATATCTACATCTACCTTTACTTCCTTATCTACTTCTCCTTCAATGCTAAATTTAGATATCCCGTCAATATCAATTAATTTATCCTTAAACAAATCTCCAAAAGATGCTAATTGTTCATAGCTGTAGTTATCTCCTGAAAGACTTATAATAATACCAGCTGTTTCTAAAAAATCTGTATTAACTTGACTTTGCATAACTCCACTTGGTAACTTTGATTGTACATCTGATACTGCATTTCTTACATCCTGCATAGCTTTATCAGTATCTACATTATTTTTAAACTTAACCATTACTATAGATAGTCCTTCTTTAGAAGTTCCACTACATTCATCATACCCATCAAGCTCTACTAGTTCATCTTCAATTTTACTTGTAACTAAATCCTTAACATCATTAGGTGAAGCTCCTGGATACGGTGTAATAATCATTGCTATAGGGGCAGATACATCTGGACTTTCCTGTCTAGGTATAACATAGTAGCTATATATTCCTAAAATAGAAATTACTAAAGCCAAAAATAGAGTTACTCTTCTTTCCTTAATTAATGCATTAATTAATTTATACATAAATCTCCCCCCTTTACTTTACAATATTAACCTTAGATCCATCATTTAAGTTTTTCATACCACTTGTAGCAACAAATTCTCCTATTTTAATTCCCTTAACTAGTACCTTATCATCAGACATATCTGTTAATGTAACAGTTCTTTTAAAAGCTCTATTATCTTTTATTGTATAAACATAATCTTCTCCATTTGAGAATATTATATCTATTGGAACCCACACTCCTTTTTGTTCTCCAATGTTAATACCTACTTTTGCAATCGATCCCAGTCTAAATTGTTTATCTTTTACTTCAATTTCTGCATTATATGTTCTAGTAGATGTATCTGGAGCCTCTGCTATATTAGTTACAACTCCATCTGCCTTTACTCCATCTACATCTATAACTGCTTTAGATCCAATTCTAATATTGTTAAGGTCTTTTTGAGCTATACCTATGTTTATAATTTGTTCACCACCTCTAACTACAACTACTGGTACACTTGGTCCTACTCTTTCATTTTCTTGATATCTTACTTGTGCTACAGTTCCAGCTTGTTCTGCATAAATAACTGCATTGTCTAATAAGCTTAATTTGTAATCATAATCTACCTTTGCAGCCTCGTATTGAGACTTAGTTTGATTGTAGTTTGCTTCATCCACATTTAACTTAAGTTCAACTTTATCAAACTCGTCTTTAGATATAACTCCTTCAGTATATAACTGGTTCATTTTGTTATGAGAATCTTTAGTATACTTCAATGATTCTTCTGCTTTTCTTATGTTCATATTTGTTGTATCTAAATTTGCTTTAGCTGCTGAAATTTGAAAATTTAAATCTTGTAAATCTACTTCTGCTAGTTTATCTCCAGGACTAACTTTATCCCCCTTTTCAACGTATATTCTTGAAATTTTTCCATTAGTTTTAAAACTATAACCTATCATATCTTTAGAATTTAGTGTTCCTATGTACTGCATAGTAACTGGATTTTTACTTTCTTCAACTTTAAGTACCTTTACAGCTCTTGCTCTTTCTTCTACAGTATTTGTATCCTTTTTTGAGCACGCTGTTGTAGAAAATATCAATCCTACAATCATCAAAACCATTATATATTTTTTCATAAATTATTTGCCCCCTTACTTTATGTATTATATTTAAAACCGTCCAGACGGTCAGTTTAACTTAAAAAAATATAACTCTAAAACCGTCTAGACGGTCAGTTATCCTGTAAAAAAAATTATTTATCTTTTATTTGTTTTGTCATCTCACATAACTCTTTTTCTATTTTTTTCTCCATTTCAGAATCAATATAATTTAACCCAAGAATTTTAGAAAATTCAATTCCATGTAGTGCAAGTAGTATTATATTTGCTACTACAGGATTATCACTCTTTTGTATTTTTTCATTCCATTCTCTGAATCTTTCTCTTACTGGTTCTATTAATTCCTTATCTGTTGCAACTGCTGCAAGAAGTCCTGCTCCATTTTCATGCATCTTTATACAGTTGATTCCACTACTAGTTATAGTTGCTAATAAGAATTTTTGAACCTGTAGATCACCATTATCTTCTATATTATTTGAAATTTCACCTTGTATATCATCTAGGAATTTTTTAATCATTTCTTTTATTAATATTTTTTTAGTAGAAAAGTGATATAATAATCCACCCTTACTTATTCCAGCTTTTTTTGCTACTTTCTCAATGGTAAAGCGATTAACCCCTTCGTCAAAAATAACATCAGCTGCTGCGTTTAAAATAACTTCTCTTACATCGATATTTTCATCATGCATAAAAACCATCTCCTCAATAACCGTCCAGTCAGTACAGTTATATGATAATATAATATATTTTAATTGTCAATTTGTTTAAGAAAAATTAAATATCATACTATATAATAAACTGTAGATACCTTGTTGTTAAAGGTATCTACAGTTTATTTTTTCTTATACATTTATTCAATCCCTTATTAAATAGAAAAATCACCTTTAATTATATCCTCTTCAGGTAGCGGCTTACTTACCAAATACCCTTGTATTTGATCACACTTATATTCTTTAAGCTTATTTTTTTGTTCTTCTGTTTCTACACCTTCAGCTACAACTTCTAAATTAAGTTTATGAGCTATTTCAATTATAGCTTTTATTATTGTCTCATCTATTTCATCATTTTTTATATCATCAACAAAAGACTTGTCAATTTTTAATATATTAGTAGGTATTTTTTTTAAATAATTAAGTGATGAATACCCAGTTCCAAAGTCATCTAACGATACTTGTATTCCAAGCTCAATCAATTCATTCAAAATTGCTTCATTTGTTTCAAAAGATTCCATTAAAGCAGTTTCAGTTATTTCAATTCCAATTAAATTTGGATTAACTTCAATTTTTTCAAGAATTTTTTTTATAGCAGATATGTAATTTACATTCATCAACTCTACTACTGATACATTTACAGATACAATTATATCATTTTCTGAATTTTTATTTATCTTTTTACTAAACTCACATGCTTTTTCAAATACCCATGCCCCAAGCTTAGATATTAATCCACTTTCTTCAGCTATACCAATAAATCTATCCGGAGAAACAAATCCATAATCCGGACTAACCCATCGGATTAGAGCTTCATACTCTATAATTTTATTATTTTTCAGATCCACTTTAGGTTGATAATACAGTACAAGTTCATCCTTTTCTATTGCATTCCTTAGTTTGTTCTGCATTTGCATTTTTTCGAAAGATTTTTCATTCATATTTTTTTCAAAGTATACATATCTAGCTCTACCTGAATCTTTTGCTTTATACATTGCAGTATCAGCATTTTTTAATAGTTCATCTAAATTATCTCCATCTTTTGGATAAAGTGTTACTCCTATACTTATAGTTACATAAAATTCTTTTTCTTCAATATAAAATGGCTTTTCAAAACTTCCTATAATCTCATTAACTATATTATCTATTAATGTTCTGTCATTTATATCCTTTAAAAGAATAATAAATTCATCCCCACCTAATCTAGCTATAAATTTATCATTTCCAATTAATTCTCTAAATCTTTTTCCAATGTCTATTAAAATTTCATCTCCAAATCCATGTCCAAAAGTATCATTTAATATCTTGAAATTATCAACATCAATAAAGAAAACTACACCTTCCATCCCAGAAGTTTTTGATATCTCTAATTCATTTTTTAGTTTTTCATTTAAATATGTTCTATTAGGCAGTCCAGTTAATATGTCATAATATGCAAGCTTCTTTATTTTCTTCTCTTGAACTTTTCTTTTTTCAATATTCATGATTAATAAAACAATTAGAGAAATCAATATAATAAAAATTCCGATCATAATCCATACTAGTAATTTATACTTTTCATAAAAAGTAGGCTTTTTATTAATTAAAATACTATCTTTTGGTAAAGAATTTAAATCAATCCTATATTTTTCTAAAACATTATTATCAAAAATAAATTTATTAGGACTTTCTGTTATAACAGGTATATTTTTAATATCTTTTCCTTCTAGAATGTCTTTCACAAGATTGGCTGCTGTTTTTCCTTGTTCATAATGACTTATTATTTTTCCTCCAATAAGTCCTTTTCCCATTCCATGATACCAAAGATGATAAACTGGAAACTGAGTATTTTCTAATACTAACTTTAATCCTTCATCAAAAGATGCTTTTTCATCATTTGCTGATTTATAAAAAACAGATAATAATATTACTATATCATCCTTTTTTATATCTTTAAGCTTTTCTGTGAATTCTTCGATAGAATATTGTGAAAGAGAAATATCACTAAATTCTAAATTTCTAAATTCCTTACCTATTTTATAAAAACAATCTAAGTCACTTTGCCCACTAGGAGTTGAATCTGATAATGCAATAACTTTATTTGCATTTTTGTTTATTAATAGAGCTGCTTCAATAGTTTCTTTCATTGAAGTTTTTTCAACAACTCCAGTAATATATTGATTGTTATTTGATTTTAAAGCATTTTCAATGTTATTAACACCTAAAAATACTATTGGTATATTTTTAAAAAGCTTATTCTGATGATCTACAACAAAATTATAAGCATTATCATCAGATGCAATCACAGCATCATATTTTTTTTGATTATAAATCTTATACTCCAAAGATTTATAAAAATTATCTATATTTTCATCAACAAAAAATCTTTTACTATCCATGAACTCAATATCTATACTATATTCTTCTTCTTTGAGAATTGTTTTTATTCCTTCAATTTGCTCTACAAAAGTTGGAAAGCTTGAATTATATGAATTTATAAGTAATATTCTATTTTTATGTTCAGAATATATAAATGACGTCATTAAAAAAAACATCAAAAATAATATTAATATTTTCATAACCTTTATGTATTTTTTCATATTTTCACCTCCTAATTTTAGTGAATAATTATAAAAAAGTTCTTATTAAAAAAATCTTATAAAGAGGAATATAATTTCCTATTCGTTATAATAAAAAAATAATAAATTTTATATTTTAATCTCACACTAACATTATTCTACGTTTTTATATATAATCCTTCATATTTCTACAATTACTCAATAATTTCCATCAATTCATGCTTAAATATTTGTATATAATAAAAAAGACTGTTCTATTATTAACAGAACAATCCATTTAACGTATTATTTGTATTTTAACCTTTATGTATTTTACAGTATCTTGCTAAAGAATTTGCTGCCTTCATTCCACTGTTTAAAGCTCCTTGCTGCCAAGCATGTTTGGTAGATGTATGTTCACCTGCAAAAAATACTGTATTATTATATTCTGGCTTTACCATAGCATACGAAAAAATTCTTTTCTGTTCTGGATAAAAATAAGCAAAGGCTCCATAGAACCCTTCTTCTTCATTCCATTGTATGGTTTCGTAATCCTTTATTACTGAATCAAGATATTCTTTTTTAAGACCATGAACAGCTTCTACTTGCTCTTTTACTTCTTTAAAATGTAGTTTATCACTTAAATTTCCTAACCTCACTGCATCTAAAGAAAAATTATATGATGCTAAAAAAACTCCTGGATCATTAGGTGAACAATTTATTCTAGGTCCCCAGTTATCAAAAGGAGATTCACCAAAACAGACTATTCTATTGTCATCAGGAATACATTTTGCATGATCAGAAGGATACCAAATACTTGTAATAGGTAAATCGGTGTATGAACCTCCTCCTATAATTCCTTGTTCTTCCCAAAAACGTTTATTGCAAAGAAATAGGGTCCTTTGAGCATTTGTATAATTGACTTCTTTTATTGATTGCATTTTTCTAGTGCTAAAAAAGGGATCAATATTAACGTTTCTAAGACTTGAAAATGGTATAGCACAAATAACATAGTCAAATGTCTCTTGTAGGTTTTCTGTTGAACTCTTATCTTTATATTTTAATACAACCTTATCTCCTTTTTCAGATTTATTAATTGCTGTAACCAACTTACCAGCATTCCAAATAACTTTTCCTAAATCATTATTTGATATATTTTTATATTCATCGGGGTTTTCAGATATTAAAGATTTGTAAAAAGCTAGAGGAAGATTAACCATTCCACCAATAATTTCATATAAAAATGTAAAATCTACGGGATACTCTTCTTGTAATATTTCAGAATAGCTGTTGTAATAAAAGGATCCTATAAAAGGAGAAATACTTCCTAAAAGATTTAAAGCACCTTGACTTAATTTCATTATTTCAAAAACTTGACGAGTATTATAATATGTCCAATACTGAATAGGATAGCTGTATTTAGGCTTAACTTGTAAAATTTCTCTTCTTAGTTTAGGATTGATACTAGCTAAAGGAGTACCCAGCCCATATTCTATAAGCTCTTGCCACGGAGTATTTCTTTCCCATGGCTTTAACTTAAATTCAGGATAAATACTTTCCATTACATTCTTTCCTTTAGGATCATTTCTAACTCTTATATCTCTTACATATAAAAAAGCATTTTTATTAGTTTGAACAAAAGGTCTGGTATTTAAGTTAAAAAGATTTATATAATGCCAAGTAGTTTCATGACTTACAGGAATACGCATAGCCCCAAGCTCTCCATAAAGTTTTTTATCTTCATCAAAATAATAAGTATAAACTCTTCCTCCTATACGATTTTCTGAAGCTTCAAATATAGTAGTGTCAAATCCAAGTTTTCTAAGTTCAAATGCTGATGATAAACCAGCTAACCCTCCACCTATTATGCCTACTTTAACTCCTTTAAATCTTCCTGATGATGCTATACTTGTAATATTCGACGGCGGGCTTAATAATTCTATAACATTGTTAAAATCCTCTAAACGATTAACATTTTTCAATCCATATCGAAGCAATTCGTGTCTTTGTAAATCTGTAGGGTTATCAGGCTGTGTAGGTACAGACTTTACTCTCATAATACTTCAACTCCTTAAAAATCACATTGATATAGTTAAGTATATTAATTTAATTTTTATAAGATGAGTAAAAAATTCGTCTACTAAAAAAGAGAGCAAATGCTCTCTTTTTTATTTTCACAGTTTTTATTTCATTTGATGTCCTGGTTTTGAAATTGAACTTAACGCATCTCCGGCTTCATTAACATGTATATTTACATTTGCTAAATCACCTAGAGAAAGAATTCCAACAATCTTGTTATTTTCAACTACTGGTAATCTTCTTATTTGATTCTCAGCCATTAATGCAGCCGCTTCATGAGCATCTGTATCAGAATTTATACTTATAATATCTCTACTCATTATATTTCCTGCATGTTGTTTAATATTATTATCACTAACACTTCTTAAAACTATATCTCTGTCTGTTATTACTCCAACAGCATTTTTATTTTCATCACAAACAGGAACTACTCCAACGTCTAAAGATCTCATAATCTCTGCTACTTTTGTTATATCTGCATTTACTGTTACATATGATACGTCACTTGTCATTATATCTCTTACTTTCAAAATTAAAACCTCCTATTTTTTGAGTCAATACTAGTTTTTCTTTTTTTAAGAAGTTTTATTTATGAAGTTTAAAAAATTCTCATAAAATTTTTTTATAACGAATAGAAAATTATAATCATCTTCTAATTATGGATAAGTATAATTTTCGTTATGAGTTTCAAAAAAGTCTACATTGAAAATCTTTAAACAGAAGACTTTTTTATTATATGTAGCCCTTCATCTTTCTTCCATTCAGCATAAAAAATCTCTTTTATTTTGCTTATTTTATTAGTATGCAGTTGTTTTTTAAGCCATTTTTCATCAAATCCACAAGCTTGAATATTATCCCATAAAACTTCTCCATCTAGTATAATGCTAATAGGCAAGTATACAGGTTTTTCCGGTAAATTCAAATCTTCATTTGTAGGATTATCATATTTTGATTTTTTTAGAACACTAATTGAGCCGTTACTTTCTAAAATAGCATATTGAATTTCTCGAATAGAAAATACATCTTTTGATCTTAATAAACTTTGTAATTCATTTATGTCTATTTTTTCTTTTTTTAATTCATTAAAATCAATTTGACCATTTCTAATTAAAATAGATGGTTTCCCTTCGAAAAAGCTTCTTGTTCCTTTAAATTTTTCTGTTAACATTTCAATTATGTATAACAACAAAGCCCATAAGCAAACTGCATATAAAATATAAAATGTATTAATATCTTTATCATAAACAGCATTACCTACTAGCTCTCCTAATACTAATGAAGATATAAATTCAAAGGGAGTAATTTGATTTATTTGAGTTTTACCTAAAACTTTAGTGATTATAAGTAATGCAAAAAAACCAATAATTAATTCAATTGTTAAATTAGATATATATGACATACTCAACCATTTCACCTCAACTCTATTTTGTATTATGTACTGATAAAATTTAATGTATTCATTTTTTAGGAAGTGCAATGTGGAAATTATTACAAAGTGTTAAAAATTTGTATTATGAATGAATAATGAATAATTGCAAAAAATAGATATAAAGTAAATTATACACTAGAGAGGATGATAATAATGTCTGTTGGTGCTAAAGTAAAACAAACTTTAGCTAGTTTAAAAGGTACTCAAAGTACTTTAAGATTATATTCAATACAAACTCAAGATGAAGAGACAAAAGAAACATATAAAGAAGCATTGGATATAACTAATGAAATAATTAATGACTTGGAAGAGAGGATAAAAATTCTAGAATTTGAAGAACCACAATATAAGGGTTATTAAGTGAGGTAAAATATGAAAACTTGGATTGAAATATTAATAAGATCAGCAGGTTTATTTTTTTTAACTTTACTATTTATTAGAATTATGGGAAAAAGACAATTAGCTAGAATGACATCGTTTAATTTTGTTAGTTATACTGTCATTTCAATTATAATTGCTTTAATTTCCACAAATATAATTAAGAATTTAGCATTTGGATTTATTGCTTTAGGAATTTGGGTTTTATTTAGTATAGGACTAGATTATTTATGTTTATCAAGCAAGTTAATTCATGATTGGGTATATGGAAAAGAAACAATTTTAATAAAAGACGGAAAAGTTATGGAAGAAAATTTAAGTCAAGTAAGATTTACAGGAGAAGAGCTATTAAGAGAATTACGATCTAAAAATGTGTTTAATTTGATGGATGTTGAATTTGCTCTAATGGAATCAACAGGTGAAATCAATCTGCTATTAAAATCAGACAAAAAACCTATTACATCACATGATTTAGGAAAACAAGTATCTCCACAGACGGAATCTCAAACAGTAATCTTAGATGGAAATATAATCGATGAAGCTCTAACTAATAGAGGCTTAAATCGAGGATGGTTAAATATCCAATTAGAAAGTCTAGGAGTATCTTTAGATAATGTTTTTATTGGTCAGGTAGATTCTTCTGGAGATTTATATGTAGATCTTTTTCAAGATTCTATACAAATTCCTAGACCCCAAGTGAAAGAACTGATTTATGCTAATCTTGAAAAAACTCAAGCTGATCTTCTTAGTTTTGCATTAGAAACAGAAAACCCCAAAGCAAAAGATATGTATTCAAATGATGCACAAAAACTTCAAAGTATAGTAAAAAAACTTGAACCTTATTTATTACATTAGAAGGTGATGATTAAATGTCTAATAAAAAAAAGAAAAAATTAACTCCTATTCAACAAGAATATCAAGATTTTGCGAAAGCTAGGGAACCAAAGCGAAAAGTTCTTCGCAATTGTTGCAGAGCATTTGTTGTTGGTGGATTTATTTGTACTATAGGACAAGGACTACAATGGGTGTTTATTAACTATTTTGATTTTACTGAAAAAACAGCAGGAGATCCAGCAACAGCAGTTTTAATTATTATTGCAATTTTACTTACTGGATTTGGTGTATATGACCATATTGCCCAATGGGCTGGTGGTGGTACTATTATTCCAATTACAGGATTTGCTAATACTATGGCCTCTGCTGCTATTGAACATCGCAGTGAAGGATATGTTCTAGGAGTAGGCGGAAATATGTTTAAATTATCAGGTTCAGTAATTGTGTATGGAGTTTTTTCAGCATTTGTGATTGCTCTTATTAAAATTACTATTAAATGGTTAGGTGGGATGTAAATGCTAAAAGGACATCAATCATGGGTATTTGATTCAAAACCTGTTATAATTTCATCTGCTGCTGTTGGAGGTCCTTTTGAAGCACAGGGGAATTTAGCTGATGATTTTGATATTCTTCATGACAATATATGGCTAGGACAAGACAGTTATGAAAAAGCAGAAAAAAAACTATTAGAACAAGCTTGTGAAAAAACAATTCAAAAAGCTGGACTGAAAAAAGAAGATATTCAATTTTTTCTAAGTGGAGATTTGATGAATCAGATTATTTCAAGTTCCTTCGCTGCTCGCACTCTTGGAGCACCCTTTTTAGGTATATTCGGTGCTTGCTCTAGTGCTATGCAGGGATTAGCTCTTGGCAGCTTGTTAATAGATAGTAAAGCTGCAAAATATGTTTTAGCAGGTGCATCTAGTCATAATGCATCCGCTGAAAAACAATTTAGATACCCAACAGAATATGGTTCTCAAAAACCTCCAACTGCTCAATGGACTGTAACCGGAGCAGGAACAGGTCTGTTATCAGATAAAGGTGAAGGACCACGTGTTACATCAGCGACTATTGGGAAAGTAGTAGATATGGGGCTTTCTGATCCATTTAATATGGGAGCTGCCATGGCACCTGCAGCAGTTGATACTATTCAAGCTCATTTTAGAGATTTAAATATTGATCCATCATATTATGATGTTATTGCTACTGGAGACCTTGGAAAATTAGGGCACACAATTGCAGGCGATTTATTAATTAAACACGGATTAAAAATTCCGCGTGAAATATTCACAGATTGCGGAATAATGATATATAAAAAAGATCAACCTGTTATGGCAGGTGGTAGTGGATGCGGGTGTTCTGCTACTGTAACTTATGGACATTTTCTTAATCGTATGAAAAGAGGAGAATTAAAAAGAATATTAGTTGTGGCAACAGGTGCTTTACTATCCCCTATTTCATATCAACAAAAAGAAAGTATACCTTGTATAGCTCATGCAGTATCCATAGAAATGACTTAAAAGGAGGTTTAAATATTGGAAAAGTTCATTTGGGCATTTTTAGTAGGTGGATCAATATGTGTTATTGGACAAATTATGATTGATGTATTTAAACTTACTCCTGCCCATACAACAAGCACATTAGTTGTAATAGGAGCAATCCTTGGAGGATTTGGATTGTATGAGCCTCTAATAGAATTTGCAGGTGCAGGAGCTTCTGTTCCAATAACTAGTTTTGGAAATGCCTTAGTTAAAGGCGCTTTAGCAGAAGCAAAGCGAACTGGTATAATTGGTGTGCTAACAGGAATTTTTGAAGTTACTAGTGCAGGGATTTCCTGTGCAATAATCTTTGGATTTATGGCGTCATTGATATTTAAGCCTAAAGGTTAATGAATGGATAAACATTCTATAATTAACTTTTTTATTATTAACATATATTTTTTCAAAAAGGAAACAATATTTAATGAAGCAATAATAAAGGAGGGCTTTTAATGAGTACAATAAATAAATTAGAGCAAGCGTTAGCAGGTGCCAAAGGTTTAGCATCACAGTTTAAAACTTTTGCACTTGATACTGATGATCAGAATGCAAAACAAATGTTTAATCAACTATCTCAAAGTGCTGAAGATATGGCTCAGCAAGTTCAAGGCAGAGTTGAATTTGTACAAAATGAAGAACCTCAATATAGACAAGAACAGTAGAACTAAAACCACATTTCGATTTTGAAGTGTGGTTTTATTGTTATATAGTATACTAAAGTATACTATATAACAATAAAGTGCATACTTCACATTCAAATAATACATATGTACAATTAAAGTGTATTTGTTTTAAAAAATATATTATAATACACTTTAATCAGGAGGGAAATAATGTTTTATTCAGATAAAGTAGTTTTAATAACAGGGTCAGCAAATGGTATAGGGAAAATAATAGCAAAAGAATACTGCAAAAAAGGAGCAACTGTTATATTAGCAGATATTGATCAAAAGAACGGTATTATTTTAGAAAAAGAATATAAAAATTTAGGCTTTGATGCATATTTTTATAAAATAGATTTAAGTAAATCTCAAGAAATAATTGATATGTTCAAATTTATTATAGACAAATACAAAAAAATCCATATTATTATTAATAATGCTGGAATAAGTAAATTCAAATCATTATATGAATTAACTATAGATGAATGGGATAATATTATAAACGTCAATTTAAGAAGTGCATTTATTACATCTCAGGAATTTGCAAAATATAATAAAAATACTCATTATGGAAGAATAGTAAATATTGCTTCTACAAGACATATTATGTCTGAGCCAAATTCTGAGGCTTATGCTGCTTCTAAAGGAGGTATAGTATCATTAACCCATGCTCTTGCGATTTCTTTAAGTCAGGAGAATATTACTGTTAACTGTATAAGTCCTGGTTGGATTCAAAATAACAATTATAGTGAATTAACAAATAAAGATCATAAACAACATCCATCATCAAGAGTTGGTAAACCTGAAGACATAGCTAGAACATGTTTATTTCTAACAGATGAAAAAAATGATTTTATAAATGGTGAAAATATAATTATAGATGGTGGAATGACAAAAAAAATGATTTATATAGATTAAAATAAAATTTCCATCTGAATTAAGTTTAGCTTTATCTCAGATATAAGAAAATACCAAAAAAGTGTATAACACTACCAGCTAATACAAAGAGATGCCATATAGCATGATTATAAGGTATCTTTTTTATAGCATAAAAAATAGTACCAACAGTATAAACTAATCCTCCAGCTAGAAGCCACATAAAAAATTCAACAGGAACCACTTTAATCATAGGTTTTATAGCAATTACCATTAACCATCCCATAAATATATAAAGAGATAGTGAAAACACCTTATATTTTTCAAAATTATTAAAAGTAAGAACTTTAAATGTAATTCCTAATAATGCAATCGTCCAAATAGCACTCAAAAGACCTATTCTCCAATATCCTGTCATAGAAAGTAAAATCACAGGTGTACAAGTTCCCGCTATACATAAGTATATAGAAGAATGATCAAATAACCTAAATATTTTTTTTAGTTTTTCTTGTTGAAAACTATGGTACAATGTTGATGCTATATACAAGGAAATTGACCCAAAACCGTATATACTAAAAGCAACAATAGATATAGTATTCTTTTCTGAAATAGAGTAAACTAAAAGAATTGTCAGTGTAACAATACTAAACAAAGCTCCAATACCATGAGTTATACTATTTGCAATCTCTTCTTTTATTGTGTACTTTGGTTTTAATTTAATATTTCCGTCTATAGATTTCATATAATCCCTCCTTATATCTCTTTTCATCCGATATATTTTAATAACTACTACTTATAATAATATTCTACCTATAATTCTATTATATCAAATATACAGTAGAATATTAGTGAATATGTAAAAAAGAAAAGCTTATTTACTATTCTTATATATTGTATTTAAGTTTGCTCCTATCATAATCATTCTCATCCAAGACTGGTACTTCAATGGTAGTCTAAAACATTTTTTTCTTTGCCATTATAACAGCTGTTATAACCGAAATAAAAAAAGATATAAATAGTACTATACTAAAAGCATGAGGATTTTGAGATAAAGGTATATTTACATTCATACCATAAAAACTTGCTACAATAGTAGGAATAGACATTACAATTGTAACAGAAGTTAAAAATTTCATAACTATATTTAAATTATTTGAAATAATTGATGAAAATGCATTTATCATACTACTTAAAATATTACTATATATATTTGCCATTTCAATAGCCTGTTTATTTTCTATAATAACATCTTGAAGTAATTCTTTATCTTCAGCATATTGTTTAATATTTTCAAGCCTTAACATTTTTTCAAGTACTATTTCATTTGCTCTTAAAGAAGTTGTAAAATATACCAAACTTTTTTCAAGAGATAGTAATTGAAATATTTTTTTATTTTCAGTAGATTTATGGAGCTCTTTTTCTATTTGATTACTTTTTCTATCAATATGTCTTAAGCATTGCAGATATAAAGTTGCATTTTTATAAAGTACTTGAAGAATAAATCTAGTCTTTTTAAATGTAGAGAAACCTTTTATTTTTCCTGTTAAAAAATCATTTAATATAGACGTTTCTCTTATACAAATAGTAACTATATATTCTTTTGATAAAATCACGCCTAAAGGAATTGTTGCATAAAACTCAGAGTCTTTTTCCTGTTCTATTATAGGTAAATCTACTAAAATAACAGTGTAATTTTCCTCAGTTTCAATTCTTGATCGTTCTTCTTCATCAAGTGCAGCTTTTATATGATCACACTCTATATTAAACATATTACATACTTTATTTATCTCTTCTTGAGTAGGATTTATCAAATTAACCCAAGTGTCTGTTTCTATATTCTCTAGTTTTACTAACTTTTCATCAATAGTTTTATATACTCTAATCATAGTTATATCTCCCTTACATTTAATTTAAAGCACATCATATCTTACTTTTATTTAGCATTAACCAATATAATGTACTTTATAATAGATATAAAGATAACTATTAGTAATGATAAATATATACCGTTTTATTTTTCTATTTATACAAACAAAAAAGCTACCATTTCAAAATGAGGTAGCTTCTTTCTATTTGATATGATTAATTTTTTTATACTCTTCATTTTTTTTATCAACTATAGGTTCAATTAAATATAACACTACAAGTATAACAGCTAGATTTTTCCAATGATCTATAGATGGATAATTTATTACAATCTCATATATCCCCCTAAATATTATCCATATACCTAGTATATATTTCATTATCTTTAAAAATCTCATAATATCAGCTTCTCCTAAATTTATTACTTTTATAATCTTGATCTTTACTATACATTTATATTAATTATAAAAATAAATTGTTACTAAAATTTATAGAAGCTAATGACTAATACACTCTTCATTTACTTACACAGTAAATAGATAATGTAACTACTATTCCTAATATACTATAGATCATTCCTGCAAAAGGAAATATTTTTTTGTCAATTGTATTTAATCTTGATTTTATTTCATTTTTTATTTTAGAATATAATTGCTTATCTTTTATTTCACTAAAATTAATTTCTACACATCCTATAGATTCTTTTAATTTAATCTTTGCATTTTCTAATATTATATCATTATCTTTATTTACATATCTAATATCTATTTTGCTCAAAATATCATTTATTAAAAACAGTATATCTTTAATATACACATTATATATAGTATATCTACGTTTTGTTAAGCACACGCATGATACTATAACAATAATCATTATAATAATACGTATTGGATAGTCTTCTTTAATATAATTTATACTGCTATAACCTAAAATTATAAACGCTATAAAAGTTTGCTCAATCAACCTACTTACCATAAGCTTTTTTCTGCTCAGAAGTACTCCTCCGAAACCTATTAAAACTAATACTATAATTCTATCAAAAATCGCTTCCATATTTTCCTCCTAAAATCAAACTATTTTTTTTATTATTTAAGTACTTATCTGAAAAGCTGATTTTAGTATATTCATCTTCTATCATTAGCTCTCTTAATCATTTTACAATTTTATCCATATAAATTCAATGAAATATCTTTCTTCACTCATATACTTGTACAATAGATGCTCTCACTCCAAAAAGAAAATCGTGAAATTGACAGAAAATGAGAAAGGTATGCTAGATGAACAAACTGTAGAAATAAGGACAGAATGAGTTTCAAGAATAACACATTTTAATGACGGTCTTTTGAACATTAAAAAATCCCCTAGTAGTTATTCAGATTTTGTTATTTAATCTGTCAACTTTAAGGGGATTATAATTTATTGTTGTAAAGAATACACGATTTAAAGTAACTTAATCAGCGCTTCTAACTCTTCAGATAAGATTTTTGCACGCTCAAAATCAGTATTTTTTAAAGCCAATGCTATTTTCGTTTCAACTGATTTTTTCTTTTGTTCAATTTCTAAATAGTCTTTATCAAAATGACTAGCATAAATCATCTTTCTAAATTTTCGCATACTCATTTTTCTAATTGTCTTGTCTTCAATGATTAAAACATAATCCATGCAGTTTATTATAGAATAGTAATCATGAGAAATCATTAAAATCGCACCGTTATAGTTTTCTATGGCTTTTTCAAGTGCTATTTGTGAATAGGTGTCTAAATGACTTGTCGGTTCATCAAGAAGCAACATGTTTGCTTTACTAGCAGAAACTTTAGCCAATTGAAGTATATTCTTTTCTCCACCAGATAAACATTCTATCTTTTGATCAATAACTTCTTCGTCAAAACCATAGTTTGAAATATATGATCTAATCTCTCTGTAAGTTTTAAATCCTGCATCGAAGAACTCTTCAAGTATTGTATTAGACTCATTTAATATTTCTCCTTGAAGCTGAGATAAATAAGCCACTTCAACGTCATAATTTATTTCAATGGAATCACTATTATTTTTAAATATTTCTCTCAATAAAGTCGTTTTCCCAGTACCGTTTGAGCCAATAAGAGCTACTTTATCAGTAGATTTAATCTCAAAGTTAATATTTTCTAAAAGCATCTCATCAAAGGTAACACTATAATCCTTAACTTTTAAAGCAATGGTTTCTTCAATTTTATTGTCAGTAGCTAAACTGATATCCGGTTGTTTAATATCTACAAATGGTTCTTTAATTCTACGGTTTTCTAATCTTTCTTGAATCTTAACTCTAGCTTTTAAGGCTTTCCCGTTAGAAGCATCCGCATTATTAGTTGCGATAGTTCTTAACTTATTGATTAAGATCTCATTTCTCTCAATTTCTTCATTATCAGCAATAGCAAGTTCTTGTAACTCAATTTTAGTTTGAAGTAATGAGAAGTTATAATCAATATATCTTCCATCAAACTCTTGGAGCTCCATATTCTCAAGGTGTATAATTTTGTTAAAACAATGATTCAACAGATATCTGTTGTGTGTAATAATTAACATTGTTTTTTTATGAGAATTAATTAAATTTTTAAGAGAATTAAGGTTTTCAAAGTCTAAAAATACATCTGGTTCATCCATAATCATTAAGTCTGGACTATTAAGCATTTCCTTAATCACTTGAATAAGTTTAAATTCCCCACCACTAAGTTCAGATATCATTAGATCTTTATGCTTGATTAGGTTTGCAAGATTTAGTTTCTTATTAATGTTGCTTTCGAAATCATCCCCACCAATTGCATCAAATGCATCTAAAGATTGTTGGTACTTTTCTAGTAAAGTATCAATATCCGAAGATGTTTCCATTTCAGTACAAATAGATGTCATTTCATTTTGTAGCTTAATAAATTCTTCCCCTATATATTCGAAAACTGTAGTTTCTTTTGTTTTGTCTAGTTGTGAAAACTGACTTACATACCCAATTCTACAATTTGGGTCTATCTCTAACTTACCATCGAACATATATCTTTCTGGATCCATAATTATATCTATCAATGTACTTTTTCCACTACCACTTGTTCCTATAAAAGCGCAGTGTTGACCCTCTTCTAATGTAAATGAAATCTTATTATATAGATCTTTTTGCGGAAATGAGTAAGACAAGTTGTCAACTTTTATCATATTATTACCTCTCTTTTATCAATTGAAAAGAGCTTATAAAAATAAGCTCTTTAATATATAATATTCAATCGCAATTTTGCAATCGATTATTATGTAGTAATGACATTCTTTTTTAAGTTTACCGTTGATATCATAACACTTTTTACGACTAATTTCAATCATTTCATATTAAAACCTTTCATGACATAAGTCAATTCTAATAGATGAACAAACAGAAGTTAGAGATCTTATAAGACTCCACAAAATAAAGTTATAACTGCAAGAATTGCTTTAACTCCTGCTGCACTTCAATAGCAACATCCGATGCTATTTTATTCATTAGTATAGTATTACCAATATGTCCCCCCCTACTTTTGTAAATATCTTATTAGTTGTATTTTTCTTCATATTCTTAAATGATACTTTAAATCAAGTTTATTACTTTAATTCAATTCCAATCTCATTTATTGTTTGTTATAATTTAACAGTGAATCAATTGTAAAATTATAACAAATAAATATTTTTAGGAGGTCCTTTATGCTTATATGTTCAAAGATAATTTTAGCTTTATTATCTATATTTTGTTTATCTTTAGGAATTTTAATATTAAGAAAAAAACCTATTGTTATAAAAGGATATATTTTCACATTGTTTATAACTTTATGTTATCTACCTATGTTAATAAATCCTTTTATATATGACTTTTTAAGTCCTTATTCTTTGGTGAATTGTGCATTTATAATTTTCTTGATTTTTATATTTAAAAAATCATTTGGATCTATTACAATCTATAACATAAATGAAGATTTATTGTATGAATCACTTTCTGAAGCCTTAGAAAAAGAAAATGTAGAATATGAAGAAAAAAGAGGAGAAATTCTCTTACCATCATTAGATTCTAAAATTAAAATTAGTTTTCATCCAGTTGCTAGTACAGCAAATGTTCATATCAATTTAAAAAAAGATAAGTTTTTATATAATCAGATAATTAAAAACTTAAAACAAGTATTATCTGATAAAAAAGTAGATCATTTTTTATTATCCGCTATAACTAATATAGCTTGTAGTGTATTCCTTATAATAGCTCTTATAACTATACTAGATTAAATACAGCTAAATAGAAACTATAAATTTAAAGGAGTTTAATATGGCTACTGAAACACAAAAAAATTTTAGAAAACAAATGAAAGAAATAGAAAAAGAATCAAAAAATAAAAATCAAGAAACTTTTTATAGTTATATAGAAAAAGATCATATTTCTGGTTATTACTCAAAACGAAAAAAGAAAAAAATAATAATATCAAGTATTAGTCTATGTAGCATATTAATCTTTCTCTGGAATTTCTATGCCCTATCAACCTGGTTAAATCCAGTTATTCATTCTATAACTAACAAAAATATTCCTACCACAGTACCCGTTTTAAGCTTTAATGCTACTAAACATAAAGAAGTCGGAGGTTATTTAAAACAAACAAAAAAAAACTCCTATGCTAATTATGAATATAGGGTATAAAGTATAATCAATATATCCAAAGCTTTTAACTGCAACATTTACGGTTTGATTATATATAATCAAACCGTATAATCAAACTAAAATAAAAACACATCCGTTTTCGTCTAGAAACTATCTAAAACGATATAAATGGATGTGTTTTTTTGATACCTACTAGAATAAATTCATCTGCCCTTTGACTTGTACTTGCGGTTTCAGATTTATTGTTAAGTAGGGGTAGTACCAGCATCTTTATCATGAGACGCAAAGTATATGGTAACAATTTGAATTTTGTAAGTCTATTTTATAGAAAAAACATGTTAATTCTGTTTATCTGAAATCAAGATCTTATAAAATACATGTTTCAAAATAAGAAAAACAATTCTAAACAAACAGTATTTATATATATTATCTTTGTTTATTTAGGCTATGGATAAAAATAATATCCGAGTACATTATTAGTTATGGTAAATAATATAAGGAGGAATAACCAATGATTACAAAAAAGATTAATAAGAAAATAATAATAATTGTGGCTCTTACAGTTTTTTTGGCTACAGTTATAATTGGTGGTTATGAAGCTACTCATAAATATATAAAAACCGTAAAGTCGCATCCTAATATAATTATGTATGAAAATTTTGATAAGCTACATAATAATGCAGACGTAGTAGTTATAGCAAAAGTTATAGGAAACAGAGAAAATATTGTTGATGGAAAAGATTTAGGACAAAATGGGTATACCTTAACTGAAATTGAAATAAAAAATATTTTAAAGAATAATAAATCTCACAAACTTGATGTAAACGATAAAATTAAAATGACAGAACCTTATTATATAATGAAAGATGATATGTTTAAGCCAGACATTAAAAATATAATTGATGGATATACAGAACTGAAAGACGATTGTATCTATACATTAGCATTGGCATGGAACGATGAAGCAAATACATATTCTACAAAAGGAGTGTATCAATGTAAATATAACATAGATGGTAAAGATAAAGAAGAATTAGAAACATGGGACATTAAAGATAATTCTTCTTCAAATCGCAAAAAACGTTCTCTAGATTCACAGGAATCTAAAAACACAGTACAGAAATTAAGAAAAGGACTTTTTGAAAAATATGGATCTGAAATACAAAAAACGTTAGAAGACAATTAAAATAAATAGCATTTTAATATGACTATACAAAATCTATTTAATTCATATTTTTGATAATTGAAGGTTTACTTTACCCTACCTAACTATATACTATAGTTAGGAGGCGATTTTATGTTTGATTTTTTATTAGAAATGATTTCATGTATTCTTCCCGATGTACTTCTTGATTTCTTTAAATCTAACACAGACTGTATATGAAAAGTTTTTCACTAAAGTGTACCCCAATGACACTATTATAATATGTTTCACTAGGGTTATAAAAAAAGATCACTGCAACATATTATATATGTGATATGTTGCAGTGATTGTTTTTTATAGATTTCTCAAATTCTACTCTTAATAACTTTTTACATTATTCTATATTTATTGATAAAACAAATTATGTTCATACTATTTTTATTTAAGAATATATTTTATTAAAATTTAGAAGAACTCTTGACTGTCCAGTAGAATTATAAAGTTTTTGTACCTTAACTATTTGCTTTTAAATATTTTGCTATTAGATTCTCTTTTTTATTTTTTTGAGAATAATTTTTTATTATAATAACCTTCTGATAAATATAATGCTGCTAATGGATTGTGTCCTAGCACGCGGTCTTTGGCTGATAAAACAGTAATTGGTGCATCTGAATACTTTATAAATAGAGAATCATGTCCAACACATAATCCCAAAATAATATTAAAATCTGTACCTGCATTATTTAGAAATAAAGCTTGTCCAATAGGATTACACATTGCTTCATATTTACACGGACTCACTTTATCTTCCTCTTTGATATTAATTTCCTCTTTTGGAATACTTCCATTTTTACATATTATTGAATTTACAGTAAACCCGTTAGCACGTAATATTTTATTGAATAATTTCATTTCTTTTGCTAGTCCTAAGCAGAATGCAACACCTATATTTTTATAATTACACTTTTTTGCAAAATCCATAATTTCTTCAATTCTAGTTTTTTGACAATAGCCCTGTGATTCTACTAAAGCTGATTGATATGCAATCTTTGCATTTTCATCTTCTAAATATAATTTCTTACTTTCTTCCAAAATCTTATCTTCAAGACAAGGACAGTTTTTCGGCATTCTACCCCTTTCTCCTATTTCACAAGCATGTACTCCACATAAGCCACAAGTATACATTATTATTTCCTCCATTTTCCTTGTTTTAATCCCTATATCATAAAGAGCTTTATTTTATTAAAAAAATAATTAGCTACAATTAGCAATAGGTTATATGTTTATTTTTTAGATCCATATTTTAAAATAAAATAAGCCCAATTGAGTTACTACATACTATAAAGCATTTTAAACAGATTCAAGAGTATTTTCTTCATAGCAGACTATCTGAGAGTCCATCCTAATCCCCATTCCTTCAAGCTTTTCAGCCAATGTCGAAAGCTTTGGAACCGGTCTTGCACCACCGTGGGCTTTTTGTGGACCTGCAAGATCTCCAAATAGAATGCATTTTTTATATGACCTTTATCATAGGACATTCTTCCATAGAAAGCATCAAACAGGTCAAACCTGCAGTCGATTATAAACAGCCCTTCGTCATCCATATGCTTTTCAAGCCATGTGCAATCAACAAAATTTTTCATGAGAATCCCTCCAATTATATATTCACCTTTTCTGGTCACAGTCTCAACGACACTATTAATCCACTTAAATTGATACTATGACTAGAAATGGCACTTCAGTCAAATCTCATTTATACCAGCTATTTCAGTTCTGCAGTTCTTGAGTCTTTAATAAAAATCCCGTATAATTATAGCAACTTGCGATCTATTCACAATAAGTATATACTTTTTCTGATATCTTGTATAATAATAATAATTGATATTAGATATCTTATTTTCTGATACCAAGACGAAGTATTTTTTATCAACATAGCCATTTATTCTCCTAAATCTAAGTTTAAATGCAAATGTGAATATATAAAAAATCAGATTAATATCAAAACTTATTTCCTAAGAAATAATATAGAAAAGTCTTCCTTTGCTCAAAATACTTGAAAATATAGCATTTTTAATAGGTTATCTACAAAATAAAAATGATATAGTTTCCTCAAGCATAAAAAATAATGCTTATTAAAATTTTTAATAAGCATTATTTTTAGATTAAGTACAATATAAAAAAAGATAACCTCTAGTCAATAGTAGGTTCAACTATATTTCCAACCTCTTCCTTAGGAATACTTACATAGTTTTGAGGTACCTTGCCTACTACTATAGTTTCACATACTGGCATCTGACTTAAAACTTCTTTATATGATGATGTGAATGGGATTATAACTCTAACCTTAGTCTTTATTATTAAGTATATTCTATGTCTAGTTTGGTTTATCCCTGATGAATCAAACTCCGTCTTAAAATCCACATTAACTATTCCCACAGGCTGAACACCTATCTTTAATTTTGGTCCATATTTAGCTAATATAGAGCTTTTAAACGCAGTACCTAAAGGCACATTTGCAGATGTAGTTTTTATTTGCTTTAACTGCTGCTGTACTTCAATAGCAACATCCGATGCTATTTTATTCATTAGTATAGTATTTGCTTGTATCATGGTAATATTTCCATCTACATCAGTTTTCAAGCTTATGAGTTCCTCATACTTTATCTTTCCCTTTAATATTTCTCCAACAGATTTATTTATAGATCTATTTGCAAGCTCTTGTGCTTTTGATTCAGCGATTGCTTGAACTACAGGTTTTATCTTTCTATCTACAAATATAAACGAACCTAAAGACATACTAAATATTAATATTAAAATTATTGCAGTTAATACTTTTTTATTTTTCTTTTTTTTATGAGCCTTAAGTAGTTTTTTCAAGATAATACCCCCCATATTATAATATGAGGGGTTTCTATATCTCGTTACTAATTTCTTTATTTTTTATTCTTTTACTAAACAACTTTTCAGCCTCTTCTATATTTGACTTATTCAACCTAAGTTTTACTTCCTTATCTTTTCCAGTTCTAAATAATATAGTATGAGAATCATCTTCATCATATGAATAAGAAATTATTTTTTCCCACTCATACAGTTCACTTTTGATTATTATTCCCTTATAACTTATTGTTTTTTCATAATACGCTCCAACTAAAATACCAGATATCAAAATTCCTATTATAACACCTTTCATACGATAATCTATATTATTTTCAGTACCTACAGTTGTATAAATACCTAATATATTAACCAATACCATAGGTACACCCCATATAATACTCAACCCACTAAATCTCAATAAAATTTCATTATCAACCATAAACTTCTTTATATTATCTATTAAATTTAGACAACCCGTAACTATAATTACAACAAGCATTATCTCCATACGCCCCATCTAATCAACTCCTTAGAAATAATAATACAATTGATTACATATTTTGTAAATACTTACTTCATTATATATATTGGTATATTTATCTTATTAATTGAACAAGTACATTTAAAAATTTTAGTATTACACTTGCAAATCAAAGGAAATTAAAATGTTAGAGAATGATTTAAATATTTTTTTATAAAACTTGAATTACAGCGTTTGAATATGCGTTAAGAAAGTTCGTTGTCTGACCAACGGGAGTTTAGAACTTTTAGGATATTTAATAAGCTACAATCTTTAGTTATATAAAAAATATTGACTAAGTATCGGTATTTTAATGAGCATTATTTTGGTAATAGGTACAAAAAATGCCCCCTTAATTGAAGGGAGCATTCCTTTCTATCCTATTTTAACTTGATGATATACTTTCTTACCTTTTCTTATCATTAAAGAATCATCTTCAAAGTTATCTTCAGTTATCTTAAATTCTATCTCTTTTATTTTTTCATCATTTATAGAAACTCCACCTTGTTGTACTAAACGTCTTGCTTCACTTCTTGAAGCTGCAAGAGATGTAGTTGTAAGTAGAGTTAATATGTCCATTCCATCAGCTATATCAGCTTTAGCTATTTCAGTACAAGGAATTGATCCTGCCATAGCTCCTTTTCCAAATAAAGCTTTAGCTGCTTCTTGAGCTTTCTTAGCTTCTTCTTCTCCATGAACTATTTTAGTAACCTCGTAAGCTAAAACTTCCTTAGCTTTGTTTATTTCTGAACCTTCTAATGAAGCAAGTCTTTCAACCTCATCCATTTCAATAAATGTTAAAAGTGATAAACAGTTTTTAACATCTGCATCAGCAACATTTCTCCAGTATTGGTAAAACTCGTATGGAGAGAATTTTTCAGCATCAAGCCAAACTGCTCCTGATTCTGTTTTACCCATTTTCTTACCTTCACTATTAGTTAAAAGTGTGAATGTCATACCATAAGCTGAGTCACCTTCAACACGTCTTATAAGATCTGCTCCTGCTATTATATTAGACCATTGATCGTCTCCACCTAATTGTAATTTACATCCATATCTCTTATGAAGCTCTACAAAGTCATATGCCTGCATTATCATGTAGTTAAACTCAAGGAAAGATAATCCTTTTTCCATACGGCTTTTAAAGCACTCAGCTGTTAACATTCTATTAACAGAGAAGTGTCTTCCAACCTCTCTTAAGAAAGGTATGTACTCTAAGTTCATAAGCCAGTTAGCATTGTTTTCCATTATAGCTTTATCATCAGAAAAATCTAAGAATCTTTTCATTTGACCTTTGAAGCATTCTGCATTATGTTGAATATCTTCAACAGTTAACATCTTTCTCATATCAGTCTTTCCTGTTGGATCTCCTACCATAGTAGTTCCTCCACCTAAAAGAGCTATTGGTCTATGTCCTGCTCTTTGAAGATGAGCCATAGCCATTAATTGAAGAAAGTGTCCTACATGTAAACTATCAGCAGTTGCATCAAATCCTATATAAAAAGTCACAGACTCTTTTCCTAACAGATCACGTATTTCGTCTTCATGTGTAGTTTGTTTTATAAATCCACGTTCTTTTAAAGTATCAAATACATTCATTTAAAACCCTCCTATATTTCTTTGTATATTAAAAAAGGGCCTCCTCGTCCTATGAAAGGACGAGAAAACCCGTGGTACCACCTTAATTCGCATAAAAATGCCTCTTATCCACTGTAACGTATGGAAAACGTCGAGATTTTTAGTTTCGAAACTCCAGAGTGTATTTCACCTTATCATGTACTGTAAACCTTTCACCACCCGATTTACTCTCTATTTTTGTAACCATGAGGATTACTAATCTCCTTCAACGTCTATTATTAAATAATTTACCCTATTCTATCATAAATATAACTTTTTTTGCAATAAATATCTATTTTTTTATATTACAACAATGTTACAAAAATATTCTTTGAATAAATTTATAGATTGACCTTTTTCTTCTATGTTATAATAAGTTGAATAAGGAGGTAATGACGAATGCGCAGTGATAAAAATAATGATAAAAGTAATCCTACTAAAAATAACGAAAAAAAGAAAAAAGTAAGCATTTTCAGAATAGTACTTATTACTTTTATTATATTATCTATAGTTGGTACAGCCTGTGTTATGGGTCTTGTAGTAGGCGTTATTAAAAACGCACCACCTATAGATCCACACAATCTTGAAATGTATGAAAGTTCTTTCATATATGATTCTAATGGACAATTAATAGAAAAGGTTCATGGATCAAACTTTAGAAGTCTAGTAACTTTAGATAAAATACCAAAGGATTTACAAAATGCAGTTATATCTATAGAGGATGAGAGATTTTATGATCACCATGGTGTAGATATAAAAAGATTATTTGGTGCACTTTGGTATGACTTAAAAACTATGAGTAAAGCTCAAGGAGCAAGTACACTAACACAACAGCTTGCTAAGAATATGTATACATCTAATGAAAAAACTATTACAAGAAAGATTAAAGATGCTTATTATGCTCTTCAACTTGAAAAGACTCTTTCTAAAGATGAAATACTGGAAACTTACTTAAATACTTTCTATCTAGGTAGAGGTGCTATTGGGGTACAAGCCGCAGCTCAAACTTATTTTTCAAAAGATGTAGGCGAATTAACTCTAGCAGAATCTTCAATGATAGCAGGTATAACTAAAAATCCATCTAAATATTCCCCTTATACTACTCAAAGACTTGATGGTAGTGAGAATTTAGATGAACTTAAGAACTTACTAGTTTTTTATCCTAAAACAGCAAACACAGATCCAGCTTCTGATGTGGAAAAAAGAATGTTTGAACAACTACATAGCAAAGGATTAATAGATAATTATAACTATGATCAACTAAAAAAAGAACAACTAGTCGTTAGAAAAGCAGTTGTTAACCCTAAAGCAAAAGAAAGACAAGAAACTGTACTTTATAAAATGTCAGAACTTGGTAAAATATCACAAACTGAGTATGATCAAGCTAAAAACGAAGAAATTGTTATAAAGGTTGGAAGTCAAACTCAAACCAATGTTTCTTCTTATTTCGTAGATTTAGTTAAAGATGATGTTATAGATGCTCTAGTTAAACAAGGTAAAACTGAAGATGAAGCTAGAGATATGCTTTATAATGGAGGTCTTAGAATATATTCTACTATGGATGTTAATATCCAAAAGATACTAGAGACAGAATATCAAAAGACTTCTAATTTCCCAGGAACTTTTACTGATAAAAATGGTAATATACAACCTCAATCAGCTATGGTTATAATGGATTACCGTACAGGTCAAGTTAAAGCTTTAGTTGGTGGAAGAATGATAGGTGGTAAAAAGCTTTATAATAGAGCTGTTAACCCTAGACAACCAGGTTCTGCTATAAAACCAATTGCTGTATACTTACCAGCTCTTGATAGCGGAATGACAGCTGCTACTGCAATAGATGATTCACCAACAGGATATAAATATTCATCTAATGAAAAATGGAAGCCTAGCAACTATGCTCATAAATATAGAGGACCTATAACTTTAAGACAATCCGTTCAACATTCTTCAAATGTAGGAGCTGTAAAGACAGCAGAAATGCTTTCTTCAAGCCCATATTCTTCTGTTGAGGTTATGGTTGATTTCTTAGAAAACATGGGTATATCTACTATAGTAAAAACGCCTGGTCATAATGATAAAAACTTCTCTGCACTTACTCTTGGAGGTATGACTAAGGGAATAACTCCACTTGAGATGACTGCAGCTTATGGATCTATGGCAAATGGCGGAACTTATATTAAGCCTATGCTGTTCTCTAAGATAGAAGATTCAAGCGGAAATTTAATATTAAATAACAAACCTGTTAAACACTCAGTTACAACGCCTCAAACAGCTTATATAATGACTGATATTTTAACAACTGTTGTAAATAATGGTACTGGAGGCCGTGCTAGAATATCTAATATGCCTGTAGCAGGAAAAACAGGTACTACTAGTGATAATAACGATGCTTGGTTTGCAGGATATACTCCTTATTATGTTGGAGCAACTTGGATAGGTAATGACTACAACCAAAGACTTAAAAAAGGAAGTGCTATGTCATCATCACTTTGGTCAAAAGTTATGACTCAAGTTCATAAAGGACTTCCAAGAAAATCATTCAAAAGACCTAGCGGAATAGTAACTCAAAATGTATGTTTAGAAAGTGGTCAACTTCCAACTCATTTTTGTGAGAAAACTACAACTGAAAAATTTGTAGCAGGTACAGAACCTAAAAAATACTGTGAGATGCATACTCAAGATGAAAATGTAGAGATAGAAGAAAGCCCTGATGCATCTGATATAATAAATGATTGGTTGTTCGATTCTAATAAAAAAACAGACAATAATCAAACAACAGATTCTAAAAAAGATGTTACTAATCCTCCAAATAATGAAACAAATAAAGACCCAAAACCAACTCCAAAAGATGAGGATAAACAAACAGAAAACTTATTTTTTAAAAAACAAGATACTGAAGACAAAAAAAATGAAGATGAAACAAAAATAATAGAGAGCAATTAATTGCTCTCTATTTTTCTTACTAAAAAATCATGAAATTTTTAATTTATGAATAACGTTGATTAAGTTACTAAATTTGCAACTATTTTAAGCAACGGAGCCCGTAGGACTCGTTGGCGATATTAGCTATGCGATAGCATAAAGCGAATTTTTTTATCTTTTATGGCTTTGTTTTTGGCGTGAATATTAAAGACATTATATATCCAAACAAAACAGCTGCTGCTATTCCACCAGCATTTGCAGCTGTTCCTCCTGTAAATGCTCCTAATATACCTTTCTTACCTACTTCTTCTATAACACCTTTTCCCAGTCCATATCCAAATCCAGTAAGAGGTACAGTTGCACCTGCTCCTCCAAACTTTACAATAGGTTCATATATTCCAAGTCCCGTCAATATAACTCCTATGGTTACGAAACTTACAAGTACATACGGGGATGGTATCTTAAAAAAGTCCATAAGTATTTGACCTATAACACATATAGCTCCTCCAACTATAAAAGCTCTTAAATACTCCACAATTGCACCTCCTAATTCTCTATAATTACCGCATGAGCTATGGATGGTATACTTTGCTTTTGAAGTGTGCTCGTAGGAGACATAAGTGCTCCTGTTGATACTAGCATAACTTTGTTTATTTCTTTCTTTTTCAATTTTTTATATATGTATCCATTGAATACACTCGCGGAACATCCACAACCACTTCCGCCAGAGTGAGTATCTTGTTTTTTATGATCAAATATTTCTATTCCGCAGTCCATATATACGCTAGATAAATCATAACCTTCTTTATTTATGAAATCGAGAAGAATCTCTCCTCCTATTATTCCCAAATCTCCTGTTGCTATTATATCAAAGCTATCTATGTCGTCCTTTGTATCATCAAAGTATGCTTTTATTGTATCCACTGCTGCTGGAGCCATGGCTGGTCCCATATTATTAACATCAGTTATACCCTTATCTATAACCTTACCAGTAGTTATCCTTTTTATCTTTGGCCCTTCTCCTTTTGATGATATAACACTAGCTCCTGTTCCTGTAACTGTCCACTGAGCAGTCATAGGTCGTTGATTTCCAAGTTCTAAAGGATATCTAAACTGTCTCTCTGCTGTACAAAAATGACTTGAAGTAGCAGCTACTACTAAATCTGAAAATCCTCCATCTACAATCATTGATGCAAGACTCATCGATTCTGACATTGTTGAACATGCTCCATACACTCCAAAGAACGGTCTTTTTAAATCTCTTGCAGCAAAAGATGTAGACATAAGTTGATTTAATAGATCTCCTGCCACTATATAATCAACCTGATTAAGTACATAATCACTTTTACCTACAGCCATTTTTATAACTTCTCTTACCATCTTACTTTCGCCAAATTCCCAACTCTCTTCTCCAAATAAGTCATCTTTTAATATCATATCAAAATAATCCTTTAATGGTCCCTCACCTTCTTTTGGACCAACAATTGAACCAGTTGATATTATAACAGGATTATTTTGTAACTGTATTGTTTGATTCCCTAATCTTTTTTTTGCCATAGTAACCTCCTTTCTAACTAATGCCTAAGAAGTGATAAATTAAGCCAAGTATTACAGAGCTACCAATTCCATAAACAAGAACAGGACCCGCTATTGTAAACATTTTTGCTCCAACACCCAGTACATAACCTTCTCTCTTATACTCCATAGCTGGAGATACTATAGAATTAGAAAAACCAGTTATAGGAACAATCGATCCAGCTCCAGCCCTTTTTCCAAGCAGATCATATACTCCTATACCTGTAAAAAATGCACCTAAAAATATAAGAGTTATAGAAGTTGCAGTAGATGCCATTTTTTTATCTAGACCATATTTTATATAACTATTTAATATAAATTGTCCTACATCACATATCAAACCGCCTACAATAAATGCCCATATACAGTTCTTGAGATATGTAGGCTTTGGACTTTTATCGTCAACATATTTTTTATAATCCATCTAAATCACCTCTATTTCAATATTGTCCAACACACTATAGAACCAACTGTCTTTCCTATTATTAAAACTGTTATTATATACTTAACCATACCTTGAATATTGAGTCTTCTTTGCATAACTGGTATAACATCCACTGCTTCTGCAAGAGCAGATGCTAACATTCCTATAAATATACCGTAGAAGCCTCCAAATAGTATCAAACATATAGACCCAAAATTAAAAGATACATTTGTAAGTGAAAATAAACTTCCAAAGAAAGCCCCGAATATCAACATATACTCATATTTGGCTAAGTACTGATAACTATTAGTTATTTGACACAGTCTTGGAATTATATCTAGTAATGTAAGAAGAGCCACTATTCCCGACCCAACAACTATACCTTCTGAAAATCCTAATACAGTTATAAACGCTAGTTTCAAATCTTCCTCCTTATTGCTTATTATTTTCAATAATATATGATTGTACCTCATTTTTAAACGTAGATACTTCTAGCTCTAATGGACTAGGTTCTGATTTAGAAAAATTTGGTAGAACTTTATTATAAAATACAGCAACACCTGATCCTATTCCTAGAGAATATGCTATTTGAAAAAATAATAGATTTTTTGTCTCACTTCCTGTTAATATTCTTAGTATTGTCTTATGAGATTTAGTCATATCTACATCTGAATGAAAGTTAATTATAGCCATTCCAGCTCCTAAAAACAGTATTGTACATACAAATAAAACTCTTACAAACAACAGATTATCTTTTTTGGGATTATCAAAATGTACCAATAAGTCATCAAACTCTAAAAAGTTGACCTTTACATAGCTATTTTGATTATTTATTCTACTTATCACATCCCCAAGCTCTATAACATCATAATCCTTATTAACACCATTAACGTGAGCAACTACTATATCTTTAACCAATTCTTCATTTTGTGAGGGATATATATAAAATAAATCCTCCAAACGCAAATCTTTTATTTTTTTTTCAAATTTCAAATTTTTTCTAGGTTTCAAATATATTTCCACTTAAATCCCCCCTTTTCATACTATTATTATTTACAAAAACGATTAAAAAATTCTACTCATATAAAAAGTCTTTACTCTAAATGTTTTAAACTTTTTCTCAACAAAACGCTTTATCTATTTTTCAATTTTTTATTCACTATATCCAAACGCTGAAGATCAGCACTAAAAATTACCCTCATTGAAATGTTAGCTACTTTTAAGTTAATATTTTTCTATAAAACTTAGATTGTGACGTTTAAATATCCGTTAAAAACTTCATTGTCTGACCCTAGGGAGTTTATGAAGTTTTAGGATATTTAATAAGGAACAATCTTTAGTTTTATAAAAATTTTAGCTAAGTAGCGTTATTTTAATGAGGGTAATTTTTCGCTCAAGCACACAAAAAAGGCCATACAAATTGTATGACCCATTCTCAACTTATCATATTCTTAAGTTTTCCTAAAACCTTCTTTTCAATCCTCGATACCTGAACCTGAGATATTCCAAGCTCATTTCCTATCTCACTCTGTGTTCTATCCTCAAAATATCTTAAAACTATAATTTGTCTTTCTCGTTTTTCTAGCTTACCAAGAACTTGCTTTAAAAGTAAATTATCCACTATTTTTTCATCATCCATAGTTTTAGTTTGACTTATCTTATCTATAAGACATATAGGAGATCCTTCATCCTCGTGTATAACCCCATGCAAATATTCAACTGATGAATTTGATTCAAGAGCCATAACTATGTCTTCTTTGCTTACCTCAAGAGACTTGGCAACCTCTTCTATTGTAGGTTCTCGTCCAAATTTTTTAGATAATCTTTCACTTTCCATCTTCGTCTTTGTAGCAAGTTGTTTTAGAGACCTTGATACCTTAATCATCCCATCATCTCTTAAGTATCTTTTTATCTCTCCTAAAATCATAGGTACTGCATATGTAGAGAATCTTACATTAAAACTAGGATCAAACTTATATATAGATTTTATAAGCCCTATTGAGCCTAATTGAAATAAATCATCTCTTTCATAACCTATATTCATAAATTTATTTACAACACTTCTGACTAGCCCTAAATTACTTTCTATTAAAATATCTTTTGAATGTTCATCTCCATCTTGAGCTTTTTTTATGAGAGCTAGAGTTTCCTCATGGCTAAGTAAATGTCTTTTTTTCTCACTTACAGCAGGCATCACCATAATTATTACCCCTAATCTTTATTTTTATTGGATTTTATAGTTTTTTTCATAACTAATTTAGTTCCTTCCCCCAAAATAGAAGATATCTCCATGCTATCCATAAATGTTTCCATTACTGTAAATCCCATACCAGACCTCTCAAGCTCAGGCTTTGAAGTATAAAGCGGTTGCATTGCCATATCTACATCCTTTATTCCATTACCCTTATCTTCTACCACTACTTTTATAGTATCTCCATCTATTTCACTTATTAAATTAACAAACTTTGTTTCATCTTCATCATATCCATGAATTATAGCATTCGTAACAGCCTCAGATACAGCAGTTTTTATATCTGCTATTTCATCTATTGTCGGGTCCAGCTGAGATGCAAAAGAAGCAACTACCACCCTAGCAAAAGACTCATTCTCAGATTTGGCTAAAAAGCTAATTTCCATATAATTCTTCATCGTTTTTCCCCCTTATAAAGAACTTATTGCTTCTTCGTAATCGTTATAAATTCCTATTATTTTGTCTATGCCTGATAAATCAAATATTCTTTGAACATGCTTATTCAGGTTTAAAGCTATTACTTTCCCTCCAGTTTCTGAAAGTTTTCTATATCTCCCTATAATAACCCCTACTCCTGAGGAATCCATAAAATTCATATTTTTCAGATCAAATATAACATTTTTTATTGAATTTTTATCTATAGCCATATCAATCTCTTCTCTTACATCTGAAGCTATATGATGGTCTAGCTCTCCATATAATTCAACAATTAAATTTCTGTTATCTATTTTATAGTTTATATCCAATGTTATCCCCCCTTGTAAATGCTCTTAAAATACTTTCTATAAAATATCTCTTCATTCCTCCATAAAATTTTAACTATTTTTGTAGAATAAATATAAAAAAAGTGATAATAATCATCACTTTTTTACAATTTCTACAAAGGTTTCATTGTATGCGACTTGACCTCCCATTTCAGACGATATGTCTTCAGTTAAAAAATTTGGATTTCCGTCTTTATTAGCCCATCTTGTGTACATATGAACAACATCATCAGCTACATCGTCAGTAATCTTTACTTTAGTATCTATACTTCCATTTCTAGACTTTAAAGTTATTATTTCATCTTCCAATAGTTTATATTTTTTAGCAAGATTAATATTAATATATACTATTGAGATTTTATCATCATCTAAATAATGTTGTGTGAATAATGAGTTTTTTTCATGTGTAGTTATCAATCTTATATCATCTTTTTCACTTTTTATATATACAGGTATAGGACTTAACCCATCCTTTTTTGCATTATCTGAATATATTTCTATCTTTTTAGAAGAAGTTTTAAAAACTTTATCACTCCAAGCCACTTTATCAAAAGCCATATTTACATAGTCTCTTTTTATATCATCTATTTCTATATTCCATTTAGATAGTGGTTTTACTATTTCTCTTAAATACTCTTCTTTTGATACTAAAGGATAATCTTTCATATTCATTCTTTTGCTAAGCTCCATAAAGAAATAATATTCATCCATAAGTTTGTATTTTGGATCAATTATTTTTTCATTGTATATAATATATGGATTACACATAGACGAATATAGAATATCTTCACTTTCTAAAGTATTGGTACATGGTATAAATAAATCGCAATGTTTAGCAGTATCAGTCATAAACATATCTATACATACTTTAAATTCTATTTTGCTAAATGCCTTTATGTTTTTATTCAGGTTAGGCCATCTACATAATGGATTTGCTTTTGTTACAAATATAGCTTTTATAGGTTCTTCATTTGAATTTTTTACATCATCTGCAAAACTATGAACGTTAAAATATCTTTTATTGTCCGCATGATCACAGCTATTATACGGATCTAGATTTAATATATCTGGATATACTCTATTTGCATAATTTACTGCAGCTCCAGATTTTCCTATATTCCCTGTTATAGCTGCCATGGCATCTATACTTCTTATAGTATTTCCTCCATTTGTATACTTTTGAACTCCATACCCTATATATATAGTACTACTTTTTTTAGCATATACACGTGATATTCTCTTTATAGTATCTATGTCTACACCACATTCCTTACATAGATATTCAATACTTAGTGTATCTAAATAGTTTTTATATTCATCATACCCTTTTACATATTTGTTTATAAATTCTTTGTCTTGTAAATCTTCTTCTATTATGACCTTAGTCATCGCCATACAAAGAGCTCCATCTGTTGATGGATTAACCCTTATATATTCATCAACTTTCTTTGCAGTTTCTGTATATATTGGATCTATAACTGTCACCTTTATTCCATTTTTCTTAGCTCTTAGTATAGTTTCCATAAGATGTATAAATGTATTGTAAGGATTTCTTCCCCAAATTATTATATTTTTTGAATTCATCATATCATCAAGCGAACTTCCTTTTACATATCCAAAATCATATTTCTGAGCTTTATTTCCAGCAGACCAACATGTACCACCTTCAAATTCTGTAATCCCTCCGTAAAAGTTAAAAAATATATTTTGTATAGACTTCAGTACTCCACCACTTCCCGATTCATAATAATGTGCTATTGAATTTGAATTATAATTTTCTTTGTAAAACTTTAATTTGTCAGCTATTATTGATATAGCTTCATCAAATGTTATCTCTATCCATTTTCCATCTACTTTTTTAAGTGGGTTGTATATTCTATCTTTGTGATTTAATCTGTCTAAATGTTTCTTACCCTTTGAGCAAATAATTCCTCTTGTATAAGGATGATTTTTGTCTCCCTTTATCTGTATAATATTATTTTCATCTATATATATATCAAACTTGCAACAATCAAAACAATCAAGTGTACATCCGTGGCTAAATCTTTTCATATTAATTACTCCTTTTCTTTTTAACTTCACTTTATATTGTATCAAAGTATTCGAACTATTAATAATATATTCTATAGGTTTAATTTAACCATGTTCTAGCAGTTTGTTTATCATCTAAGGGGGAGTTTTCTATGGATTTTGTTGATAATAAAATATCCGAGCGTTTAGGAGGAGTTGATTTTTTTAATAACTCTGTGAATTACAAATTTGAGGCTATAAAAAAAGAAAAAGAAATAATTAAAAATAAATATCCAAATACAGAGATTATAGATATGGGTGTTGGCGAGCCAGATCTTGCTGCTGATATTAATATATGTAAAATACTTTGTGAGGAGTGTTCTAAAATTGAAAATAGACTGTACTCTGATAATGGAATAGCTGAGTTTCAGGATGCTGCATGTAATTTCTTAAAAAAAGTATATAAACTAGATAACCTAAATCCATATACAAATATTATGCACGGAATAGGATCAAAGCCAATTCTAGCTATGCTTCCTTTGTGCTTTGTAAATCCTGGTGATATAGTCTTAACTACTGTCCCTGGTTATCCTGTATTATCTACTTATTCTAAATTCTTAGGAGGTAAGGTTTATAATTTACCTTTATATAAAGAAAATGACTTTTATCCAGATTTTAATTCTATACCTGATGATATACTCAAAAAGTCAAAACTCTTATATATTAATTACCCAAACAATCCTACAGGACAAGTCGCTACTATTGAGTTTTATAAAAAAGTTGTAGATTTTGCTTATAAAAATGACATCTTAATAGTCTGCGACTCAGCTTATAGTACTCTTACATTCGATAGTAAACCTTTGAGTTTTTTGTCTGTAGATGGAGCTATTGATGTCGGTATTGAAATACATTCTTTATCAAAATCATTCAATATGACAGGATGGAGATTAGCATTTATAGTATCAAATCCAAAAGTTATAAAAGCATATGCAAATGTTAAAGGTCATACAGACTCTGGACAATTCAGGGCTATTCAAAAAGCTGGAGCTTATGCTCTTAATCACCCAGAAATAATAAATAGAAATCGTATTAAATATTCGAGAAGATTCGATATGCTAGTGGATGCACTTTGTGATATAGGTTTTGATGCTAAAAAGCCGCAAGGAACCTTCTATTGCTATGTTTCTATTCCTAAAGGTACTAAATCAGGTTATGTATTTAAAAATGCACAAGATGCTTCTTTGTATATTCTAAAAAATGCATTAATATCTACAGTACCTTGGGATGAAGCTGGGAGCTTTTTAAGATTTTCTGTAACGTTTGAAGCATATAATCAGTCACAGGAAAAACGTGTTATTAATGATTTAAAAGAAAGACTTAAAAAACTAGAACTAATTTTTTGACAAAAGTATTAAAAATGTAATTTTTTTCTATTAATTTAAACAATTATTTGATTTTATCTAAGCCTTCTAGTATTATTTATATGTTGAATTATTTTTTTAGGAGGTTTAAATATGACGTACGGATTTCTTAGCTTACTTCCATCATTAATTGCAATAATACTCGCTATAGCTACAAAGCAAGTTTTTATTTCTTTATTCGCTGGAATATTAATAGGAAAATTAATAATGACTAATTGGACATTTTTCCCTGCTTTAGGCCAAAGTATCGATTCAGTTGTAAATGTATTTTCTGAGGGATGGGTAACTAAAACTATCATATTCTCTTTTTTAGTGGGTTCTGTAGTAACTCTTATACAAGCTTCAGGTGGTGTTGAAGGATTTGTATATTACTTAACTGAAAAAAACAAGAGAATAAAAAACAGAAAGGCTGCCATGCTTTTGGCATATTTTATAGGGATTGTAGTTTTTATAGAATCAACTATAACGTGTTTAATTGTAGGTACTGTATCAAGACCTATATGTGATAAATACAAGGTTTCTAGAGAAAAACTAGCTTATATTTGTGACTCTACATCAGCTCCTGTTTGTTCTATGCTTCCATTTAACTCTTGGGGGGCTACATTACTTGGACTTATAGCTGCTCAAATAGGCGCTGGTGTTATTAGTGGTAATTCTGTTAATTTACTTATTAAAAGTATACCTTTTAACTTTTATGCTATATCTACATTGATAACTCTTTTAATAGTTATACTTACGGGTAAAGATTTTGGCCCTATGAAAAAAGCTGAAATAAGAGCTATAACAGAAGGTAAACTTTTAAGAGATGGAGCTATGCCTGTAGTAGATCAAGATGCAATTGAAGTTAATACTAAAAAAGGTGTTGAACCTAATATGAAGCATATGCTTTATCCTTTATTGGTTTTAGTTGTGATGATTCCAATAAGTCTTTATATTACTGGAGATGGTGTAATATTTAACGGTTCTGGATCAACATCAGTGTTTTGGGCAGTTCTTGCATCATTAGTGTTTAGTGGTTTTTATTATATAGGAAAGCGCCTTATGACGCTTAATGAGTTTATGGATTATGTATATAAAGGCGCTGGTGCTATGATACCAGTTGCTGCAATACTTGCATTTGCATTTGCTATTGGAAATATTTCAAGTGAGCTTGAAACTGGTAAGTATATGGCAAGCTTAGTTGAAGGTAGACTTAATGGTTCATTTGGACCTGCGATTATATTTATAATGTCTAGTATAATAGCATTTTCAACTGGAACAAGTTTTGGAACTTTTGCTATAATGATTCCTATAGCTATTCAAATGGCCGTTGCTATGGATGCAAACATATATATGAGTATAGGTGCTGTAATTTCTGGAGCTATAATGGGAGATCATAGTTCTCCTATATCAGATACTACTATAGTTTCATCAATGGCATCTGCATCAGATCACATAGACCACGTAAAAACTCAACTTCCTTATGCTTTACTTAATGGAGCTATAGCTCTTACACTTTATATAGTTTTAGGTATTTTCCTATAGTTTCTTTAAAACAACAAAAGCTGTTGACTTAGTCAACAGCTTATTTTTATTCAATAAAAAACTGATAGTATAATATTTAATTGACATTTGAATTTGACAAAATAGACAAAATAAAAGAGCATAGAGTTGCACACAATCCATGAAAGGAATGATCTCTATGCTCAACAAGAATTATAAAATTCTATGTAATATAAATCTAACACATGAAAATATCACAGTCAATAATATTATACAACAAATACAAACATCTTTAAAAAATACTCCATCTCAATTAATAGGATGTATATTAAATGATGTTCAAAAGTCTATTTTAGATAAGTATATGGGTAAAAAATGGAATGAATTTAAAAATAAATCAGTACCTTGGATGTGCCCTCACTGTCTAGAGCGAAGCTCTTTTGTTAGACGAGGTTCAAGATCTAGAAAATTAAAATCATCTTGTGGAACTATTGAGTTTAACTTGTTTCAAGTTACTTGCTCTTCTTGCACAAAAACATTTTCTCCTTTTCCTCAACTATTAGGACTAAAAGCAAGAGCAAGAATATCTTCAGAATTTGAAGAAAAAATATTAAGCATTGTTCTTAATAACTCATATTCTAAAACTTCAGATACCATAGATTTATTGACTAATGGGTCTATAAGTCATACAAGTATTCATTCTTTAGTATCTAGAGCTTCTAACTTGATTGATGTTAAGCATGACCAATCTCACTTTGAAGAGGTTATAGTAGATTCTACAAAAGTTAAAACAGCACACTCTAATAGAGGTAGCGATATACAGCTTGTTTTAGCTCCTTTAAGTAAAACAGTCAAATATAACAGAGTTATCAATAGCAAAAAACTACTATATATAAGTGTAAATAAGTCTTTAAAACATATGAATAAAAATTTATCTAACTATACTTGTGATAACGTTATTACAGATGGAGATATAGCTTACAACACTCTTATATCAGATATATTCGAAAAAGCTACTCATAGAAGATGCTTATGGCATTTACCTAGAGCTCTAAATCATTTACTTTATATGCAAGGCATACCTGTAGATGAGAGAAAATGTTTTTCAAAAGCTTTAATCCATATTTTAAAAGAAAAAGATTTTAGAAAAGCTAGAAATGAGTATGTCCAATTTGTATATTTATTTAAGCGTATTGGTATGACTCCTATTGAAAATTTTTTAAAGAATGCTTTTAATGGTATTTTTTACAATGAAGAAGATTGGATTAATACTAAGATTAATAAATCTAGTAGTTTAATAGAAAGAGAAATGAGAGAAATAAATAGAAGAACAGATTTAGGGTGTCGTTGGAGTGATGAAGGATGCGAAAATTTAGTAAAATTGATTCAAATTAAAAAGTATGCTACGCATTGTTGGGACAAATATTTCAAACAAAATAAAAGACCTATAAAACAATTTTTACAGGTCTCTCTATTCTCTTAAAATATTAAATGTCAACTAAAGCTTGTGCTATCAAAAAACTATATAATTTTTTGTCTTGTGGATAACGTGTTAAAAAAACTGCGCTTGCAACTATTTTTAAGCAACGGAGCCTGTAAGGATCGTTGGCGACATGAGTCACCGCGTTAGCGAGTAGACGAATTTTTTATTATTTTTTATTGGCAGGCTCTATATTTATAGTCTTACCTTTTATAGTATTGTTTTTCATTATAGTTAATACATCATTAGCATGCTCTCTTGGAACCTCAACGAAAGTATATCCATCATATATATCTATAGTTCCTATTAACTTTCCTGAAATACCAGTTTCTCCAGCTATAGCTCCTAAGATATCCTTAGGTCTTATGTTTTGCTTTCTACCTATGTTTATGAATAATCTTACCATTCCTGATTCTGCACCAGTATTTTCAAATGCATTTTCTTGTTTTATCTCTTCTTTATTTTGATCACCCATTGACATTTTAAGAAGTGCAGCAGCTATATCTAAAGAAGTATATTCTTCCATTAACTTCTCTAAGAAATTAACTTGATTTGTTAAGTGTCCTTCTTCTATAACACTCTTAACTTTTTCTAAGAATAAGTTAGTTTTTATTTCTTCAACATCACTAAGAGATGGTATATCATGTCTCTTCATTTTAGTCTTAGTATATCTTTGAATATCTCTTAATTTATATATTTCTTTCTTTCCTGAAATGAAAGAGAATGCACGTCCTGATCTTCCTGCACGTCCTGTTCTTCCTATTCTGTGTACGTAGTACTCATCATCTTGTGGTACATCATAGTTAAATACGCACTCTACATCATCAACATCTATACCTCTAGCCGCTACATCTGTTGCAACTAGTATTTCTATAGTTCTGTTTCTGAATTTACCCATTACATTATCTCTTTGAGATTGCTTTAAATCACCATGAAGTGCATCAGCAAAGTATCCTCTTAATTGAAGCTCAGATACTAACTCATCAACTTTTCTCTTAGTATTACAAAATACAACTGATAACTTAGGATTGTATATATCTATAAGTCTTGATAATACATCTGATTTATTCTTAGATTTTGTCTCTATATAAAATTGCTCTATATTAGGAACTGTTAAGGCCTTACGAACAACCTTTACATGTTGAGGGTCTTTTTGATACTTCTTTGTAAGGTTTAATATTGCTCTTGGCATTGTTGCTGAGAAAAAAGTAGTCTGTCTCTCTTCCGGAAGTTGTTGTAGAACAGTCTCTATATCTTCTCTGAATCCCATATCTAGCATTTCATCCGCTTCATCTAAAACTATTGTCTTTACATTTCCAAGCTTTAATGTTTTACGATTCATATGATCCATAACTCTACCAGGAGTACCTATAACGATCTGAACTCCTTTTTTTAATGCTTTTATTTGACGATCGATTGGTTGTCCACCATATACAGGTAGTGTTCTTACATTTTTCTTGTACTTAGCTAGCTTTCCTATTTCTCCCGCAACCTGAATAGCTAACTCTCTTGTAGGGCATAAAATTATAGCCTGTACACTATTATCTTTTTCATTAACCATATCTAAAACAGGAATACCAAAAGCTGCTGTTTTACCCGTACCAGTTTGTGCTTGACCTATTATATCTTTTCCTGCTAATATATGTGGTATTGCTTGAGCTTGTATAGGAGATGGCTCTTCAAACCCCATATCAGCTATAGCTTGTTTTATTTCTTTTGATATTTCCAAATTTTCAAATTTTACGTTTTCCATATATATATTACCTTTCCTTTCGTTTTTACGTCTCTCTTGCTCATCTTTTCAATTATATATATATTACTGTTATTATGCAACAAATATTTTGATTTATTTTTTATTTCTTCATTATTTATATATTTTATCTAATTTCAACTCATTTAATACAATATTTCTTCTTTAATAATAGGTAGATTTGCTTATCATTTATAGATGTATATTTTTTATAGTTAGAACTTTTTGATTTCCCATTAAGTAAAATTGTTTCACTTATGTGTTCTTCGTATACAATATGATTTAAACTTAAATCATATGGGTATACACTCTACCAGAAAGTATTTTTTAGTAACTTTTTTGTATTTTTTATCATTTTATAATATTTTTTCAAATGACGCTCAGTGACTTTATTTAAATTCATCAAATTATCAGAACTATTAACTTTTTGTAACATTTGAATATTGTATACAAAATCCCACAGTTTTATGTTATTATATTTTTAACAAATAAATTATTTAATTTTTTAATTGATGAAATATTACTTTTTAAGGAGTGATTTTAATGATAAAAGCATGGGAAACTTTCAAAACTGGAAATTGGTCTAAAGAAATAGATGTAAGAGACTTTATCCAACTTAACTATACAGCATATGAAGGAGATGCTTCTTTCTTATCAGATGCTACTGAGAACACTAAAAAATTATGGGACGAAGTTTCAGCTTTAATGAAAAAAGAAGTTGAAAATAAAGGAACTTTAGATGTTGACACTAAAACAGTATCTGCTATAAATGCTTATAAAGCTGGATACATAAATAAAGATTTAGAAACTATTGTAGGTCTTCAAACTGATGCTCCTCTTAAGAGAGCTGTAATGCCTTATGGTGGAATCAGAATGGTTGATAATTCTTGTAAAGCTTACGGATATGAACTTGATTCAAATGTTAAAGAAATTTTCTCTAACTACAGAAAAACTCATAACGACGGAGTATTTGATGCTTACACTCCTGAAATGAGAGCTGCAAGAAGCGCTGGTATAATAACTGGTCTTCCAGATGCTTACGGTAGAGGTAGAATAATCGGAGACTATAGAAGAGTAGCTCTTTACGGTATAGATAGATTAATAGAAGATAAAAATGCTCAAAAACAATCTTTAAATGTTATGACAATGGACGAAGATACTATAAGATTAAGAGAAGAAATCTCTGAGCAAATCAAAGCTTTAAAAGAAATGATTAAAATGGGAGCTGAATACGGATTTGATTTATCAAGACCTGCTCAAAATGCTAAAGAAGCTGTTCAATGGACATACTTTGGTTACCTTTCAGCTGTTAAAGATCAAAATGGAGCTGCAATGAGTTTAGGTAGAGTTTCTACATTCCTTGATATTTATTTTGAAAGAGATATAAAAAATGGAGTTTTAACTGAAGATGAAGCTCAAGAAATAATGGATCACTTTGTTATGAAACTTAGAATGGTTAGATTCTTAAGAACTCCTGAGTACAACGATTTATTCTCTGGAGATCCAACTTGGGTAACTGAAACTGTAGGTGGTATGGGTATTGACGGAAGAACTCTTGTTACTAAAACTGCATTTAGAACATTAAATACTTTATATACTTTAGGTGCTGCACCAGAGCCTAACTTAACTGTACTTTGGTCTAAAGATCTTCCTGAAAACTTTAAAAAGTTCTGCTCGAAGGTTTCTATAGATACAAGCTCTATCCAATACGAAAACGATGATTTAATGAGAACTTATTGGGGAGACGATTACGGTATAGCTTGTTGTGTTTCTGCTATGAGAATTGGTAAGCAAATGCAGTTCTTTGGAGCTAGATGTAACCTTGCTAAAGCATTACTTTACGCTATAAACGGTGGTATGGATGAGAAAAAAGGAATCCAAGTAGGACCTAAATTTGCTCCTATTACTTCTGAATACTTAGAGTTTGGTGAAGTTATGGAAAAATTCGACTTATTCCTTGACTGGTTAGCTAACTTATATGTAAATGCATTAAACATAATTCATTACATGCATGACAAGTATTCTTACGAAAAAGCTCAAATGGCTTTACATGATAGAGATGTATTCAGAACTATGGCTTGTGGTATAGCTGGACTTTCTGTATGTGCTGACTCATTATCAGCTATAAAGCATGCTAAAGTTAAAGTTGTAAGAGACGAAAACGGTATGGCTGTTGATTTTGAAACTGAAGGAGATTTCCCTAAATTCGGAAACAATGATGATGCAGTTGATACATTAGCATCTGATTTAGTTGAAACATTCATGAACAAAATAAGAAAGAACAAAACTTACAGAAACTCTCTACACACTCAATCAATATTAACTATAACTTCAAACGTAGTTTATGGTAAGAAAACTGGTAACACTCCTGATGGAAGAAAAGCTGGAGAGCCATTTGGACCAGGAGCTAATCCAATGCACGGAAGAGATACAAAAGGTTGTCTTGCTTCTATATCTTCAGTTGCTAAGCTTCCATACGAGCATTCTCAAGATGGTATTTCTTACACATTTACTGTAGTTCCTAAAGCTATAGGTAAAACTGAAGAAGAAAGAGTAAATAACTTAACATTCTTACTTGATGGATATTTCATTCAAAAAGGACACCACATCAACGTAAACGTATTTGATAAAGAAACTTTACTTGATGCTATGGATCACCCTGAAAAATATCCTCAACTTACAATACGTGTATCTGGTTATGCAGTTAACTTTATAAAATTAACTAGAGAACAACAATTAGACGTTATAAATAGAACTTTCCACGGAAAAATGTAGTATTATTAAATAAAGTCCTAACAGTTTTGTTAGGGCTTTATTTTCTATAAAAAAATTATATATTTCAAAATTGTAGATAATATTAATAAAAAACTACAATGTCAACTATTTTTAAGCAACAGAGTCGTCAGACTTGTTGGCGCTATGAACGCATGTGAATTTTGAGAACGGAGCCCGTAGGACTCGTTGGCGATATGAGCTATGCGGTAGCATAGAGCGAATTTTATTTTAAATTTTAATTTAAGGTGGTGTTTTGTATGGGTATTAAAGGTAGAGTACACTCTTTAGAGACTTTTGGAACTGTAGATGGTCCAGGAATTAGATTTATAGTATTTACTCAAGGATGTCCTCTTCGATGTAAGTATTGTCATAATAGAGATACATGGGACTCTAAAGGTGGAAAAGAATATGATGTTGATGAACTTATGAGTGAAATTGTTAAATACAAGCCTTTTATGATTTCATCTGGCGGAGGTCTTACTGTATCTGGTGGTGATCCTACTTTACAACCTGAGTTTTTAAAAAGCTTACTTATGAAAGCTAAAGATAATGATATTCACACAGCTATAGATACTTCTGGATTTGTAGATATAGATGTAATAGATCCTATACTTGATTATACAGATTTAGTACTACTAGATATAAAACATATAAATAGAGATGCTTTTAAAGATTTGACTGGGGTTTACAATGATAAAACATTGAATTTAGCAAAACATTTATCTGATAAAAAAATACCTGTTTGGATAAGATACGTACTAGTTCCAGGTCTTACAGATAAAGAAGATGATATAAGAAATCTTTGTAAGTTCATAAACACACTTGATAATATAGAAAAAGTAGATATACTTCCATATCATTCTATGGGAAAATTCAAATGGGAAGAGCTTGGATATGACTATCCTTTAAAAGAAACTCCCGATGCAAGTGATGATGATGTATTAAAAGCTTCTAAAATATTTAAAGAGTATGGAATAAATATAGCACTAAAATAAAGCATAAGGACAACATTTTGTCCCTATGCTTTTTTATTTATGTAATGTTAAAAATTTGAAATCTATATCTATCTTCACTATAATTGAATAAGGTTGGATTTTTAAATTTAATAGAAAGGAGAAACAAATGAAACAAGTAAAATTATATAATTTAATTTTCCCAATCTGGTTTTTATTATTTTTCCCACCAGTTATATTTATAACTCTTATAGGTAATTTAATTATTGATTCATTGGTAATAATAGCTTGCTTTTTTATGTTCAAGTTAGGAAATACACAGAACAATCTAAAAACATTTTACAAAAAAAATATATTAAGCGTTTTAGGATTTGGATTTTTAGCAGATATTATAGGTGCTTTGCTACTATTTATATTAGTAATATGTGAAGTTGTTGAATTGCCATATGAATTAAGCTCAGCGATAAGTTATGATCCATTTAGCCATCCTTTGGCAGTTATAATAATATTGTTTGCCATGCTTATATCAACAATTTTCATATTTATATTTAATTATAAATTTACTTTCAGCAAAGAAATTGAAGATCAAAAATTGAGATTAAAAGTATCAATTAGTATTGCACTGCTTACAATACCTTGGACATTCTTATTGCCTGCTAAATGGTTTTATAGTGGATTTTAATGTCTCATAAAACTAGTGATTATAAGACATATTATTTTAAAAGTTAAATTTAAAAAGATGGTTATTCAAATGTTAGATACTCATTCTTAATATTTTTCCATAAAACTTAGATTACACCGTTGAAATATCCGTTAAGAAAGTTCGTTGTATGAGCATAACGAGTTCAGAACTTTTAGGATATTTCATACGGTGTAATCTTTAGTTTTATTAAAATATTATTAGAGTATCGGTATTTTAATAACCATCTTTTTATTAGCTTATAAACCTACTTTTTATGCATTCTTAATTATTTCTAATACAAGCTTAGCAGTATTTACTAAATCTTCTATGCTAATATACTCTTCTAGTGTATGTACTTTTTTCATTCCCACACCTAAATTTACAGCCTTAATTCCATTTCCATTTAATATATTCGTATCACTACCACCACCAGATGCCTTAGTAATAGCTTCAAATCCTAATATACTACAAGCGTTTTTAACAATATTTACAATATCATCATTCTCATCTACATTAAATGCTGAATAGGCACGAGATGTATCTATTTCTGTCTTAGCTCCAAATTCTTTACAAGCCTCTTCTACACACTGAACCATATGAGCTGTTTGTTTATCTAATTTTTCATTTACTAAACTTCTAGCTTCCCCTGTTATAGTAACTTCTGGGCAAACTATATTCGTAACTTTACCACCCTCTATTATCCCAATATTAGCAGTAGTTTCTTCATCTATTCTAAGTAAATTCATCTTAGCTATTGCTGACGCTGCTACTTGAATCGCACTTACCCCTTCTTCTGGGCATACTCCTGCATGAGCTGGTATTCCTATAATCTTAGCTACTAATTTATCTTGTGCAGGTCCTTTAATTATAATTTCTCCTGGTGCTCCACCACTATCTAGTACAAAAGCCTTTTTGCTTTCAATCTTATCATACTCTAGGTTTTTAGTTCCATAAAGACCACCTTCTTCATAAATACTGAAGACTATTTCTATATTTCCATGATCTATATTTTCTTCTTTTAGTATTTTTACTGCTTCTATAATAGCTGCTATACCAGCCTTATCATCTGATCCTAATATTGTAGTTCCATCACTGTATATAACTCCATCTTTTACAATAGGTTTTATACTTAAACCTGGAGTAACGGTATCCATATGTGCACTAAACAGTATAGTCTCAGTATCTTTATTCCCTTTTAGCTTAGCTATAATATTTCCAGTATTTGATCCAACCTTCTTTCCTGCTTCATCTATGTATACCTCAAACCCTAGTTCTTCTAGTTCAAGCTTTATTTTATCTGCAAATTCCTTTTCATTTTTTGTTTCACTATCAATTTGAACATACTCTAAAAACTTTTTAACTATTCTTTCTTTGTTTATCATAACAAAACCTCCTACTAATTATAATATAAACCAATCATATCTATTATACTTCCCTTAATTCAAAAGTAGTATAGTTTTTTTTATACATATAAATCAAGGGTTTAAAGTTAAGAGATTTCTCTCTGTGAACTCTAAACCCTTAACTATTTCAAAATTTTTATTAATTACATAGGTAGTTTAATAAATGCTTCCGGTCCAATAGGTGCTCCTATTACAAACCATATAATTAATAATATTGTCCATCCTAATAAGAATGATATAGAGTATGGTACCATTGTAGATATTAATGTACCTATACCTATTTTCTTATCATACTTTTGTGCAAAAGCAACTATTACTGCAAAGTATGACATAAGCGGAGATATAATATTTGTAGTTGAATCTCCTATTCTATATGCAATCTGAGTAAATTCAGGGCTATATCCTATTCTCATAAGCATAGGAATAAATACTGGTGCCATTATAGCCCACTTTGCAGAGGCTGAACCTATAAATAAGTTAATAAATGCAGATACAAGGATGAATCCCATGATCATAGGAAGTCCTGTCATTTCTGTAGCCTTTAAAAAATCTGCTCCCTTTACTGCTAATATAGTACCTAGGTTTGTATACTTAAAATATGCTACGAATTGTGCTGCTACAAAAGATAATACTAAGTATCCGCCCATAGTGCTCATAGCCTTAGACATAAAGTTTACTATATCTTTATCTGAAGTTATAGTTTTAGATGCCATACCATATGCAATACCAGGTACCAGGAAGAATAAAGTTATAATCGGAACTAATCCAGCCATGAAAGCTGATCCTTTCATTATTCCACCAGTCTCTGGATTTCTTAATATTGCATCAGCTGGTAATACTAAAGCCAATATAATTCCAACAAATACTAACAATGTAATTCCAGCTACTGTTAAGCCACGCTTTTCATTAGATGTTAACTCATTTAATTCAAAAGTTTCATTACCTTTGTATTCACCAAGTCTTGGTTCTACAATCTTTTCAGTTACAAATGTACCTATACCTGTTATTAAAAAAGTAGATACAATCATAAAATACCAGTTAGCTGTAGGCGCTACTGTATATCCATCACTGATAAATCTAGCCGCTTCTGTTGATATACCTCCAAGTAGTGGATCAATAGTACCTACAAGTAAGTTAGCACTAAATCCTCCAGATACACCAGCAAATGCTGCTGCAAGTCCTGCTAATGGATGTCTTCCAAAACTTAAAAATACCATTGCTCCAAGTGGAACTAAAACAACATACCCTGCGTCCGATGCAACATTAGACATAATTCCTGCAAATACAACCACCATTGTTATAAGTTTTTTAGGTGTACTTAATACTAGTTTTCTAAGTAATGCCGATATAAGTCCACTTCCTTCAGCAACCCCAACCCCTAGCATAGCAACAAGTACTGTACCTAGTGGAGCAAATCCTGTAAAGTTTTTAACTGCTGTAGAGAACATGTATCTAATTCCATCCGCATTTAAAAGGCTTACAGCTTTAACTGTAACATCTTTAACTTCTTTAGTACTTCTGTCAATCATTGTAAAATCAATTTCTAATCCTGCTGTAGCTGCAATATGAGATACTACCATTATAGCGACAGAGAATAATAGGAATATAGTTACTGGGTGAGGTAATCTATTTCCTACATTTTCAATCATGTCAAGAAATTTAAAAAATAGTCCATTTTTTTTCTTTGCTTTTGTCGTTTCCATAGTTGCCTCCTTCTATTTTTCGATTTTGTGAAACCTTGCCAATTATCTAATAATTTTAGATAATATTTGGCATTTGAATTATTAATATATATAAGAATTCTTATATATATTATCATAGTTATTAGACACTTTTCTACATTTTCTATCATTTTTCGCATTTTTAGATTAAAAAAACATGTTTTTAAAATTAAAAACATGTTTTTTTGGTATAAATTACTTTTTTGATCATTTTATTCATATTTTTGATAATGTAAACTTAATTATAAAGTTATATCTACAACTTCCATATTTTCTATAGCTTCATCTATAAGCTTTTCTACATCAAGATTTTGTTCTGATAACATTATTTTTTCAAGCTTTGGCTTTGTAACAGGTTTTTTTGGCAAGAATACTGTACAGCAATCTTCTTCTGGTATTATAGAAGTTTCAAAAGTTCCTATCTTCTTAGCTATATCTACTATTTCACTTTTATCCATGGCTATTAATGGTCTAAATACAGGTATATCAACAGATGCATTCGTAACAGTAAGTCCTTGTATAGTTTGAGATGCAACTTGTCCTATACTCTCACCAGTTACAAGAGCATTGCACCCTTTAGATATAGCGACCTTTTGAGCTATTTTCATCATAAATCTTCTAGATATAATTGTCATCTCTTCTTCTCTACAATGTTCATTTATCTCCTTTTGTATAGGAAGAAGGTTTACACTGTGCATTCTAAGCTTTCCACAATAAGTAGATAGAATTCTTGCTAATTCTTCCACCTTTTCCTTTGATCTCTCGCTAGTGAAAGGATAACTATGGTAATGCATTAACTCAAGGTCAACTCCTCTTTTAGCTACCATCCAGCCTGCTACAGGAGAGTCTATTCCTCCAGATAACAATACCATTCCTTTTCCATTAGTTCCAAGAGGTAATCCTCCATATCCCGCTATTCTTTCTAGGTAAGCTACACAAGCTTCTTCTCTTAGTTCCGCTTCGACTTTTACTTGTGGAGTTCTTACATCAACTTTTAAATCTCCACCTATTTCAGATAGTAAATATCCACCTATATCTCTACTCATTTCAAGAGAAGTCATTCTAAATGTTTTATCCGTTCTTTTAGATTCAACTTTAAAAGTCTCTACGTCTTCAAATTCCATTTTATCTTTTAATAGTTCAAGACAGACTTCTTTTAATTTCTCATAGTTATTTTCAAACTTTACAGCTGGACTTAAAGAAACTATTCCAAAGACCTTTCTAGCTTCTTCTATTATACTTTCATAATCATATTCTTCAACATCTATATAAATTCTTCCATACTGCTTGTATACATTTAATTTACCTAATTTTTTTAAAGAATTTCTAATGTTTTTTACAAGTTTATCTTCAAATATATATCTATTCTTTCCCTTTACTCCTATTTCTCCGTATCTTGCTATTACTACATTATACATTTATTCACCTCTTATTTATTATAATTCTTAGTTCTTCAACCTTTTCCTTTATTATCCCAACAGCTTTCTTTATATCTTCTTCTTTATTCATAGTAGATAAGCTAAATCTTATAGCTCCTTCTATTTCTTTACTTAAAAGACCCATCTCTATTAAAACATGACTTCCTTTTTTCTTAGAAGAACAAGCTGATCCTGTTGATACATATATATTATCTTCTTCTAGATAATGAAGAAGTATTTCTCCTTTTATTCCTATAAATGATATATTTAATATATGGCAAACTCCATTTTCACTGCTATTTACCTTTATATTGTCTATATTAGATTTTATTTCATTCAATAATAGTTCTTTTAGATTATTAATCTTATCTATATTATCCTTTAAATTCTCCATTGTTATTCTAACAGCTTCAGATAAACCCAAAATTCCAGGTACATTTTCAGTTCCAGATCTAAATGCACTTTCTTGTCCTCCACCTGTTACAATAGACTTTATTTTAGTAGTTTCTTTTATATATACGAATCCAATTCCCTTTGGACCGTGTATTTTATGTCCACTTACGGACATTAAATCTATATTATATTTCGATGGTTTAAAATCTATTTTTCCAAATGACTGTACTGCATCTACATGAAAATATACTTTTCTCTTGAGTTTAGATAAGTATCTCCCTATCTTATCAACAGGCTGAATAGCACCAACTTCATTGTTTACATGCATAATACTCACAAGTATTGTATCTTCTCTTAATGCATTCTTAAAATCTTCAAAAGATATTAATCCATTGTTATCTATATCTAAATATGTAACCTCATATCCATCTTTTTCTAAATCTTTAAAAGTATTCAAAACTGAAGGATGCTCTATTTTAGTAGTTATTAAATGTTTACCACTTCTATGGTTAGCATAGGCTGTACCTCTTATTATTATATTGTTAGATTCAGTTCCTCCAGATGTGAAGAATATTTCTTTATCCTTAGCACCTGTATATTTTGCTATTTCTTTTCTAGCATTCTTTATTTCTTTTTCTACTATAACGCCTTTTCTATGTACCGAAGAAGGATTTGCATATTGATCTGTTAAAGCATAAACCATTTTATCTACAACTTCCTTATACGGTTTAGTAGTTGCACTATTATCTAAATAAATTTCCATTTAATCACCTTCTAATTATAAAATTCACTCTATACTAACGGATAGTTCATGACACCAACAAGTTTTCAAGACTCCGTTCTTAAAATTCACATTCGTTCACAGTTCCAACAACTCCTAGTCTACTCTGTTGCTTAGAAATAATTACAAATTTAGCTCTTTAATAAAGGTTATCTATATATTCTAAATTATATATTCGGCTAAAATATATTTTATATATCAAAGCCAAATAATATATTATATTATTTGGCTTTTGTTGTAAAGTTAATACCCTATTTCTTCATTTAATATATATACTTTAAAATCTATTGTAGGTGGTTTTTTTTCTATTATACTTGTAACCATACACATTCTTTGCTCGCTTTTGCAATCTACACACGAGTCTATTTTTGCACAAGGAACGTTTAGATTAAGTCTTCTAGCATTCTGTGGACATGCTGATGTCTTTATTCTATTCATAGCATCATCATAATCCTTACATACTTTATTTATACCGCATATAAGAATTACTTTCTTAGGCCCAAAGAACATTGATGCAACCCTATTTCCTACACCATCTATGTTTATTATTCTTCCATCCTCTAATATAGCATTAGTACTTGCTAAGTATACATCAGAAAAAATAGCTTTTTTAAGAAGTTCCATTCTCTTACTAGGATCAACCTTCCAGTGCCAAAGCACCTCTTTAGATTTGTCTACAAGTTCATCATATACATCTATCTCTTGTATAGACATAGATCCTCCTATTGCAACTACATCATCTTCATTAACTTCATTCAATAAGTCTTTCTTAAGTTCATCTCTAGTTTCGAAAAATTTTGCTTCAATTCCCCTTTTACTTAAATTCTCCAATAAATTATTCATAAAAAGCCCTCCTTTGTTTTGCTTACAATAATATTATAACTTATTTATAGGAAAGCTAAAAGTTCTAAGACTGCACCTACTTTAAGGCTGAAATAAGAATTTAATAGCTTGTTAATTAAGTTTCTCTTTATAAATTGATTCATGCAATATATTAAGATTAATTTAATATATATTGTCTTAACACTTTAAATGATATAAATCTACATATATTTTATAAAATTATACGAAATTATATTATTTTTGAAAAAAACATTGCAAAACATGTCGTATTTTGTTATACTATCTTTAGTGGTTATCCCCCTGGTAACCTCAATAAAATCTCTATTCCCAATACCCCTTTTGAACGGATTTTCACATTTTCGAATGTGAAGCCTGCCTATATGGCAGGTTTTTTTTTGCTTATTTTTATAATAATCATCTATAATTATGTTTAATATTATATAATTAATATACAATATGTTTTAAGGAGGTAATCTTTATGAATAAAAAAAAGGTTGCTATAGTCTTTACAGGCGGAACAATATCTATGACGGTAGATTCTAGAATAGGTGCCGCTATCCCTTCTCTTTCAGGAGAACAGATAATGTCTATGGTCACAAACATAGATAAAATAGCAGATATAGAAGTTGTTAATTTTTCAGAAATTCCAGGTCCTCATATGACTCCTGAAATGATGATGGATCTTAAAAGTTTAATATCAGATTTAGTTGACAGAGATGATATAACCGGTGTTGTTGTAACACACGGGACTGATAGTTTAGAAGAAACTGCTTATTTTTTAAGTTTAACTCTTTATACTCAAAAGCCAGTAGTTGTTGTTGGAGCTATGAGAAATTCTTCCGAGCTTGGATATGATGGACCTAGTAATCTAGCAGCAGCAGTTTGTACCGTTATAGCTGATGAAGCTCAAAATAAAGGTGTTTTAGTAGTTATGAACAACGAAGTAAACCTAGCTTCTGAAGTAACCAAAACCAACACATTAACTCTTGATACTTTCAAATCTATAACTTATGGACCACTTGGTATAATCGATGATAATAAGTTAATTCTACATAGAGATATAGTGCGAAAACAACATATTCATACTCACAGTGTAGAATCCCGTGTTGACTTAATCAAGGTTGTAGTTGGAATGGATTCAAGATTCATAAAGTTTTCTATAGACTCGGGTGCTAAGGGTATAGTTATAGAGGCCATGGGAAGAGGAAATATACCTCCAACCATGTTAGATGGCATTAGATATGCAAAAGAAATGAATATACCTATAGTTATAGTTTCTAGATGCCATTCTGGAAGAGTTTTAGATACTTATGGTTACAAAGGTTCTGGAAGAGATTTAGTAGAGCTTGGATGCATATTAGGAGGAAATCTACCAGGTCAAAAAGCGAGAATAAAGTTAATGCTCGCTCTTGGAAAAACTAATGATATAAATGAAATAAAAGATATATTTGAAGAAGGAATATACTAGTATATTTTTAGACTGTTGACATTGTTAACAGTCTTTTTTACTTTTCTCTTAATATTCAATGTTGTTTTTTAATAAAGACTGGAAATTAAATGATTTTACTATTATAATAAATGAAATATCATTAAAAAAGGAGAGATTTCTTTGAACAGACTAGAAGACATATTAGTACATAATAAATCATTCGTAGAAAACAAAGAATACGAAGAATTCAAAACTACAAAATACCCAGGCAAAAAGATGGTTATATTTTCATGTATGGATACAAGATTAATAGAATTACTTCCCCGTGCATTAAACCTAAAAAATGGAGATGCAAAGATTATTAAAAATGCAGGTGGAGTAATTATGCATCCATTCGGAAGTGTTATGAGAAGTATTTTAGTTGCAATATATGAATTAGAAGCTGAAGAAGTTTTTGTAATAGGTCATCACGGCTGTGGTATGAGTAATGTAGATACTGATAAAACTATAGAAGCAATGATAAATAAGGGGATATCAAAGGATACCATGTCAACGCTTGAATATGCAGGAATAGATTTAAAAAAATGGTTACATGGTTTTGACTGCGTAAATGATTCTGTTAGAGAAAGTGTAATAGCTATAAAAAATCATCCATTAATACCTCAAAATATACCTGTTCATGGTCTTATCATGGATCCTGAAACAGGAGAATTAGAAGTTGTTGTAGATGGATACAAGTAAAAAAAATTGATATTTTAATTTTATGTTGGTTGCGAAAACTATATATGGAAATACCGTGAATGTAACGATATTTTGAATACAACTAAGCTTTTATCTTATTAATAATTCTAAAATTTACGAACTCCCTACGGTCAGACACGCAAATTTCTTAACGGATTATTAAACGCTAAAACCCAAGTTATATTAGTCAAAACATCTAAAAACATTCACTAACATTTCCATATATAGTTTTAATATCAAGTATTCTATTATAAAGTCAAATCTCCCCTCCCTATTATTACCATAAAAAAAATCCAAGGAATAGTTGACGAACTATTTTCAAAGCAGAAGTAAAAAAATGAAATTAAACTAAAAAAACAAATGGTATTAAAGTGTTAGCGAATGATTTAAATATTTTTGTATAAAACTAGAATTACAGCGTTTGAATATCCGTTAAGAAAGTTCGTTGTTTGACCAAAGGGAGTTTAGAACTTTTAGGAGATTCAATAAGATGAAATTCTTAGTTTTATTAAAAATATTTACCACATTAGCGGTATTTTAATGCCATTTATTTTTGGATTAAACCTATAAATTTATACTTTCTCTATTAATTTATTTCTAAGACAAACTCTATAATTCAATATTTTTATATCATTCTTAAATTCTATTTCTATAGTATTCCCACTCCTATTTATTACTTTTCCTCTTTTGAATTTTTTATGATTTACTATATCTCCTGCTTTTATACAATCCATTTCTTCATCAGTTGGTTCATTGATTTCTTCTATAAACCTCGATACAAAAGCTTTTTTACCATACTTATATTGAGGACTTGATATATGAAGCTTATCCATCGCTCTTGTCATAGCCACATAAAGCAGTCTTCTCTCTTCCTCAACATCATCCTTACCTTCAATAGACTTCTCATGAGGTATAACCCCTTCAATAACTCCTATTACAAATATATTCTTAAACTCAAGACCTTTAGAAGAGTGAATAGTGGTTAAAACCACCTTATTTTTATCATCATCTTTTTTCTGGTTTAAAATTTCTTCTTTAACCTTACTTATATGATCTAAGTAATCATCTATAGTCTTATAATTTGATGCTCCACCTTCTAGCTCATTTAGTATTTCGAATAAACCTGTAGTCTTTATCTTCCTCTTTTGACAATACTCCATTAAGTATCTATCATATTCAAGACTTGTTCTTATATAAGATATAGCATCTTTTGGAGATATCCTGCTTATATAATCAAAATCTAGTTCTAAATCTTCTATAGTCTTTATCTGCCACTTATTTAGATTAGCTTTAGTCTTTATATTGGTTAGGAAATTTCCATCTGCCATGGCTATTTTTATACTCTCCTTAGATATATATCTAAAAGGTTTGTTTATAATTCTAGATAATTCATCCTTTAAACTTCTATATAAGGCTACACTCAAATAACTTATAATATCCTTACTCACCCAGTGATCATATATACTAACTACAGTATCCCTTATCACAAACGGTATATTCATATCCATAAACACATCCACTAAAGCACGAGATTGTATATTCGTTCTATATATAACGCTAAAATCACTATAAGTCATATTATTATTTCTAATATTTTCAATTATTAAACTTCCTATCTTTCTAGCCTCATCTTCAGAATCCTCTGGAGATAAAAATAATATACCATCACCTTTTCCTTTAACAGACTTTATAACCTTATCATACCTATTATTATTATTTTTTATAAGCTTATTTGAGGTTTTTATTATCACATCAGTAGATCTGTAGTTTAAATCTAGAACTATATACTTAGAGTTAGAAAAATAATTTTTAAATTCTAATAAAAAATCAGGTCTAGCCCCTCTAAATCCATAAATACTTTGATCTTCATCTCCAACAACAAATATATTGTTATTAGGCTTTGATATCATCTTTAAAACCTCAAACTGAACCTTATTTATATCCTGAAATTCATCTACTAATATATACTTATACTTATTCCTAACTAACTCAAGTATATATGAATCCTCTTTTAAAAGATTATACGTATGTATTAACATATCATCGAAATCTATCTTTTTCATATCACTTTTATAATTTTCATACATAGAATAAACTTTCAAAAACTCATCCTTAGATACTACAGAAGAATCAAAATCCTGAGGACCTAACAATTCATTCTTAACAAATGATATCTCATTTATAACACCCTTTATAACATCCTCTTCCTGATAATTCTCTACATCCATACTCTTTAATATATTCTTTATAGTATATATTTTTTTATTCTCATCTAATAAATTATCTAGTTGATAATTTTTAAACCCCCTAAGTATTCTAAAAAATACAGAATGGAAGGTTCCAAAATTAACTCTATTAATCAAGCTATTGGAAGAAAGCCTAATACTCCTTTCTTTCATCTCAATAGAAGATGCCTTAGTAAAGCTAATAGCTAGTACATTTTCAGGTCTAACCTTTAGATTTTGAACCAAATTATTTATTCTATAACTTATAACTCTTGTTTTCCCCGAACCAGGGCCAGCTATTACCATACACGGACCGTTAAAGTGGTTAACAGCTACATTTTGATTTTCATTTAAACTCTCACAATTCATAATCATCACCTATTTTATATAATATAACTTTTGAAATTCTCATTCAAGCATCAAAATCTATATGATATTATTATTATAGTCATATTTAACAAAAGCAAAACTACGCGAGGTGATTTAAATGGAAGTTATAACACATAAAATAGATCAAATCATAGATATACCTAAAAACTCATGTGTATTTGATATAGAAACTACAGGTCTTAGTCCTAAATATAACCACGTAATATTAATAGGTATATTATATATAAAGAATAACCAAACCATAATAAAACAATTTTTTGCACACAATACCGATGATGAAAAAGAACTATTGTTTTATTTCAAAGAAGTATTCAAAACATTTGATAAGCATATAACATTCAATGGACATAGATTTGACATTCCTTTTCTGAATAAAAGATTTGAAAAAAACAACTTAGACTTTTTTATAGATAAAGACAATGATATGGATATACTCAAAATACTAAAACCATATCAAAAGAAATTAAATCTTGAAAATTGCAAATTAAAAACAGTAGAGAGCTTATTGAATATACAAAGAGAGGACACTATTTCAGGAAAAGAAAGTGTTGATATGTATAAAGAATTTGAAATAAGCAAAAATGAATCACTAAAGAAAAAGATACTACTTCACAATTATGAAGACATCTATTACTTAGCTAAATTATTCAAAATACAAGATCTAATAGATTCAAGTGAAACGTATATAAATATAAATTATATGAATTCTGATTTAAAATTAAGACTATCAAAATACAAATTCAAAGGTGATTTAATCTATATAGAATATATTTCTAAAGATATTATTCCCATTAACATACAGATATACGAAAATGAATATTCTATAATGGGATCTAACCAGACAATCACAATAGAATTAAATGTATCCTATGCTACAACAAAAAATAATAATAGAGTTATATATTTCAAACAAGATAAAATAGTTCCATTAAAAATAGATTCAGAAATTTTGGAAGAGAATATACTATCTGTAGCATCTTACTTGTTTAAAGATATTTTTTAAAATTCGTAACAAAATAAAAGACCTATAAAACAATTTTTACAGGTCTCTCTATTCTCTTAAAATATTAAATGTCAACTAAAGCTTGTGCTATCAGTTTCCTTAATCACAAAAAATGTATTTCAATATTTTGAGATACATTTTTTTATTGTGTCGCTATATGTATTTTATTTTTACAATTATGTTTCTTTCCTTCTATAAGCGCCATATCAGCAAAATTGAATATTTTATCAACTCCATTTGTTAAATCTGAACATGCAACACCTATAGTCATAGTTATATTTAAACCAGTATCTCTTATTATATTAAGATCCGGTACGCTTTTCCTCAATTTTTCTAGTATTTCAACAGATTCATCCATTGACTTATACAGTATAACTACAAATTCATCTCCACCTATACGTATTAAATAGCCTTCATAATATTCAATTATTTTTCGTGCCAATTCACTTATCTGTACCAATACATCGTCACCTTTTTTATGACCAAATAAATCATTTACTATTTTAAAATTATCTAAATCAAATACAGCTAATGTATATTCTCGTCCACATAGATTTTCCGAAATAATTTTATCGAAATATTTTCTATTATAACACATTGTAAGAGTGTCCTTATTCGTTATTTCATTTACCTTTTCAAACAACTTAGAATTGATAGCCGCAATACTCAGCTGTATAGAGAGTATGTCAAAAAAACTCTTAGTATTTTCACTAAAGAAATTTTTATTTCTATGCTCTACTATTATAACACCCATCCTTGTGTTCGTTCTAAAATCTTCTAACGGAGATATTAATACAGAATTAACATTCTCACCTTTACAAAAACTACAGTTTTCCTTGTTCATATCCAAAGTTTTAGTTTCTTTTATTTTTAAAATATCATCAGGAAAGTAGGTACAGGTATCTATTTCATATTCATTACTATTGTATATACTTCTAGAATAAGATGAATACCTATTAATATTATCATTCTTTATCCATATACTACAAGTATCTACCCCCAATACTCCCATAAGTATATCTGTAATGTTTTTCATCAGTCCTTCAAAAGAATCAATAGTTCCAGATGTTTTTATAACTTGACTTAATATCCAATTTATAGCTTTTAACTCTTGAAGTTCTTTATTTAAATTAACATTTTCTATTCTCAATTCATCATTCAACATCTTAATCTTTTCATTTTCTATACTATTTTTAAATCTATTTATATTCAACATTTCGTCCTCCAATTTAAGATTAATAAATTCAACTTTAAATCAAAGATATTTCTTATATACTATGTTATACATATTTTTTATATTCTTAAAAAAATGATTTAGATATTATTACATTTTTGTATTCTTTCAACAATTTATTGTATAAATAAAAAAACAACCTATATTGATATAAGTTGTTTTTCCACTGGCGGAGAAGGAGGGATTCGAACCCTCGCGTCCCGTAAAAGACCTACTCCCTTAGCAGGGGAGCCTCTTTAGCCACTTGAGTACTTCTCCATATGGAGCGGGTGAAGGGAGTCGAACCCTCGCAGCTGGCTTGGAAGGCCAGAACTCTACCACTGAGTTACACCCGCACATTATTCTCTCGACTAAAATAATAATATCATATTAACCAAAGCTTGTCAATGATTAATATGATATTAAATTTACATATGTTTTTTGGCTTCCATCAACATTTCATTTGCTTGTTCCATATATTCTATGGCTTTTTCTATATTCTTAGCAACTTCCTCTTTACCCATTTCTTTTGATTTATCAGCCCACTCTTTAAAACTTTCCTCATGAGATTTATTATGCTTAACCCAATGTGCCAAAAGAACTCTTAAAGTTTTTTCTTCTTTGTCTTCATCATTATGAGAATGAAGACTGTGATGATGACCAGCAATTTCATGATCATGCTCATGGCTATGATGATATCTCTTTTCAAATTTATTCATATTTATCCCCCTACTTTATATTAAATTCTTTCTTCATAAGTTTTACAGCATCCTTTATTAAAAGAATTAAAGGTTTATTCTCAAGTCCTACAAGTTCAAAATCTTCTGGTATTAAAGGTAATAATATTTTTAATGCTTCTGAATCTGATATAGCCTCACTCATTCTACAAGTAACCTCACCCATCATAGAATTTGGAATAACTATAGACATCGGACCTATTATGACATTTGCTTTTTTAGAGGATACACATATGGCGTTTTCCCCTGTAGCCCCTTTGTTAGCATGGCTTTTCATCATAGCTGAAGTTGCTATTGAATTAGTTCCAAGTGCATATATTTCTACATAAGAAGGTAATTCATCTCTTAAACTACTAACTATTTGAGATCCTATTCCTCCACCCATTCCATCTACTACAGCTATAATCATATTTTATCCCCCAGGTTTATTATTTAATTCTCTTCTATAATTATTTTATGATCTATAAGTCTAATTTCTTTAACTTCACCGTCTACAATCTTCTGATCTCCCAACAAGTCTGCCAAGTATACTTTTCCATTTTCAGGCTTCATATACACTACATTTTCCATTATTTTTTCAAGACCATCTTCTTTACATAAGTAAGCTGTTGATTCACACATTTTATAATTCCTCCCTGTTAATAGACAAAAAGATTCCCCTAAAGCTATCTTCAAAAAGCCTTAAAGAAATCTTCATGATTTCTATATTACATTCTATTATCTTCTTATTAAAGTATATCATGTTGATTTTGTTTTATCAATATTATCTCTTTTTATTCCAATCATCATTTGAATATTTTTCATACAGCTGTGTTGCAAGTTTCATTTCATAATCAGATAATTCATCTTCATATATTTCTATATTAAAATGTTTCTCTAATGCTTTAATAATATTTTCCTCTAAAATATCTATATCTATTTTAATTCCCAGTTCATTTTCTATTCCACTAGCCTTTTTCAAAGTTATTCTTTTTAGCTTTTCTTTTTTTGACTCATCTATCTTTATAGTAGAAATTAATTTATCTACATCAAAATCAAGAACTATAGAACCATGTTGAAGAATTATACCTTCTTTTCTAGTTTGAGCACTTCCAACTACCTTTTTATTATTTATACTTATCTCATAGTGAGATTTAGAATTAAAACACACAGAGCTTTTATCGCTTTTTATATCTTTATGAGCTCTAGTTAATGGATCTATCTTAACTCCACTCATCTCAAGACCATTTGCAAGTCCTTCACTTATATACCTGTAAGTTTGCATTATTCCTCCATTCATCAATGGATTGTTTTCATCTATTACAATACTATATGTAAGCTCATCGTCATGCAAAACCGCCCTTCCCCCTGTTGTCCTTCTTACAAAATCAATTCCTAATCTTTTACACGTATCTATATCTATTTCTTCTTCCATCTTCTGAAAATATCCTATACTAACACAAGCTGGTTTCCAAGTGTAAAATCTAATAGTGGGATCCACCTTTTTTTCTTTGTATGATTTCATAATAGCTTCATCTATAGCCATATTCATGAATCCATCATATGTTGTATTTCTTATTACTCTCCACTTTTGCACTTATCTCACCTCTATGTTCATTCCAAGTTCTGATATAGCTTTTAAACATTCGTCATCTGTTAGTTCTCTAGAATAATTATATATAGTTCCTCCAGGTCTTTCATTATAATACGGTCTGTTACAGTCTTTACATCCAGATATCAAAAAAGGTATACCTCTTTTTATATCATAATTTTCTTTACGCTTTATATTTTTTATATTTTTTAATTCTCTATTCACAAACTCAAAATCTTCTTTTTTATACCCACACTTAATTAAATATGTCATAAGTTGAACTTTTCTGTAATCCTGTATCCTCGGCTGTTTTTTATTTTCAAGCTTAGTTCCTTTTATAGGTGTAAATGCAAATAAACTTACAGTTACATTATTATCTATCAATTCTTTATATAAATCAAATATATCCTCATGATTCTCTCCAAGGCCTATTATTATATGAGTGCTTATTTTGTCTTTATATCTATTTCCCATTTTTTTTATAAATTGAACTTTTTCATCAAAATTATTTCCCTTTATTTTTTCATATAACTCTTTATTAGCAGCATCTATTGCAAGACCAACATTATCCACACCAATATCAAATAAATTTTTCATTTCTTCTTCAGTCTCAACCTTTGCAGATAATGATATAGGAAATTCAAGACTTGCTTTTATATATCTTATAAACTCCTTAGACATTTCTAACGCTTCATTTGTTCCCATAGCTTGAACACAAATTCGTTTTATATTTCCTCTTCTATAATTTAATAAAGATGCTAGTATATCATCTTTATTATACTTTGGCCAAAGCACTCTGGAGAGTTTATCCTTTCTAGATGTACTCTCTATTGATTGAGAACAAAAAGCACACTTATTATTACACCCATTTCCAATCATTATATAAGCTGTAGTAGGATTAATATCCATAGTGGCATTAACTAATCCAATTTCAATAGCACTTCCATAAGATAAATTGATCATAATACACAACACCTCTCAAATTCTTGTATATTACATTTTATTTTCATAGCTTCCTTTATAGCTTCTTTAGACGGCATTACTATATTGTTTATTCCACTTAATATAGCCATTTTATCTAATTGCTTTCTATATTGCCCTCTAGGCCTCATGCATCCTAAGTTTATATGTATATTTGGAAATTTTATTCTTGCTTCACATATAACATCTATTACATCTTCTATTTTAGGTGGTTGAATCTTTTCAAATTCAGTTCCCTTAGTGGGAATTAGAACTATAAATGTTATACAATCAGGATTCTGAGTTTTCAAATATTCCAAAGCATCGTACTCTCCTTTTATTTGCCCAGAGTCCATACCTATGCAAATATGAGGAACTACTCTTGTATGTTTTTTTAATATTTCGTATGATTTTATATAATCTTCTTTTTTCTTATCTATTTTATATACATTCTTTATAGTTTCATTATTTAATAAAATATCAAACGAAGCTACATCTATATAATCTGATATTTTTTTTACATCATCTTCATCCATAAGCCCTAAATGAGCATTAATTTTATATCCCTTATTTTTTAGATTTTTAATATCTTCTAAATGATTAATAATAGGTACATTCCCATCAAAAGAGCATCCCCCACTTATTAAAAAGCTATCAACATTCCTATGCTTCATCTTTTCGTCTATTTCATTTATATCTGTCATATTCTTAAGATAATGACCATTGCAGTGAGCACACTTCAAGCTACATTCATTTCCTGTGGTTGTAACAGCTAACGTCTTGTTAGGATATGAAAATATAATGTTTTTTCCAAAGTTATTTTCTTTAACCTTAAGAGCTTTAACCATCTTATCTTCAAGCTTCATACTAACACCCCAATGATGCTTTTACACTAGGGAATTTTTCTATATCTGTATGTGGCAAAAAGCACGCTGATATAAATTCATCCATATAGCTTGGATATACACTAAGCTCTACATAAGTCATAGAATCCGAACATTCCTCAAGCTTACATCTTGCATCTTCACTAGTTAAAGCAAGATAACATCCCATTAAAGAGCTATTTCCTATATACGAATACTTATTTTTATCTACATCCGGAAGCATACCTATTAATATAGATTTTTCTATGTTTAAACTACTTCCTATACCTCCCGCTATCAATACCTTATCTATCATATCAAAATCCATACCTAGACTTTCAACCAATGTAATTATTCCAGAATATACTGCTCCCTTTGCCCTTATAAAACTATCTATATCAACCTCTGTTATAGTTATATCACGTTCTATATTATAATCTTCTTTAAATGCAAGTACGTATTCCCCTATTTCATTTTCATCAAATCGTATTCTATTAGAATTTATATTTTCATTTATTTTTCCTCTTCTATCAATAATATTATTTACAAGCATTTCTGCTATTAAATCTATTATTCCAGAACCACATATTCCCTGTGGTTTATCATTCGATATTATACCAAGAGTTGGGTTTAATGTATCTTTATCTATTCTAATTTTCTCAATAGCACCACTTGATGCTCTCATTCCACAACTTATCTCTCCTCCCTCAAATGCAGGACCAGCAGAACAAGCACATGTCATCAAATAATCTTTATTGCCAAATACTATTTCCCCATTAGTTCCCAAATCTATAAACAAAACATTCTCATCAGATGACCAAATTCCTGATGATAATACACCTGCTGTAATGTCGCCACCTACATAACTCGCAACACAAGGAGTTATATATATATACGCATCACTATTAATTTCGATTTCAAGTTCTTTAGCTTGTATATAAGGTGATTTTGAAAATGCTGGTATATAAGGTTCCATTCTCAAATAATCAGGATATACATTCAATAATAAATGAGTCATTGTTGTATTTCCACCAGCTACAAGGGCTGTAATATCATTTTTATCAATGCCTAATTCATTGTACATACTTTCCAATATAGGGTTTATAGTTTCATGTACAATAGCTTTATTTAATTTTTCAAGGCCATCTTTCTTAGTTGAATATATAATCCTATTTATAACATCTGCTCCATACTTTATTTGAGCATTACCCGAAGAAGCTTTAGCTACTATTTTCCCTTTGTAAAGATCTACTATACAAGCTGCAACTGATGTCGTCCCTATATCAAGTGCAACCCCATAAAATTTATCTGTCGTATCACCAGACTCTATATTTACTATATTAGTAGTATTACCTGCTTTTGGTATATGAGTTATTGTCACGTTAAAGTTTCCCTCTCTCAATATATTAGGAATCTTTCTTATAGTTTCTATCTTACAAGTAACCTTTTCATATCCAAAAGTATTTCTTAAATGTCTTTTTATTCTATCAAAATCAGATATATTATCATCAAGATTTGGTAACTCTATAGTTACATAATTTTTTCTAACATACGATTTAAATTCCATATGATTTTTACTTATTAATTGTTTACAATTTTCAAGTAGTTTTTTGTATACATCGCTAGAAGAATCTTCTATTTTCATTTTATTCATAGAAGATGATAATTTACTAGGTACTTCTACTTGTATATCCTCTATAACTTTACTATTACATGCTAGTACATATCCACTATCAAACTCTTCATCCGTTATATGAGTAGTTTTTTTAGTATCTACTCTTCCATTTATAATTTTCACTTTACATTTTCCGCAGGATACATTTCCGTTACAAGGTGCATCTATAAAAATATTCGCTTTTCTAGCTACCTCAAGTAAATTATCTTTATATTTACAGACAACTTCTATATTCTGTGGCATAAACTTTACCTTTATCACTTTATATCCCTCCAAAAAATACTTCCCCAGGAAAGCCCTAGGGAAGTTTATTTTTTTATTTATGCTAAAGCAGTCTCATAATTATTAGAATCTAATAATTCATCCACCTCAGACATATCTTTTATTTTTATTTTTACAATCCATGCATCATATGCATTTTCATTCATATATTCTGGCTCATCATCTAATTTTTCATTTATTTCTAGAACTTCACCAGATATAGGTGCTAATAGATCAGATGCTACCTTTGAAGATTCTACTACTCCGAATTCTTCTCCTTTTTCTATTTCATCTTCTACTTCTGGCATTTCAACAAATAAGATTTCTCCTAATTGATCTTGAGCATAATCAGTAATTCCTATATAAGCTTCATTACCTTCTATTTTTACCCAAGTATGATCTTTAGTATATTTTAAAGTAGATGGATAATTCATACTTATACCCCCTTACATAACTTCTTCCATTTGTAATGCTGGATGACCTTTTTCTTCTAAGAATGCCAATACATCCTCAGATTCAGTAGCTATAGTTTCATCACATATCATATCTGTAAAGTTTTCTATTCCATATAATTCTTGAATAGTAGCATTTAATTTTTCACTTACATAGTCTTTTAATTCTTTTGGCATCCAAACAATTCTTCTATTTCCTTCTTCTGCTGCTACGAACTTCTTAGATGAAATAAATTGTCTACCATGACCCATGAATCCTGGAGTTTGAACTCCTCCACCTGTCATAGATGCAAGTTCTCCAAATGTCATTCCAAGAGGTGTTATTCCTGCATGCTCTCTATTAACTATTACAAGTCCATTAGCTTCTGGCATTATTCCACATATACATTCAAAACATCCACAAGAAGTCATAGGATCTTCCATTATACTGTAAAGTGTTACTCTTTCTACTGCTCCTTGAGAAATTTGAGCTACGGTTTCATTAACAGCACTCCAAACTCCCAATTTTTCATCTTCAATACCATCTTTTGGTACTGGTTGACAAGGTCCTGTAGGATCCAATTCTTTAGTAGCCTTACCATCTAACCAACTTACAGCTCCGCAAAGACCTTGTCTTTCTGGAGTTACTATACATACATGTGCTGGAGCAAATGATTGACATAAGTTGCAAGAATAAAATTCATTTACACTCTCATCTGTTAATGATGCAAGTCTTGAATCCCTTGCTTCATATTTAGCTACAGCATACTTTGCTTTAAGCTCAGATACTTTTTCAGGATCAGTTACTATAGTTATTTGACACTTATCAACAACTGATTCAAACTCATCATGCATCTTAGCATATAAAACTTCACCTATGTGGTTTAATCTAAATCCTTTATCATTGGCTTCTTTACCTATTCTTATCCAAGTTATATCTCTTTGACCTACATGCATTACACCTTCAATGTAATTCATAAAGTAGTGAATACGTCTTTCAAGTACAGGTTCGAAATCATCTTGCATATTCTTACCAGCAATTTCTACAAATACTGCTAAAGGTAATCTTCCTGGTGCATCTTGAATAGTATCTATATCCGGTCCTATTATTTCAATTTTATGATCTTCAACTTCAGAAAGTTCTCTTTTCATTACTAATTCCCAAGATTCAGTTTTTCCTCCACCAAATTCTGCAAACATATCACCTTTTCTAATTCTTTCACCTTCAAATGCTGCTGCAAAAGATACAGGTATAGGAATTTCAGTTATTTTTATCTTTATTCCTCTAGCTTCAAGTGATGTAGCTACGAATTTGTCATAGTCTTTTTGAGTTAAAAGTCTAGTTGGAACTTCAAACACATCTTGATCTGTTATAACAGGGAATCCTAAAGCTATAGCTCCAGCTCCACAAGATACAACAAGCTCACTTAAAGGTCCAAATGCATTTACAAATGCTGGAACTCTATTAAGTGTATAATCTAATAATCCTTCTAAATCTCCTGGTTCTAATCCTCCGAATATAAGAGCCGCTCTAACAGCTACAGATACAACGTGTATTACAGATGTAACATCATATCCTAAAGGTATTACCCTTAAATCAAGACCCATCTTAACATCTGCTTCTATAGCTTGATCTATAACCTTACCAACTAAGAATGTTAAAAGTCCTTTAGATTGATAATCTTTTATAATTTTTGATGCTGTTTCAGCATCAGGACATTCTCCTAATACAACTGCAACACCAGGTATATCTCCTGTAACCAGAGGAACTCCTAGTGAACGAATTATAGGGTCACTTATATGTCCAGCACATGGAGCTTCATAAGGAGCATCCATAGTAGAATATTTTATAGCCTCTATAACTTCAGCAGCAACAGCAGTTCCAAGACCTGCATTAAGTCCATTTTCTAAGTTTTCTTTTTCTTCTCCTATTAAGCTTTTAACAACTCCCAATGCCTTTTGAAGATCAGCAAAACTTTCCATCTTAAGTCCTGTAGCTGCATATATAATAGGAAGTGAATATGCAGTATCAGGAAAAGCAACTTTATGATCAAGTCCTTTTTCTTCTATACTTTTATTTAAAAAATCAGTAGCCGCTTCTAATGCTTGGTTAGATCCTGTGAATATAGTTTTAAATAAACTCATGTTTCTATCCCCCTAAATAATTTATTTTAAATCTCCTATAATTCTAAATAAGAATCAGCATATAATATATTTCCTTTTATAACATCACATGATTTTATTGCCTTCATAAGCTCTTTGTCACATGGATTTATTATAGCTGAGCTAAATCCATTAGCCATAGCCATTGATAAGAAAGCTGAATCAAGTATAGGTCTTATATCTTTTGGAGCTCCATTTGATATATTAGAAAGACCTCCTGTAGTTTTAAGTCCCATTTCAGTCATCATTCTTATAGCTTCTAAAACTTCCATTTGTTTTTCTTGCATTCCCTTTATTACAAGGCAAAGTGGATCAAATAATATATCTTCAGGATCCATTCCAAGCATCATACCTTTTTCAAGTAATTCTGTACAATAACCCATACGTTCATCATTATCTCTAGGAATACCTTCTTTAGCACATAATGCAATACACTTTGCATCATATTCTGCTGCTAAATCCAAAAGATCAATTCTAGGTCCTGCATCAGCAGAGTTTACAAGTGGTTTTCCATTTTCTCTATTATAAACCTTAAGACCAGCTTCTATAGCTTTTTTATTAGCCGTATCAAGAGCTATTGGTATATTGTTGAAGTTTTCTTGAATTAATTTAACTCCCCAAGTCATTAATTCTTCTCCATTTCTTTCAGCGGGTCCTATATTAAAATCTATATAATGAGCTCCTGCATCAATTTGTTCTTTAGCTCTTTTTAAAATTGGCTCAGGATTTTTTTCTTCTAATGCCTTTCTTATACTTGGCGAAATGCAGTGAATTCTCTCTCCTATTATCATAAATCTTTCCATTAATGATTACCCCCTTTTTATAATGAAGGAAGGATTAAATCCTTCCTTTTCAATTAAGCCTTAGCAGTTCTTAATTCTTCATTAAAATCTCTTAAGAATTTAGGAAGTTCCATAGCTTCGTTAGTTCCTATAACAACATCCCATCCAGGTAAATTATCTTCAATATCACCTTTTAAAACAGCTACTTTTCCAGGTATTATAAGTTTTCTACATTTAGTTTGTTCTGATACTCCACTTTCTTTAATAAAGTTTGAAATACTACTTCCTCCAAATTTACCAGCAGCCCAAGCTGTTAAAACAGAATATCCTCCTGCATCTGGTATTGCAAGCCACATTGGAACTTTAGATCTCTCTATCTCTCCAGCTATAATAAAGTAAGTAAGAGCAAAGTCAACAGTTACAAGAACTGGAGAATTTTCATCTGGATTATTTATAGGATAAATCTTAGGTTCAACTCTCATAGGTCTTTGAGGATCTGTATATATATTTTGTCTTAGAGCAAATAATGGAAGCGCTCTAGAATAATCTATATCATCAAGAACTATTATAGATCCATACTTAACTGTGAATAAAGAAGATATAGCAACCTCCATGTACTTATCATCCTTAGCTATTTCATTTGCAAATACAACTGAAGGATATCCAAATGCTCTATCTCCCTCTTTTAAAGCAATTCTTCTTATCTGAACTGCATTAGTAAAAGCTTCCTTAACATTATTACTAGTAGGATCTAAAATTAACTCTTTGTATCCTAATTTGTGAATATCTTCTACTAAACTATATAACTCTTCAAGATTATCAGCTTTAACACCTAATGCTAATTTATCAGCTTTAACAAGTTCTACCATTTCCTTGTAGTTTTCTTTGTTAGCTCCATATACTATAGGATTTTCTCCCTTAACTATTTCAAGAGCTTCTTTTAATACATCTATATCTTCACAAATTAACATATAAGCTACTTTTATTTCACTATTCTTAACTGTGTTTATTAATTTAATATAATTTTCTTTATTACCACTGTATTTTAAGGCCGCTATTTCAACTTTCATTTCTTCGCCGATTCTTATGTAATCAACTTTTTTGATGTTCTCTATTTTATTATTTACAGTTTCATCATCCATAGAATCAGTGAATAATACTGCAAATCTATTTCTATTAACCAAGCTCTTTTCATGTCTGAAAAGTACTGTTTCTCCACCTAATTTATACTCATTTTCACCTTTACCTATAGTTAAAGTTTTCATAGGTGGTGCAGTAGCATCTGAAAGCTTAGCTAATGCTTCATCACTCATATGAGGACATTTTGATATTTCAGCTGCTCCTGCTGCAACCTTCATAGAAAACGCCATACATGTTGGAAATCCACAATCTTTACAGTTTTTCTTTGGAGATAACTTAAATATATCTAATCCTTTTAAAGCCATTTTTCTTTCCCCCTTAACACCTCTATTTATTATGCTAATTCACATACAAATTTTTTCATAGTTTCTAAAGACTTAGGATGACGAAGTATAACTGCGTTCGCTCCCCCCACTATCATGCTAGATGCAGTTGATATTTCCATAGTTATTCCTCTTTCTTCTTTACATCCCCACTCTGGAGCATCTTCAACATCAGCAACAGACTCTTTAACTGACCAAGCTTCAGAAGAAACAGGTGCCATTATAGGCATTTGAAGAGTTTTATCATTTTGACCAAACGCTGCAAGTCTAATTCTATCTAAAGTTGTAGCAACATACTCATATCCATATCCTACAGCAGAACAACCTACATTCATAACTATGTTTTCTTCTTTAACTCCAAGTTGATTTAACAATACATTTAATTGTTTAGCTAAGTTTATATCAACAGAAGACTCAGCTCCTACCTTATGAGGATAGGCAAGTCCAGCTGCTGCTCCTACAGCCTTATAGTTTTCTTCAACTGCTGCTAAGAATAAACAGTTCTTTCCATCAACTGCTGCTGCTACTTTCTCAAATACCTTAGCATCTTTTTCAAAGTTACCACATCCTGAAATAACCAATGGTAACTCAATATTTTCAACTACATCCTTTGCAATTTGTGCACACTCTTCAGCTGATCTATTTAGTCCATTAGGATCAGCTCCTACGAACTTTATGCATATGAAATCAGGTTTCATTTCTTTTTCTACAAATTTAGCCCACTCTACTGAATTTTGAGCTACATCCTTGTATAAATTTTTTAATTCTTCTATCCAATTTTCTGGAAATACATCTAATATTTCTACTCCCATTTTAGGTGTGTTTCCACAATCTCCATCAAAGCTGTAAAATGGCATTACATTTTCTCCACCTAATTTTAAAGCTTTTTCTCCAGTTCCAATTTCAACTTCTGAAATTCTTCCTGCATATTTTTGAACAGACATCTTAAATGCCACAAAAATCGCCCCCTTAATAACTACTTTTTTAAATTTCTATTTTAGATAATATTTCTTTAATAGCTAATTTAGATTTATTGTCTTCTGGTAACTTAACCAGTGGTATTCCACTTGAATCATACTCATATATCATCTCATCCATAGGAACTACACCTATTAAATTCAGACCTTGAATTTCAATTTCTTCTTTTATACCCTCATGTAATTGTCCATCTTTAGCCTTATTAACTATTAACTGTATATTGCTAACTTTTAGATCCAGCTCTTTTACAAGAGATTTTATTCTCCCAACAGCTTGAATACTTCTTCTTGCACAATCACTTACAAGGAATAAAGTATCTATATGTTTAGTAGTTTTTCTACTTAAATGCTCCATACCTGCTTCATTATCTATAACTAAATACTTATAACTATCAGATAATGAATCTGTTTGTTCTCTTAAAACCCCATTAACATAACAGTAACATCCTTGACCTTCTGATCTCCCCATAACCAAAAGATCATATCCATTTCCTTCTGTTATAGAAGTATTTAATTTATACTTTAAATATTGAGCTTTAGTCATACCACCTGGAAATCCATTCCCAGAGATTTCTCTTTGATTTACCTCTTCTCTTATCTCCCCTATAGTACTTCCTACCTCTACTCCTAATACCTCATTTATATTTGCATTTGCATCTGCATCAACAACAAGTATTGGATTTTGTCCTTTTTTTACTAAATTGTCTATTAAAAGCCCTGTCAAGCTAGTTTTTCCAGTTCCACCTTTTCCTGCTACAGCTATTGTATATCCCATAACTCTACCCCCTATCTCATATGATAGACAGAGCTTTTAATAAAGCTCTATCTTTATTAAGCGTCAGCTTTTGCTTTTGTAACTGAGTGTACACATTCTCCATGTACATCATGTAAAGCTTCCATCAATCCCTCTGATAATGTTGGATGTGGATGAATAACATCTCCTACTTGTTCTACAGTAAGACCTAAGTGAACAGCTAAAGTAAGCTCTGTTAGCAAATCTGTAGCATGAGGACCAACTATAGACGCTCCTACTACCTTATCTTCATTATCTGCTAATATCTTTATAAATCCTTGGAATTTTCCTATTGCTTGAGCTTTTCCAAGTCCTCTAAACTCAAATTTACCTATTTTATACTGTATACCTTTTTCCTGTAATTGCTTTTCAGTCAATCCAACTCCTGCAACCTCAGGTTCTGTATATACGCATCTTGGAATAGCTGTATAATCTATCTTTTTATCTTTTCCAAGAGCGTTCTGAACTGCTACCATACCTTCCTTAGAAGCTACATGAGCAAGGAATGGACTATTTACTATATCACCTATTGCAAAAATTCCCTCTACATTTGTTTGCATCTTTTCATCTACTACTATTTTTCCTCTTTCTACTTCAATTCCAAGATCTTCTATTCCTAAGTTCTCAAGATAAGGTTTTCTACCGACAGAAACTAACATAATATCAGCTTCTACAGATTTCCCATTATCCAGATTTGCTACAATTTTTTCACCTTCAATATTACATTTTTGTATTTTTTTACCTGTTAATAGTTTAATTTTATCCTTTTTAAAGCTTCTTTGCAACTGTTTAGCGACATCTTTATCTTCAAAAGGAAGAACTTGATCATTCATTTCAACAATTGAAACTTCAGTTCCTAAAGTTCTAAAGAATTGACCAAACTCACATCCAATTACTCCTCCACCAACTATCAACATAGATTTTGGAAGTTCTTTTAAATTCAATGCCTCATCACTAGTTATAACCTTTTCTCCATCATATGGAAACATAGGAGGTACTATAGGAACCGATCCTGTTGCAAGTATTATTTTATCCGCTTTTATTACTTCTTTTGATCCATCCTCTTTAGAAACTTCTATTTCATTCTTACTAATTAATTTTCCAAATCCGTTCACAAGCTTTACGCCTTTTTTATCAAATAAAAATTCTATTCCTTTTACAAGTTGATCTACGATTTTATCTTTTCTATTCATCATAGATTCAAAATTAGCATCTATAGTGCCATCTATATTAATACCATAGCTTTTAGACTCTCTCACATTCATCAACATCTCTGAACATGCCAGCAAGGCCTTAGTAGGTATGCATCCAACATTTAAGCAAGTTCCACCTACTTTTCTCTTTTCTATTAAGGTAACATCTGCACCCATCATAGATGCTTTAATAGCCGCTACATATCCCCCTGGGCCTCCGCCTATTACTGCTATTTTCATCTAAAATCCCCCAACTTTCTCTATTTTTATACATTTTTCGTGTATATTTATGCATAGATATGTATAAATAAAGCCATCCTACTGTTTTTGTGTTAAAACAACATATGACTGTCTAATAATTTTTATTGAGTAATTCTATAATCCAGCAGCATCTAATATTGCTGGTACATTTTCTTCTGCTCCAATTGCCATTATGTGCACTCCATCACATAAGCCTTCTTCTCTTAATTGTTTTATAAATTCTCCAGAAATTTTAATTCCCTCTTGAACTCTTGCATTTGCCTTTAATTTCTTTATTTCTTTTTCTGTTGCTCCATCTGGTATTTCTACATTATTAGCAGCAGCCTTTATTCTTTCTATAACTTCTTCTGGTACATATATTCCCGGAACATTAGCATTCATAAATCTAGCCATTCCAACATTTTTTAGAGGTATTATTCCAGCTAATACTTTGCAATCTAAATGTTTAGTTTTTTCTCTAAACTCTTTCATAGTATCTATATCAAATATAGCTTGAGTTTGGAAGAATTTAGCCCCTGCTTTTATCTTCTTTTCCATTTTAAGTATTTGTACTTCAAGCGGAGCATATCTTGGAGTTACGCAAGCTCCTAAGTAAAATTCAGGTTTACCTTTTAATTCATTTCCAACCATATCAGATCCACCCATTAGCATCTCAGCTGTTTGAAGTATTCCTACTGAATCTAAATCATAAACAGGCTTTGCTCCTGGATGGTCCCCAACTACTGTATGATCTCCTGTTAAAGCTAACATATTCTTAATTTCAAATAAACCAGCAGATAACAATTCTCCCTGTATAGCTATTCTATTTCTATCTCTTCCTGTCATTTGAAGAACAGGTTCAAGACCCTCATCCTTTAAAACCTTACATGTAGCAAGTGATGTTGTTCTCATAACTGCTGATTGAAAATCCGTTACATTTACTCCGTGCACTCTTCCCTTTATCATTCCCGCACACTCTATTAAGTGTTTAAAATCAATACCTTTAGGCGGAGCCATTTCAGCTGTAACACCAAATTCTCCATTTTCTAAAGCTTTTCTTAATAAGCTCATCTCAAATCCCCCTTTTAAACCTTCTAAGCTTTCGCTAATTCTTCTTTTTTCTTTAAGTTTATATGTCTTGGATTTGCACATTTTTTATAATCTTTAGCTGGTCTTATATTAGTTAAATTATCTAGTTGATCCAATTCTTTTAATCTCTCATATATTTTTATCCATGCACAATCATTTTCTGGATTAACCTCACATTTTCCATCCTTAGCACCACCACATGCACCATTCAATAATCCCTTAGCACACATAGTAACTGGACAAATGCCGCCAGTCCATCCAAGCTCACATTCTCCACAAGCTTTACAAGATTCAGAGAATTGGCCAACTCTTTCAATTTCTCCAATAAACATAGTATTATTTCCTGGATACACTGGAATTTTAACATTCTTAGCTACTGTTTGTGTTCCGTCTCCACAAGCTAAAGAAATTATAGCATCAGCTTCTTTTAATTCTTCTTTTAGAGATTTCAAGTCTTTTTTTACTTTTAATACATTACATGATGGATCTAAAAGTTTCACCCCTAAAACTTCTTTTCCATTCTCTTGTAATATATTTTTCATTTCTTCAATTTCTTCTTCTCCGCCGACCTTACAAGTTGTTGCACATAGTGAACATCCTGTAACTATTACTTTTTGAGCACCCTTTATGTATTCTAATACTTCCTCTAAAGGTTTTTTCTCTGAAATTATCATCTCTATTCCCCCCTCTTGTTTTATGCGTTGTTTTGCATTTTACAAGCTTTAACTATATGCTTAGCAAGTACAGAAGTTGTAACAGATCCAACTCCAGCAGGAACTGGTGTTATCATAGATACTTTATCCTTAACAGCATCTGTATCAACATCCCCACATAATTTTCCATCTTCATCAACATTTATACCAACATCTATAACTACCGCACCTTCTTTTACGAAGTTCTCCTTAACCATTCTAGCTCTTCCAACAGCAGCTACTAATACATCTGCTTCACTTGTAACAGTTGCTAAATCTTTAGTTCTTGAATGACATATAGTAACAGTAGCATTCTCATTTAATAAAAGCATAGCAGCTGGTTTTCCAACAACCATAGATCTTCCAAGTACCGCTACCTTCTTACCAGAAAGTTCTACATCATAGTGCTTTAATATTTCTACTACTGCAGTAGGTGTACATGGTGGATATCCTGATTTATCTCCCTCCATAACTTTTGCCGCATTTACAGGGCTAAAGCAGTCTACATCTTTTTCAGGAGATATTACATATTTTATTTGTTCTTCACTTAAATGCTTTGGAAGCGGTCTAAAACATAATATTCCATGAGTTGAACTATCTTCATTTAATTTTTTTAATTCGTTTATATACTCTTCTTGAGTTATACTCTCTGGAAACTCCTTAACCTCTGTTATTATACCTATTTTTTCACATCTTTTAAGTGCTCCTCGCTCATATGCTAAATCTCCGCCTTTTGCACCTACTCTAACTATTGAAAGCTTAGGATTTATTCCTTTAGCTTTTAATTCTTCTACTTCTTTTATTAAATTCTCTGATATTTTATCAGCAACTGGTTTTCCTTTTATAATACTCTCCATAGCTACTACATCCGCCATTTAAAGCGCCTCCCTTTTTTTATTTGCAAAGTTCCTGTTCAACTTTGCTGTATACTTCATCCGCTATCTTAGTTCCTTCACAAACTAATCTATCCGTCTCTTCTTTAACTTTATTTACATATTCTTGATCTTTTATAGAATTTATATTTATAGCTACATTTAATTTTCCACTTATAAGTGCAGCTCTTAAGCACTGTACTCCTACTCCGATATCACTTATAGCAAGCTTTGAAGTTTTACCAACTAACTCTTCATGAAGCTTTATTGCTTTATAACAAGTTCTCACTATTTCTATAGGAACTGAACATGCTGTTTTTAAAGCCTCTTCCATTATTTTGTCTTTTTCCTTTTTTTCTTCTTCTGTATTAGCTTTTATTCCATATGCCTTTGATAAAGGTAGGAAATTTTCAGCATCTGCATCTACCATATGTAGTAATTCAGATTGAATTTTAGTAGCTTTTTCTAGAGCTTCTTTAACTACTTCTTCATATTCTGCATATTTTTTCTTTCCTATCGTCAAGTTGCAAACCATGCTTCCAAGAGCCATTCCTATAGCTCCTACCAAAGCTGCTGCCCCTCCACCTCCAGGGACAGCTGCTTTAGAAGCAAGAACTTCAACGAATTCGATAGAGTTTTTCTCTATTAATTTCATATTAGTTCCTCCTATTGTTCTTAGAATAATCCTGATATTGTTCCATTTTCATCTACATCTATTCTTTCTGCTGCTGGAACTTTTGGAAGTCCTGGCATCTTCATTATTTCACCAGTTAATGCTACTATAAATCCTGCTCCTGCTGAAACTGTTACTTGTCTTACAGTTATATTAAATCCTGTAGGTCTTCCAAGTTTAGTTTTATCATCAGTTAATGAATACTGAGTTTTAGCCATACATATAGGCATTTCTCCAAAACCAATTTTTTCAAGGTTTTCTATTTCTTTAATTGCAGCTGGAGTAAAGTCTACATCATCAGCTCCATATATTTTTTGAGCTATAGCTCTTATCTTATCTTTAATAGGCATATTAGACTCATATGCAAAAGTAAAGTCATTCTCTTCTTCTTCTACTAATCTAAGAACTTCTTTAGCTACTTCAATTCCACCTTCTCCACCTTTTGCCCATACTTCTGATAAAGCAACGTTAACGCCTAATTCTTCACATTTTTGTTTAACTAAATTAAGTTCAGCTTCTGTATCAAGTGGGAATCTATTTATAGCAACTACTGCTGGTAATTTATATACCTTTGTAATATTTTCAACATGCTTTAATAAGTTTGGAAGTCCTTTTTCTAAAGCTTCTAAGTTTTCTTCATTTAAATCATTCTTAGCTACTCCACCGTTGTATTTAAGTGCTCTAACAGTTGCAACTATTATAACTGCATCAGGCTTCAAATCAGCCATTCTACATTTAATATCTAGGAATTTTTCAGCTCCAAGGTCAGCTCCAAATCCAGCCTCTGTTATTACATAATCTGAAAAATGCATAGCCATCTTAGTAGCTATTACAGAGTTACAACCATGAGCTATATTAGCAAATGGTCCTCCATGAACGAATGCTGGTGTTCCTTCAAGCGTTTGTACAAGGTTTGGTTTTAATGCATCTTTTAGAAGAGATGCCATAGCACCATGTGCATTTATTTGTCCAGCAGTAACAGGTTCTCCCGATCTGTTGTAACCTATTATTATTCTAGATAATCTTTCTTTTAAATCCGATATATTATTAGCAAGACAAAATGCTGCCATAATTTCAGATGCAACAGTTATATCAAATCCATCTTCTCTTGGCATTCCATTGGCTTTTCCGCCAAGTCCATCAACTACAAATCTTAACTGTCTATCATTCATATCAACACATCTTCTCCAAGTTATTCTTCTTGGATCAATATCAAGTTTATTTCCTTGATATATATGGTTATCTATCATAGCTGCAAGTAGGTTATTTGCAGCACCTATAGCATGAAAATCTCCAGTAAAGTGTAAGTTTATATCTTCCATTGGAACAACTTGTGCATAACCTCCACCAGCTGCTCCTCCTTTAACTCCGAACACAGGTCCAAGCGATGGTTCTCTTAGGGCAACTAAAACATTTTTATCAAGCTTAGCAAGTCCGTCTGCAACACCTATAGTTGTAGTTGTTTTTCCTTCTCCAGCTGGTGTTGGATTTATTGCTGTAGTTAATATTAACTTAGCTTTTTTGCCAGTTTCTTTCTTTAATAAGTTATAATCAACTTTAGCTTTATATTTTCCATATAGCTCAATATCATCTTCTGTCAAATTAAGCTTTTTAGCAATTTCTCTTATATCTTGCGGCTTAGCCTCTTGAGCTATTTCAATATCAGATTTAAAACCCATTTTAAATTCCCCCTTGTATTTTTTGTTTTATGTACTTTATCTCCTCTCTAGTTTTTTCACTATTATCATAAGGAGATAAATTTGATCTATCTGAATTTATTACATCTTCATTATAATATATAAAACCTAAAAGTTCTTCTTTTTTTACATTATCTAATATAAAATATTCGTCTTTTTCATTTCTTATTTTATTTGCAACTACCCAAACTTTTTGTACTCCTATATCTTCACCTAGTTTTTTAACTTTTCTATAAGTCTGAAGACTTCTTTCTCCAGGTTCAACTACTACTATAAAAGCGTCTACACCTTGAGCTGTTCCTCTTGCCAAATGTTCAATACCAGCTTCCATATCCATAACAACTACATCTTTATTTTGAAGAATCAAATGAGAAGTAAGTCTTTTAAGTAGTACATGTTCTGGGCAAACACAACCAGATCCACCTGTATCAACAGTTCCCATAGTAAGTACCCCTACTCCATTGTACTCTTTACAATATCTATCAGGTATATCATCAACTTTTGGATTCAATTTAAACATTTTAGCAAACGTCCCAGCTTCTGCACTAGTTCTTTCTTCTACTAAGTTTTTCATTTCCGATATAGGTACTATTTCATCTATTAATTTTTGAGGAAATCCCAATGCCAACGCTAAATTGGCATCAGGATCTGCATCAACTGATAAAACTCGATAACCTTCGTCTGCATATATTCTAGAGAGCATTGCTGAAAATGTTGTTTTTCCTACTCCACCTTTTCCTGTTACAGCTATTTTCATGTTTTATCACCTTTTTTCAGTTTATTTTTAAGCTTTCGCTAACTCTTCTTTATTCTCGAACATTTCTTCTAAAGCCTTACGTTTTTGTTCTATTCTTTCTATTATTTGTCCTGCTGCTTTTACTGGATCTGGCTCTACAAAGAATTTAGCTCCAAGCGTATTTTCCATTTCATTTGTAAGTATCTCTAAAACTCTTGGTCCTCCTGTTACAGGTGGTACTACTCCAAGCCATGTATCTATTCCTGATGCAACAACATATGTTCCTATAGATACTGCCTTTTCTGACATCCACTCAGGAGCTGCTCCAACAACTGGTAATTGTGGTATATCCACATTTAAGTATTTAGCAACTTCTCCTACAAGCTCTAATATACGACTTATATCAACACAAGAACCCATATGAAGTACAGGTGGTATATCAACAAGTTCACATACAGTTGCAAGTCCTTTACCTGCTAATCTTCTAGCATCTTTACTTAAAAGTCCGGCTTTAGCACAAGCTTGTGCTGAACAACCTGTAACAACAACGATTACATCATTCTTGATAAGTTCTTTTATAAGTTCAATATGTCCATAATCATGCTTAACCTTAGGATTATTACATCCAACTACTCCAGCAGCTCCTCTTAAAACTCCTGATGTTATACAATCAGCAAGAGGCTTAACAGTTCCAGTTGGATCTATTTGAGAGTTTACAACAGTATCTAATTGGTTAACTATAGCATCAACACTATATCCTACAGTTGCATGATTTTTAGTTTGAGGAATGAATACTTTTTTATTATCTCTATTTTTAAAGTTTAGTATAGCTTCTCTAACTATTGATTTTGCTGAATCATATGCTTTTTCCTCATCAAATTCTAGATGAGTCGCACCTGTAATTCTAGCTTTTGGAGATGTAGTTATGAATTTTGTATGATAACAATCTGCAAGAGGTGCTAAAGCTGGGAATATACATTGAACATCAACTATTACCGCTTCTACTGCTCCAGTTAATATTGCAAGCTCTTGTTGAGCAAAGTTTCCAGCTATTTTAACTCCATGTCTCATCGTAACCTCATTTGCTGTACAGCACATACCAGCAAGGTTTATTCCATCCGCTCCAACTTCTTTAGCTAAAGCTACAAGTTCTGGATCCTCAGCTGCAAGTACTATCATTTCTGACAATGAAGGCTCATGTCCATGAAGCACTATATTTACTTGATTTTCTTCTAAAACACCAAGATTTGCTTCTGTTTCTCTTGGTATTGGAGTTCCAAATAATATATCACTAAGTTCTGTTGCTATGTAAGAACCTCCCCATCCATCAGAAAGAGCTGTTCTTGTTGAAATATCTAACATACTATCTGCATCTGCTGTACAACCCACATGAGTTGAATGCATAATAGTTACAACTTCTCTATCTATAGCTCTTGGAACTATATTTAAATCCTCCCAAACTTTTTTTCTTTGTTCTGGTAATGATGGAGGCAATTCTAAGTTTCCAAAAGGCTTTCCAAATTGATTAAGTGCAAACTCTGCAACTTCATGAGCTACATCATATATATCTCTTCCCTCTGTTGTTATTTCCCATCTTTTAGCTAACTTTATTAATTTAGCTTCATCTCTAACCTTATAATTACCATCTTTACTAGCCATATGTAAAACATGAGCTATATCTCTACCATGATCTGAATGGGCTGCTGCTCCCCCTGCTACCATTCTTGCAAAGTTTCTTGAAACAATAACATCTGCAGTTGCTCCACAAAGTCCTCTAGGTGTTTTTGGAGTTATTCTACAAGGTCCCATCGTACAAATTCTACAGCATATTCCCTTTTCTCCCATAGGACATGGCTTCATGTTTGCTTTTCTATCCCAAATAGTCTCTACTCCATCTGTCTGAGCTTTTTTTATTAGCTCATTAGTGGCATTATCAATTGACAATAATTTTTCATCCATATTTCTTCCCCCTTTTACTGGTTAACCTCTTGAAATTTCAAATTTACCCGAAAGCTAAAAGTTGCAAAACTCCATGATCTTGAAATTAGAGATAATAACTTAACAGCTTACGGATTAGTTCAACTAAAATTCATCTAGAGTAAAAACTCCATATGAACTAAGTTTCACTTTATATAACAACAAAAAGAGTCTTCATGACTTTTTTTGGTTATCTTCAGATAATTATTCAATATTATTTAAATTTCATGAAAGTTAAAAACACGATGTCTATATCCCAAAATAAATACCTAATTTTATTTATTAAAATTAACAAATTCCCTTAAGTTTGTTAATTTAAAATCAATCTTCTTTAAAAATACTTTTCCTTTTTTTCAATTTTTTTCTATTTATTAAGTTAATTATAACATATTTTACAGTATTTGTTGTATATTTTCACAATGTTTTTTGTATATTTTTAATAAATATACAAACAGAGTATTATTCATTTCTTAGATGTGTATTTTCATTTATAATTTTAATTCAATAATCAATTTAAACATAAAGCAGAATGTTATTTTTTTGTCGAATTTTTTAGATTTTGTTTATTTTTTATCACAGTTTATGTAATTTTCAAAAAATACATTTTCTTCTCATTACAAAACAAAACTTAATCTATATTAAGTTTTTTACTTTTTATAGATTAAGTTTCATAAGTAACGTTTTTATCAGTTTCACTTGATAAATCCTATATATAATATGTATACTGTTTATTTTTTATTACCTATACCTATTTATTATTTGCAATCAATGCACCTATTGCTATTGAATATAATTTTGATTCATGTGTATCTGCTCTTGATACTAACACTACCGGTGCTTTAGCTCCCATTATTATACCTGCAGATTTAGCACCTCCCATGTAAGTCAAGGCTTTACCTATTCCATTTCCAACCTCTATTGTAGGAAACAGCATTATATCAACATCTCCAGCCACTTCACTCTTAAAATTCTTTATTCTAGCAGCTTCTTTTGATACTGATAAATCAAATGCAAGAGGCCCCTCAACTATAACACCTTCTGCATATTCCTTTTTAGATAGTTCATGTGCATCAACTGTTGCTATCATTTTATCACTCACTTTTTCTTTCGCAGCAATACATGCTCCTTTTACTATTTCAAGTTCTAATGATTTTGCAACTTTTATAGCATTGTTCATTATCTTGTACTTTTGATCTACATTTGGACTAATGTTCATTCCTCCATCAGTAAGGATTAATAACTTATGGTAACTAGGAACTTCATATACCATTACATGACTTAAAAGACTTTCTGTTCTAAGTCCATATTCTTTATTTAAAACTTCTTTTAGAAGTATAGATGTATCTATTAATCCTTTCATAACAAAATCTGCTTTTTTACTAGATACAAGCTTTACAGCAATTTCAGCACTTTCCTTTAGTTCCTTAGCTTCTATTAATTCTATTCCAGTTATATCTTCATTTAACTCTTTAGCTATTTGCTTTATTTTTTCAGTGTCTCCTACTAATATAGGTTCTATAATACCTTCTTTTCTAGCATCAAATACTGCTTTTAAAACTTCTTCATCTTGAGCAGCAGCAACTGCTAGTTTCATAGTTTGTACACTTTTAACCTTGCTTATTACTTCATTCAACTTTTTTATCATTATACTTTAATTCCTCCCTATACTGTCTTTTTTCTATATATATTTATATAGTTCTATATTCCAACCGTTTTCCCTTTATATATATAAACAAATTATATTATTTTCAACTTATTCATAAAATTCCAAATAAATCTATTTCTTAAAGATTGATTTTAACTTAAGTTTCCAATATGATATAATATATTTTTAAGCTACGGAACCCATAAGGACTCATTGGAAACATTGACGATGCGTTAGTATGGGAATTAAATTCAATTAATTAAATAGGAGTTGATATTTATGGGAAATCATATTATAGAAGAAGCTAAACGATGCCTTCAGTGTAAAAATCCCAAATGTAAACAAGGTTGTCCTGTAAATACGTCTATTCCAGAAGTTATACAATTACTTTTGAATAGCGATATTAAAAAAGCTGGAGAAATGTTGTTTAACAACAACCCCCTTTCTGTTATTTGTTCTCTAGTCTGCCCACATGAAAATCAATGTGAAGGTAATTGTGTTCTTGGTATGAAGGGAACCCCAGTTCAAATAAGTTCTATAGAAAATTATATCTCTAGCTACTATTTGAACAGTTCTTCTCTTGAAAAAAATGAGAGATTAAACAAAAGAGTGGCTATAATTGGTTCTGGACCTGCCGGTATTACTATAGCTTTTATGTTATCTTTAAAAGGTTATGATGTTACTATATTTGAAGCACACGACAAAATAGGAGGCGTGTTAAGATATGGTATTCCTGAGTTTAGACTTCCTAAAACAATTTTAGATAAACTTAAGGATAAATTAATTGAACTAGGTGTTAAAATACGCCCAAATACTTTAATAGGTCCTGTTATACATCTAAGCACTCTTGAAAGAGATGGCTATGAAGCTATATTCATAGGTACAGGTGTATGGAATCCTAATACTTTAAATATAAAAGGAGAAAGTCTTGGACATGTTCATTACGCTATTGATTATTTAAAAAATCCAAGTGTTTATGATTTAGGAGAAAGGGTCTGTGTAATAGGAGCTGGTAATGTAGCTATGGACGTTGCAAGAACAGCCATTAGACGCGGTTGTAAAGATGTGTATATAATGTATAGAAAAGATATATGCGATATGTCTGCTACTAATTACGAAATAGAGTATGCTAAAATAGATGGTGTCAAATTCGAAACTTTCAAAACTCCTCTAGAGTTTGTAGATGAAGGTGTTAAATATATAAAAACTGAGAAAATAGAGGATGAATCAGGTCGTATAAGTGTTGTTCCAATTGAAGGATCTGAAGATATTTTCGAGGCAGATTCTATTATAGTTGCCGTAAGCCAAGGTCCAAAATCTAACATAGTCTCTACTTCAAAAGGTATAACTCTTAATAAATATGGTCTTGTCATTACTGATTCTTTAGGAAGAACTACTAAAGAAGGTGTTTTTGCATCTGGGGATGTTGTTACAGGAGCCAAGACTGTTGTTGAAGCAGTTAATTTATCAAAGAAAGTTGCAATGGCTATAGATGAATATATAATGAAAAAATACGAGAAGTAATTACTTCTCGTATTTTTTTAGTTCATTAAGACAAGCTATTGTAACTTCATCTTCAGGATTTAAAGTAAATGCATTTTCTATATAAAATTTAGCTTCATCTAAATTTCCAGTTTCAAGATATGCCATTCCCAAGTTACACATAACCTCAGGGTCTTCTTTTATTTCTAAAGCTCTCTTAAACTCTTCTATTGATTTCTCTAAGTTTCCAGTTGCAGCATAGCAAAGTCCTATTTCCACTATACTGTCTATTTGTGCTGGGTTAAGCATTAATATTTTTTCAAAATATTTTATAGCTTCATTTATATCTCCTAATTGTCTATAAGCAAGACCTATAAAGAACAATAAATTCCACCAATCTGGATATTCATCTTTTAATGGAAGTAATTTTTCAAGTCCTTCTTCTGCACTTCCTTGTAATACTAAATTATACCCTTCTTCATAATCAACCTTATCCTCAATCTTTTTCAGTTCATTTTTTACTTCCATAGCTGTATTTTCATCTAGTTCACATTTCAAAGCTTGTTCCCAAGTAATTTTAGTTTTTATATACTGCTTTTGGTTATAGTAATGGTATCCAAGTTGGTAATAACCAAGTCCAAACTCAGGCTCTATATCAACTATAGTTTCCAATTTATCTAAAGCTTCAAGTAGGTAATCATTCATCAATTCTTCTTCCTTGTTTTTCTCATTAATCTTACCTATATCTTGGCAAACTAAAGCATAATTATAAAGACCATTAATATTATTTTTATTCAAAGTTATAAGAGCCTTAAAGTAAATCAATGCATCTGTAAGATCTTTTTCATTAGCTTTTTTAACTCCCATATAACCTATATACTCTTCTATTCTTTCATCAAATGCATATAAAAACTTTTTATACTCTTCATTATATTTAAAGTTCGAGTCAATACCTATTATGTATATCATACCATTAGCTAAAGACGATAACGTTAACGATTCTTCTGCCGTTCTGTCCTTTATCCCTTTAACCAGTTCTTCATTAAGTATGGGAGCATCTATTCCTCCCTGTGGAATAGCATATCCCTTAATAGGAAGTTTAGCATCATCTTTTATACTTAAAAAAGCTACGTTTTCAGTCTTAGCTAGTAAATGTCTTTCTATATTAAACTTCATATATATCCCTCCTAAATAATAACTTTATATGAATTACTTTTCTCAAATACCTTCTTATCTAAGTCATAAGCAAACAATATAGTATTTAATTCCTTATTAAGCTTTTCATTTATATTCTCTTTAAGTTTTAATACGTCGTAATTAAAAGGTTCAAATTGAACATATTTAATTATGTTTTTAGCTGAAGTATTTTCAAACTTCGGAATATATTTCATAACATTTTCTTCATTCTGTAAAAACACATGACATCTATTTTTAAAATCATCTATTTGTATTTTATCAAACATATTAGGTAGAGATGACACTCTACCAAGAGAAATATAATCGTATTTAAGTACATCTTTAAATATATCCAAATCTACCTTTATAATCTCAGTATAAAAATCAAACAATATCTTATATATCTGATTCTTTCCTTGTGACATTTTAAAATAACCCTTCTCTTCCCAATAAGAAGATAAATCCTCAAACAACTTAAATGCATCTTCTCTATAATAGTTCTTTATTATATAATCCATAGACAACTTAAAATTATTTGAATTGTAATAAATTTCAAGAACTTCTTCTATATCTTTTATCTTTAATATTTCATCATAGCTCATATACTTATTTCCTAATACCTCATATGGAGTATAATCTTTAAATATATAATCATGCTTTTCAGAATTTTTTCTAATACCCGATCCCTTTAACATCTTCAAAAAACCAAGCTGTAACTGCTCTATATCAAGATCAAATACGGTATTAAATGAATTTCTAAAGCTCTCATAATTCTCATACGGAAGACCTGCTATTAAGTCTAAATGCTGATGAATATTTTTAAAACTTGAGACCTTATTAACAACATAAGACAACCTTTCAAAGTTCTGAGTCCTTCCTACCTCTTTCAAAGTCTTTTCATTTGTAGATTGAACTCCTATTTCAAACTGAAATAACCCAGGACTACACTTTGATAAAAACTCTAACATATCATCATCTATTAAATGAGCCGTTACCTCAAAATGAAAGTTAGTAAAACCATTATCATTTTCCATAATAAATTTCATTATATCTAGTGCATAATCTTTCCTTGCATTAAATGTCCTATCTACAAACTTAACTTGTCTAACATTTGCATCTATCAATTTCTTAAGCTCTATTTTAACTCTATCTATATCAAAAAATCTAAGTCCTTTTATAGTAGACGATAAGCAATATTGACAATTAAAAGGACAGCCCCTTGATGTTTCGTAATAAACTATTCTATTTTCATATTCCTTTTTATCTATATTTTCATAAGGACTAGGTATTATGTTAAGATCTTGAATTAACTGCCTTGGATTATTAACTATTATAGACTCATTTTTTCTATAAACAATACCATCTACATTATCAATATCTTTTTTTCCCAGGGAATACTCTATAAATTCTCTAAAAGTAAGCTCCCCTTCTCCATAGATTATATAATCTATGCAATCATATTTTTTCATAAATTCTTCAAAATCATAAGAAACTTCTGGGCCTCCAAGTAATATCTTAATGTGAGGGCTCACTTTTTTTAGATTCTTACAAATTTTTATAGTATCATCTACATTCCATATATATGTAGAGAATACTACTATATCAGACTTTTGCTTATAAATTTCCTTTAATATATAATCTATACTGTTGTTTATAGTGTACTCAGCAACAGTAATATCAGCTAACTCTTTACAGAAACTATTTAAATATCTAATAGCTAAATTAGTATGAATAAATTTAGAGTTAAGAGTAGTTAAAAGTATTTTCAATATAATCCGCCCTTTCCTAATGATGCATCATTATATATTAACATAAAAGAAAAAATTCGTCTAATACTACGAATTAACTCTTTTTGTAAAATAAAGTAAATACATCATTTGCATTTGAAGTTTGTTATCACCTAGTTTACAATAGAATTAAGACACAATTGAAAGAAGGCGATACTTTTGTTAGTTCAAAGTCATAATATTATAGCAAATCATATACATTACAACATAAAGAATCACTTAAATATAGATTTGAACCTAAAAATGCTAGCATATGGAGCTATGAAACCAGACATAGCCCCTAGACTTGCCATGAAGAAACACTATAAGGATCAAAGTTTCGATTTTGTTTTAAATGAAATATTAAAATTAATAGATAACGGTCTTAGCGAAAATCCTATATCTATAAATAGATTTTCTACAAAACTAGGAGTTATAAGCCATTTTTTATCTGATTTTTTCTGTCTTCCACATCACAATAGAGAGTATTATCATGACAAGCTATTTGAGCATTTAAAATACGAAAAAGACCTACATAAATATTTTATAAATTTTGAAGGTCTTAGCAAAGTTAAATCTCCTTATATAGAAAGAATTGATAAAGATAATATAAAGAATTTCATCGAAGAACTCCACCATATGTATACAGAAAATAAAATGGGATTTGAAAACGACGTTACAAGTTCTATAAATATATCAAGTGCAGTTGGTATTATAATAGTTGAAAATTCATTAATAGAATCACTTAATAATATTACAGTTTAAATCATCAAGTCCTATATAAATTAAATTTCATCTTATCCGAAAACTAAGAGTTCTATATCTTAAGATTAAAGATAAGAACTCTAAAGTTTCTGGATTGGTTGAGCTAAAATTTCATATAAAACAAAAAATCATATGAATTAAGTTTCACCTTATGTATAATAGTATAGGACTTTGTATTATTTTATACAAAATATGAATATCCACCATTATTTTTGCATTTTTTGAAGGTTTTTAAATTATTTTATAGAAAATTAAGTAATAATATTACTTTTAGTTTTGAAAGGAGCTCATTATTATGGAATCATTCGATAAAATATCTATAGATCAAATTTCAAAGAGAGATCTACTTTTAATAGTCAAGTCTTTAGAATATACTTTTGAAAACACTAAAATAGATGATTTTATTAATTTAAGAAATAATATGGTTAAAGAACTTTGCTTTTTAGCTGAAACAAGTGAAGATGATTTTTTAAAGTTTTTGGAGAAATAAAAAACCTCATATGTGGATTATCAAAAACTTCCTATGAAAATACCGTGAATACAACGATCTCTTGAATACAACTAAGATTTTATCTTATTAATAATTCTAAAATTTACGAACTCCCTACGGTCAAACACATAAATTTATCAACGAATTATTAAACAATAAAACCTAAGTTATATTCGTCAAAATATCTAAAAACATTCACTAACATTTTCATAGAAAGTTTTTAATGGTAATCTTTCTATATTGTAAAATTTAATCTTAACTCCATTTCATTCCAACTCATTTCTAAAGAATCCTAATACCCTCTATTGATCAAAATAATTGCAAATCTAGTTCTTTATTTCCTATACTTTTTTTGAAACTAGTATACATTTAAACCTGTGAAAATTCTTCAATTCATTTGTATATTACCTAATATTAACTTTACTGAGATTTCTTAAACTCAAATTCATATTCACCAGATTTTGATTTTACCTTTATATAAAGCATATTATCTTTAATATTCTTATCTATAACAGTTATATTATTCAATATAGGGTTATAAATAGACTGACCAATATTTAAATCTATTAATTCTCTTGGGTGTGTACTTTGAGTATATTCTTTTTTATTTATCTCGTATTTTCTAAGTCTTAAAATATAATCAGCTAATGATTGTATAAAGTTTAAATCTAATATATTTAAACTTTTAAATTCAAACCCTAAAATACCTAATATAGAATTTTTTAGACTTAAAAGACTCTGATTATTTTCATCAGCATCCTTTACATATACTTGATATATAACACTAAAAAATCCATCTACTATACTTTCTTCTTTTAATTCTTCTATTTTTTCATCTATGCACTTATCTATTTTTTGAATAAATTTTATTCTGCTTCTTTCAAATTTTATAATATCTTTTTTATCTATATCTTCATCAAATGTAAAACCTATTACATGTTCCTTTATATTCTGAAGCAATTCTTTGAAATCTATATCTTTATTCAATATAAGAGTATGTATTAAAAAGTTATAAGATATACCTACAATCATATAGTCATAGTTTTTTACATTTTCCTTATATAATTTACAGTAATAAGATATATTCTTTATAACTTCATCTTGTGATCTTTCTAAATTTATATTTGAAAGTATTATAGGAAGTATATAAGTTATATCATATATATAATCTTCATTTTTTTTGCCATAGTACTTATAAAATACAAGTTCTTCTCTTAACCTATGATAATCTATACATACAGTTTTTGTGGCTTTATTATCTATTAAGCACTTTGTAACTATTTTAATAAAATCATTTAAATACTTCTTATTATTTATAAAAGAATATATATAAGAATTTTTAATTCTATTTTCCATATAAACCCTCCTAAATCTTAATCAAATCAAATCTTTATTACATTAATATCATTCCCAAATCCACCAAAAAATTCACTTCATCCTAATGCATTAAACCTGTCCCAACGATTTCCTTACAGAAAAAAATAGCAGCTGTTAAGCTGCTACATAGGGGGGTAGTAGCATTGACTGTATCAATCCCACTATTTTATATTTTTTATATGTTTATTATATAATAATATAATTTTAGATGTAAAGCTTTATTTTTCGACAAATTACATTCTTTCAGGAGCCTCTACTCCAAGTAAAGAAAGTGCATTCTTTATAGTTTGCTTCGTAGCTAAAACAAGAGCAAGTCTTGCTTTTCTAACTTTTTCATCTTCTACTATTATAGCATTATCATGGTAGAACTTATTAAATGCTTGTGCTAAATCAACTACATATCTAGCTATTATATGCGGCTCATTGTTTTTGATTACATCTTGTATAGCCTTAGGGAAGTTTCCTATTTCTTTTATAACATTAACACTGTCATCATCTGATAATACAGAAAAATCAACATCAGCACTTACTTCTTCATTTGCCTTTCTAAGAACAGAGCAAGCTCTAGTGTGAGTATATTGAACATATGGTCCTGTTTCTCCCTGAAAATCTAATGTTCTATCCCAAGAAAATTCATAATCTTTTATTCTGTTATTTGATAATTCTTGGAACACTACAGCTCCTACTCCTATTTGCTTAGCTACAGTATCTATATTCTCAATATCTATATTTTTCTTTTGATTTTTGATTATTTCCTTAGTTGCATCTACAGCTTTATTTAAAACATCTTCTAAGAAAACTACTCTTCCTTTTCTTGTAGACATAGTTCCTTCTTCAAGACTTACCATTCCAAATGGAACATGTACACAATCCTTAGCCCAGTCAAATCCCATAAGTTCTACAACCTTCATCCACTGGTTAAAGTGAAGTATTTGTTGAGATCCAACTACATATATGTTCTTGTAAAAATCATACGTTTCTTTTCTATAAGTTGCAGCTGCTATATCTCTTGTTAAATAAAGAGTTGATCCGTCGCTCTTAGTTATAAGTGCTGGAGGCATGTTGTATTCTTCAAGATCTACTATGTTAGCTCCTTTAGATTCTTTTAATAGTCCTCTTTCATTCATTATGTCTATCATTCTAGGCATTTTATCAGAATAGAAACTTTCTCCTGCATATGAATCAAACTCTACTCCTAACATATCGTAAACTCTGTTAAATTCTTCTAAACTTACTTCTCTAAACCACGTCCATAATCTAACCGCTTCTTCTTCTCCGTCTTCAAGCTTTTTAAACCACATTCTAGCATCTTCATCCATTGATGGATCTTTTTCAGCTTCATCATGGAATTGAACGTATAATTTAAGTAAAGTTTTAATAGGAGCTTGTTTTACTTCTTCAGCATCTCCCCATTTTTTAAATGCAACTATAAGCTTACCAAATTGTGTTCCATAGTCACCTAGGTGATTTATTCTTACAGTATCAAATCCTAATGCCTTATATGCTTTGTAAAGAGAGTTCCCTATTACAGTACTTCTAATATGTCCTATATGGAAAGGCTTAGCTATATTAGGAGATGAGAACTCAACTATAACCTTTTTTCCTTCTCCTATATTAGCCTTACCATAATCATCTTTTTTATCTAAAACTTCTGAAACTACCGATTTAGCTAAAGAAGATTTATCTACAAAAAAGTTTATGTAAGCCGCTGCTGTCTCTACTTTTTGTATTAAATCAGTTTTTTCCATCTTTTCACAAAGCTCATTCGCTATCATGTTAGGTGCTTTTCTGAAAACTTTAGCTAATTTAAAGCATGGAAAAGCATAATCTCCCATATCCTTATTTGGTGGTATTTCTATTAAAGAAATAATTTCTTCTAAACTTAAATCTGGAACTTGCGCTGCTATAATATCAGCTACTTCTAATTTAAAATCCTTCATTTTACATTCCTCCTATATAGAGCTCAATTTAATTCAGATAAAGTTTTTATCTTATACTAAACTTTTAAATTCTGAATAAAAATCTCGCATCATTTCGTTATTTTTTGAATATTCATACAATACAAAAAACTCCCGTCTCTTTAAAAAAAAGAGACGAGAGTTATATCCCGTGTTACCACTCTTATTGATATAATATATATATTATATCCACTCATGTGTTTTTAACGTAAACAACCCGTATTTCCCTACTTTATTTCAGAAAACCTTCTCAAGGATGCGTTTCGATAAAATTATGTTGCTAGACTTTCACCAACCACTAGCTCGCTAAAACAATCATCATATCTACTTTTCCTATCATAGAATTTGTAATTTCAGTTTTACAATGTATATTAACAGAATTTTTAAATAAAGTCAAGCACTTTTATTTATTTAAATTCACTATTTTTGTTTCATTTATAGATTTTACATCCTTGCATCCCGTAAGTATCATAGCTTGTTTCAATTCATTTTTAAAATTATTTATAACTAATTCTACTCCTTCTTGTCTTCCTCCATAAGATCCCCATATTATAGGTCTAGCTGCTAAAACTGCATCTGCTCCAAGAGCTATGTATTTTAATATATCAACACCTTGTCTTACAGACCCATCTGCAAGTATAGTTATTTTACCTTTTACTTTTTTAGCTATTTCAGGTAGAACCTCTGCAACTCCTAGAGTATGATCTAATACTCTTCCTCCATGATTAGAAACAACTATAGCAGCAGCCCCTACTTCAACTGCTAGTTCAGCTTCATCAGCAGTCATTATACCTTTTAGTATAAATGGAAGTTTAGTTGATGATACTAACTCTTTTAATTCTTCTACTGTTTTAGGTCCAACTGGTTGACCATGAAGCGCCATAGTTATAAGTCCTGCACCATCTATGTCCACTCCTACTGCTAAAGCACCTGATTCTTCAGCTTTTCTTATATTTTCTATTATTTTTTCGTTTTCTCTAGGTTTTATTATAGGTACTCCAAATCCATCAACTTTTTTTATAGAATTCAAACCATCTATAAAAAATTGAGGATTACCACTATCACCAGTCATAGCAAAAGTTCCTGCATTTATACTTCCAATAACTACATCATCACTATACTGATCTTCAGTTAGAAATCCTCCCATATTAATAGAACTACCTGTAACAGGAGCTGTTATTAAAGGTATATCTATTTTTTTACCAAATATTTCAGTACTCATATTCGGATCTTTCGCATCATGTATTGTTCTTAGGTTTATTTTTACATTGTTTAAAGCTTCATAGTTTCTCTTAAATGTGCTTCCAGTCTTAGTTCCTCCCATTCCAGGAACCTTTCCTGAACATGAATTTCCATCACACTCTCTACAAATACCGCAATAACCTTTCATTCTCTCTCTTGCTAGTTTTTTCACTTCATTTAAGTCCATTTTACTCTCCCCCTTCAAAGTATTTTTCTGATTTTAAATCTATACCATCCTTTATTAAAAGAACGGCAGTTATTCCATATCCATCTATAATTTTTGATTTAAAACTTCCATCATATACTTGATTAGTTCCACAAGAAGGACTTTTTTCCTTCAATACAGCCTTTTTTATACCTAAAGTTCTACATATTTTTAAAGTCTCATACGCACCCTTTAAAAATTCTTCGGTTACATCTTGATTTTCTTTATTTATAACTTTAGCTTTTCCATCTATTACATCTTCAGCACTTCCTCCAACTATCTCAGCTGGAATCCTAGGGGTGCAAAGCCCCCCTAGTTGTTCTGGACATACAGGTATCACCATTTTATCTTTTAAGTATTCCATAAGCTTATCATTTTTATTATTTCCACCATTATATTTGCAATCAACACCAATCAAACAAGCAGAAACCAAAATCATGCTACCATCTCCTATTTAAATTCAACTATAGTAACTCCTGCTCCACCTTCTCCATACATTCCATCTCTATAACTCTTTATATGTTTATGTCTTTTTAGCATTTCTTTCATTCCAGCTTTTAATACACCTGTTCCTATTCCATGTATTATAGTGGCCTTTGGTATTCCAGCTAAATAAGCATCATCTAGGTACTTATCAACCTCTACCATGGCCTCTTCAAGATTCATACCTCTTAAATCAATCTCCTGTTTTATATTGAAGCTCTTTTTCTTAAGTATCTTTCCTGCTCCAGATTTTAAAACATCTTTTTTATTAGCCTTTATTTGCTCTAAAGATGCAAAAGGAAGGTTCATCTTCATAATACCAATTTGGATTAATGCTTCTTTTTTGTCATTATCAACAGATAACACACTTCCCTGTTGATTAAGCGTTACTACTTTTACATCATCTCCAGCTTTTAAGTTCTTAATGGCTTTTTTAGCAACTTTAGGAACTATCATGTCTTTAACATTAGAATGAAGATCTTTCATAGACTCATTCATTTCTCTTCTTAAATTCTCTATCTCTCTATTTTTATCTTTATTAACACCTTGCTTTTGAAGATCTCTAATTTCTTTAATTATCATGTCAGCTTCTTCTTTGGAATCTCTCATAATCTTTAAAGCATCTCTTTTTGCTTCATTAATTATTTTATCTCTTTGTACAGCTAATCTCTCAGTTTTTGTAAGAAGCTCTTCTTTTAATTTTCTAACTTCTTCTTTAAGTCTATTTGCTTCTTCTTTTTCTTTTAGCGTATCTATTCTGTTTTGTTCTATATTTTGAAGCAGATCTTCAAATTCTATATTTTCGCTATCTATAAAGTTTTTAGCCTTTTCTATTATATAATCCCCAAGCCCAAGCCTTTTAGATATTTCAAATGCATTCGATTTACCAGGAACCCCAATTAATAGTTTATAAGTGGGACTTAAAGTTTGAATATTAAATTCCACGGCAGCATTCTCAACACCATTTTTAGTAAGTGCATAATGCTTAAGTTCACTATAGTGAGTTGTAGCTATTGTAATAGCTTTAAGATCGTATAAATTGTTAAGTATTGCCATAGCAAGTGCCGCCCCCTCAACAGGATCAGTACCAGCTCCAAGTTCATCAAATAATACCAAAGAATTAGTAGTTACATCGTCTAATATATCAACAATATTAGTCATATGAGATGAAAATGTTGATAAACTTTGCTCAATACTTTGCTCATCTCCTATATCTGCAAATATGTTATCAAATATACACATATGACTTCCATAATCTGCTGGTATATGAAGACCACTTTGAGTCATAAGAGAGAATAACCCTACAGTTTTAAGAGTTACCGTCTTACCACCAGTATTTGGTCCTGTTACAACTAATGTACTAAATTCTTTTCCAATCCATATATTACTCGGTACAACATCCTTAGGATCAAGAAGAGGATGTCTTCCATTTTTTATATTAAGATTTTTTTCATCAATTATCTTAGGCTCTATAGCCTTCATTGAAAAAGATAACTTACCTTTAGCAAATATAAAATCTACTTTTCCAAGTATCTTTCCATTAGATATTACTTCATCTGCTACTTCTCCAATAAAACTTGAAAGTTCACTAAGTATTCTCTCCATCTCTTCTCTTTCTTTAAGCTTAAGCTCTCTCAATTCATTATTCATATTTACTATTGACATAGGTTCTATGAACAAAGTAGCTCCCGATGAAGATTGATCATGTATAATTCCAGCAACAATTGATCTATACTCTTGTTTTACAGGCACTACAAATCTATCTCCTCTTACAGTAATTATTGCATCCTGTAAATACTTTTGATAGGAAGTTGAAGATATTATAGAGTTAAGCTTAGATCTTATAGATTGATTTTTTTGAACAATACCACGTCTTAAGCTCTTAAGAGTATGACTTGCATTATCAGACATCTCTACTTCACTTATTATAGAATTTAATATTTTATCTTCTATATCCTTGAAAGTGTGAAGGCTATCAGTTAAAGCCTGTATTATCGGATAAGACTCATCTTCTGACTTTCCTATACTGTTTTTTAAAACTCTAGCACCTCTTAAAGTATCTCCAACCATTAAAAGTTGTCCCATATCAAGAGATGAACCTATCTTTGTTTTTTTAGCAAGCATCTCTACATCGTGTATCCCACCAAGAGGAACTGATCCTCTTTTAATTATTATAGATTGTGCTTCACTAGTTTCCTTTTGCATTTGAATAACTTCCTCAAGATTAGTAGATGGCTCTAATTCATCTACATATCTTTTTCCTAAAGAAGAAGATACCCTCTCTTTTAACATATCTATTATTTTAAAATATTCTAAAACTCTTAATGATTTCTGATTCATATTTCCTCCTTAAAATTACCTAAATATCATTTTTTCCTATATATATATCTAAAGCTTTTATACCTCTTCTTGCGAGCTTTATAAATAGAACTAAACAGTACACACTAAGCCCAAAAAATCCCAATATAAATATCATATATACAAGCATAAATGCACCTAACGAACTTGGACTATCTATACCCATAATTATCACCCCTTAAATTTGATCCTAACTTATATTTTATCAATAAAAGCTATTATATGTAAGGTTAAAAATTTTTTTTTGAAACCATTGTATTTTTAACTTATTTCCCTGATAACAAATTCATTTTTCAGATTATTCGTTCAACTAATAGCATTGTATATATGTTATAATACAAACTATATATACATATAAATTAATTTATATATGTTTTTTATACATTAATTTTTAACTTATTTTTACATACATAATGTTATTCACAAATATAAAAAAATTTTTAATTAGGAGTTGATTTTATGAGCAATGTTTTAAAGAATTTAAAGCCTGAAGCAGTTTTTAGATATTTTGCAGAAATGTCTGAAATACCTAGAGGTTCAGGAAATGAAAAAGCTATAAGTGACTACTTAGTGGATTTTGCTAAAAAACACAATTTAGAAGTAATTCAAGATGAGGTTTTAAATGTTATCATCAAAAAACCCGCTACTAAAGGATATGAAAATGCTCCTTGTATAATCCTTCAAGGACATATGGATATGGTATGTGAAAAAAACAAAGGAACTGATCATGACTTTGAAAAAGATCCTCTAAAGTTAAAAATAGTTGATAATTATATATATGCAGATAACACTACACTTGGAGCGGACAATGGAATAGCTGTAGCTTATGCTTTAGCTATACTTGAAGCAAATGATTTAGAACACCCTGCACTTGAAGTACTAATAACTTCAGAAGAAGAAACAGGAATGGGAGGAGCTATAAACCTAAATCCATCTCACTTAAAAGGAGAATACCTTGTAAATCTTGATTCTGAAGAAGAAGGATACCTTCTAGTTAGCTGTGCTGGTGGAGTTAGAACAAGACAAGTTCTTCCTATAGTTTGGGAAGATGCAGATACTAATTTAACTGCTTATAAAATAGATATAACAGGATTAAAAGGCGGCCATTCTGGATCGGACATAATAAAGCAGAGAGGAAACTCTAATAAGCTAATGGGAAGAATTCTTTCTAAGTTAAACGATGAGATAAACTACTCTATATCGAATGTTCACGGAGGAGCAAAAATGAATGCAATACCTCGTGAATGTGAAGCTGTAATACTTACAGATTCTAAGAATGAGAAATCACTTTGTGAAACAATGGAAAATTTAAATACTATATTCAAAAGCGAATTTGCAACTTCAGATCCTAGTGTATCTATTGAAGTTAAGAAATATGAAGATAAAATAGAAAAAGTATTATCAAAAGAGACTATGACTAAATTAATATCTTCTTTGGTTTTAATTCCAAATGGAATCAAAACTATGAGCATGGATATTGAAGACCTTGTAGAAAGTTCTACAAATCTTGGTGTAGTTATAACTCACGATAACGAAATTACATTCGAAAGTGCTGTTAGAAGTTCTGTTAAGACCTTAAAGTATAATATACTTAACGAAATGAAGTATATTGCTAATTTACTTAATTGTGAATTTTTAGCTGACTCTGATTATCCAGAATGGTCTTACAAGTCTGATTCTAAACTTAGAGAAATCTGTCAAAACGTTTACAAAAACAAGTACAATAAAGAAGCTAAGGTTATAGCTATTCATGCAGGTCTTGAGTGTGGTCTTTTACTTGAAAAAATGCCTCACGTAGATGCTATATCACTAGGTCCTGATATGTTTGATGTTCATACACCAGAAGAGCATTTAGACATAGATTCAACACAAAGAACTTACGAGTACTTATTAGATATATTAAAGAATATAAAGTAATTTAAAAAAGAGCTATCTCAAAATAGAAAACACTTTCTATAACGAGATAGCTCTTTTTATTGTTTTTAACCGAAAAATTATACTTATTAAAATACCGATACTTACGTCAATATTTTTATAAAACTACAGATTGTGCCTTATTAAATATACTAAAACTTCTTAAACTCCCTATGGTCAAACAAAGAAGTTTCTTAACGTATATTTAAACACCTCAATCTAAGTTTGATTGAAAAATATTAACCAAAAGTATCTAACATTTTAATAAGCATAATTTTTTAATTAGTGTTTTTAAAACAATGTATGTTATCAATATATTTAAATTGCAAACTAGAACTTTAGGATTTATATTAAGTTTGAGCGTATTTATATAGCTGTTTTAACCTTGTATGTTTTTAATAAAAAACTGCTATATAAGCTTAGCGAAAAATTAATATAAATTTTAAAGTTCGATGCTAAACATAGAAAAATAGCTATCTCAAGAATGATTTTATAAAGTTCTCTTGAGATAGCTGTTTTTTACTTGTTCAAATAGTTGTATATCATAATAGCTGCATTCGCTCTTGTAAGTTCTTCATTTGGATTTAATTTTCCATTGTATCCTGATACTATATTAAGTCCATATCCAATAGATGCATATCCTTTGAAATCTTCGGCTACATCATCAAATGGACAATTAAATATTCCTTTTATATTAGCAACAGGTTCATATTTTAGACCTTTTATAATAACTTTAAGTGCTTCTTTTTTAGTCATAATTTTGTCTGGGTTTACATCTTCTTCATTTATTATTCCCTCTCTTATTAGGTATGCATACATATTGTCCATTGATTCAACTTCACCATAATAAGAGTTTATAGTCTTCATGTATAACTTCAAGAAATCACTTTGAATTATTTTTTCATTAGGTTTAAAAAACTCGCTATCAAATTTTATTCCAAATTCTCTAAGCTTTTCTATTTGCTTTTGTGCATAATGTCCATTTATGTCCTTATAATTTACATTTTCAACTTTTTTATACTTTGTTTTATCATCGTATATTATGTCTCCATTAGTAGCATCTATGTTATGAGGTATACTATTATCTAGTACATAAACTAATTTAGCATATTCTTCCTCTTTATTATTTTTATAATCATAGTTCTTTTTATATTCAAGATTTATACCTATTTTATCAAATAAAATGTTATACGCCTTATCCATTCCTATAACATTTGGCTTTTTAAATTCAATATCATCCCATACTATATTAAGTGCATTTATATTTCCTAATACCGCATCATAACCAATTGTTATATAATTATTTTCATATTCTATACCATTTACCACTCTATTGAATTTAAAATTATAGTATTTAGGTTTAGAATTTTCTTGAATATCATAAAACTCATCATAGCTATCATCGTATTTTAAAGAATCATTTTTATCACTGTAAAATTCACTTAAAAACTTTTGAGCTTCTTTTTTTGCATAATCCTTATCATATTTTGCTTCACGGTCTGCATCATATGGTAGATATTTATTGAATGTTTTTATTTCTCCTGAAGATGCATCTATTGATACATGAACGCTTCCTGATTTTTTATCGTTTGAGATGTAATTTAGATACCATGTATATTTAGAATCATCTAAATAACTTTTATTTAAACTATAGCTTTTAAGTTCATGCTCAGAAGACATTTTTATAAATTTAGACTCTCTAGCTATTTTATCTGCATCCTCTTTTGATATTAAATTAGAAACTTCATTTACAGCCTTTATCTCCTCTTCTGACAGTCCAACATCTTTTTTCTCCACACTACTTCCTTCATTTAAATCTGCATTTTTATAATAAATAATATTTGAATCTATTTTTTCCTTCTTTCCAGTTAATGCATCTATTCCATAAGTGCTTCCATACTTATTAGTATACACAAGATATGGTTTTGAATCTTTATCATACCCTTTTCTATAAACTAATTTAAGTCCTAATTCCTCAATGTATTTTTGTTTAGCTTTGTCTAAACCTATTATTTTATCAGTACCTTTAAATTTAACATTATAATCATAATTTAAATTATAATCAGTTACTTCTTTAGTCTCCTTATTTACAACAACTCTAACACCATTATCATAAAAAGGAACTTCATTAACTAATCTAATGTAATTAAAATAATAAGAATCACTTTGTATAGTACTGTTATCTTCTTCTATATATTTAAGTTCATTTATCAGCTTTGGATCTATAAATTTTATAAATTCATCCGATATTTTTTTTGCTTCATCCTTACTTATAACATTTATATTCGTATCATTCTTGTAATTCGAATCACTTTTTCTATAGCTTTTTATATATCCATCATTATCTATAGATACAGATATTCTCCTGCTAAGTTTTTCTTCTGTACTCCAATTTAAATTCCAAATAGTTTTACCATTGTTGCTCTTATAGTATTCAAAGTTTTTAAACTCATCACCTATATTAAATTTGTTCTTAGCCTTTAATATAGCTTTTTCCAAACCATCATTTTCTTTCGCCATACTTATAGATGGTACGAATGCAACTATCATCATTACCAAAGACATAATAACAGCTATTCCTTTTTTCAATTTAAATCATCTCCTTTTATATTCTTTCTACTAATTAGACGATTTTTTTTATAAAAAGTTCCATTCATTATAAAAATTTATTACATTTTCGCTATGTTAATTTATGCTCCGTATAAAAGAAAAGTAAATGCAATAAATATTAACCATGCTAAATATAAAAAAAATAAACTCAATAATCCCTTACGAGACATGTCAGTCATAATCGCTAAACCTATAATAGCAACCATTGCTATTATAGAAAAGTTCATCGATAATGACATATATTTCAATATTATATCAAGATGATTAGAAGATTTTCCCCAAAATGCAATTATCATGTTTATAACAAACCCACAACAGAGAATATTCCATACTATTAATGAAGTTTTTGATTTCATTATTATCTCCTTTCACAAATTTGCAAGCTATTATTTCAGTATATTTTTTTAATAATTTATAATACTATAATCTATTAATTCTTTATTTTTATATATTATTTTTCCTGAAAAAAATTCATATTCTTCCATCCACTTTAAAAACAATCTATCTCCATCCCAAAGATTAAGCTCTTGTATTTTATCATCCTCTACCCACTTTAAATCCCCTTCATTACAATCTATAATTTTCCCATCAAAATCAGAAGCTGTAAATAAGAATACATACCAATCCTCATCATCTTTAAATTTTGGAAAAGTAAGTATTCCTTTCAGTTTAGGCTTTAATATATTAAGTCCACTTTCTTCCTTAACCTCTCTTATTATACATTCCTCTGGAGTCTCCCCTTGTTCCATTTTTCCTCCAAGACCTATCCACTTACCCTCATGTATATCATTCTCTTTCTTAGTTCTATGAAGCATAAGTGTCTTGTTGTCTTTTTTTATATAACACATAGTAGAATTTTTCATGATTATACCTTCCTTTATAAAAATATATTTAGTTTTATGTGTCATCAAAATATGTCTATAAAAATACCGCTCATACAACGATATTTTGAATATAACTAAGCTTTTGTCTTATAAATACTTCTAAAATTTCTGAACTCCCTTACGGTCAAACACAGAAATTTCTTGACGTATTATTCAACAACAAAAAACAAGTCATATTAGTCAAAATATCTAAAAGCATTCGCTAACATTTTTATAGACATATTTTTGGTTCTAATTCTTATTATAAAATAAAATTTGCTTAATGCTATCGCATAATTTATATAGGTAATTAGTTCTAATGAATTTATTTATTAAAATAATTGCTATATAATTTTTTTCATAAGTGCTATTCATAATTAAAAACCGTATAATTTCCTAGCGATAAAAAAATCTTTATTTACAAAATATTTTTTCTTAATTCTACGCAATCGTTTAAATAACCATATTAAAACTGAGGCTCGTTGAAATGTTAGCTAAATAGCGGTATTTCAATGAGCCTCAGTTTTTGCTAAAGTACTAATATATTTTTTTATAATCCTAAATCATCTGATATTTCCTTCATAGCATTAAGAGATAACTCTGCAAATTCTGCAAATGGTATTCCAAGCTTTTCTATAGATTTCATAGCACCTCTATCAGCTCCAGCTGCAAATCTTGTTTCCTTCATTCTCTTTGTTATAGATTTTACTTTTACACTATTTATTTTTTTATCAGGATACACAAGTGTTATAGCAGTTATAAATCCAGTTATAGGATCTGCTGCATATATTGCTTGATCCATTTTATTCTCTATTTTAACTCCACACTCCTTGTTGTGAGCACATATAGCATGGTACATTTCTTCGTCTCCAAAACCTTCTTCTTTTAATAGTTCCACAGCCTTTGGTCCATGAAGATTTCCCTCTCCATTTTTGTAATCTAATAAATCTGCATCAAGATCATGTAAAAGTCCAGCTATTGCCCATTTTTCTTCATTTTCTGGGTCAATCTTCTTAGCAAGCTCTCTCATAACTACCTCAACGGCATAAGAGTGTTTAATTAAGTGTTCTGTACTTAAATGTTTATTTAGTATTTCTACTGCTTTTTCTCTTGATATCATTTGTATAACATCCCCTTTAGTATATTTTTATACTTTATTCGACACCTCTTAGGTAATGTCCTTTAGTAATTCCCTCATTTATTAATTTTTCATGCATTTCGCTATCTTGAACTTCAAAATCATTGTCTATTATATCTATATAGGCTTTAACTATTTCTCTTATAAAGTTCTCTTCTTCAAACGTAAACTCTAGTCTAAATGCGCTAATACCCGAATTATACATATCTTCTAAGTGATCAATCATACATAAAATCTTAGAATTGTATATTATAGATCTACAGAATTTATCTTGAGATACAGGGAATTCTTGTCCTTTTTCATCTTTTAATAAATACTTAGATTGATTACAAGTTCCACATCTTTTGTCCTTGTTGCAGTTTCTAGTCAGAACTCCCATAGGACAATATTCACTTATCATTAAAGGTATTCTAGAATAAACTATTGCTTCAGCTTCTATATCAACATAGCTTAAAACCTGCTTTATCTCATGTAAATTAAGCTCAGGAGATAAACCTATAGATTTTATATTTTCATTTTGAAGATGTTTTATAGTTTCGCTATTGAATACATTTAAGTAATAATCTGCATACATAGTGTAATCAGATAATTTATTTATCATACCTATATTAGATACTAAGAATTCATCAATTCCCATGTCAATTGCTTCATCTAATATATTGTATTGATTATTTCTAAGTATTCTAGGAGGACAGTATACTATATTTTTATTGTGTTCTTTACATACATTCATAGCATCTTTCAATGTGTCTATATCTTCATAGTATATAGTATCAATATTTAGATCTGCTATTTTTCTAAGCTGAGACATTTTTCTTATCTTTACATTTACTTTAGTATCTCTTACATCTTTATCTAATTTTTCTTTATCTTCTACTTCTATTTTTGATAATTTTCTTTTGTTTAAATTCTTTCTTTTATTATTTAATTTTTCAACAGCCTCTCTTCTTATTTCATTTAAAATACTAACAGGCATGCTTATATTTTCATCTTTGTCTATTAATATAGATTTTAATTCATAAGGTGTATTTCCAAGTTTTGATAATTGAGTTTCTATTTTTTCATCTGATAAAGCTACCTTTATAGCTTTTTCTACTTTTTTAGTTCCTACAACCTTAACTTTATTATCATCATTATCTTTTATTAAAAGAGACGGGTATTCATCAAGTTTTAATATTATTTTGCCTTTGATAGGAATTTTTTTAATTTCAACTTCATTTTCATAAGTTCTTCTAGATCTATCTAGCAGCTCGCTATCTAAAGTCTTGTACACTTCTTGTCCTATTTGTATAGGTATATTAAAATCAAGTTGTATAGTATCTCCTTCATGAGCCTCAGTTAATATATCATTATTTTTAAGTATTCTTCCTACATTTCCTCCACCAATACTTAGTCCATCACCTTTTTTAAGTGTATTCTCAAGCTTTAATGTTATCTTATTTCTTCTTTTATCTACATCTACAACTTTACCTATATAAAGACCTGTATTATTTGGCTTTTCAGGATTCATTATTTCTTTTCCGCTTTTTTCAAGTATATATCCTTTAGTGAATTTTCTATTAAATATACTATACAAATCATCCAATGTTTCTTTTTTAACTTTTAGTTTTTTATTAGTTTGATAATAATCTAAGACTTCTCTATATGATCCAACTACTGTAGCTACATACTCAGCTCTTTTCATTCTTCCTTCTATTTTTAGAGATAAAACTCCTGTATCTATTATTTTATCAAGTTCTTCTATTGTATTTAAATCTCTAGGGCTTAACAGATACTTATCATCTAAGTTAACGCTTGAATTGTTACTCTTGTCTATTAAATCGTACACTTTTCTGCATGGTTGAGCACATCTTCCTCTATTTCCAGATCTTCCTCCTATCATACTACTCATAAGACATTGACCTGAATAACATACACATAAAGCACCATGTACGAATACTTCTATATCTACAGAAGTATTCTTAGATATATATTCAATCTCACTTATTTCAAGTTCTCTTGCAAGTACAACTCTTTTAAATCCTAATTTTTCTAAATATTTTACATCTTCAAGTGAATGAGCAACCATTTGAGTACTGGCATGTATTTCAAAATCAGGGAAATGTTCTTTAACTAATTTTGTCATACCTATATCTTGAAGTATAAGTGCATCTACATCTACATTGTATAAAAAGTTTATATATTTTAAAAAGTAGTTTATTTCACTTTCTTTTACAAGTGTGTTCACAGTCACGTATACCTTAACATCTCTTATATGTGCATACGCCACAGCCTGTTTCATTTCCTCTGTATCAAAATTATTAGCTGATGCTCTTGCTCCAAAACTTTTGCCTCCAAGATACACAGCATTAGCTCCATTTGATACTGCTGCTCTTAAGGCATCAAAGCTTCCAACAGGTGCTAATAGTTCTATATTACTCAAATTACCAACTCCTACATTATTATTTAATTTCGTTTCACTTTATTCTACAGAATAAAACCTCCAGGCTTATTTTTCCTGGAGGTATTATCCTTTATTCTTTTTCTTCTAATTCAACTATTTTCATTTGCATATCATACAGCCTATTTTGAAAACTGTTTGCTATTTCTTCAGCTTCTGCAAGTCTGTCTTCTTGTTCTTTGAAACTATTTTTCCTTTGTTCATACTCTTGTTTAACTGAAGTTAATTCCTCTTTATATTTTTCTAATTCCTTTTCTAGTTCTTCTATTTTTTTATCTCTTTCACTTATATTGTCTTGAAGCTCTATCAAAGTTGTATTTGCATTTTCCAAATCCTGAAGAGGTTTTTTATATTTTGTATTAACTTCATCTAATTCATATGAGCATTTGTAAAGTTCATCCGCTATATTCAATGTTGTCAAAACCGCTGCCATGGCTGTACTCAAGCTAGGATTAGCCTCGACTACCTCCTGCATTTTATCATCTACATAGCTAGCAACTTTTAACAAATATTCTTTTGGTTCTTTACCAACCATGTTATATTCTTGACCATTTATTCTTACGGTAACTTTGTTCACTTTAACTCAGCCCCTTAGAGTTTTCTCTTTACTTACTATTGTAAGTTTTTTTTAAGAATTTTACAATCTTAAATTAGCATTTATTTGCTCGCTAAGCTCTTTAAGTATGTTTTCGTGAACTTTATTTACTTCTTCATCTGTAAGAGTTTTATCTTTGCTTCTATATACTAAAGAATATGCAACAGATTTATGTCCCTCTTCTATCTGCTCTCCCTTGTATACATCAAATAACTTGAAGCTTTCTACTAAACCTTGAGAATTCTTAGTAATTATATCCTCTATTTCCTTAACGTATACTTCATCTTTAATAAGAAGCGCTATATCTCTTGTCATAGCAGGGTACTTAGGAAGTGGTCTATATAACTTTTCATCATTTCTATAAGTTAATAATAATTCAAAGTCAAACTCAGCAGCATATACTCTCTTATTTATATCATAGTTTTCTAATACATCTGGATGTAATTCTCCAAATACACCTACTATATTATCGTTATATACTATGTTTGCACATCTTCCTGGATGGAATGTAGTATGATTCTTTTCAGGAAGTATTTCATATTTATTAAATCCTATATTCTTGAATAATTCCTCAACCATTCCCTTCATATCAAAGAAATCTATTCCGTCTTTGTACATAGACATACATATAGCTTTCTTCTCAACAGGCATTATCTCATCCATAGGCATAAAAGTATTTCCTACTTCAAACGCTGCAAATTCTTCAACTTTTCTAGAATTATTTCTAGCTGCAACCTCTAGCATATTAGATAATAATGTAGTTCTCATAACGCTAGTTTCTTCACCTAAAGGATTTTTAATCTTTATAAAGTTTCTCTTTATAGAATCCTTTGAAATATTTATCTTATCTACACCTTTTGGACTCACAAATGAATAAGTTAATATTTCATTAAGACCCATAGAAACTAAACTATTCTTTATATTCTCTTCAAATAATTGCTCTATAGTTTGAAGTCCCATAGTGTTATCTCCATATAGCATCTTAGATGGTATATTATCATATCCAAATATTCTTGCTACCTCTTCTAGTACATCAGCTTCTTCTGCCATATCAAGTCTAAAGCTTGGAACTGTAAGTTCAACCTTATCTTCAACTAATTCACACTTAAACTCTAAGCTCTCAAGTATCTCTATAAATTGTTTAAGAGGAATATTCTCTCCTAATAATTTGTTTATTCTTTGAGGTCTAACAGTTATCTTTTGCTCTGTTACAGGAGTATTATAATTCTCTACTATTCCCTTTAATACAGTTCCTGCATTTAACTCTTCAATTAACTGCGCCGCTCTGTTTATTGCAGTTTCAACTAAGTTAACATCTATTCCTTTTTCAAACTTAGCAGATGCGTCAGTTCTTAAGTTAAGCTTCTTAGAAGTTTTTCTTATACTATCAGCATCGAAGTTAGCACTTTCAAGAAGTACAGTCTTAGTATTATCACCAACCTTTGAGTTTTCACCACCCATAACTCCAGCTATTGCAACAGGTTTTTCTCCATTAGTTATTAATAGCATATCATTATTTAATGTTCTTTCAATGCCATCTAAAGTTGTACACTTTTCTTCACCATTAGCACGTCTTACAGCTATAGTGTCGCTTTCTAACTTTTCCAAATCAAAAGCATGAAGTGGTTGACCAAGCTCTAACATGACATATGCAGTAATATCAACTATATTGCTAATAGGTCTAATACCCGCTTCTATAAGTCTTCTTTGCATCCAGTATGGAGAAGGCTCTATCTTAACATCTTTTATTATTCTAGTAGCATATCTTCTACATAAATCTTCTTCCTCTATCTTTATGTTAAACTCAGCTACTTCATCTGACTCTTTAACCTCTATATTAGGGTATTTAAGTTCTTTTCCTATTGTAACAGCAGCCTCTCTTGCAATACCTAAAATAGATAAACAGTCTGGTCTATTTGAAGTTATCTCAAATTCTATCAAAGCATCATTTATTCCAAGTACTTCTTTAACATCTGCTCCTAATTCGTATTCTTCATCTAATACATATATTCCATCTCTTTTGCTTTCTTCAATCATGCTAAAAGGAATTCCAAGTTCTTCACTTGAACACATCATACCTTGAGATAATTCACCTCTTAATTTTCCTTTTTTAATTTTTATTCCACCAGGAAGTTTTGCTCCAACTAATGCAATAGGAATTATATCTCCCTCTTTTACATTTTTTGCTCCAGTTACTATTTGAATAACCTCAGTCCCAACATCGACCTTTGTAACTATTAATTTATCAGCATTTGGATGCTGAGTTATTTCTAATATTTTACCAACTGCAACCTTTTGTATATCTGCTCCAAAATACTCAACCTTTTCAACCTTTGATCCAGTCATAGTCATCTTATCAGCAAATTCTTGTGTATTCATATCTATATCAACATAGTCTCTAAGCCATTTAACAGGTACTAACATATTAACACTCCCTTAAAATTGATTTAAAAATCTCATATCGTTTTCAAATAATAATCTTATATCATCTATCTCATACTTAAGCATTGCTATTCTATCTACTCCCATACCAAAAGCAAATCCACTGTACTTCTCTGGATCTATTCCACAGTTTCTAAGCACGTTTGGATGAACCATTCCACATCCAAGTATTTCTATCCAACCTTCACCTTTACATACTGAACATCCCTCACCTTTACACTTAAAGCAAGTTACATCAACTTCTGCACTTGGCTCTGTAAATGGGAAGTTATGAGGTCTAAACTTAGTCTTAGTACTCTCTCCAAATAATTGTCTAACAAATTCATTAAGAGCTCCTTTTAGTTCTGCCATTGTAACATTTTCACCTATTACAAGTCCCTCTATTTGATGGAACATAGGAGAATGTGTAGCATCTGGTGCATCAAATCTAAAACATCTTCCAGGAGCTATTATCTTAATAGGTGGCTCAGTTGACTTCATAGTTCTTATTTGAACTGGAGATGTTTGTGTTCTAAGAAGTAAATTGTCATCTATATAGAAAGTATCACTAGTATCTCTTGATGGATGGTTCTTAGGTGCATTAAGTGCATCAAAGTTGTTAAATACAGTATCAATCTCCGGTCCCTGTGCAACCTTAAATCCCATTCCTGTAAATATATACTTAGCTTCATCTATTATTTGAGTTATAGGGTGTTTCTTTCCTACTTTAAACTCTTTCCCAGGCATAGTAACATCCAAAACCTCTTCTTGAAGCTTAGCATTTTTTTCTATAGTCTTTATCTCTTCTTTTTTAGAAGCTATAGCATCTTCAATCTCAGATCTTACCTCATTCGCAACCTTACCCATAACAGGTCTTTCCTCTGCTGATAACTTACCCATTCCTTTTAATATGTCAGTTATCTCACCTTTTTTACCTAAGTACTTAACTCTTAAGCTTTCGATTTCGTCCATTTTAACACATTCATTGATCTGTGCTAGGGCACTGTCTTTTATGTTAATTAATTGATCTTTCACTTAATTCACCCTCTCATATAATATTGTTTTATATATTTAAAACTTACCATTCATTGATGATATTGAGATTTATATTAATTTTGAACGCCTTTTATATAGCTGTTTTTACCTTGTATGTTCTTAACAAAAAACCGCTATATAAGCTTAGTGAAAAATTAATATAAATCTTAATATCTAAAGCTGTAAGTTTTTAATATTAAAAAAAGCCCTTCAATCCCTGAAAGGGACGAAAGACTTATATTCCGCGGTACCACCCTAATAGTCTATTAAATAGACCACTCGAAGACTTAACGCGCCTAACGTTAAAACCTACTGTTATTTCAGTCTTAAAGCTCCAGAGTGAACTTCTCTTGATATCCTAGGGAATAATTTCAGCTTTATATTCCTCTCTAATCTAAGATGCTTCAAAATACTCTCTCTTTCATAGCTTTTATGTATTAAACTTTATGTTGCATTATATCACATTTCAATAACATCGTCAATACACTTTTGAAAATACAATAAAAATTCATTTTAACTATATTAAAAAGGTTGATTTACAATAATTTTTTAAAATGGTATAATTTAGTAAATTTATCTAAAGATTAGAATATTCAAAATTCTATTAATAATCGTATGAAAGGGTGAGAAAAATTGAAAAATAATAGTTTAATTTTTAGTTCTTGTATATTACTAATTATACAATTATCAATTTATTTATCGGGTTTATCTTCCTTTATATTCAAGATACTATTTATTGCTACAGAGCTACTCATTGTTTATTTATTATTTCAAAATTCATATAAAAAAATAAATAAGATGGAAATTATAGAACAAAACATAAGTGAAGATGATGAAATACATGAAAAACTATTCGTAGTATCTGAAACATTAGGCTTTAATATTCATCAATTGTCATGGTTATCACAGGATAATATAACTGCATTTAATAACCTAGTAACTATTTCATATCAGATAAAAGAATTAAGTGAGCAGAATACGGCAAGTATGCAAGAAACAAATTCAAAAATTAATCAACTAGCATCAACCTCTGAAGAATTAGATCAAAATATAAATAATATAGAAAGCCAATCAATTCAATCATATGCAATGCTAAATCAAAATCTTGATACTATGAATAGTATTGGGGAATTTTTAAAAGATTTTAGACAAGTTATTAATATGGCAGTTAAAGACAATACCGAGTTACAGAACTCTTCTAAAAAAATCAATACAATTGTTGATTATATAAAATCAATATCTAAACAAACAAACCTTCTTGCATTAAATGCTTCAATAGAAGCAGCTCGAGCAGGTGAAGCTGGAAAAGGTTTTTCAATTGTTGCTGTTGAAATACAGAAATTATCTAATGAAATTGATATATCGATTGCAAAAATAGATAGCACTTTAAAGGAAATACTAGATGGCATAAAAAATTCTAATGATACAATGGATATTTATGAAGATAAAATAAGCAAAGTAGATGATATCTCAAAAAAATCAGCTGAAGTTATTGGGAAAATAGAAACTATTGTTAATAATATAAGAAATTCAGTGACCCAGATTAAAAATATGTCTGGTAGACAGAGTGACTTAGCTAGAGAAATTGATTCAACAACAGAATTTGTAACTTCTGCTGTAGAACAGACAAATAATATTATTTGTGATTCTATAGATATGATCAATGTTCAACAAAATAAAAATAATGAAATAAATACATACTTTAACAAATTAACTGAAGTATCTGAAGATCTTCAGACCATAACAGTTAAGTCAAAAAAAGAAAATGAAATAATATTTGGAATTAACCCCTTCACATCACCTGAAAATATTAAAAACATGTATCTTCCAGTTTTAAATAAAGTTTGCAAAAACATAGGATATAAAGCTAGAACTGTAATAGTAAAAAATTATGATGCTATTAATCAAGGAATAAATGATGGAGTCATAGATGTTGGATGGTTTTCACCCTTTGCTTATGTAAATGCTCGTAAAAATAGTAACGTTATACCTATTGCAACTCCTAAAGTTGGAGGTAAAACAACATATAATGGCTATATTGTTGTTAGAAAAGATAGTGGTATTAAAAGACTATCGGATTTGAAAAATAAGCGTTTTGGTTATGTTGATGTAAATAGTGCTTCAGGATATCTATATGCTCGTAATATATTCAAATCGAATAATTTAAATCCAGATAAGATTTTTGATAAAGTAACCTTCATGGGAAATCATGATAATGTTATAAAAGGAGTATTGTCAGGTGAATTAGACGGAGGTGCAACATACAATGAAGCAATAGAAGGTTTAAAAACTAAAGGCTTCCCAATTAATGATCTTAAAATAATTGAATCTATAGAAAACATTCCTAAAGATGCAATTGCTGTTAGTTCTAAAATTTCAGATACTATTATTGAACAGCTTAAAAATAGTTTTATAAATTTCAAACCTAATGGAACTTTAAATACCCCTATCCAAGGATTTAATGAAAATAGAGATGAAATTTATGATGTAGTTAGAAAAATTATGTAATTTACTTGTGTGTAAAAAGAGTTGGATACTAATGCATTAGTATCCAATTCTTTTTCATACTTCCTTTTCAATATAGTAAGTACGTTAAATAAATTCAGTCTAAATTTTCTAATCTATATCCTATTTTATATATAGTTTTTATTTCATCAAATAAATCTAGTTTTTTTCTTATTTTTTGAATATGCATATCAACAGTTCTTGTTTCTCCTAGATAGTCAAACCCCCAGACTCTTTCTAAGATTATTTCTCTAGTTAAAGACATCCCCTTATTTACTATCAAAAGCTTTAATAATTCAAACTCTTTGCAAGCTAAATCGATAATCTTACCACTTTTCTTTACTACTCTGTCATCTAAAAATATCTCCAAATCTTTCAACAAAATATAATTGTTCTTTTTACCATAACGTCTTAATACAGATTCAATCCTAGCTAAAAGTTCTATACATTCAAAGGGCTTTACAATATAATCATCTGCCCCTATTTTTAACCCTCTTACTCTATCAGAAATTGAGTTTTTAGCAGTTAAGAATATTACTGGTAAGTTAGTATGTCTAATTCTTTCCATAACACTGAATCCATCTATCTCAGGAAGCATAACATCTAGAACTATTAAATCAAAGTTTTCTTTTTCTACATGTTCTAAAGCCTGTTTTCCATCATAAACCTGCTTAGTATCATAGCCTACCATACTTAAATTCATCTGTATTAAATCTGAAATATCAGTATCATCTTCAACTATTAGAATTTTTTCCAATACAGCTGTTCACCCCGATTCTTCTTTTTATCTATAACCTATACTAAATACTTTTTTATTTGTAAAATCAATACAAATCCATAAAATTTCATCTTTATATTTAAACTCTAATGTCCCTTTTTCTTTACCATTATATCTCCATCTTTTTATTTTAGGTTCTTCTAAATCTTTTATGTCGCTTACAAATTTAGTCTTGTCTATAAAATCAAGTGCTATTTGCTTCATTTCTTCATCGCTAATTTTCAAATTTTCTTTATTTAAATCTGTATTTGAAAAACTTACATATCTAAGTTCCCCTGTATTCGGGTCTATAACAGCACTATAATCAATAATTTTTTTTTCTTCTATTTCTTCTTTTAAATCATTCCATCTTATATCCCATCTACCAGGAATTGTTGTTCCATTATTATTCTTAGCTTCTTCATAATAACAAATTTGCTCTGATAATTTTTTTCTATCTACTTTTACATTAAAGTATTTTTCAATTCCATCAATAGCTATTTTTACAGCTTTTTCTTTTTTTATTTTCATATCTATATCATCATACATAAAAATAATAGGTGCTCTATAATGAGTAATTCTAGAAACTTTATCCGAGGTTCTATCTACATCTACATATATTAATTGTTTTTCATTATACAAAAATATAAAAGTATTAATCCCTTCTTCATAAACATCTACTAACCTTAATTTATTTATATCACTCACTAATTCAGTATTTTTTACAAAATCAAATGCCTTTTTCTTTGCTTGTTTTAGATTAATTATAGACTTTCTCTTTTTTATAGTTTTTGTATCTACTCCAACATAATTTTGTATTTCAATCATTTTACCATTTTTAGCATCTAATAGTACATTATAAGAATGCTGTTTATTTCCTTCTTTATCCCATAATACTCTCCAAGCTCCATTTGATTCTTGTCTTCCGTTCCAAAAATATGAAGTTTCTTGTGGATTTTTAATAAAGTCAACTTCATTTATTAAATTCTTTAGTTCTTCTTTATCTTCTTTTATGTCATAACATTTTTTAAGATAGTCAACTGCTATTTCCTTTGCTTCTTCTTTACTAATCTTCGCATTATTTTCCTCATCATTTGTTTTTTCTACCATAACCTTATCTTTTTGAATAGAAGAAAAGCTGCTACACCCACCTAATAATATCGATATACTTAAAATAATAGGTACTAATTTTTTTAATTTCATAAAACAAATCCCCCTTCAATTGTATTTTTCTCACAACTCAATTTTAAAAATACAACTTATTGTAAATGTATACAAATTGTAAAGAATTTGTAAACTTTAATCAAATATTATTTTTACATTAGTACCTATATTTACTTTACTTTCTATTAATAACTTAGCTTTATGAATTTTTGCGATTTCATTACAAATAGAGAGCCCCAATCCCACACTACCACTTAATTTTTTTCTAGATTTATCAACCATATAAAAAGGTTCAAATACCTTTGGTAAATCTTTATCTTTTATACCTATTCCTTCATCTCTAACTTCAATAATAGGGTTTGAATTTTTATATAACTCTAGATATATTTTACTATTATCACTAGACGCTTTTACTGCATTGTCTATCAAATTAATTATTAAATTTTCAATCAAGTCTTTTTCCATTACAATTTCCATATCTTTTCCAGAAATAATTAATTCTATATTTTTGTTTTTAAGTTTTGGTTTTAAAACTTCCTTTATTTCCATTACTATATTTTTAATATTTTCTTTTCTCATTACAAAATTTTCTCTTTTAAATATTATCAACTCCATCATTTTAGATGAAAGAGTTTCAAGCCTTTTTCCTTGTTTAAATATACTATTTAATCCCTTTGAAAATGCATCCTCATCATATTTTATATTTCTTAAAAAATCAGCATATCCAATAATAGAAGTTAATGGAGTTTTTATTTCATGTGTCAAATTATCTATAAACCGTTGCTTTTCATCTATATTTTTCTTTAACTGATTCATTTTTTCTTCCACAACAGATGCCATTTTATTAAAATGATTTGATAAAACACCTATTTCATCATTAGATTGTATATTTACTCTTTCTGAAAAATTACCATTCTCAATAATTTGTATAGAATCTATAAGCTTATCTATAGGTTTTGTTATGCGTTTACTTAAAATATAAGTTCCAAGTGCAAGTATAATAGATATGATAATATCTAACTTAATGAAAAAATAATATACTTTTTTTCTATCCTCATAAATATATGTTACATCTCTTACATATGTAAATTTCAGCTGTTCTCCTCCAGCATCTAATAAATTCGTTATAAATAAAAATGTTTTATCGTCTACATCCCTTATTACATATTTTCTTTTATCTACATAAGGATTTTTTAACTCTTCTCTTTCCTTAGAAACATGAAAATTTAAATTACTAAAAACTGTATTATTATATCTATCTAAAATTTCAATGCGAATTTTCTCATCATTAACACTTTTTAAAAAGTCTCTCATAGATACACTGAGCATATCCTTATTAAATTTTTCATCATAATTCATTCTATATTTACCTATTAATTTCATTCCAGAATAAATACTAAGATGCTCACTTAAACCTCTTTCAATTTCCCTGTCTAAACTTAAACTATGCATACTTTCTATTAAAAAAACTCCCCCTAAGTTAAAGATAATTACAAATAAAATGAAATGATATGTAAATATCTTCTGCCAAAATTTCATCAAATCTCCCCTTTACTTATTTACCTCTATATTGTTGAATAAATAAAATTTGTACTCTTTAAAATTAGACATAAAAAAATCATCACTTTATAGCAAAATTATTTTAATTACGAAAATTAATTACTATAAAGGATGAGCAATATGATTATAACACTAAATATTGATAGCGGAAATAGTTTTCAGGTAAATTTTAACACATAACCTACTAACTAGCATAATTTCAATAATCTTTATTTTTACTTAAACACCAATAAAAAAGTCCTTCGCAAAATATTTTTCTATATATTTATATTTATTTTATATAGACCGTATAGGTTATTGTTAAAAATTGTAATTATGATATCATAGTATATACAGAGGGGCGGTTATAGAAATGAATATAAAAAAAACAATTCAAATCATATTCAATATCTCATATATATTTCTATTAACCTTTTATTTGATAGATAGTAACGAAGCCATGTTTTACTTTTTACTACTCATCTTCTATATCACATTAACAATAAATCCAGTTTATATAAAAAATTCGCTGTCAATATCTAAAAAATATAAAGCAAATAAGTTGTCAGAAAATCATATTGTACTGTGTAGACTATGTGGAATAATTTGGATAATAACTTGTATTCTACGCTTGAAATTGATATTAAGTTAAACTTTTAAGATATAAGGTTCATTATCTCATATTATTTCTTTTTTCAATCTTTTCATTTGAGTCGATACTCATAAATTAAGGTTATTTAAATGTTAGCTATTTTTCCGTTAATATTTTACTATAAAACTTAGATTGAGATGTTAAAATATCTGTTAAAAAAGTTTGTTGTCTGACCATAGGAAGTTTAGAACTTTTAGGATATTTTATAAATCAAAATCTAAGTTTTATTAAAATATTGACGAAATAACGGTATTTAAATAGCCTTTATTTTCGCGTAAACACCAACAAAAAAAGTTAGGTACTAAAAACTTTAGTACCTAACTCTTTTTCTTACTTCCTTTTCAGTAGCTGTTTTGATGTGATAAAAGTTCCCATTTCTATATTAGTATAATCATTAACACAATTAGAAATTATTATAATATTAGGATTTATATTCTATGAAGTTTTTCATATCCTATAAATCCTAAAATAATTTAATTTTATAAAAAGGATATAACCTTATTAATACTCTTCCATTTATTTGATCCTCATCTACAAAGCCCACTAATTCACTTCTGCTATCAACACTTTTATAGGGTAATCTATTGTCTCCCAACACAAATACATAACCATTAGGTACTTTAACTTCTAAATCCCCATCTGTATTATCTCCATTTATATAACCTTCTTCTATAATTTTTTCATTGACATACACTTTACCATTACATACTTTTACATTATCCCCACCAGTAGCTACAACTCTTTTTACCAAATGTTTTTTCTTTCCTTTTTCAGTAGTAAGTTCCGAATTAAACACTATAACGTCTCCTCTAGATGGTTCATTTAATCTATAAGAAACCTTATCTATTATTAAATAGTCTTTATCTTCAAGTGTAGGATTCATAGATTGACCTTGTACAATAGTAGGTCTTATAAACATAGTTATGACAAAAGCTAAAACTATGGATACACTTATAGTTTTTATCCATTCTAAGATTTCATATTTAATATTACTCATTTTCTTCCTCCATTTTACAGGTATTTTTTTACATATCCAAATTGTACCATACACTTTAATCTTCTACTACAAAAATATTTTCATACATTCAAGTCACCAAAAACTAGTTTTTTACTATTTTATAACTTCAATCCCTATATTCCTCATACTTTTGTATAATTTGCTTATATATCCAAAACATTATTTCAATCCTATAACTTTCATAAATCTAATAAAAAAATATATCTTTCCAATTACAAAAATCAATCCAAAAGTATAAATAACAGATATAATCTCTAATTTACAACCTATAAAACAGATAATTAACAGACATATTAATGAAAAGCATCTGCTTTGACCTAATAATTTACAATACTTTTTCTTATCTTTTATAACTATAAAATTATAGAAAAATTTGTTTACCTCTATATCAATTACTTCACACCTTCTAATTTTGTATATCCCACCTATTATAAGATATATTCCCGCTACTAATAAAAATATATCGCCCCACACTTTAAAACCCTCCATATATTAGATATATATAATAGTATCATGTTTTTTTATTATTTTGTAATAAATTACAATAATTACATTTTTAATCATTGTATGAAAATAAAAATCATATAATTTCCTCGGAAATGAAAAAAGTTATTTAAATTTAATAATGCATAGATACTATCAATTGCTTTTTTTAACTTTTATTACCAACCTAAAAATGATGCTTATTAAAATGTTAGCGATTGATTTAAATATTTTAAAATAAAACTTGTGTTGCGTTGTTTGAATATCCGTTAAGAAAGTTTGTTGTATGACCAACGGGAGTTTAAAACTTTTAGGATATTCAATAAGACGTAATACTTAGTTTTATTTAAAAGATTTAACACATGAGTGGTATTTTAATAAGTTTCATTTTTCGACTAAACTACAAAAAAGTTGCATATTTAAGATTATTCATCTTAAAGATGCAACTTTATATCTACCATCTAAAATACAAATTAACTTTTCCCTCATCAACCATCCTTTGCAACTTATCCTTCACAAATCCCTTTACAAACTCTCTAGTCACAGGTATAACAAGAGTAAATCCAACCATATCAGTTAAAATACCAGGAGTTAAAAGCATAGCCCCTCCTACTAATACACACAATCCATTAATCAATTGATCCCCAGGAAGTCTTCCATCCTGCATCTCATGTCTTATTCGAAATAAAATTTCTCTTCCTTGCGATTTGGCTAAATACGCTCCTAAAACCCCTGTGAAAACAACTATTCCTATTGTACTGAAAAAACCTATATAAGCATTCAATTTGAACAGTATAGCCAATTCAACTAATGGAACTATCGTAAATAAAAGTATCAATCTCATCAACATTTATTTCATCTCCTTACTTATGATATACTACTAGTTTATCATATTCCATTTAAATTATCTGTTGTTGTATTTATAATCAACAGTTTTATTTTTTATGAAGAAAAACCCCCTTAAAGTTATTTACTTTAAGGAGGTGACTCTTATACTTTGAATCTATCTATTTGTTCATTTAACTTTGCTGAAAGTTCATTAAGTCTTTCTGCACTTTTTGCAACTTTATCAACATCATTGGATTGCTGATGAGCTGAAGCTGTAACTTCTTCAGACGCTGCTGCTGTCTCTTCTGATACTGCTGATATGCTTCCTATAGCCTCAACTATTAAATCTTTATCTTTTATTATATCGATTACAAATTTATTAACCTGCTCTATTTCATTTGTAATATTATCTATTGATTTAGATATTTTTTCAAATGAACTATTTACATCTTTTACAGATTTATTTTGGTCAATCGAAACATTTTTTACTTCGCTCATAATTTCAACCGTGTTCTTACTTTCATATTTTATAGCATCTACGATTTCTTTGATTTCATCAGTTGCAACATTAGACCCTTGTGCAAGCTTTCTTATTTCTTCAGCAACAACTGCAAACCCTTTTCCTGCTTCTCCTGCTCTTGCTGCTTCTATACTTGCATTTAATGCCAATAAATTTGTCTGATCAGCTATAGATCTTATCGTTTGTAATATATTTTCTATATTACTAGATTTTTCACTTAACTGTTTTACTGCAGCTTCTATTTTATCGATAGATTGATTATTTAAATCAGTTTTTTCTTTAAGTTCATTAACTACATTTACACCTTCTATATTTATATCAATTGCTTCATTTGCATTTTTAAACATAGTATCTGTATTATTTGCCAATTTATTAAATTTATCATCTAAATTAGATGCAAGCTTTGCTCCATTTTCTGCATCTACTGCTTGCTGTCCTGCTCCTCTTGCTATTTCTTCTACTGTTTTTGCTATTTCTTCACTTGATGCACTAGTCTGTTCTGATGTAACTACAAGATTTGTTGCAGCACCCGCTACTTCTTCACTTACATCCTTTGCGTTATTTAAAAGGCGCTTAACATTTTCCACCATAATATTAAAATTATTTGACATCAATCCAATTTCATCATTTGATTTAACATTTAATTCTACTGTGAAATCTCCATCTTTTACCGTATTCATGCCATTTACTATATAATTCATGTTTTTAGACATATTATTTGCAAGCATTATTCCTACTACTGATGCAATTATAAGTATAATTATTCCAATCAATATAGCATTACTAAGTATCCCACTAGTATCTTCTTTTATTTCATCTATATATATAGCAGATAAAACAGTCCATCCAAACTCTGGCATTTTTTTATACGCAGAAAACTTTTCAGATGTACTTCCATCATTTTCTTTCCACTTATAATCTATAATCCCTTTATCTAAATCACTACTTACAACGTTTTTTATTTCTGGTACATTTATTTCTTTTCCTATTAATTCAGGATTTTTATGTGTAATAAATTTCCCATTAAAGTCTAAAATATATGGATATCCTTTTTCTCCTACTTTTATAGCGTTTATTTTATCCGATAATACATCTATTGGTATTGTTACACTAACTACACCAACTAATTTATTTTTATCTCCATTTTCATAAACTGGAGATGCACACGCGATTGATTGTTTTTTGTTAACAACATCCATATATATATCTGTAACGACAACACTTTGTTTTTCTACAGCTTTTTTATACCAAGGTCTTGTTCTAGGATCATAGTCACTTCCTAGATCTATATCAGGATATATTCTAAAACCTCCGTCTACTGTTCCCATGTATATATGAGTTGCATCTGGATAACTTTCTATATAATTTTCTAATAATTCCATTAAAAAAGGTTCATATTCTGGGTGAATAAGTATTTGTTCAGCATCAACATTTGTACCTATCATTTTAATACCATTTTTGTATCCATCAAAATAATTTTCAATAGATTCTTTAATATCATTGTTAAGAGCTTCCATAGAATTTCTAAACTGTTTTTCTAATACCTTTTTTGAGTTGACATAGGATGTACTTCCTAAAATCGATAAAGGTATCACTATTAACGCTAAAACCAAAATAATCAACTTAGTCTTAATTGTAAATTTCATATATTCCCTCCTTTTTTCAATCGACTTTTTTCGATCGGTTTGTAATATATTCTACAATTACTCTTAAATTCCTGTCTATTCTTTGTTATTTTTTTATTAAACATGAATTTATTTATATACTCTATTTTTTTTGTAACTAAAAAAATGAAGCTTATTAAAAGCTTCATTTTTCCATTAATCATCATATAATTTTCTTTTTTATTGTTGAATTTCTCTTCTATAACTATCCATGGCATTATACATATAAATTCCCGCTACAATATAATAAACGATATTAAAGTACGGTATGTAAATAGGCATATAACCAATTATAAGCTTATCTACTACTATAGATAATGTAAATGCGTATATACATATCTTATATATATATCCAAATTCAATATCCATCTTTTGAACCTTACTTATTATAATTCCAGCTATACCTAGAATTAATGCATTTATCATAGTAGACAGCATAATCCAAAGTGTTCCAAATATCATTCCAAATAGAACTATAAATATGCTAATCCAGTTGTTTATCTTTGGAATATATTTAGCAACATCTTGTTTATTGAATTCAACATCATTTATAGAACTGAAATCAAATTCTCTTTTTTCAACAACATTTTTCTTTACTACTGCCTTATCCTTAAGAATTAAAATTCCTTCATTATAAGAGTCAAGCACACTTGCATCTGTATTCCCTGTCGTATCAACTATAATGTAATCATCAATTCTAAGCGGCATATCACCTTCTACATTCATTTCTCCGTTTTTAAATTCAAAATCAGGCATTTGAATCATAATCCCTCTTGCTTCATCTTCAAACGAATTTTTGAACTTATAAGACATTACTGACGAAGTTATAAATGCAACCATTAAAGATAGTAAAAATAAATACAATATTCCTTTACCTAATGATTCTTTGACGAAAAAATTATAAGATCGTATGTCAACTATACTTCTTTTAAATCTTTCAAAGAAACTTACCTTATGGCTTTTAATTTCATCCATATTCTTCCTCCTAGTTCTATTTACAAGTCAATTTATTCTTTATTTCGTACATCAGTATTCCAGAAGCCATGGCAGCATTTAGTGACTCTGCCTTTCCGTATATAGGTATCTTAACCAATATATCAGACTTATCTATTATTTCATCCTTTATACCATTGCCTTCATTACCTATAACCAAAGCTACCTTTTCTCCATAATCAACACTATTATAGTAATTATCCGTATTTAAATAACTAGAAACTATGTTAAATCCTTTATTCTTTATAATATCCAAATCTTCATCAACACAATTTACAATATTCATATCAAATATCGAACCCATAGTAGACCTTATAACCTTAGGATTATATACATCTACACAACCTTTTAATAAAATTATAGACTGCGCTCCAGCTGCATCCGCTGTTCTTATTATAGTTCCCATATTACCTGGGTCTTGTATTCTATCAAGTACTACTATAAAATCAGTTTCTTCTTTTAGTGAGTCATCTAAAAAATGCTCTTTATATTCAACTACAGCTATTATTCCCTGTGGTTTTTCAGTATCGCACACTTCTTTAAAGAGCTTATTAGTTGTTTTATACATTTTATAGTTTTCCAATTCCAAAGCTTGTATAAATTCTTTATGCTCATCTTTATTTAAAAATTCATCATTATATACAATATAGTCAATAATAGCACTGCACTGCATAGCCTGTTTTACTATTCTATAACCTTCTATTATAAATTTTTTTTCTTGATTTCTCTTTTTTGATTTAAGCAAAGATTTAGTATATTTTATTCTTTCATTATCTTTACTAGTTATTTCTACAGTCATTATTATCTATCCTCTGCACTTATTTTGTTTATTTTAGTATTCTCACCTATAACAACCAATATATCTTCATTTTGGAACTTTGCATCAGGTGATGGCGATATATCTATATCTTTATTATGCTTTACAGCCATAACATTTATTCCATATTTAGCTCTCAAGTCTAATTCCATAAGACTTTTTCCTACCCAATCACTAGGAGTTACTATCTCAACTATAGAATAGTTAGGATCAAGTTCTATATGATCTAAAACATTCTCAGATACTAGATTATGAGCCACTCTAACTCCCATATCTCTTTCAGGAAACACTACTCTATCTGCTCCTATTTTGTAAAGTACCTTTGCTTGTAGCTCATTTTGAGCCTTACAAAGCACGTGTTTAACTCCAAGTTCTTTAGCTATTAATGTAGCCATTATAGATGACTGAACATCAGCACCTATACTTATAACTGCAACATCAAAGTTTCTAATACCTAAAGATCTCATTGTATTCTCATCAATAGCATCAGCTTGTACCGCATGAGTTACCTTATCAGCTATGCCTTGTACTATATCATAATTTTTATCTACAGTCATAACCTCATGTCCTAAAAGATATAATGTTGTAGCTACAGAAGTACCAAATCTTCCACACCCTATTACTACATACTGCTTCATAAACAAAACTCCTCTCTATCCAACAATTACTTTTTCTTCTGGATATCTTATAATATTTTTTTTCTTTCTATTCGAAATAGCGAATAATATAGTTAAAGCTCCAACTCTTCCTGCAAACATAGATAAAGCTATTAATAATTTACCCGCAGTAGTTAAATTAGGACTACCAAAAATACTAAGCCCTACCGTTCCATAAGCAGAAACAGCTTCAAACAGTATATGGATAAATGTAAATTTTGTATCAGTTAAACTTAAAGTCATAGTTAGAACAACAACAATGCTAATTCCTATAGCAATAACTCCTAAAGCTTTGTTTACAACAGTGTAAGATATTCTTCTTCCAAATGCTTCAACATCTTCTTTTCCTTTTACAAAAGCTATTACAGCAAGAAATAATACTCCTATAGTAGTAGTTTTTATACCTCCTGCAGTCGATCCAGGAGAACCACCAATAAACATGAATATAACAGTTAAAAACTTTGAACTATCTTTCATAGCCGCAAGATCTATAGTATTAAATCCAGCAGTTCTTGTTGTTACAGATTGAAAAAGCGCACCTAAAACTTTTCCTTTAAAAGAAAGATTTCCTAAAGTATCAGGATTACTATACTCAATTGCAAAAAATAGTATAAATCCAAATAATATTAAAAAAGAACTTATAGATATTACTATTTTAGAATGAAGATTGAACTTCGAAAATTTTCTCTTCTTCATAATATCAAATATAACAGGAAATCCTAAACCACCAAGTATTATAAGCATCATTATTACCATGTTAACAGTAATATTGTCAACATAAGATGTTAATGATGAAAAATTACCCATCAAATCAAAGCCTGCATTACAAAAAGCTGATATAGCATGAAAAACTCCATATCCTATTCCTTTTGCAAATCCCATCTTAGGTATAAATACACTAGCTAGTATAGCAGCACCTATACCTTCTATTACAAAAGTTCCTATTAATATATGTCTTGTAAGTCTTACAAGTCCTGATAAATCATATTGATTTAATGCTTCTTGTATAAGAAGTCTTTGGTGTAGATATATTTTTTTTCTCACTAGTATAGCAAACATCGTCGCCATACTCATAAATCCAAGCCCTCCAACCTGTATTAAGGTTATAATGACTACTTTACCAAATAAGGTCCAATAAGTACCTGTATCTACAACAACAAGACCCGTAACACAAACAGCTGACGTAGAAGTAAATAAGGCATTTACAAATCCTATTTTTTCACCACTATTAGTTGCAATAGTAGTATTTAAAAGCATAGCTCCTATTAATATTATCATCGCAAATCCGATAACCATTATTTGAGCGGGAGATAATCTCTTCTTTTTTCGAATATATTTACCTAACATTTTTTCACCTCTTTACGTAATAAGAATATACTGTAATAATTTCATATTAATTCAAACAATGTAAATTATATACTATTCAATTCAATATTCAAGTTTATTTTTAATACATAACAAACTATACATTATTTATATTATGTATTTTTAATTTAATAAAGCCCACGATCAGTGATTTATAGAGTTTTAATTAATGTATATATTGTAATATTTAGCTATATCTTAATATAATAACTACTATTTTATTATATTAAGTAACTATTTTCAATCAATATAATGTATTTTTATAATACTTTGTTAAAGGAGTGACTAATTTGACTTATAACACTTACTATAATAATGTAAAAAAAATATTGATATTTATATTAATATTAAATTTAATTGTTGCTTTTTCTAAAGTATTTTATGGATATTACACTAACGTATCAAGCATGATTGCAGATGGTATTCACTCTTTAGGTGATAGTGTATCTAATATAATAGGAATATTGGCTATATACATATCTTCTAAACCTCCTGATGATACACATCCTTATGGTCATGAAAAATTTGAAACACTAGCATCTATTTTCATATCTTTGTTATTATTTTCAATGTCATTCAAAATAATAACAAGTTCTTATAATAAATTATTAAATCCAACACTTCCTACTATTAATATATATAATTTTATAATAATGATACTTACATTAATTATTAACTTCTTTGTTTCAACTTATGAATTTCATAAGGGAAAGGAACTTCAAAGCGAAATACTAATATCAGACTCTATTCACACTAAAAGTGATATATATGTGTCTATATCAGTTTTAATAAGTTTATTTACTATAAAAATGGGGTTTATAATACTAGATATAATAATTTCTTTTGTAATATCCATACTTATAATAAAGGCATCTTTTGAGATATTGATTCCTGCAATAAAAGTATTGTCAGATGGTGCTATGATTGATGCTAAGTGCATACATGACTTTGTTATGAAAATCGATAAAGTTCTATATTGTAACAATATACGAACTCACGGAAAAGAAAACCGAATAAGAGTAGACCTTACTATAGGTGTGGATAAGTACCTCACTCTTGAAAATACACATATTTTATCTCATTATATAGAAGATATGGTTATACTTGAATTTAATGGGGTAAAAGAAGTAATAATACATGTTGAACCTTGTGATAATAATTAATATAGTAATCAATATACATTTCAAAATATTCAAACCAATGCTATAATATATTACACATACAAAATAATAATTTCAATCTAATGAAAAAATGAAAAGAGGTAAAGTTATGAATAAAGACATAGGAAAAAAAATAAAAACACTAAGGCAAAGTAAAGCTATGACGCTCAAAGTTTTAAGCGAAAAATCAGGATTATCTATAGGATTTTTATCTCAACTTGAGAGAGGATTGACAAGCGTTGCTATAGATTGTCTAGAAAATATAGCTTCTGTTTTAGATGTAGAATTGACTTACTTTTTCTCAAGACAAAAAAATAATGATTCTGTTATAATGAAAAGCTATGAGCAAGAAGTATCTCAAGTAGTAAATTCTAAGGTAGTTTATTACCATCTATCTCAGAATATAGACGATAAGGTTATGTTGCCTAAACTAGTAAACGTTCTTCCATATGAAGGTGATGAAGAGGTAACTGAATACTCTCACGAGGGAGAAGAATTTATATATGTATTAGAAGGCATCTTAACCCTTTATGTAAACAACAGAAAGTATGTACTTCACCCAGAGGATTGTGTTCATTTTAATTCTTCTCTAAATCACAATTGGGTAAACCACACAAATAAAAATGTAAAAATGCTTGTTGTAAACACACCTAATTTCTTAAAAAAAGATAACTTAAAATAATTATTTTAAGTTATCTTTTTTTAGTTAGTTTATTTTTTTATTTATTCTCTTTGATGTTTCTACAATTGATAATCCTGCAAGTTCTGTACATCTAAGTTCTACAGGAATCATTTTACCAACTTGATCCATTGCTGTAACAGTTTCATCAAGAGGAACTACTTTATCAAATCCAGCAAGAACCATATTTGCACTTGAAAGAGCATTAGTACCAGCTAAAACATTCTTTCCAAGACACGGAACTTCAACTCTTGATCCAACAGGATCACATGCAAGTCCTAAAACACTTTGAAGCGCCATTGAAGCCGCATCTACAGATTGTATAATATTTCCTCCTACAAGTTGTACAAGCCCCGCTGCTGCCATTCCAGAGCCTGATCCACACTCTGCTTGACAACCACCAACTTCACCTGCAAAAGTAGCATGCTCAGCTATAAATATTCCTATCATTCCAGCTGCTAACATAGCTTTAGTAATTTCATCTACACTTTTTCCTAATTGCATAGCTGTTCCTATTATAGTTCCAGGAAGTCCTCCACACGATCCAGCAGTTGGTGCTGCTACGAAAGCTCCCATAGAACTTTTAACTTCCATTATTGCTGTTATAGATGCTATTATTCTATTTAAAACATCTCCAGGTATTAGCTTACTCTGTTTTTGTGCCTCTTCTATCATCCATGACTGTGGTCCTAATATACGATTTTCGTATTCTGTTCCTTTAAGACCTTCTTCAACTGAATTTATCATTATATTAACTATTTCTTTCATCTTATCAAATACTTCTTGCTTTGATATATTACCTCTTTTACTTTCATATAAAAGTGCTGCTTCCCATAACTCTAAGTTTTCTTTTTTAGCTACTTCAAGCATTTTTTCACTAGTTAAAAAAGGAACTTCACAATCTTTATGTGACATAGTAGGAAGTACAGGGTTAAGTGATATTATGTTTAAAGCACCACTCGTATTTTTTATATTATCTAATACATCTTTATTAATTTCTTCTTGAGTCTTAAGAACTACTAAACCTTTTTTGTTATTAATAGATGTAGTGCAATAGTCAAAATCATTTATAATACCTTTTATACATTCACATTTTTTATTAAGTATTTCACAATCTACATTATCAAAAAATACAAGCGTTTCATAAAAATCTCCCTTTATAGAAACTTCAATACCATCTACATCTTGTATCTCTATCATTCCACCGCCAACAGATATAGCTGTTAAACTTACAGTCTCATCAATATCACTCTTCATAGTCATTTTGTAAGTATTAGGATGCTCTGCCTTATAATCTATTATATTGAATGTAACTTCAACTCCAGCCGATTTAGCTTCTTCAAGTGAATTTACAAGTCTTGAGTCATTCGCTTCAAAATCTAATACTCCACCAGCAATTCCTATATCAGATCCATGGCCATGGTAAGTAGTTGCAAGTGAACCATCTTTATTAAAATCATTTATAACATGAGTAAGATTTCCCTTAACCATCTGTCTTGCAATCTTACCTATTCTCAAAGCTGCTGCTGTATGTGAACTAGATGGTCCCCTCATAACAGGACCTATTACATCGTTAAATATACTAGGTATTTCTTTAATCATATAACTCACTCCTCTTAGTCAATTTTTAAAGATTAATAACTTGTCCTAATCCCTTTTCTTTTGCTTTTGTATATATAAGTTCTGAAACAACTACATCAAATAATCCCATACCTACTGATTTGAACAATGTAGTCTCTTCCTCTAATTTTTTACCATTAACTAGATCTATAAAAGGCTTGATCTGAGCTTCTTTTATCCAGCCTTCTTCAAGAGGAGTTATTATATCTCCAGATTCCTCTGTTGCAAATTCTGTATCTATGTATAAATTTTCTATAATCTCAAATATAGCTTGTGGATATTCATGCATAGTAGGTTTATATGACCCTATAGCTATAAAGTGCTTTCCTTTTAATAATTCTTTATCATTTGGAATTACAGGTTCAGTAGATGGTGTAGCTGTAATTATAACATCTGAGTTTTTAACAACTTCTTCAGATGAATCTCCAGCTATAATCTCAACATTTGGAAGTTCCTTTTGAAGTCTAAGAACAAATTCTGGAAGCTTTTGAGAATAAGCATCAAATACAGTAACCTTTTCAAAGTTTCTAGCCTTACAAGCATATAAAGTTTGATAAAATCCTTGTACACCTGTTCCTATTACTCCTAGATTCTTTACATTTTGGGGAGATGTATATCTTATTCCAACACCACCAACTGCTCCAGTTCTATAAGCAGTTATACTCGCACCATTAATCATGCATACTGGTTTTCCTGTTTCTCTGTCATTTAATAACATAAGTCCATTAGTTACAGGTTCGTTCTTTTTTGGATTATCCGGAAATAGAGTTAATATTTTAGTTCCAAATATACTTTCACTAAAACAAGGCATATACAATAATGTATTTTGATCCTTATCTATATGAATTCTATCTGGCATAAAAAACGCATCTTTTTCATATATATGAAAAGCCTTTTCTATAGCGTCCATTATTTCATCAAGTGAAACAGCTTCTTTTATATCGTGTTCATTAAGGTATAACATATTATTTCCTCCATTTTTTATATTTTCTAAAACTATCTCTTCAGATATATACAAAATTTCACAATATATCCTTGATTAAATTATAACATTAATTTCATATTTTAAAAACACATTTTTTAGTATAACTTAAATTATTTAATCATTTTTTCATTTTCAAGAAATAACACTTATTATTTTCATACTTTTTATCTGTAAATTGATAAAAAAAAACCGATAGTTAAAAAACTATCGGTTTTTGATATATCTATTTAGTTAAATTATTTTTTAAATTAACTAAGAAGTCTTGAACATTAGTAACTATAGTACTAACTTCTAGAGTTCCTCTATCTCTTAGCTTGTTAACTGCAAACTCAGAAACATCAACACTGTATATGTATACAGGTCTTACTTCTCCATTTACAACTGTATAAGATGGAGTCATATTACCAGTTGCTATTGAGTGAAGTTGAGTTGCAAGACATATAACAGTTGTAGCTTTTCTAGTATGCTTTCTCATTTCATTTTGAGCTTGATATACATCTCCGATAACTATAGGAAGAGGTCCATCATCTCTTATAGATCCTCCAAGTACTATAGGCACATCATTTTTAACGCAAGAATATATAAGTCCATTATCTATATTTTCTTCTTCTATTAGCTTTTCTATAGATCCAGCTCTTCTAGCTTTGTTTAATAAATCTAAGTGATTGTAGTGTCCATCCTTCATAGATTTTTGAGTATATATATCTTGTCCTAAAGCAGTTCCTATAGTAGCAGCCTCTAAATCATGTGTAGCTACTGCGTTTCCACCTAAGAATGCATGAGCATATCCATTTTCTATTAAAACTTGCATAGCTTCTCTTGAATCTTTATCAAATACAGCAGCAGGTCCTAATACCCAAACTATATATCCATTTTCTTTTTCATATCTTAAAGCATCATATAAATCATCATAATCTTTAGAATATGCAGTTTCTCTAGATCTTCCAGCTCTAAATGCAAAAGTCTCTTCTTCTTCTTCCTCATCAGAATTAAAACCTTCAGTATATACATAGATTCCTTCGCTAGCATCTTCAGTTCTTCCAACTATAACTTTATCTCCAACATGTAAGTTTCTAAACTCTTTTACCGCAACATCGTTGTCTTCAGTTACAGTCATTACACAGTCCATTCTACTTTCTTTAGCTAAAACCCATTTCCCATCAACTCTTAAGTATTCAGGGTAGATTGTAGTTCCATGATAATTATCTGGTGCAACACCCTCTTTAACAACTTCTACAGTTGTAACATTTGGTGCATTCTTTAAAAACTCTTGTTCAAAATTTGGTTTTTTGTATTTAGGTAATTTAAAGCTCATTTATAATACCTCCGTAAGATTGTTTTGTATTGTCTTAGATTTAATTAATCTAGTTTTCTAAAATTTTAACACTCTTTACATATTATATCAAAAAAATGCATATAAATACACAGAGTATAAGTTATTGAGAATCTTTTAAGTTTTTGTTATATTCTGATTTTATTCTCATTTTTATGACACTAAGCTTTATTTACCATTAAATATCAACCAAAATCTAAGAAACAGATAAAGAACGTACAACTTTTCTAGATATAAAATACCCCGCAGCACTTCCTATAATTAATAAACTACCTGTTATAATTTTGTAATTTTGGCCATCAAACGAAGAACTAACTATCGTTGCAACAAAAAGGCCAAAACATATACTAAATCCCCATTTAAATACAGGTTCTAAAGAAGAAAACATAATTAAGTTACCACTATTTTCAAGCTTATTAATTTTATAAATATATATAGCTAAATTGTAAAACAATACAATAAGTATTATTAATACTACTATTTTTGTAAAATAATTTTGATATTCATAAAAATAATTATTATATAAATCCGATTCATTACCAGAAGGTATATATGTACAACTTACTGTATTTATAAAATATGGAGTAAACTCTACTAGCTTTGTTCCAATCGAATCAGCCCAATATGAATATATAAAATTAACCCTTAAAATTTGTCTAATCATTTCCAAAAGTCCAGTTGGGAAAAACATAACTATACTTCCAACTATACTAGCTGCAACATTTTGACCCATAAGAGTTTGGGTAAACAATATCATAGTGAATATACTTATATAAGTCAATATATTTATAAGTGCCCACTGAAATATAATATAACTGGAGTCTTCTATAGCTATATTTTTATATTTAGTGTGAAAAATTATGCTTATTAATATAGCATTTATAAAAAAAGAAATAAAAATGCTACAACTTCCAACAAACCACTTAGTTTTTATTATATCCTTTCTTTTAAAAGGCATTGATGCTATAAAAGAATAAGTTTCAGTCTGTCTTTCACTTTTAAATAAAATAGTAGCCAATAGAATAACAGCTAATAGCATTATAACTTGATCTCCATTAGTACTAAAAAATGATATGTTGAATAAATGCGGCTTCAATTGAGGAGTTCTTACATGCTCTAATATTTTCAACCTCCTTTCATAGTTCATTAAATACATAGTCTTGTATGTAAATATAGAAATTACCATAATTAAAGTAATCCATTTTGCACTTTTAACTTCCTTGTATAATAAAGCTTTATTAAATACATTTTTCATTTTCTAACTCCTCCTCTACAGAGTATATAAATATATCTTCTAAACTCAAATTTATTTCTTCTATAAATTTAGCACCTTTATCTTTAAGTCTTAGTTGTAATTCTTCTGAGTAGTCTTTTACTATTATGTAAGTTATTCTACCTATAGATTCCACGCATAATACCTCATCCCACGTTTTAATTTCATCTTGAGCTTTTTCTTCAAATAATACTTGTAATTTTTTTATACTGTCTTTCATATTTTCAATAGAGTTTACATACTTTATTTCACCATTTTCGATTATTGCTATGTTGTCACATATTCTCTCAATTTCTTCTAGATGATGCGATGATATAAATACAGTAGTCCCATTATCAGCAACCTCATCTATTAATATTTTTATAACCTTCTTTTTAACTACAGCATCAAGTCCAGAGGTTGGCTCATCTAATATCAAAACTTCAGGATTAATACTAAAATTTAGCATAAGTGATAGTTGCATCTTCATCCCTTTAGATAAATCCTTAATTTTCTTTTCTTTAGATATTTTAAATATATCATTTAGTCTTTCAAATCTTTCAACGGAAAACTTATCATAGGCTCTTTTGTAAAACTCGATTATCTCTTCTATCTTAAAATAAGTAAAATAATTATTTTGATCTGCAACATATCCTATCTTTTGTTTTATTTTATTATTCTCAAAAACCTCTTCATCATCTATTTTCACACTTCCTACATCTACTTTGTAAATCCCTGTTAAGCACTTAATCAATGTAGTTTTTCCAGCTCCATTTTCACCTATCAATCCAAATATACTACCTTTTTCAATGTTTAATTCAATATCTTTAAGTACCATTTTATTTCCTATTTTTTTTGTTATATTTTGAATTTGTATCATATGATCACCCCTTATCTATTTCCAAATAAACTTCTTTTATAATTTCTATAAGTTCAGATTCGCCTATCCCCATATGGTGCATATCTATTATGATATTTTTTATCTGTCCTTTAATCTTCTTCATCTTTTGATAATCTACATCAGGCTCATAATCATCAGCAACATAGGTTCCTCTTCCCTTTATACTAACTATAAACCCCTGCCTTTCGAGTTCCTTATAAGCACGAGATACAGTATTTGGATTTGCTGTAATCATAGAAGCTAGCTCTCTTACAGATGGTATTTTATCATTCGGTCTTAATATTTTTTTCATTATATTTTCCTTGATTCCATCAATTATTTGCTCATATATAGGTTTACTACTTCTACTGTTTATATTAATCAATCTACCACCTACTTTCTCAAAGTCATTCCAGAGTGTATTAATTCAATTAATACACTTAGTACACATGTATAATAACACACCCATCCAATATTTGTAAATATTATTTTGTAAAATCATTCCTTTTTATGCAAAAAATAAAAATAGTGCGCAACTTAGTTGCGCACCATATATTAACCACCAAGAGTTACATCTTGAGTTTCATACCAATTCAATGCTTCATTTATATGTCCCGGTTTAAAATCAGGCCAATAATCATCAACAACATAAAAATCTGCATATATAGATTGAACTGGCAAGAATCCACTAAGTCTTCTTCTACCACCCCATCTTATTATAAGGTCTAGTCTAGATATATCTTTTGAATTTATATTCTCTATTATTTTATTCCTACTAGTAGTAGTCTCATCAAATTTTAAATTTCCAAGATCCCAATTCCATCCATAGTTCACCAAGAAATTTACCTTCATATCTGCTTTTCCAAAATCTTTTCTTGTAGTATATTCTTTTAATTCTTCTGGAAACATAGGTGATTTATGATTTCCTACAACCAATAAAGAAGCATCTTCATTTTCAAGCATCTTTACAGCATCTACACAAGCTTTAGTGAATGCTTTAGTTTGAACAGATGGTCTTTTTGTATTATCCACTGTAAAACCATAATATGTTAGTTCTTTCACACCCATTTTTTTACAAGTTCTAAATAATTCAAGCCCAGGATTCAACCCTTCATCATATCCCATTTCCTTACTCATACCGTTATTTTGAGCCCATCTTCTATTACCATCAGGTATTACCCCTATATGTTTTGGAATTCTCATATAACCCCTCCTTCAAGCTGTTTTTTTTATTATTTACCTTATATAGGAAATTTATACTTTCACTGTCACTTTTAAACTTTTTTGAATTATATTGTTGAACAATATTTATTAATGTGTTATTATGAACCTAAATTAAATAGTTTTTGCTAGGGGTGCTGGTAGGCCAGCTGAGATTAAGACCCATAAGTCTTTGACCCTTAACCTGATCTGGATAATGCCAGCGTAGGGAAGTGTATGTGTATATATTTTAATATGTAAATATATAGGTGCAAATCCTTTTTCTGGGATTTGCACCTTTTTTTATTGCCGAAAGGAGGCATAAATATGATTGTTAACGGAGATGAAATGTCTTTCAATAAAGATATGACAGTTAAGGACCTTATACTAAATCTTAATCTAAATACACAAACCATTGTAGTTGAAGTAAATTTAAATATAATCCCTAAAGATCAATATGAGAGTACAAGTCTTCACGAAAACGATAAGGTTGAAATAATCAATTTTGTTGGAGGTGGTTAAGATTGAAAATATACGTAAATAAAAAAAAGCACGACATAAAATCAAATGCCACCGCTTATAACGTTAGAGATTCTATAAAAAAAGATGCTGATGTAATAATATTAAATGGATTTATTATAAATAAAGATACAAAGCTTAATGAATCCGATGATATAACACTTATAAAAAAAGGTGAACAACCATCTAAAGAAGAATTAGAACATCTTTTGGTATCAAGGCATACTCCTAACGTTCATGGAAAAATAAAAAAAGCCAAAGTAGCAATCGCAGGTCTTGGCGGTCTTGGGTCTAATATAGCTGTATCACTAGCTAGAATAGGTATTGGGAAATTACTTTTATTTGATTTTGATGTAGTAGAACCTAGCAATCTAAATAGACAACAGTATTTTATAAAACATATTGGAATGAGAAAAACAGATGCTATTAAAGATATCATCCATCAGTGCAATCCATTCGTAGATGTTTATACACAAAATATATTTATAGATAAAAACAATATAAAAGATACATTTAAAGATGTTGAAATTATAGTAGAAGCATTCGATAATCCTAATTCAAAAGCAACTTTAGTAAACACTATTCTCTCTGAAATGCCAGAAAAGAAAATAGTCGCAGCTTCTGGATTAGCAGGATATTTTTCATCAAATTCAATAATCACTCAAAAAATAAAAGATAATTTATATATTGTTGGTGATAACAAATCAGAATCAAAGCCAGGATGCGGACTTATGGCTCCAAGAGTTGGAATCGCTGCTAATCATCAAGCTAATATGGTTTTAAGGCTTATTCTAGATGAACAAGAAATTTAAGGGGGTTATTATGGATAAATTAAAAATAGGTGGCACCAAGTTAGATAGCAGGTTGTTTATAGGAACAGGAAAATATTCTTCAAACGATATATTACCTAAAGTTATAGATTCTTCTAAATCTCAAGTTATAACAATGGCTTTAAGAAGAGTTAATCTAGATTCTCCAAAAGAGAATATATTAAATTACATAAATAAAAACTGTATTTTACTTCCTAATACTTCTGGTGCTAGAAATGCCGAAGAAGCAGTTAGAATAGCAAGACTTGCAAAAGCTGCAGGGTGTGGTAATTGGATAAAAATCGAAGCTATTTCTGATAATAAATATCTTCTTCCAGATAATTATGAAACTATTAAAGCTATAGATATATTAGCAAAAGAAGATTTTGTAGTTCTTCCTTATATGAATCCAGATTTAATGGATGCCAAAAGAATGGTTGATGCTGGTGCTAGTGCTATAATGCCACTCGGCTCTCCTATAGGAACTAATAGAGGAATTCGAACTGAAGAGATGATACAAATTTTGATAGATGAAATCGATATACCTATTGTTGTTGATGCAGGTATTGGAAAACCTTCTCAAGCTGCACAAGCAATGGAGATGGGTGCAGATGCAGTTCTTGTAAATACAGCTATAGCATCATCAAGTGACCCTGTTATGATGGGCGATGCTTTTCGTAATGCTGTAATCGCTGGAAGAAAAGCATATCTTGCAAAACTAGGATCAGTCAAAAAATTCGCTAGTGCCTCTTCTCCTCTTACAGGTTTTTTACAAGGAGATGAGTAGTCAATGAGCTTTTATAATGAATACTTAAAATATAAAGATTTTGACTTTGATAGTTTTTTCAAGAATACAACCGATGAAGATATATTAAATACGATAAATAAAGACAAGTTGGATAAATTTGATTTTTTAAGACTGTTATCTCCTACTGCCGAAAAACACTTAGAACAAATGGCAGCTAAATCAAATAAATTATCACTACAACATTTCGGAAAATCTATAATTTTATATACACCAATGTATTTAGCTAATCATTGCTCTAATAAATGCGCATACTGTAGCTTTAATGTTGAAAATGATATAGATAGAAAACAATTAACTCTTGAAGAAGTTGAAATTGAAGCTAAGAATATATCTAAGACTGGTCTTAAACATATATTAATTTTAACTGGAGAATCTAAATCCAAAACTCCTATTTCTTATATAAAAGACTGTGTTAAAGTACTTAAAAAATATTTTGATTCCATATGTATTGAAATTTATCCTCTTGAAGAAGATGAATATAAAGAACTAATATCTGCCGGTGTAGATTCTCTTACTATATACCAAGAAGTATACAACGAAGATATTTATGACAAGGTTCATATCGCAGGCCCTAAGAAAAACTATAGATTCAGACTCGATGCTCCAGAGAGAGGATGTAAATCTAAAATGAGGTCTATAGGTATAGGATGTTTACTCGGTCTTTACGATTTTAGAATCGAGGCTTTCATGACTGGTCTTCACGGATATTATCTTCAAAGTAAATATTTAGATGTATCAATTAGTTTTTCTCTTCCTAGAATAAGACCACATGTAGGAAGTTTTATGGATTTACATGATGTGAATGATAAAAATTTAGTTCAAATAATGTTAGCTCTTAAGTTATTCATGCCTTATGCTGGTATAAATATCTCAACTAGAGAAAGTGAAAGTTTTAGAGAAAATCTTATTCCTCTTGGAGTCACTAAATTGTCTGCAGGAGTTTGTACTGAGGTTGGAGGACATTCTCAGTCTAATAAAAGTTCTAGTCAATTTGAAATATCAGATACAAGAAGTGTTTCAGAGGTTGCAATATCACTCGAAAGAAAAGGTTATCAACCTATTTTTAAAGATTGGGTACATATATAAAATTATGGGAGGTTTTTAATATGAATTATACAACTCAAATGGATGCTGCAAAAAAAGGAATTATAACTAAGGAAATGCAAATAGTTTCTGAGAAAGAAAATATTGATGTAAATTTACTTAGAGATTTAGTAGCTAATGGTAAAGTTGCCATTCCAGCTAATAAAAACCACAAATCTTTAAGCGCTGAGGGTGTAGGCGAAGGTCTTAGAACTAAAATAAATGTAAATTTAGGAATATCAAAAGACTGTCCAAATATAGAACCCGAAATAGAGAAAGTAAAAAAAGCAATTGATCTTAAAGCTGAGGCTATAATGGATCTTAGTTCTTTTGGTAAAACAGAAGAATTCAGAAAAAAAGTTGTTGAAATATCACCAGCAATGATAGGAACTGTTCCAATGTATGATGCTGTTGGCTTTTATGATAGAGAGCTTCAAGATATAACAGCTCAAGAATTTTTAGATGTTGTTGAAAAACATGCAAAAGATGGTGTAGATTTTGTAACTATTCATGCTGGACTTACTAAAGTAACTTGTGATACTTTCAAAAAAAATAAGCGTCTTACTAATATAGTTTCAAGAGGTGGATCTTTATTATTCGCATGGATGGAACTTAACAATAGAGAAAACCCATTTTACGAGTACTTTGATAAGCTTTTAGATATTTGCGAAGAATATGATGTTACTTTGAGTCTTGGTGATGCTTGTCGTCCTGGTTCTATCAATGATTCTACTGATGCATCTCAAATTGAAGAGCTTATTATTTTAGGAGAACTTACAAAAAGAGCATGGGAAAGAAATGTTCAAGTTATAATTGAGGGTCCTGGACATATGCCTATCAATGATATAAAAGCTAATATGCTTCTTCAGAAAAAATTATGCCACGGTGCTCCTTTCTATGTTTTAGGTCCTATTGTAACTGATATAGCACCAGGATATGATCATATAACAAGTGCCATTGGAGGAGCTATAGCAGCAAGTTGTGGAGCTGACTTTTTATGTTATGTAACACCTGCAGAACATTTAAGACTACCTACACTAGAGGATATGAAAGAAGGTATAATGGCAACAAGAATTGCAGCTCATTCAGCAGATATAGCAAAAGGTATTAAAGGCGCAAAAGATTGGGATTATCAAATGAGTGAAGCTAGAAAAAACTTAGATTGGGAAAAGATGTTTGATCTTTGTATAGATGAAGAAAAAGCTAGAAAGTTTAGAAAAGAATCTATGCCTAAGCATGAAGATAGTTGCACAATGTGCGGAAAAATGTGCTCTATGAGAAATATGAACAAAATATTAGACGGTCAAGATATTAATATATTAAGGGATGATAATGAAAATGTTACATCTTGTAACCAATAGAAAATTAATACCTGATGGTAATATATTTAGAGTAATTGAAGAGTGTGTGAATGCAGGAATCGATAGTATAATACTTAGAGAAAAAGATCTCAGTTATGATGAACTTTATAACATAGCTAAAGAAATCAAACTAATAGCAGATAAAAAGAGCGTTCCACTTATAATCAATGGTACTTTGGATGTTGCTAGAGATTTGAAATGCCATGGCTTTCACACAGGATTCAACTGTATTAAAAATAAACTTCCTGATTTTGATGGAATAATAGGGGTTTCTATACACAGTGTAGAAGAAGCCATACAAGCTCAAAACCTAGGAGCCAATTACATAATAGCAGGACATATATTCCCAACAGATTGTAAAAAAGGGCTCGAACCTAGAGGTACAGATTTTATAAAAAAAATAAAACAAAATGTTGAAATTCCTATAATATGTATAGGTGGCATCAACGAAACTAATATAAAAAAAGTATATGAATCTGGCTCAAATGGAGTTGCAGTAATGTCTTCAATAATGAAATCTGATAATATTTATAATACAGTTCACAATTTAAAATAATAACTTAAAGTAAGAAAGTCTACCTTTAAAGATTTTAAAGGTAGACTTTCTTTGAAATTCAGAACGAAAACTATATTTATGCATAAATTAAAAATGAATATAATTTCCTATTCGTTATAAAAAATTCGTCTACTCGCTAACGCAGTGACTCATGTCGCCAACGATCCTTTCAGGCTCCGTTGCTCAAAAATAGTTGCAAGTATATCCTTTTCAATAAGTTATCCACAAAACAAAGAATGATACATTTTCCTATAGAATAAAAAAATCCTTAGATAAAATCTAAGGATTTTGTTTTATTATTTTAAGTTTTGCTTAGCAGTTTCAACTAATTGCTTGAAACCTTCTGCATCGTTTATAGCCATTTCAGATAACATTTTTCTGTTTATGTTTATATTAGCTAACTTTAATCCGTTTATGAATTTAGAGTAAGATAATCCGTGCATTCTAGTTCCTGCATTTATTCTTTGAATCCAAAGCTTTCTGAAATCTCTTTTCTTAAGCTTTCTTCCTACATAAGCATGCTTTAATGCTTTCATTACAAATGCATTAGCCGGTCTAAATAATCTACTTCTAGATCCTCTGTATCCTTTTGCAAGCTTTAATATTTTCTTATGCTTCTTACGCGCGTTCATTGCCTTTTTTACTCTTGCCATTTTTTGCGACCTCCTTTGTTTAGATATTTATTTTATAGGTATGGTAATAATCTTGATATTCTTCTTTGATCTCCAACACTTACTATTCCTGCTTTTCTAAGGTTCATCTTAGTCTTAGCACTCTTCTTAGTTAATATGTGGCTCTTATAAGCTTTAGCTCTCTTTAATTTACCTGTTCCTGTAGCTTTGAATCTCTTAGCAGCTCCTCTGTGAGTTTTCATTTTTGGCATGCTAATTTCCTCCTCTCAAAGTATAATTATTTTTTAGGATCTAATGTTACAACCAATCTATTCCCTTCAAATTTAGGGTGTCTTGTTGGTGTTCCAACTTCTTTAACAATATCTAAAAACTTCTTAACAACCACTAATCCTGCATCTTTGTGGCCCATTTCTCTTCCTCTAAATCTAAGTTCTACTTTAACTTTATCACCTTTTGTTAAAAACTTAATAGCCTGCTTAGCTTTAGTGTTCAAGTCGTTTTCTTCTATTGATGGTCTTAATCTTATTTCTTTTACAGTTACTGTTTTTTGTTTTTTTCTTGATTCTTTTTCTTTTCTAGACTGCTCGTATTTAAACTTACCATAGTCCATAATTTTACACACTGGCGGTTTTGCATTTGGTGATATTTTAACCAAATCAACATTTGCTTCATTAGCCATTATTTGTGCTTCTCTAGCTGAAACTATTCCTAACTGCTCACCTGTTTGAGATAGAAGTCTTACTTCCCTGTCTCTTATCTCTTCATTAATTGGTAGCTCTTTAATAGTTAGACACCTCCAAATAATATTAAAATAATAAAATTTATATTAAATAAAATTTTATCTATATTATAGATTAAAATAAAAAAAACGCATAGCACAAGCTATCCGTATATACTCAACATAACCAAGATCAAAAATCTAGTTATTAACCCTACAACCATAAGAGCAAGGTGAGAAGTGGATAACTTCTACTTCATTTAACATTAATTATATTATCATTTTTAATCTAACGTGTCAATATTTTTTTTATTTTTTTAATTGTATATTATAAAAAATAAATATCAATAATAGTATTATAAAACTAATTTGATTTTTATTATAAACTTCAAAATTTTCAACTTGAATTTTTGAGAAAAACTTGTTTACTTTTCTAATGGTAAAATTAACAATTAATAATCTTACACTTTTAGGAGAAACTAAAAATAACTACAAAATAACCTAACATTTAGAGGTGTTACATTATGAGTATGATTAAAGAAATATTTAAAAAAATTAATATGCCAGTATTCGCTTTTAATCAAAGTAAGATGGAAAAAGATACTGGTAAAGATGATGGAACTTTTTCAAAACCCAAAACTACTTTTAAAGATGTTGCTGGTCTTGATGAAGTAAAAGAAGAATTATTTGAATTAGTAGATTTTATTAAAAACCCAGAGAAATACAAAAAAATGGGTGCTACTATTCCAAAAGGTGTCTTATTCAACGGCCCTCCTGGAACAGGAAAAACATTACTTGCTGCATCTGTTGCCGGCGAAACTAATTCAGCTTTTTTTAATACAACTGGATCAGAATTCGTAGAAAAATATGTCGGTGTTGGTGCCAAAAGAGTAAGAACACTATTTGAAAAAGCTAGAAAAGAATCTCCAAGCATCATATTTATAGATGAAATAGATGCTATAGGAGCAAAAAGACATCTAGAAAGTAACAACGAAAAAGATCAAACTTTAAATCAACTTTTAGTTGAAATGGATGGATTCAACAAAGACTCAAATGTGATAATCATAGGTGCAACAAACAGATTAGACTTATTAGATGAAGCGTTACTCAGACCCGGAAGATTTGACAGACATATATATATAGGAAATCCAAATTGCTATACAAGACATGAAATTCTAAAAGTTCATACAAAAAACAAGCCTTTAGAAGAATCAGTAAATCTTGAAGAATTAGCAAAAAAAACACACGGCCTTAGTGGTGCTCACTTATCTAATATAGCAAATGAAGCTGCTATAATGGCTGTAAGAGAAAACAAATCAACTATAAATAAGCAACATTTTGATGATGCTATTGAAAGAATTCTTGCTGGACTTGAAAGTAAGAATAGTAAGTTAGTAGAAAGAGAAAAGAAAATAGTATCTTATCATGAAGCTGGTCATGCTCTTATAAGCAACCTTCTTGGAATAAATCCGATTCAAAAAATATCTATTGTTCCTAGAGGCCAAGCTTTAGGTTATGTACTTCAGCTTCCAGATGAAGATAGGTTTATACACACTAAAGAAGAACTTCTCAACAAAATTAAAATCCTACTCGCTGGGAAAGCTTCTGAAGAATTAATATTTAACCATACATCAACAGGAGCTAAAGATGATTTGAAAAAGGTAAGCTCTATTACAGATCAAATGATTTGTGAATATGGTATGAGTTCATTAGGCTCCAGTACAATTGAAGGAAATTATAAAAACCTAATGGTAAATAAAATTCAAAATGAATCAAATTCTATAATCAAAGAATGTTATCAAGAGACACTAAACCTTCTAAAAAAACATTCTGAAGAACTTCACTTAGTATCTAATCATCTATTTGAAAATGAAACTTTAACTCACGACGAATTAAAAGATATAATAAAAAGAGTCTATACATAATGTATAGACTCTTTTTATTTCAAACAGAAAATTATATTTTAATATACGCCTACAGAATCAAATGCCTGTGCTACATCTCTTGCTTCGCTACTATTATTTCCATATAAATCTTTTGCTGATTGTATTAAAGCAAGTCTTGCATCATGGAAATCAGATGTTTTTACTAAATAATTAGTAAGTGCATGATAGTATATTTGACCAGTTTTTTCATGTCCAACACTTTGCATAACATTGTATGCTGCTTTATTAGGTATACCAGAATTGCTATGAACTCCACCATGATCTTGTGTTGTATTTAAGTAATCATCCATATGAGCTGGTTGTGCTCTATACGCTTTATCACTTCCTGGATCTGCCATATCTCTTAATGCATCATTTGGATTATTAGGTGTCCATATATCTTCTCCTAATAGATAATCGGCTTTTTCTGGTTGATATTCAAACTCCATTAAAGCTCCAAACACATCTGAGAATGATTCATTTAAAGCTCCAGACTGATCCTTATACTCAAGATTAGCTGTGTGTTCTGTAACCCCATGTGTTATTTCATGACCTACTACATCTAATGATCCAGATAAAGCAATTGCTTCTACTCCATCACCGTCTCCATAAATCATTTGAGTTCCAACCCAAGCTGCATTAGAATAATTCTTTCCATAGTGAACTGAAGATATTATATCCATGCCTTTACCATCGATACTGTTTCTATTAAAATTATCTTTGTAATATTTGTATACATAACTTGCATATTTATGAGCATCTACTGCTGCCTTTTGATTATCTGCATCGAATTGCTTGTCTTTATCTATCATTAAATCTCCAGGTAGATAAAGAGATGCCCAGTAATCTCCCCATTGAGTAGGTACATTTGTTGCATCATAAGTTATTATATTTGTTGTTGAACTTACAGCATCTTTCATTTCATACTTACCTCTATTATAATTAAGACCTATCTCTTTTTCATCTCCTAATACACCTATTCCAGATCCTTTTACATTAGCAGTAGCTAACCTATTATTTTTTTCTAAAATTGCTCCATTTGTCTCACTAACAAAAATCTTCCAATCTGCCAGTTCTGGTTCTGCAACTGCTAATCTAACTTCATAAACAGGAACATATCTTCCATCTAAATCGTATAAATACTTACTAACTTCTGGTTCATTTATTAACTTTTCTGCTCCTACTTCTGTTTTTGCAGCTTCTATAGCTGTAGTTTGGTCTATTCCCATAGATCTTTTACTTCTTCTTGAAACTTTATCATATATCGCATTATCTAACTTACCATTAATAGCATATATAGATCCTTCTTTGTCAAAGTGAACTACGTACTCTTTACCATATAATGGGTTACCTTTATACAACTGTTGCAGTTTAATGTGAGTATTTCCTATTTTATCAGTGTTTTTACTTATCATCTCAAACTCATCTCTAGGATTATCTATTTTAAATGTCTCTTTATTTTGTTCAAAGAACTCTACTACACCATCCATATCTATAGATGTCTTAGCAGAATTTTCAACTTCAATAAACTCCAATCCACTTTTTTCTTCCAATCTAGCTATTTCCTTAACTTCCTCTTGTTTCACTTCTTCCTTCTCTACTTCCTCTTTCTTCACTTCTTCCTTCTCTACTTCTTCTTTCTTTACTTCTTCTTTCTTCACTTCTTCTTTCTTCACTTCTTCTTTCTCTACTTCTTCTTTCTTCACTTCCTCTTTCTCTACTTCCTCTTTCTTCACTTCTTCTTTCTCTACTTCTTCCTTTATAACTTTAGCCTCTTCCTTAACCTCATCAACTAAATTTTCTTCTGTAGATTCTACTTGAACATTTTCATTTACTACTATTTTATTTGGAGTCACATCTTGAGCGTTAGCTACTGGTGCGAATAACATAGAGCCAGTCATCACTGTCGATAATGCAATTGAAGTTATTTTTCTTTTCATCAACAATACCTCCATTTCAAATTTTAAATAATTTTATGTAATAACTACAGTTAACCCCATCCCCTCCTTATCTTTTATTTTATATACTACACCAGCAATTATTTCATTACAAATTATGGTACAAGCTCGTAGAGATACTTTCATGTCATAAAATCTCTATGGCTAAGACATGAAAGTGTATTTTTTTAGAGTTTTCTGACTTTTCGTTTTTTTCTTTATAATATAAAAACTTATTGTTTATAAACAATAAGTTTTTATATTACTTTCTTTTTATTTAAATATAATTCATTCAAAAACTTTATTTCATTTCTTTTACTTAACAAGGCTTTCAATTCACATTTTTTAAAAGATACTTCAAATGATGTTTTATTGTACGGTAATATTTTATTTACTTTATCTATATTTACTATAAATGATTTATGCGATCTAAAAAAGTTAGATGATAATCTTTCCTCTATATCATAAAAAGATTCATAGAAATCTTCTTTCATTTCAGAAGTATATATAGTAGTTAATCTCCCATTTTTTTCGAACATGATTATATCATTCAAATTAACTATATATCTATCTCTATCTTTTTTAAATATAAACTTTTCTTCATCATTAGAAAGTTCCTTAGCATTTTTCTTTAAATTTATTTCATCTATAGCTTTTTCTAAAGTTAATGTAAGTCTTTTTTCATTAAATGGTTTAAGTATATAATCAAAAGAATACACTCCAAAAGCCTCAAGTGCATATTCTTTGAAACCGGTTACAAATATTATATATACATCTGGATTTATATTAAATATATCTTTAGCTGCATCAATACCATTTTTATGAGGCATATCTATATCAATTACAATAATATCAAAATCCCCTTTTTTAATTCCTTGAATAGCCTGTAATCCATTTTCCGCTGTTTTTATAAATCCTATATCCTTAAGCTTACTTACTACTTTTACAATATGATTTCTTACCACTTTATCATCATCACATATAAGAACATTAATCCCCATTGTCCCATCTCCATTTCCTCTTTAGAATATAAAACCTGTACATATAAAATGTACAGGCTGTATATTATTTTTGTAATTTTTTTGGTGTTTTTGGTTGGTATAAAATACCATGGCACGCAGCATTAGATGTGTTTTCAGCTACCTTACTTATATATTTTGTAGCAGTTCTCAATACAGTTATTTTTAGATTTTTCATTTTAAAATCCCCCTTGTAATATATTATCAAATTTATCAACAATCCTATATGACATAGGATGTAATAATATCATTTGAATAAAAACTCCCATAAAACTAGATAATATAACTTCATATCCTATGTTAAAGCATCTACTTATCAACATAAGCATTGTATATACTATAAATAGAATCATAGTTATTTTCTTAAATTTATTTTTTTCTAATTCATTAATTATAGGTCTATTTGGTGTATCTTGAGGAACAAATCTAATAATCATATATATACTATACATAACTATTAAACCAATTACGACTGTAAAATTATAACAATTCAACTTATCCTTAATTAAATCTATAACCAATGAAGATCCTATAAATAAAATCATAGAAATAGTCATACAAGCTTTATATGTAGTAGCATGTACTCCACCTGAAAATTTCCTAAAAAAACCAAACGTAATACATATAATTAAAGCATATTTTAAAACACCAAATATTAATCCCAAAATAGCTAGTGTTATGAATTTAAAAATATCCCCTATAATTACAAATAATCCATATTCAATTACTTCTCTATCATCTTCATCCACATTTAGTTGATCTTGAAAATAGCACGAAATCTTATTTGATATATTTTCAATCATTTTTCATCTCTCCATTAATATTTAGGAATAATAATACTAAATTCAGTTATATCTTCATTACTTTCTACAAATATACTAGACTTATATTTTTCAACAGTCTGTTTTACTATATAAAGACCAATACCTCTATCTTTACCTTTTTTAGTACTGAATCCTTCTTCAAAAATTCTATCTATAGATGTTATTTTCTGTCCATTATTTTTTATCTTAAATATATAACATAATTCATCTACATATACAGTTAATTCTACATACTTATTGTTTTGCTCAATTTCATCAAGCGAATCAAATGCATTATCTATTACATTAGACAATATATTGCAAATTTCGAAATTAGGAATTTTTAGTTCTCCTATTCTAGACTTTATATTAATTTTAAACTCTATTTGCTTATGCTTAGACTGTTCCTGTTTAAGACTTATAACAGAATTTAAAAATATATTTCCAGTATCTATGAATACACCTTCATTATTTATATGTTCTGTCAGATTATCTATATATTCACTAGCTTCCTTAAACTTATTACTATCTATTAAAGAATATATAATCTGCATATGTCTTAAATAATCATGTCTTTGCTTTTTAAGTATATTTATATTTTTTTTCATATTATCTAAATTTCTTTTTATAAGCATGTCTTCATAATTTTTTTTTATATTATTTTCAATCAATCTAAACATAATCACAACTATGAAAAATAACATTGCTAATATAAGCGCAACTATAAATAACATTATCTTTTTATGATAATCTTCTATTTTTTCATCAAATATGTAAGAATAAATACTGAATGTCATCATCATAGCTATGTTTATAATAATAAATATATTAGAAATCATTTTATTATTTATAACATTATTACTATCATATATTCTAAAAATAAATATATCTTTTTTATATACTAAAATACCTATTATAGCAAATATTATCAAAGATGGACAAAAATAAATTATTCTAAGAATTTCATGCTTAGATAATACATCATACCTTAATCCTACAATATAAATTATCATTAAATTAAAATATTGTATTAAAAACGATATAGTAGTTCCGAAAGTAATAGCTATGAAAGAATTTTTAATGTCTATTTTTAGAAAAAAACAAAATAAAATTGTCAAAATTAAAGTAACTACCAATGAATGTATATCTATATGTAATGATAAATAATTCATATAAATATAAAACATTATTCCTTCTATAATTGACATTATAAATATTTTATGTAACTCTGATTTATGTCCTATACATCTACTAGCTACAAATAATATAAAAAAAGCTTCTGGTATACTTCCAAATAATATAGTTACCCAAGTTACATGTCCCATTTTACCACCATTTCAAATATATAGAATTTTATATAAATTATACCATAGAAATAAATACTTTTGTATTATATTGTTAATTTACAGTTTTCATTCCACCTTTTTCTACTTTCATTTAATTCAATTTTTAAATATACTAACGAAAAATGCCGACCCCTATGAGCCGGCATTTTTTTTATAAACTATTAACTTTTTCTTTTTCTTCTTTTAATATACTCTCTATAAATTCATCAACAGATATAGATCCTACTTCTCCTTTGTCTCTTGAACGAACAGATATTTCATTGTTTTCTTGTTCCTTTTCTCCTACTACTAACATGTAAGGAACTTTTTCAAGTTGTGCTTCTCTGATTTTGTATCCTATTTTTTCTGCTCTATTGTCTATTTCCACTCTTATTCCTTTATCAAATAAAATTTCTTTAACTTTATTTGCATAGTCTATATATTTATCTGATATAGGAAGTACCTTAACTTGAACAGGAGCTAACCATAATGGGAACTTACCTGCAAAGTGCTCTATTAATATTCCTATGAATCTTTCTATACTTCCAAATGCAACTCTGTGTATCATTATAGGTCTATGCTTTTCTCCATCTTTTCCTATATAAGTTAAGTCAAATCTTTGAGGTAACTGCATATCTAACTGTATAGTTCCACATTGCCATGTTCTTCCTATACAATCTTGTAAATGGAAATCTATCTTAGGTCCGTAGAAAGCTCCATCACCTTCATTTAATTTATAATCCAGTCCTAATTCTTCTAAAGCTTCTCTTAATCCATTTTCAGCTACTTCCCATTCTTCAGCAGTTCCAATAGAATCTTCTGGTTGTGTAGATAATTCTACATGGTATTTAAATCCAAAAGTCTTATATATACCATCTATTAGGTTAGCAACACCTTTTATTTCATCTTTTATTTGCTCTGGTAACATAAATATATGTGCATCATCTTGAGTAAATGCTCTAACTCTCATAAGTCCATGTAATGCTCCAGATAATTCATGTCTATGAACTCTTCCTAATTCTCCAACACGCATTGGAAAATCTTTATATGAATGCATTTGAGTTTTGTATGCAAGCATTCCACCAGGACAGTTCATAGGTTTTATAGCAAAATCTGATTCATCAATTTGAACTGTGTACATATTTTCTTTATAGTGATACCAGTGTCCTGAAGTCTCCCATAGATCTCTGTTTAATATAATAGGAGTTTCTATTTCAACATATCCATCTTTTCTATGAATTTCTCTCCAGAATTCTAATAATTTATTTTTAAGTTCCATTCCTCTTGGTAAGAATAATGGGAATCCTGGTCCTTCATCTGGAATTACGAATAATCCTAATTCTTTACCTAATTTTCTATGATCTCTTTTTTTAGCTTCTTCAAGCATTGTTAAATATGCTTCTAAGTCTTTATTCTTTTCAAATGAAGTACCGTATATTCTTTGAAGCATTTTATTTTTTTCATCTCCACGCCAGTAAGCACCTGCTACACTTAATAATTTTATAGATTTAACTTTTTTAGTAGTTGGAAGATGTGGTCCTCTACATAAATCTACAAAATCTCCTTGCTTGTAAAAAGATAAAACTTCTCCTTCTGGAAGATCTTCTATTAATTCAATTTTGTAATCTTCATTTTTTTCTTTCATTAATTTTATAGCTTCTTCTTTAGAAAGTTCAAATCCTTCTATAGCTAAATCTTCTTTAACTATCTTCTTCATTTCAGCTTGTATTTTTTCTAAATGTTCAGTAGTTAATCTTTCTTCTAAATCTATGTCATAATAGAATCCACTGTCTATTGCTGGTCCTATAGCAAGCTTTGCTTCAGGATATAATCTCTTTATAGCTTGAGCTAATATATGAGCACTTGTATGTCTGAAAACTTCTTTACCTTCAGCATCATCAAATTTTAATAGGTTAATTTCTGAGTCTTCCTCTAATTTATAGTTAACTCCAACAGTAGCTCCATTTACTTGTCCTGCAACTATACTTCTTGCAAGTCCTTCACTTATTGACTTAGCAATCTCTAATATAGATATTCCTTTATCAAATTCTTTTACTGATCCATCTTTTAAAGTAATCTTTACTTTACCCATGATATTCACCCTCCTGTATTTATTAGTTGTTTTAGTTTATAAATAAGTTTTTATAAATAAAAAAACTCGTCCCATAAAATCTGGGACGAGTATAATCTCGCGGTTCCACCCAAGTTGGCAAAAGCCCTCTTGAAGATTATAAGGTAATCAACCTGAATTTTTCATCCAGTAGACTAATCAATTCAACTCTAAGGTAGTTTTCAATTATCCATATTTGGAAATGCTCTCAGCCGGTGACATTTCTTCTCTTGAAACTGGGTATAATTTACTCTTCCTTGTTCATCGCTTTATTATTAATTTGATTTTATATGATTATATATCTCATACAATAAATTGTCAATATTTTTTTAAAAATTCATTACAATTAAACCTTGAAGTATACCTATAAAAAATCCTAATATAAGCCCTAGTACCTCTATATGCTTTAATTCTTTTTTTGCTATATTTATTATTATTTCCTCTAATTTTTCTAAATCAAATTCATTTATTTTATCTTCTACCATTTTTCCTATTTTTATTCTATTAGCTGATTTATGAATTAAATATCCACTTAAATCTCCTATTACATTTCCTATTTCTTCTTGAATTATTTTATCCAAATATTCTTTTATCATACCCTTAAATGATACAGGTATAAAAGGAGGCAGTTTTTGTTCTATAATCTCATCAACTTTAAGTTTTAGAGCCTTCATAAGGTTATCTTTATCTTCTTCCTTTATCATATTAGTTATTATATCTTCTACAGATATGAGTTCTTGTTCTACTACATCTCCTATAGATTTTGCAATTTCTTTTCTTCTTTTCGGTATAAGTCCTTCTATTTTTAAGTTTATTATAGGTATATTAACAGGTCTTATAGGTCTAAATATTAACTTTATAGCAAGTATATTTGTAACCCAACCAATAACCGCTCCTATAGCTCCTAAAAATAGTATCTTCATCATAATTGTCATTTGTTTCCTCCTTAGTAATAGAATATATTAACCTCTTTACCCAATTCTATTAATTTATCTTTTATCTTTTCTACAATTTGAATTTTAGCTGCTAAATCATCAGGAAAATCAAGACTTTGATAAGCTAAATTTACACTTCTTCCAACTAAAAAATCAATATTAGTACATTCATCTATTAATATTTTGAGTATTTTATATGCTCCATTTTCTTCTTTGTTATCTTTAAATATATCATCTATATGATATTTATTATTATTATAATCATTAAGTACCTCAAGTACCTTTTTTAAGGTTAACACACCTTCAGTAACCAAATCAATATTTTTTATATATCCAACAGGCGGTATATCTCCTTCTATATGCTTCATATCCATTTCAAAATCAGTATCCAACTCTCTTGCAACTATTTTAGCAGCGCTTCCCCCGCAAACTATTTTTTTACCTTTACTTTTAATAAGGTTTGCAACTACTATTTTATCATTTTCACAATCTGTTGGTGGTCCTGTGAACAAGGTTACATATTTATTTTTCATTATTTTTATGGAAAGTACAGTTGTATCATCTCCGGGTTTTTGAAGATATAAATCATCACATATTCCAATTATTTTTTTAGTCAAACTCAACGAAGATATATTAGATGGAATCATTTTAATATATTCGGATACATTTTTCAAATCCCATCCTAGATTTAAAATTTTTCCACTTCCAGCATTTAGTACTCCATCACTAAAAGAAACTATTATATCATCTTTTTCCAAATTAAATTTAGACTCTATAACTCTCCTACCTGATATTATAACCTCTTCACCTTCAATTATATCAATATTTCCATTTCTTTTAATAAGTACCTCTGGGTTATCAAATCTAGCTATATAGCATTCGCCACTGTTAGATACATATATTATCGTAAACGTAGAATAAGCCAGTTGTCTAACCTTACAAGTGGGTAATGTATTAATTATTGTATCTACAACCGATTCTATACTAAGTCCATTTTTCATCATAGTAACAGCTATTTTTGATGTAAGTGTAGCCAATATATTAGCTTTTACTCCAGATCCCAAACCATCTGATAATACCGCTATACACCCTCCATCAAACTTTTCTATTTCAACTTTATCACCACATAACTCTTCTTTATATCTATTCAAGCTTAGATATGCTAAATCTACAAAATATTGATTAATCTTCTTCCTCCCCCTTCATAGCCAATTCTTTTAATTGGGTCAATACAACCTTAGTTTCTGCAGTAGTTTCTCCAAGTAAAGATGCTATTTCTTGAGCCACTCTCATCTGATTATTAATTACATCTTGAGCTGTATTTATAGTATTTAACTTAACCTCTTTTATTGTATTTTTCTGATTTTCTTCTTTTGTTATATCTATATATATTCCTAGTAACGCTCTATGCTCATTTAACGAAATTATACTTGCTTTAATGTCTTTATTATACTCTTTCCACTTTAGTTTTTTAGATATTATGTCATTTTTATTATATAAAACATCTATAAAGTAATTAATATCTATGTAATCTCCTATATACTCTCCGATTAATTGATCTCTTTTCTTTTTTATAACATTTGCCATAGCATCATTTATATCTATTATTTTAAAATCATGGCTTACTATCACTATGTAATTAGGAGTAGCTTGAAATATAACATTGCTTACAGCTTCCACTCTATCCTTCATATATCCCATGCACATATGCCTTTGAGCTAAGTTTCTGTAAACAGCTATAGCCTTATCTTTACAAGTATCATATCCACAAGCACCACAGTTTAATTCATCTTTCACTGTCTTTTTACCTATAGAAACTAATATTTCTCTTATTTCGTATTCAGTTGGAGTATCAAATTTTATACCATAATGCTTAAATTCTTTTTTTAATTCTAAATTTTTGAATACACCTCTTATTTCATTCAAATATTCTTCATCTAAAGTTCTATCTAAAGTATATTCTTTTACCTTGTTTTTTCTATAATGTATACCTCTATCGTGCTTAAATCCTATTCCACCTACACACGATCCCATACAGGCATTAAGTTCTATAAACATATTGCTTAGTTCATTATTCTCTATACTCTTAATCAAATTTTTAACATTTTCCATACCAGAAACCTTTATTTTGGTTATATTTTCCATATGAAAATCCATTCCTTCTTCTACAGGAAACAAAGATATATTACCTAAAGGTTTATTATCAAATTCATTTTCTTCTATATTTTGTATGTCTATATCTTTTATTAAGTTTATACATTCTTGTATACTTATAACTTTATCAATTACTCCAAAACTATCTTGATCTAAAGATTCATATTTTTTAGATATACAAGGTCCTATAAAAACCACCTTTACATCTTCACCATATACTTTCTTTAAATATTTACCATGAGCTATCATAGGAGAATCTATTGGCATTAAGTATTTAATTACGTTTTCATGATATTTAGTTATTAAATAGTTAGTAGTAGGACAACAAGATGATATGTATAGTTGTTGCTTATTATTTTTTACATATTTTTCATATTCTTCAGTTACAATCTTAGCTCCTACTATAGTCTCTTCTACTTTATAAAATCCTATTTTTTTAAGAGCTGCTACAAATTTTTTATAATTCATATTTTCTAAATCAGCTACTGAAGAAGGAGCTACACTAGCTATCACCTTATATCCTAGCCTTATGTACTCTTTGACTTGACCTAAATCAGACATCATTTTTTTTGAATCTTGCGGACATGCTTTAAAACAGGTTCCACAACCAATACACAATTCCTCAACTATATACGCCTTGTCATTTTCTATTTTTATAGCTTTAACAGGACATTCTCTTATACACTTATAACAGTTCTTACAATTAACATTCGAAAAATTTAATATATCATTCATTAAACCATCTCCAAAAAAAAATTATAAAAAAGCTGAAAACCATACAATTCCATGTTAATATTATAACAGCTTTTTACTGATAAACTCTACGATTAGTTTATATTCATACACTCAAAATGTCAATTAAAGACAAAAAAATAGAGCATTAAGCTCTATATCCAACCGTAACTCTTCCTTCAAATATAGCATTTATAGTTTGTATTATCTCCTTTGATACATTATTTTCTAAATTATCTTGAATATATATTTGTTTTGGACATAATGTTATTAGAGAACTTATTAAAAAATCTTCTTCATTCATATTCTCTTTTAATGCTATATTAAATATATCTTCGATATAATTTTCTTCTAAATTTTTATCATACTTATCATATAATTTAAATGATCCATCTTTTTCTATATACAATTTCAAAATATCTATTTTTTCTTCTTGTACATCAACAAAATATTTTAATAAATTTATAAATTCATTATAATCTTTTTCAATTAAATATTCTTCAAACCCTCTATCCTTTAGTTCTATTATATAATCCATAAAATCTCTTAACCTAAACTTTATAAATCCATTTATATTTAGATAATCATTATCTGAAAGGTAAGTATACATTCTGTCAAACAAAATTTGTTTTATCTCCTTTTCTCTATCATTAAACAAACCTAAAGAACATTTATATATATCATCAATTTCAGATAAATATGTATTTCTATAGCTTCTATCTATAACTTCTTTTAAAGTTTTATTTTTTACTGTATTTATCATAAAGTTAGTCAATTGTGAACATATTAATAGTTTCGTTTGCTGTTTATCCTGATAAACAGGTATATCTATTTCTATTAATCCCTCTAGTTTATTGACACTCTTATTTAATTTTATAACATTTGCCAAATCTTTATAATCATTACTTATACCCAAATATATGTGTTCCATCAAAGTCACTCCTTTCTAGTCATAACAGGTATTATAGAACCTAAGTCTATCAATTTATTCTTTCCTAAAGATATTATTTTTTTACCTCTTTTATTCACAAATTCTTTTATTTTATTGTAATCTGGATGTTTTTTTATATCACCTAAAAAAGCTAGTTCGTCACAATCTAGAAGCCCACTAACACCTCCAATAAAACCATAATTCATATCAAACAAATCTATACTTCCTGTTTTTATTAATAAACAATCTATTTCATTATATTTTGAAACCTCTTTATATATGCCTTTATCAGATGTTATTATTGAGCTTTCATCTACAATGCATATACAGCATTTACAGTATCCCTGCTTTACATTTATTTTTTTGATATTATTATCATGTATATATTGAATAATGTTTTCATCTGTATATTTAAAATTGTGTATAGCATACTCTCCAAATAAAGCTACATTATAACTTATATTATAAGGATATTTATTTTTAATATAATTTGTTCCTTTGATTATATTAAATTCATATTCAGTTAATATATTTTTATATTGTTCATATAAATTCGGAGCTACTACTAGATCTCTTTTTCCTAAATGACATATTTGCATATCTGGGTGATATTTAACTGCTTCATACAATTCTTCACATCCACATGTTTTTATTATTTCTATATTTCTATTTTTTAATTCATATTCTATATCTTTAGGTATTCTAGCATCTATTATTATATGACTTACTTTTTTTTGTGGTATAAATGATTTTTCTAAAAATTTCATAATTCACCTCTTTATATTTTTTTCAATAAGTTATTCACAAAACAAAAGTGATATAGTTTTATTAAATATAAAAAAAAGGCGACAGAATCGCCTTTTTTATATCTTATTATCTTTCACCTTTTTCATATATTTGTCCATTAGCTGCCGGTCCATTTCCTTTTCCAACAAACAATACTAATACAATTAAAGTTATTAAATACGGTACCATTGATAGTAAGTTTTCTGATACACTAAATCCTACACTTGGATTTCCTAAGAATACTACAAGTCCAGTAGATGCACCAAATAATAATGATGCAAGCATAGCTCCTTGAGGCTTCCATTTACCGAATATAACAGCTGCAAGCGCTATATAACCTTGACCTGAAATTAATGTAGGTCTAAACGTTGAAACTATAGCTAAACTCATTGATGCTCCACCAAACCCTGCAAGAATACCCGAAAGTATTACACATAGATATTTCATTTTATATACATTTATTCCTAATGTATCAGCAGCTTTTGGATGCTCTCCAACAGCTCTTATTCTAAGACCAAGCTTAGTTTTATAAAGTATAAACCAAGTAACGAAAACTAAAGCAAATGCTATATAAACTGTAGAATAAGTATTAAATACTATATCCATAAAACTTCCTTTAGCGAAAATACCATTTAGCGGTCTTGGCATCTTTTGCGTTAACTGCATAGGAGGTGTCATAGTTGATCCATCAAATAATCTTCTACATAAAAACAATGCAAAACCTGGTGCTAAAAAGTTTATTGCTATACCTGAAACTACATGATCTGCATTAAACTTTATTGTAGCTATAGCATGTAAAAGTGCAAATATACCTCCAGCTATCCCAGCTACTAAGAATGCTATCCACGGATTTCCTGTCATTACGGCTGCTGCTGCTCCCGCAAAAGCTCCTATAGTCATCATACCTTCAAGCCCTATATTTACAACCCCAGCATTTTCAGAAAAAATTCCTCCTAAAGAAGTAAATATAAGCGGTGTTGAGTACATAAGGGTTGTACTAAGTATCATTGCTAAATTTTTACTAAACATCAGCTTTTCCTCCCCTCATTTTATCTATTATAATTTTTACCATTCTACTTGCTGCAATAAAGTAAATTATAGAACCTATAACTATGTTTATAACTTCAGTTGGTGCTCCGATGTTTTGCATCTTACCTCCACCATATTTAAGAGCTCCAAATAAGAATCCTCCAAGTATAGCTCCTATAGGAGTATTATTTCCTATTAGCGCAACTGCGATTCCATCAAAACCGAATCCTTCTTGAGCTGCAAGTATAGTTATCTTATGTGATACTCCCATAACATGCATTGCTCCTGCTGAACCTGCTAAAAGTCCAGCTATAGCCATTGATATTACCATTGATTTATTTACATTTATTCCAGCATATTCTGCTGCATATTTGTTAAATCCAACTGCTCTTAATTCAAATCCTAAAACAGTTTTGTATAATAAATACGATATTATAACTACTAATATTAAAGCAATTACTATTCCCCAGTTAACTTTTGTAGCTGGTCCAACTAAAGATTTAAGCCATTTTATATCTATAGTTGCAGTATCTTGTATATTAAATGATGCCTCTGTACCCGGTTTCTTAAACCCGTCCATCATTATAAAATAATTTGAAAGATAAAACGCTATCCAGTTAAGCATTATAGTAGATATAACCTCATTAACTCCAAATTTAGATTTTAATATTCCTGCAATTCCTCCCCATATAGCTCCAGCTAAACATCCACTTAAAAGAGTTAGTGGAATATGAATAATTGCTGGCACATGTACAAAGTATCCTACAAGAGTTGCAGTTAAGGCTCCAACTATAAACTGTCCTTCCGCTCCTATATTAAATAACCCTGTTCTAAATGCAAATGCTACAGATAAACCTGTAAGAATTAAAGGTGTTGACTTTACTACTGTCCAAGCTAAATACTTAGGCTTTCCAAATATACCTTTAATCATTTCAGCATATCCATCTATAGGACTAAATCCAGATGCAGCAAGAACAACAGCTCCAACTAGTAATCCTAAAAATATAGATATTAATGTATATAAAAGTGTATCATTAATTATTTTTTTATTTTTCTTCATCTTCAGTACCTCCTGCCATCATAAGACCCAGAGTATTCTCATCAGCGTCTTTAGAATCTACGATACCAACTATCTTTCCTTCGTAAATTACCGCTATTCTATCAGAGACACTCATAACCTCATCTAATTCTAAAGATACTAAAAGTACTCCTTTTCCTTTATCTCTTTGCTCTATTAGTGATTTATGGACAAATTCTATAGCTCCAACATCAAGTCCTCTAGTAGGTTGAGTAGCTATTAATAAATCAGGATCATTAGTTACTTCTCTAGCTATGATTATTTTTTGTTGGTTACCTCCAGATAATGCTCTTGCTTTTAAATTCTCATCTGCTGGTCTTACATCGAATTTAGATATTAAATCCCTAGCAAAACTTTTTATATTTTCTTGTGATAATTTAAATCCTTTAGAAAACTGAGGTTTTGCATAGTTTTCAAGAACCATATTTTCTGCAACCGTAAAGTCAAGAACTAAACCTCTCTTTTGTCTATCTTCAGGAATATTATAAAGTCCATTTTCAAACATTTCTCTTGGAGTTTTATTCGTTATATCTTTATCATTTATGAAAACGATTCCACTTTCAGCTTTTCTAAGTCCTGTAAGTACTTCAACAAGCTCAGATTGTCCATTTCCATCAATTCCAGCTATTCCTAATATTTCACCTTTTCTAACTTCTAAAGATAGCTTATTTAAAACGTCTAACCCTCTGTTATCTTTTGCTACTAAATCTTCAACTTTAAAAACTACATCTCCTAATTTTTGTTCTTTTTTATCAACTTTAAAGTTTACCTCTCTTCCAACCATCATGGCTGCAAGATCATCTTCAGTAGTTTTTTCAACATCAACTGTATCTATATACTTACCTCTTCTTATTATAGTACAAAAGTCGGCTGCTTCTTTTATCTCTTTTAGTTTATGAGTTATTATAATTATAGATTTTCCTTGCTTTGTTAAATTTCTTATAATATTTATTAATTCTTTTATCTCTTGAGGAGTTAAAACTGCAGTAGGTTCATCTAGTATAAGAATTTCCGCCCCTCTATATAAGGCCTTTAATATTTCAACCCTTTGCTGCATTCCAACCGTAATGTCCTCAACTTTTGACATAGGATCAACATACAGACCATACTGCTCTGATATTTTTTTTACATCTTCAATTGCTTTTTGCATATCAATTTTTCCCAATGCACCAGTTGGTTCCATTCCTAGGATAATGTTTTCCGCTACTGTAAATGGGGGGATTAACATGAAATGCTGATGCACCATTCCTATTCCATTTTCTATAGCTATATTAGGATTATCTATTTCTACCTTTTTCTCATTTATATATATTTCTCCCGAAGTCGGTTGATACAGACCATATAGTATGTTCATAAGTGTAGATTTACCTGCGCCATTTTCTCCAAGTAGCGCATGTACTTCTCCTTTATGGACAGTTAAGTTTATATTGTCGTTAGCTGTGAAATTTCCGAATTTTTTGGTTATTTCTTTCATCTCTACAACTTTTTTGCTTAAATCCACATTTTTCCTTGTATTCTCCAACTTTCATCCCTCCTTAAATCATTTTTTACTTTCGTCTTCTTAATTATACTAAATTTTTTTTAATATAACAATAAATTTTGATTTTTTTCAAAATTCTTTCAAACATAATTTTTCTTATCATTTTATAAATAAGAAAAATTAAAACCCAGAATTACTTCTGGGCTTTAGTTTTATAATATTTTTATTTTATAGCATCGAATTCTTCTTTGTTTGAAGGAACTACTATCTCTCCATCAACAATCTTTTGTTTTTCTTCATTAACAAATTCTAATACATCTGCCGGAACATTCTTTTCAGTAGTTGGAGCTATATCAACTCCACCTTCTGCTAAACCATAAGTTACAGTTGTTCCACCTTCGAAAGTTCCCTCTGATAATTTTTTACTTACATCGTATAATGCATTATCAACTCTTTTCATTGCTGAAGTTATAACATTATCAGGAGCTAGAGAATTTTGGTCTCTATCAACACCAATTGCAAATTTTCCTTCTTCTTTTGCAGCTTCTATCATACCAGTTCCAGTGTCTCCAGCTGCATGGTATAATATATCAGCTCCATTTGAGTACATTTGCTTAGCTATTGCTTTACCTTTTGCTGGATCACTGAATGAGTTTGCATATTGAACAAATACTTCTGCATCTGCATTAGCTTCTTTAACTCCAGCTCTAAATCCATATTCGAATTTTTGTATAACCGGAACTTCTATTCCACCTATATATCCTACTTTATTAGTTTTAGTCATTTTTCCAGCTATTAATCCAACTAAGTAAGAACACTGTTCTTCTTTAAAAGTTACTCCTATTACATTTTCAGGAGTTTCATCTCCATAAGAGTTATCTATTATAGCAAATTTTTGATCTGGGTAATTTTCAGCAGCTTCCTTAACAGCATCTGCCATCTTAAATCCAATTCCCCAAATTAAATCGTTTTCCTGATCTATAAGGTTTTCTATATTTGGTACATAATCTGCATCTTGCTTTGATTCTTGATAATTAGGTATTATTCCTAAATCAGCCTCAGCTTTTTTAAGACCTTCCCATGCAGATTGGTTAAATGATTGGTCATTAACTCCACCAGTATCTGTTACCATACCAACCTTAACTGCTTTTGCACCTTCTGATCCTCCAGCATTTTCTTCTGCAGGCTTAGAACATCCAACTACCATAGTTCCAAGTAATGTTGCAGTTAATGCAAGAGAAATTATTTTTTTCTTCATTGCCATAAAAGTAAACCTCCTCATTTGATTTGATTATTATTTTAATATATTATTTCATGCAATATTAAATGAATATTTCATGAATATTATTTATTCTACATTTATTCTTAAAATCCTTTTAAATTTCAAAAAAATATAATTTTTTTCAAAATATATCCGCCCAAAGATATATTTATACTCTCTATGTAAATTATTATTTCAATTAATCCTTATATTTATTCAAATTTAAATCCTTTAATATAAATTAGCTTAAAGACTACAATAATATACTTATTTATAAGTATATTATTAGCTGGACTTGCTATAAACATTATATAATATATTTTAATATTTGTTAAGTATAAATATTATATACTATTATATAATCCTATATACTAAAAACTGGACAGGTATATGCCTGTCCAATTTTTTTAATATTATTAACCTTCAAATACAGTTTGATCAGAAACTTCTGTAGTTAAAGCTTTTAAAGCTTTCTCTACTATTCCTCTTCTAAGTGCTTTTTCATCCTTTGGTTCTAAAGCTGGGTTTCCTAAAGGATGAGGTATTGCTATAGCTGGAACTATTCTATTTGCTCCAACTGTTAAAGATATAGGAACTACTGTACAAATATGAACAACAGGTATTCCCGCTCTTTCTATTTCTTTTACCATCGTTGCTCCGCAACGAGTACAAGTACCTCACGTAGAAGTTAAGATAACTGCATCTACGCCATCTGCAAGTAATTCTTTAGAGAATTCACTAGCATATTTCTTAGAATTTGCAACAGATGTACCGTTACCTACAGTAGTATAGAAGTATCTATGAAGTTCTCCTATAACTCCCTCTTTTTCTAAGTCTCTTAAAACGTCAACAGGTATTACTCTGTCAGCATCTTCATTTGCATAAACTGGGTCATGTCCACCATGAGCAGTTTCATGAGTTTCTGAAGTTAAATTATCAAGTCCAGCTATATCATATTTTCCGTACTTTGATGCTGAAGATGATTCTATTCTATCAGGATTTCCTTTTGGAACTATTCCACCTGAAGTTACAATTGCAATTTTACACTTTGATAAATCTTTTACTGCTGGATTTGGATCTACTCTATCAAAATCAGGCATAGGATACTCAGTTACATATTCCTCACCTTTTAATTTTTTAATCATCATATCCACAGCTCTTGTAGATCCTTTAATATCAGAGAAGTAATTTACTCTAACTCCTCTTTGTATATAACCTTCCTCTTTAGGAGAACCTATAGTTTCATTTTTAGCAAGCTTAAGTGCAAACTTAGCAACACTTGGAAGAGCTTTTCTCATACCAGCAGCTGAATTACTTGTTTCAACTATATAAAGTTCTTTTTTGAACATATCTGCTCCTGGATTTTCAGGATACATACCAGTAAGCACAGGTATATTAAGCTGATCTTTTACTTCTTTAGTAATAGATCCAGCTGCTACTCCATATCTTCCTGCATTGAAAGCTGGTCCAGCTATGAATAAGTCAGGATTAAATCCTTTTATCATGTCCATAACTTCTTTTTTAGCAGCTTCTATATTTTCACCAAAATATGAATCTCCACAAACTACAGTTGCTACAACTTCTGCTTCTTCACCTAAAAGTTTATCTAGGTTTTTACTGATAGGAGGCATTTCTTCCATAATTAAAGGCTTCGTATCTGCCTTTTCCTCTCCTCCGATTCCTGCGAAAAACTGATTAATATAATGAACTACTTTTATTTTTTCCATTAACTCTCACCCCTCTCAGGTTTTTTATTAATCATTAAACTTACAGAATTCATCTCTTACGTTTTTCATTTCCTCTACTATTTCATCTACTTCAAGAACCATTTCCATCATACCGATTTGATCCTCATATACAGATTCATCTACTTCACCTTTGAATTTATCTTCTACAGCGTGATATACTCTAAGTCCAAGTTCTACACCAGCAAGTGGTCCTGCAAAAGTTGGATCTCCTGCAGTTACTGTCTCAGCTGCTAGACCAGCAGCTTCAGCTTCAGCGGCACCTAAAAGAACAACAATGTTTTCAGCTCCATGCTTCTCAGTTAAATCCTTAACACGTTGTTGGTTCTCTAGATCCATCGCTCCTGCAGCAGTTCAGACAAAACATTCTGTTGATGAAAATACAACCTCTGCTCCAGTACCTTTTAAGCACTCTTCCATAGCAGGGCCTGGTATACCATCTCTGTCACCAATTATGATAACTTTTTTAGCATCATAAAATCCCATTATATTCATCCTCTCTTCTTATATCATTTAATAGTTAAATATCGAAATTTTAGTATCCTTTAGTAGTTAAATATCCAAATCCTGTTTCATTTGTAGCACCTGTTATAGCTTGGATTTCAACTTCTATACTTCCATCTTTTCTTAAACTTCCGTCAAATCCACCAGCTATTGTATCTACAAATTCAACATGTCCTATAACCTTATCCATAGGAGGTAAAACTATAGTTTGATTCGCATTTCCTCCTGTAACAACTGCATCCGCTTTAACATCTGCATCTGCTAATGATTGAGATGCTCCATCTCTTCCTGCGTATTCATCTGTTACAATAACAGTCTTTACTCCTTGACCTTCGATTTTCTTACAGTTCATTATAAGGTCTGTATCTGGATTTCCAAATCCTTCTTGAGAAACTATTGCACCATCTAATCCTAAATATTTACATAATTTAGCAGTCCAATTTGAAGATCTCTCTTTATCAGCAAGATAAACGTTTTCATTAGTTATAATAATACCTACAAAGTTTATTTCTTTTCCATGCTTTTCATATAGATCATGTACTATAGAGTTATTAACATGTACATAAGTAGGATTTTTATCACAAGCAGATACACAGTTTCCACTTACTATTGCTCCATCCATTATCTCTGTTGGATATAGTATAGTTGGAACTATTTTCTTTGCATCAACTCCATATACATATGTATCATGAAGTAACCCTTGTGTTTGAAGCATATATACATATCCTACCTTTGGAAGGTCTGGATATTTTTCAACTGATTCAAGTAATGACTCAGTCTCATAAACTTTAATTTCATCTGGTTCAACATTTCTACCAACTTCACCTAAGTATGCTGCTGCTTTAAATCCAACCATACGAACAGCTTTTTCATGTTCATGTTGTTTTAATCCATCTACAGGCTCAGCTGTAACTACTATATTTAATAATTTAGAAAAAGGAGTATATTCAGCTCCTGGGCCAGACATATCAACTATACCTTCTTGGAATCCTACTATCTTACCAGTAGTAACAACAGCAGCTCCTTTAAGTACATGAGTTTTTCCACTACCTACTGTATCTACCTTTGATAATACTCCAGGGAATATTCCTCCTGGACCCTCAACCTTAACTCTTGGTTCTATAACGTCTTTAACTGGAGTTATTCTTACACTTTCTCCTGGACGAGCAATCTCAATCTCAATTGACTTTATATGCTCATCTCCTCCAATTTCCTTAATCATCTCATCTTTATTTACATATAATGTTCCACCTTCAACCTTAGTTTCATTGTCAAATTTTACATCCTTAATAAAGATATTTCCTAATTCTAGACGCATAATGTCACCTCCCTTTTTATTTAAAAGACTAAAACCAAATTTACTTTATTCAATTTTAGTCTTTAAAAACTTACAAATACTTCTTAATCATATTTTCTACATTTTCTTTAGTAGCGTCATCTTTTGTAACCTCTTCTACTTTTTCACCATCTTTGTATATAGCTATAGTTGGAAGACCTAAAACCTTTTGTTTTATAGCAAGTCTTCTAGCTTTAGTTGTATCTAATTTACAAAATTTGATTTTATCAGCATATTCTTCAGATAATTTTTCAATATCTGGCATTAAAGCTTTGCAAGGTTCACATCCTTCACTCCAAAAGTCTACTAAAATATACCCTTCAGCTTGTAAAACTTCTGTTTCAAAAATATTTTTATCAAGTGATAACATTAAACAACCTCCTCCTCAAAGTTTTGCATATAATCTTTTTTTGCATATAATCTATATTTATTATTAGCATTTTTTTGCTAATATAAACAAACTTAATCATATTATTTAGATGTTTTGTTATTTTTTTAGGACTATCCTATAAAAATTTTTAATTATTCTTTGTTAAATATATTTTTTACTTAACGTAATAATTTACTGTTTCTATAACATTCTTTATTAAATCCAAATCTATAACTTTAAAATCTTCTAATATTGTATCTGTCCACAATGGTGTTTTAAAATTGTTTTGAAATTTTTTAGTAGTATCTATAGCTTTTTCTATAAGTAAAAGTGATTCAGTATCTAATTTTTCCACATCATCTATCATTATAGTTTTGTACGGTGTTTCATTTGGCTTTATACTTCCAGCCAATGGATGTGTTAATAATCTGTATTTATTGTGTATATAATCTCTACAAGTAGTTAATATTTTCATAAAGTCTCCATCTATATACTCTACTTCATATATACTCTCAAATTTTTCTACTACTAACGAATTATTAGTGATTATTTTCATATAATATCATCTCCTACACAAAGTATATTTCCAGAATTTTCTGTATAATATGTGTATAAAAAAAGAGAAGTGATTCCTATTAAATCACTTCTCTGTTTCATCCAGAGTTCTGTCCAAATAAGGTCCTTTTGCCTGAGAATTTCATTTTATTTTTTAGGTTAAAATAAAACTTGTCCCTTCGGCGGCTTTTAGCTCTCTCCCATATTCTTCGTCCAGCAACTATTTAATTTTTTTATATCTCTTAAGTACATTATAAATAAAAGTTATAATTTTATCAATAGATATTGTGATATTTTTTTCAAAATATTTCGACATATCACAATCACGATTACTTTTCCGTGTTTTTTTAAATTTAATTTAAATAGCAATTTACTTTTTTCTCTTTTTCTATATCTCCCTTTGTGTTTTGACAATTAAATTCATTTTTTCTCCGTTTTATTTTGACTATTTTTTAACTTTTTAGCTTCAATATGCATTTTTTCAACCTTTTTTTATCATTTGGATCTATTTTTTATAAATAGAACTTCATCATTATATAAGTTCTATTAAAACTTTATATTCATGCTTTGGTTAAAAATTTAATGTCCATTAACGCCACTTACTTTACTATAATTAAAAATCATCTTTTTTATATTATATATTATTTGTATAAAAAGCTAGATATAATCTTTTTTTAGTTGTAATTAGCAACTAATTGTTTTATAATAGTTTCAAATAGAAACTATATTAGGAGGTCATTTTTATGAAAAGTAAAATAGTTAATGCTTTAAAACCAGAACTTGAAACCATAGCACTTTTAAGAAGTAATACAAAACCCGAAGGTGCTATTCAGCCTACGCCAGGTAAATATGTATGTATAATGTCATTGTTTGCACAAGTTGCTACTAAAGGAAAAGTTGTCGTATTCGATAGAGATACTTATGGCTGCCCCGGTGCAAAAGCAGGACTTGGTTTTGGATCAGCTTATGGTGAAGCAATGGGAGGATATGATACTTTCGCAGCATTTTTCTCAAAAGGTTTAGAGGATGCAAAAGATAAAGACAAATATCTAGAAATTTCTAATAATGCAAATGTTCATGTTAGAAAAAAACTTATTGAAGGAGAAAGATTTCACACTTCAAGAGAAAAAGCTTATAAATGGATAACTCAAGATCTACCTCTTTATGATTTTCCTGAAAAATATGTTATTTTAAAACCACTAAAAGATGTTACAGAAGACGAAAAGCCTCAGTCTATTATATTCACAGTAAATCCCATTCAGCTGACAGCTCTTATGACATTAACAGGCTCTATAAGAGAAGGAGTTAATGATACTATAACACCTCAAGGTGCAGCATGTCAGATGATTGGATCATTTGTCTTTAAAGAAATGGAATCAGATAACCCTAGAGCTGTTTTAGGAATGATTGATCTTGCGGCAAGAAAAACTGTTAGAAATATTTTACCAGATAATGTTTTAACTTATGCTGTTCCATGGAAGTTATTTTTAGATCTTGAAGAAGAAGCAGAAGAAGGTATATTCAAATCACCTTTATGGCTAGATCTTTTTTATTAAATTTTAAATAACTTTTATAGTAAGAAAGGAATATCTAATGAAAAAAATATCAGTTTTATCCATTTCGGTATTATTAATAATGTCTGGAGCTTCTATATCGCCAGCTTTAGGAAGTATTAGTGAAAATTTTAATCCTGTTAATCCATTGTTAATAAAGATGATTTTGACTTTACCATGTATTTTAATAATGCCAGCTAGCATTATATCTGGAAATCTCTCAGAAAAAATAAAAAAACGTACACTATTAATTACAGGATTATTAGTATACTTGATAGGAGGAGTAGGAGGAGGTTTTGCTTCAAATATATATGTTCTATTAGCATTTAGATCACTTTTAGGTATTGGAGTTGGTTTAATATTACCTCTTTCAACAGGATTAATAGTAGATTTTTTTGAAGATGAAGAAAGAAAAAAAATGATGGGATATTCAACAGCCATAAATAACTTAGGTGCAGTTATAGCAATTATATTATCTGGTATTTTAGGATCTGTTAGTTGGAGATTTGCTTTTGGTGTGTATTTTATAGCTTTAATCCCATTGCTTCTAGTTATTTTTAAACTCCCCGAACCTAAAAAACGAGTATCTGCTGAAAAATCTCCTTTATCTTTAAATAAGAAAGTGTATAAAATGATGCTATTAATGGCTGTAGTTAATATTGTATTTTATTCTGTTCCTACAAATATAGCTATGCTTATTAAAACTCAAAATCTTGGTAGTTCTAGTATTTCTGGTCTTGTAATAGCTTCTTTAAATCTAACTTCATTTATATCAGGACTTTTTTTGACTAAGTTCACTAATATATTCAAAAAAAATGCAACTCTTTATTCATTACTTATGATGCTTATTGGATATATAATATTAAGTATTTCAAATTCTTTAATACAAATAGAACTTGCATTAATTTTAATCGGTTTGGGTCTTGGAATTGTTCTTACATTAATTTTTATCGAAACAAGTAAGAGTGTTTCTGCTAAAGATAGCACATTTGCATTAGCATTAGTTAATAGTTGTATGTATTTAGGTCAATTTTTATCACCATTATTAATAAATTTCATAGGAAATTTATTAGAAATAACTTCAATACAGTTTGCATTTAAATTTTCTACGATATTACTTGTAATTTCAATACTAGTTAAAATATTTTCTTTTGAAAATAAGGCTATATATATATCCCCTTCACAACGTAACCTTTAAACCATATAATGTTACTTATTAATATATAATAAAAAAATACTTCCGTTGAATAGGAAGTATTTTTTTATTATATATTAATAATCGTATTTTATGTATATTAAAATATTATAATTTAAATTTTCAATTGTATTAGCTTCTATTATGTAATTATTATTTCATGTAAAATATTGCTATAGTTCCAGGACCTGCATGTGTTCCTATTGCTGATCCTATATTTGTAACTATTATATCCTTAGGATTTAATTCTTCTTTTATAACCTTTTTAAATTCATTTAATAGCTCTTCATTGTCAGCATGGCTTATACCAATAATTTGATTTTGTATATTATTACTTCTTTTTTTAACTATTTCTATCATCTTAGATATAACTTTTTTCTTACCTCTAACTTGATCAAGTTGAGAGACAAGACCTTCTTCAACCGTAAGTATAGGTTTTATATTTAATATAGTTCCTATTGCTGCCTTAGTTGATGAAATTCTTCCTCCTTTTTGAAGATATTCCAATGTATCAACTGTGAAAATATGATCTACACTATTTCTCATATTTTCTAATTCTAATAAAATTTCTTGAACATCTTTTCCTTCTTTAGACATTTGAGCTGCTTTTAAAACCATAATACCACACCCAAATGATAAGGCCATAGTATCAAATATGTATATATTATCATTTTGAAGTAAATCTTTAGCTATAACAGATGATTGATATGTACCTGTTGCTCTAGAAGAACCAGATATATAAATTATCTGTTCATATGTCTGTAGATAATTTTTAAATACCTCTTCAAATTTAGCAGGTGTAACTTGACTTGTTTTTGGAATGGATGGACTCTCCTTCAATTTTTTATAAAATTCCTCACTAGTTAAATCTATCCCGTCCCTATATTCTGTATTTTCAAATATAACCGTAAGAGGAAGCACTTCAATGTCAAACTCTTTTATCAAATTTTGAGGTAAATCTGATAAACTATCTGTTATTATTTTTATACTCATATTAAGCCTCCTTTTCAAAATAAATAGCTATAGCACTTAAACCAGAGTAGGCAGCTACAGTGCAACCTACGTCAGAAATTATTATTTCCTTTGGGTTAAATTGATTAATTATATCAGTCTTTAATTTTTCTAAATACTCTTTATCATTTACATGATTAAGGCCTATAACCTTGTCTTTAATATCTATGTTATTACTTTTTATATAATCAGTTAACCACTTTATAACTTTTTTTCTGCCTCTAACTTTATCTTTTACTACCATTTCTCCATTTTTCATTGTAACTATAGGCTTTATATTAAGAAAGTTAGATATTAAGTACTGACTTTTACTTATCCTTCCACCCTTATATGCATATTCTAATGTATCGAACACTATTAAATATTCTATATTTTCTATCATACATTCTATTCTTTTCTTTATTTCATCAAGAGATTTTCCTTGTTTAGCCATTTTAGCAGCTTCTATTACTATTAGACCATATCCTAGTGTTATTCCTTTAGAATCAATAACTTCTATTTTTCTATCTGCAAGTTCATTTTTAGCAATAACAGCAGAATTATATGTTCCACTCATTTTAGAAGACATTAATATAGCTAATACTTCATCACAATCCTTACTTAGTTCATCAAATGTCTCTATAAATTCAAATGGAGTTACTTGACTAGTTTTAGGAAATTCATCATTATTTTTAATTCTCTCAAATACTTCATTGGGACTTATGTCTACTCTATCTTTGTATGTCTTTTCCCCAAATATAATATTTAGATTCATAACTTTTATATCGTATTCTTCAATGTACTCTCTAGGTAAATCAGATACACTATCTGTAACTATTTTTACCATACTTTCCCCCTATCTCATGTCTGGATAACCAATTTGTCTTAACGCTTCATAAGCAACTATAGCAACAGAATTAGACAAGTTTAATGATCTAGCTCTTTCTATATCTCTCATTGGCACTCTTATACATGTTTCTTTATTCTCATTAAGTAAGTCCACAGGAAGGCCTTTAGTCTCTTTTCCAAATACTATAAAACAACCTCTTTCATATTCTACATCGCTATGATTTTGATTAGTTTTTGTTGTAGAATAAAAAAACTTTGCGTTTTTATTTTTTTCTTTGACCTCATCAAAACTATCATAATACTGAACATCTGCTAAATCCCAATAATCCAGTCCTGCTCTTTTTAAATATTTATTATCCATAGAAAAACCAAGCGGTCTTACTAAATGTAATTTAGCTCCCGTTGCAGCACATGTTCTTATTATATTTCCTGTATTTTGAGGTATTTCAGGCTCTACTAAAACTATATTTATCGACATATACATTCTCCCATTCTAAATTTCTTATTATTAATATATAGATTTATAAAGTGAAACTTAATTCAGATGTATTTTTACTCCAGCTGAATTTCTAGTTGAACTAATCCACAAGCTGTTAAGTTCTTATTTTCACCCTTAAGAAGATGAAGTCTTAAAACTTTTAGCTTTCGGATAAATTTCCATATAATTATATATTAATTTTTTCTTTAAAACAACTCTATAACTTTGCTAACAATTTCATTAATAACGGTCTTTTTATATCAATAGCCTCGACTGGACACAATTCTTGACAGCAAAAACATCTTATACACCCATCTAAGTTTACTATAGGTCTTTTATCTACCATATTTATAACCTTAGGAGGACAATTTTTTGCACAATCCTCACACCCTACACATTTATTGTGTATAAATACAGGTCTTGGCTGTAAAAGTCCATTCAATATTTCTCTTAAAAATTTTGGTACTTTCCCATCTAGTAAGTCTAAACTTCTTATCTCCGGAATTATAAAATCATCTATTATAAAATTTTCTATATTATCTCCCTTTAATTCTATATCTTCAAATGTTCCAGAACATAGTCCTCTTTCTACAGATCTTTGAATAGTTGGTACTTTAATAGACTTTAATCCAATAATATTAGTTGCTACTACATCTAAATGATATGGACTTGTAGAAGCTATAACAACACCTATGGTTCTTGCATCGCCTGCACTTGGTCCTTCTCCTTGCATACCAACTATCCCATCCATAAAAGATAATACGGGTTTAGCTGCTATACATATATCTACCAGGGCATTTGAAAAGTCAACATTTTCTGGCATTCTAACATGATATTCTGCTTTTTCAAGTCCTGCAACTACTCCAAACATATTTTTAACTGCTCCTGTGAACATCATCATCCCATGTGTTTTTAACTTAGAAACTGATATAACCTTATCCACTTCATTTAACACTTCAATAGCAGTTATCTTTTTTAATATTAGTCCATTATCATTTTTAATTTCTACTGAATTTGTATTATAGTTTAATTTAGCTCCTGTGTCATTTGATATTTCTTCTATTCCACATGCCTTGTATACTCCCTTTAATACATTCATATTAAAAGGTCCTCCTGGACTATCCCCTATAATAACTTTAGCTCCATAATCTATAATGGTTTGTGCTAATGCCTTTGCAAATATAGGATGTGTAGTAGTTGCATCTTCTGGCTTCTTTTTCATTAAGAGATTTAGTTTTAATAAAACTGTATCATTCTTATCTATATATTTATCTATTCCACCTAAATTTTCAAAAGATTGTTCTATTGATTTCTTTACTAAATTGTAATCATATTCTCTGCACCCAATTATAGATACAATTTCTTTTTCCACTACATTCACAACCTTCTTTAATATTCTATATTTAACAATTCATTTAATGCTTTTGCTACTCCACTTCGTTCATTAGAATCTGTTATGAAGTTAGCTTTTTCCTTTACCTTATCTTCAGAGTTTCCCATGGCAACTCCCATTCCAGCATACTCTATCATACTCAAATCATTAAAATTATCTCCAAAGGTTATTATTTCCTCTTGCTTGACTCCAAAATGCTCTGCTAATTTTTTTACCGCCTCCCCTTTGCTCACACCATTGTTCATAACCTCTATATTGTTATGCCACGATTTACTAACCTCTATATTGTCTATCTTCTCAAGTTCTTTTCTAACTTCATCTAGTTTATCTAAATCATCATCAATTATTACAAATTTTAGTATACCATCTGTATTCTGTATAAATTTTATAGGGTCATCCATAACTTTTATGTTTACTCTATTTTCTTCTAATTGATTCTCATTCCACTTAGAATACTGAAGAGATGAATATTTTAGTTCTTTACAATAAAAACCTGTATCATTATAAAAATGATAATATACACCAAGTCTATCACATATATTTACTACCTTTTTGCAGTCTTCTTCATTCATAGTATTTTTATATAATGTATTATTAGTCTTCTCTTCTCTTATAATAGCTCCATTACAAGCTACTATAGGAGCATCTAATTCTAATAAATTTGCATAGTATCTAGCTGATGTATATATTCTTCCAGTAGCTATTGCTACCTTAACTCCTATTTCTGTTGCTTTCTTTAAAGCTTTCTTATTTTCTTTAGTAATTTCTTTATGGTCACTTAAAAGAGTTCCATCCATATCAGTTACTATTAATTTATATTTCATTTTTATCACCTCAAATGTTCAGTATTATTTAAATTGTGTATAACAGAGAAATTATCAACAACTTCGACTATAGTCATACTGCAATTATCTATTTTAAAATTCCAATGATATGTATGATCTTTACTTATAAGATGAGATAAGCAAGCCCTTATAACCCCTGCATGAGATACTATTAATACTGTTTTACCATCATAATTTTTTATTATATGATCAATTTTATTAGATATTCTATCGTGAAACCCTATCATATTTTCACCATTTGGAAAACTATATTCAAAAGATCCATTTTTCAATCTTTCATATTCTTCTTTATGATTAGCCTCTATCTCTTTAAATGTCAATCCTTCAAAATCTCCAAAGTTCATTTCCTTAAATTCATCACAAATATTTATATCTAAACTATTTATTTTAGATATTTCTTTAGCTGTATTCATAGCTCTTTTTAAAGGACTTGAGTATATTAAATCTATTTTTTCGTCTTTTAGCCTAACACTAGTTTGTTTTACCTGTTTTTTACCTAAATCACTTAGTTCACTATCTATAAATCCAGAAAGCTTCATACTTTCATTATCTAACGTTAAGCCATGTCTTATAAAGATAAATTTTATCATATATATACCCCCAAACAAATAAACAGCAAATATATTAACTCTGTAAGTTCACAAATACACCCTAATATATCTCCTGTTATTCCTCCTATTATGTTAGTTATATATTTAGTATAAAATCTAATTAAAATCCACAATATACCCATAAATATTATATTGTAAACCATTAGTTTTAAACCAAAATCAAAAAATATATTCAATAGAGCTATATACAATATAGTAAAAATACAGCATATAAATATTTGTTTTTCATTTATTTGACCTATAAATACATTTCCCATACCTTTTTTTCTAGGACTTTTATTATTATAAGATGCAAAAGCTATAGCAATTCTACCATATACAGGCATCAATATCGTTGTATAGTATATATTTGCATTTAAAGATTTATATACAAACCCTATTTTTAAAAGTATAACGAATAATACTGCTAAAAGTGCATTAGTTCCAAGCCTTGAGTCCTTCATAATCTCTAACATTCTTTCTTTATCTCTATAGCTGTAAATCCCATCAAACGTATCTCCAACTCCATCTAAGTGAAGTCCTCCAGTTAATACTACTCCACAAAGTACAAATATTACACTACCTATATAAACTCCAAATAAATTTGTAGTAATATATGTAACTAAACAATACAATATACCTAATATCAATCCGACTGTTGGAAAATATATCATACCCTTATTAAAATTTTCATCAAATTCTATATTGACCTTTACAGGTATTCTAGTCAAGAATGTCAATATCGCTAAAAATCTATTCATAATTCTACCCCTTAATCTTTACCGGTATAGAACTTACCACTAAATATACTTCATCACTTAATGTAGCTATTTTTTGATTAACTCTTCCAGCTATATCCCTGTATATTCTAGATAATCTATTTTCCGGCACTATTCCCATACCCAACTCATTTGTCACAAATACGAAGTATAACTCTGTATTTCTTATTGCATCTATTAATTTCACAACTTGCTCATTTATATAACTTTCTATCTTGTCAATTTCTTCTCTACATATTTCATCCCAATCAACATCAAATTCAAACATAAGATTATTTACAAGCAATGTTACACAATCTAATAATACAGTATCATTTTTACTTTTTATATCATCAATTATATTGTATATATCCTTATATGTTTCATACGTGTTCCAATGTTGTGGCCTTGACTCTTTGTGTTTTTTTATTCTATCCCTCATTCCATCATCAAAAGCTATAGACGTAGCTATATAAGCCACTTTTTCTGATTTACATTTACAAAGCTCCTCTGAAAAAGAGCTTTTTCCTGATCTTGCTCCCCCTGTTACCATTACTATTTGACTCAATCTCTGTTCTCTCCTTTTGTTTTTTTTCATTTTTTTTGTCTTTTTCCCCATTTTCTTTAATATTGTTACTTTTGTCATCAAATTCTTCATCACATTGTTCATTTTCACTATCTGATTGTTTGAATTCTTTGTACTCCTCTATAGCGATAGACCATTGGTTTCTAACCATATTTTCTACAATCCTTTTTCTTTTTATATTAGGATCTTTCAGGGCTATTTGAAACCATTTTATAGAGTCTTCATAGTTTTGAAACCTTCTGTTCAATTCTCCTATTAAATACGCCATAGATGCGGAATCCATTCCAGCCATAGGAAAGACTTCTTTTGAAAAACAATCAGTAAATATAATCAATGCATATTTTTGAAATTTGATTTCAAGTTCTTTATCTCCTTTTAATCTATATAACCATGATAACCTAAGAGATAATCCTCCTATATAAGATTTCTCCCAATTAAGCACATTTCCTTCATGTATAGCTAATTTATGAGTTTGTATAGCTTCATATATATTTCTTTTTTTTCCATAATCTTTGGGTTTCCAAAGACTAGTTATATTTTCTGCTATTATACTGTGGTGATATTTTTTTATATTATTAAATTTGCTCTCCATCGCTGCATATCCGCATTTAGGGCATACCCAAACGGAATATAAATATGGATTTACAGTTTTATAATGAACATACAAATCAGTTTCTCTTTTATCTATTCTAAGAGCAGAAGTTTTTACTTTTTTTGTAGTGAATTCATTTTTACATATAGGGCACTTTACTTTTTTATCATATAATTCTTTATCCAATTTATTCCACCTCTTCTAAAAATAGACTATAGGCCTATTTTTTCATGACCTATAGTCTATATCGTCAAAGTATGTTTAATTATAAAGTCCTATTTTCCCTAAAGCTAACACTTCTAAATCTCTATCTAATATTAAATTTACCTTTAGATATTTTCAAATGCCTTATTCAAACATCAAGTTATCTAAATTTTCCTCTATATTTTGATCTACTTCCTCTGTGTTTTGCTCTACTTTTTTATCTGTACTTTGATCTATTTGTGTATTTGTATTATTAGTTGGAACAGAATCTCCCTCTTTTGGATTTGGTATATTGTCAGTTTGACTTACCTTTTTAGTTCCTCTATATACAACTTTTTTTCTAGGAGGATAGTAACTCTTAGATATAAGCTCTTTTTTTGCTACTTTTCCATTTTGATAGTAAATTCTATATGTATCAACTTTATATCCATCTCTTCCCTTGTCATCTATTCGTTCTTTTCCTAATGCTAGACTAGCATCTTCTTTAACCTCAACTTGTCTTGGTATTTTTTTTGTAACATCAGTAGTTACACCTATATTATTTTTATCACTTGCATTCCCATAAATTCTTGAAATTATATTATTTGAAACAACTACATTTTCTATATATATAGGATTTTGATAATAATTTTTAAATTTAAAATCTGTGCTTCCAAAGACTAAAGTTGCATCTCTTCCTTTAGTTACATAAGATGATGGTATTGTATGATTTCTTCTATCTGTTATAGTCACTCCAGAGTAAAGAGCTGCATTATATAGTGTAGATGATACCTGACATACTCCACCAGCTACTCCTTCTTCTAATTGTCCTTGTACTATAATGGGAGCCATTTTAAATCCTTGAGATAAACCTCTTTTACCTGTAGTATCATTAAATGAAAATTCTTCTCCTGGATTTACTAAGACGCCATTAACCTTTTGAGCTACAAGCTTGACATTATAGCTTCTATTATAATTCCCAGCATTAAATCTTGTTGAAAATTCTCCCAACAATGTATTTACTTTAGATAAATATTCCTTAGTTATTTGAGCATGTATTTCTTTTACTGGTACATTTATATCTGAATAATTGTTATTTTCTATATTGTTAAGTATCGTTTCTTTTAATTTTTCTTTATCTATTATATGACCGCTAGTTTCCGGTGTTATACTTATAGATTTATTTGCTATACTTATTTTTGCATTTTGAGGTTCTTTGTCTATTTGATTAGCTATTTGGGTCAAGCTGTCTTCTAATTTTTCATCATCATATTCCATTTTAAGAGTGATAGTCATTTGATGATTATTTTTAAGATCCATCATAGTCTTTATATTATATATAAAGTTTTTATTCCTTCCAACTTCATATGCTAGATCAACAGCTTCTTCAGTTTTAAAATCTAATCCTATTTTATCAAAATTCAAATCAAATGATTGATCATTGTATATAAGCTTTATAGTTTTTTTATTGTATGTTGATTTTAGCAAACTATTAGCTTCTTCTTTTGATAGTCCTCCTATATGAATATCGTTTATAGATACATTATCATATATTTTATCATCGTTTTTAATAGAATAACTCCATAAAATAATACCGGCTAAAAACACTAGTAAAATAGATGCTCCAATTAAAATCAAATTCTTCTTCAATTAAACTTCCTCCCATATATTAATTTATCTTTTAAGTATCAATTTTATTATAATACTTGCAATACTTATTTACAGAACAATTATTACAATCTGGCTTTCTAGCCTTACATGTCCTTCTTCCGTGAAATATAAGTAGATGATGAGCTTTTGTCCATCTATATTTAGGTATAACTCTCATTAATTCAATTTCTGTTGATTCAGGAGTTTTACAATCAACAAGTCCAATTCTATTGCTAACTCTAAGTACATGAGTATCAACTGCCATAGCAGGAATATTAAATGCATTACTCAAAACAACATTGGCCGTTTTTCTTCCAACTCCTGGTAATTTAATGAGTTTTTCTAACTCATTAGGTACATTACCATTATATTCATCTACTATCATTTTTGATGAATCTATTATTTTTTTTGCCTTACTTTTATACAATCCACAACTTTTTATTATTTCTTGTAACTCCTCTTCTTTTAATAAAGCAAATTCCTCACTTTTATTATATTTTTTAAATAAATTTTCTGTAACCTTATTAACCCTAACATCTGTGCATTGAGCTGACAATATAGTTGCTATTAAAAGTTCAAATTCTGTCTCATAATTTAGCTCACACTCTGCATCGGGATAATCATTTTCTAGTATATCTAATATTTTATCTACCTGCATTTTTCCCTCCTAGTAAATATCGGTGTTTATGTTAATAATTTCAACCCTTTCATCATTATCTATAAAATTTATAACAGAACTGATGATAGAATCTATGTGTTTATTAGAGTTAGAAACCATACTAACCCCAATTATACTTCTTTGCCACTTATCATTTTCGCCAACCTCAGCTATTGATATATTGAATCTTGATTGTAATCTTTGTATTATGCTCTTTATCACATGTCTTTTTTCTTTTAAAGAATTACATTCAAATATTATACATTCTATTTCACAAGCTCCAACTACCATATTAATCACTTCCATTTACAAATATAAATACCAAGATAGCTTAAAGCTATCTTGATATTTCATAAAACTTATTTAGTCTCTTTATTATTTTATCATATATTTCAGAAAAAGACTTATTTGTTAATATTTCCATAGCCTCTTCTATTCTAGTTATAGGATATATATGGAATTCACCTTTGTCTATACTTTCTTGTACTTCATCTCTTAAAATCAAGTTTTCTAAATTATATTTAGGTAATATAACTCCTTGTTTTCCATTTAATCCTTTTTGTTTACATATACTATAGAATCCTTCTACTTTTTGAGTAACTCCTCCTACTACCTGAACATCTCCTTTTTGATTTATTGATCCTGTAACAGCTATATTTTGTTTCAAAGGAATTTCACTAAGCGAAGATAATAATGCATATAATTCTGCACCAGATGCACTATCTCCGTCTACACCACTGTAACTTTGTTCAAAGCATATATTAGATGTAATAGAAACTGGCTTCTCTTTAGAAAAATTCTCAAGTAGATATCCGCTAAGTATTAATACCCCTTTATCATGTATTTTTCCACTAAGTTTAGCTTCTCTTTCTATATTTATTATTCCCTTATTTCCAGGACTCGTTGTAACAGTTATTACTACAGGTCTTCCAAATGAATATTCTCCCATATTAAGAACAGACAGACCATTTATAACTCCTACTTTTTCCTTATCAACACTTATAAGAAGTTGGTTTGATTCATACATACCATCTATTTTTTTCTCTATTTTATTTACTCTATTCCATTTTTCATGTATAGCTTTTTTGACGTCTATATCATCTACAAACTCTGAATTTCTTATTTTTGCAAATAAATTTGACTCTATCAATAATTCAGATATTTTATTAAATCTAGTTGATAATTTTTTATTACTTTCAACAAGTCTTGAACTATATTTTAGAACAACTTGAACTGCATCATATGTGAAATGCTTTAAATTATTATTATTGCAATAAGACGATATAAATTTGGCAACTCCCATTTCATTATCATTATCTTTATCCATTTCACTATCAAAGTCCACCATTACTTTAAAGTATTTATTAAATTCTTCGTCATACATATAAAGCATATTATATAGATACTGACTACCTATTAATATTATCTTAACATCAATAGGTATGGCCTCTGGCTTTAAACCTGTTAATGTCTCTATTTTTATTTTTTTAGTTTGAAGACATATTTTAATCGTATCCCAGCAATGAGGATTCCTTAAAATCTGATCTACATATAATACTAAATATCCTCCATTTGCTTTATGAAATGCTCCTGGAACCAACTTTGTAAAATCAGTTTTTATAGTTCCATTTACACTTTCATATTCAGCCTTGCCAAATAGATTTAGATATGTTGGATTTAGTTCTATTACTACCGGAGCCTTATCTACATTTGAGTTTGACACATTGTCTATAAATAAGTTAACCTTATATTTCATTAAGTATTCTTTTTCATTTATATTTTTTAGTTCTTCTTCATCTAGATAGAATATATACATATTTTCTAATAAATCATCACTTAAATGAGCCAAATATTTTTTAACCTTATAGTTTTCACCATATTCTTCTATTAAATATTCTATATGAGGCTTTATTATATAAACTCCTATTTCTTCTTCTAATTCTAATAGATTTTCTTTTGCTACTATCTCTAATTCCTTTATTTTTGATATAACTTTTATAGTTATATTCTCCATTTCTCTTTTTAATTTCACAAACTCCTCTGATGTTGTATCTGTTTCTTCATCCTTTGGTACAAATACCATTCCATATTTAGTATTTTTTAGCTTAAATCCCCTCTCATCCCCATACGCTTTCATCTTTTTTATATAAATTTCTTTTTTTATCTCGTATTCATCTAATATCTTATTTTTTTCAACCTCAAACTCTTCACTTTCAAACGCTCTTTGAAGTTCTATATATAAATCATCTATAAACTTTTCCATATCTCTTTTAAATAATTTACCCTTACCTATTTCAAAATCAAGTGCTATTGGTTCCCTTGCCTCTTCAAAGTTATATACATAGCACCAATCCTTTTGATTAACCTTATCTTTAGTATATTCTTTTAATTTTTTCAATACATATGATGTTCTTCCAGTTCCAGTTTCCCCACTTATATACAAGTTGTATCCTACATCATCTATTTTCAAACCGAATTCCATAGCTTCTATAGCCTTTTCTTGACCCAACATCTCCTTTAAAGGTTCAATATCAGCTGTTGTTTTATATTTCATACTATACCCCCTCCCGTATTAATACATAGTATGTTTTAATACGTTATTTGTTTAGAGAAAAATTTCACTTGATAACTGATATTCTGAATTTCTTATAAATTCGAAACTACAATTTCTTATTTATAAAAAAGAGTCATATAATACTTTATTCATAAAAAGCATTATATGACTCTACTATTTTTTATAATGAATAAGAAATTATATTCCTATTTAAATTTTGGAACAGTATAATTCCTGTTACGAATTTTAAATAACGGAGTCTGATAAAACTCGTTGGCGCCATGTAATTTTAAAAAAGTCTACATTAAAAACTTTTAAAGAATGTCTTTTTTATTTATTATTTCTAGATTTCTAAGAATAATCTTTCTTCCTCTCCAACTAAATGCTCTATCTCTATATCTTCTTTTAAATTCTTTATTTGATATAGTATTTATTTCCTCATAATCTATGTTATGTTTTAAATTCTCAGTAAATTCATGTATTTTACTGGTGTTTATTTTTTTGTTATGAGGACATATATCTTGGCATATATCACATCCAAAAACAGTAGGATTTTTTTCAAATAATTTTTTTTCTTCATCCGTTAATTCTTCTTTTTTTTGAGTTATAAATGATAAACATTTTTTAGGATTCATCTCGAAATTTCCCAAAAGAGCTCCTCCAGGACATTTTTCAATACACTTTCCACAATTTATACATGTTTTATCTAAGCTATTATCTTCTTCTAATTTAATGTTAGTCATTATATATCCTATAAATACATATGAACCATATTCATCATTTATTATATTATTATTTTGTCCAAAGTATCCAATGCCAGATATTTGAGCTAAATATCTATCTACTAATGGTCCATTATCTACAAATATCTTGTATTCAAATTCATCAATGTCTTTTTTTATCATTTTTGATAGTTTCTCAAGCTTTTCTTTTACTAATATATGATAATCTAAACCATATGTGTATTTTGATATATTTGTATTTTCTACATTTCCCGAGAAATATGGAAATAAACAAACAATAACAGACTCTACATTTTCCATAGTAAGTCTAGGATTTATCCTTTTTTGTATATCCTTTTCTTCAAGCCCTGTATAATGACCTTTATTGATTTTATCTCTTAATACTTTTTCTAACTCATAATATGGACCTATTCCCGCAATTCCTACATAATCTATCTTTAAGTTCTTACAATATTGTTTTATCTTTTGCTTCATATAAGATTTCCTTTCTAACAATTTAATTTGACTATCCTTTATTCTACATTATAAAATACTAAAGAGGTGATTTAAATGATAAAAGTTGTTATACCAGGAAGACCTATAAGCAAATCCAACTTTAAACTTCACAATGTACACGGTCAATCTTGGATGCCAAAACAGGGAAAACATTCAAGATATGTAGCTTATGAGAATATGATAGCAGGGCATATAAATCAACAATATCAAACAGAGCCTCTTGAAGGTGATATAATTACAGTTTTAAAGCTTTATTTTCCTAATAGAAAGATGGGAGATCTACATAATTATCCTAAAAGTATTTGTGATGGTATAGAAAAGAGCGGAATAATAAAAAACGATAGACAGTTAAAACCAGTATTATTATTCGACTTTATAGACAAGGAAAATCCAAGAGTTGAAATTGAACTCTATAAAGCATCAGAGTATGATGTTAGTTATAGTATAAGCAAGAAATCTTTATTATAAAGATTTCTTGCTTATACTTTTTTATTATGCGGATGATCAAAACTATATATTAAAATACCGGGAATACAACTATATTTTGAATACAGCTAAGTTTCTGTCTTATTAATAATCCTAAAATTTACGAACTCCCTTACGGTCAGACACATAAATTTTTCAACGGATTATTAAACGACAAAAACTAAGTTGTATTAATCAAAATATCTAAAAGCATTCCCTAACATTTTAATATATAGTTTTTAGTATTAGTTTATATTATTAAATAAGATTTTATCTCATTTAAACTCTAAGAACTGAACTAAAAATACCTCTGGTTAAAATGTTAGCTACTTTTATTAATATTTTTTTATAAAACTCAGATTATGCCGTTTAAATATACGTTAAGAAACTTCGTTTGTCTGACCGTAAGGGAGTTTAAGAAGTTTTAGGATATTTAATAAGGCAGAATCTCTAGTTTTATAAAAAATATTAGTCCAAGTAGCGGTATTTTAATCAGAGGTATTTTTCGCTTAAGCATATTTATATTATCCCTCTCATAATAACCATAACCACAAATCCCAATACAAATCCAAATGTAGCCTTTTTTTCATTTCCTCTACAATGGCACTTAGGAATCATTTCATTTGATACAACATAAAGTATAGATCCTCCAGCAAACGCCATGGAAAAAGGTATTAAAACCCGTATGTATTGAAGAGTTAAAATTCCTATTCCAGCAGACAAAGGTTCTGCAAGACCTATCAGAGATGTATATAATATAGCCTTATACTTTGAATTCAAAGTATTTTTAAGTATATTCCCTATAATTAACCCTTCTGGTATATTTTGTATACCTATAGCTATTGCAAATAATATTCCTGTATTATTTCCTTCTGCTTCATATCCAGCTCCTATAACAAAACCTTCTGGTATATTGTGTATTATATTGGCTACAACAAACATAAAATTTCCTTTAACTTTATCCTCTGGAATCTTCTGTTCTAAATAATACATAAAAAAAGCTCCTAAAAGAATTCCGATTGTAGCCTGTATATTATGTCCTTGTTCAATACAAGGATATATTAAGCTATAAGCTCCAGCAAATACCATTATACCTGCAGCAAATCCAAGAAGTATATCCTCAGTTTTTTCACTCAAATTTTTTATAAATAAAATAGGAATTGCTCCTACTCCAGTGCAAAATCCCGTTATCAAACTAGCAATAAAACCACCCAAAAATCTCACCTCTATATATATTTTTTCCAATATATATTTCCCATAGAAGTGAAACTTAATTCAGAGGATACTTTTTTAGCTAATTTTTCTACTTTTCTAATACTTTAGCTACATTTTTTAACATTTCTCTAATATTTAAATCATATGGACATCTTTGCTCACAAAGCCCACATTCTATACAATCTGATGCCTTTTTATCTAAGCTTTCATATCGCTTTGTAGACCATTCTTTTAGATTATATCTAGTGTAATATCCCTCTAGCAAAAACTGAAGAGGTATATTTATATTTTCAACACAAGGCATACAGTATTCGCATCTTCTGCAAAAACTATTTCCTAATTCTACTTTTATTTTGTCTATACTCTCCATTTCATCTTGAGTTAATTCAATTCTATCCTTTAATATAGATATATTTTCTCCTATTTGCTCAACCTTGTCCATTCCAGGTATTACAACATCTATATATTCTTTTGATAATATATACTTAAGTGCAAGCTTTGCATCAGTCAATGCTCCTCCTGCAAGCGGCTTCATTATTATAGTTCCTATATTTTTATCATTTGCAAGCTTTAGTACTTCTTCTCCTTGATTTTCAACTATATTATAAGGTATTTGTATAGTGTCAAACTTTTCATCGTATATAGCCTTTTTTATAACCTCTACATTATGACTAGTTATTCCTATATACTTTATTTTTCCTTCTTTTTTAGCTTCTAATAAAGCTTTGTAAGCCATATTATCTTCAAATACAGAATCATATTCTTCTATCTTAACATTGTGCATTTGATATATATCTATTTTCTCACACTTCAAATTGCTAATACTTATATCTATATCTTTTTTCATACCTTCATAATCTCTGTTCATAGATTTTGTAGCTATTATAAATTTATAGTCTCTATCTTTTATACTATTTCCTATATATTCTTCACTTATAGTATACCCTCTTGCTGTATCTATAAAGTTTACATCATTTTTTATAAGTTCATCAATTATTCTGTCACAATCTTCTTGAGATACTCTTTGAATAGGCAATCCTCCAAACCCTACTCTTTTTATATATAAGTCTGTTTTTCCAAGTTTTCTCATAAATATGCCCCCTTATAATTTACTATTTATTAATTATATCAAAGTCTTTTGTTAAAATAAAAAATGATATAGTTTCCTTAAGTATGAAAAAATCTTTATTTGAAAGAATTTAGATAAAACCACTATAACTAGTAAACCACTAACAAATTGTTAGTGGTTTATTGGTTATAGAAAAAACTTTTTTTAATACATATTTGGATCATTAGGTATTATTAGTGCACATATAATGTATCCCAAAATACCACTACCTCCAGCAAGTATAAATAGTATCCATAGTAATCTAATAATTGTAGAGTCTATATCGAAATACTCAGCTATTCCACCACATACACCTGATATTTTTTTGTCTCTTATTGATTTATAAACTTTCTTTTCAGTCATAAGATTACCTCTTTTTTACATATTTTTTAGTTTTATTATAACATTAAAACTTAAGATAAGTAAATTCCTATCTAATATAATATATTTTCAATTATTTTATTAGGTACAAGTTTGATTTTATTTTTATAACAACCTCATAAAAAAAGAACCTAGATTTCATTTGCACGAAATCTAGGTAAATACTTTTTGTATTAATATTTTTTCCTTTATTACTTAACTTTAAGCTTTAAGTTTGTGAGATTTTATTTCCTCAATCAAACAAGGTATAACCTTATTTAAATCACATACAATCCCTAAATCAGCTACATCAAATATAGCAGCTTCCTTATTCTTATTAATAGCTATAATAAAATCTGAATCCTCCATACCAGCTATATGCTGAATAGCACCAGATATTCCACATGCAAAATATACATCAGGTCTTACAGTTTTTCCCGTTTGTCCTACCTGTCTATCCTTTTCTAGTAATCCTTCATCTATTACTGCACGAGATCCTGATACTTCGGCCTTTAATAAATCTGCAAGTTCACTTAGTACAGATAAATTTTCCTTATTTCCTACACCACGACCTCCTGATACGAGTATCTTGGCGTCTTCTATACTTATTTTTTTATCCTCTTCTTTAACTACTTCTAACACTTCAACATCCATATCATTTTCATTTATATCTACACTATGGTATTTTATTACAGATTCTCTATTCTCATCCTTCACAAATTTTTTCATAACTCCGGGTCTTACAGTAGCCATTTGAGGTCTATGTTCACTACATGTTATTGTAGCCATTATATTTCCACCAAAAGCTGGTCTTGTCATCAATAAATTATTATCTTCTTCATCTATATCTAATGATGTACAATCAGCTGTAAGTCCAGTCTTTATCCTTGCAGATACTCTAGGTGCTATATCTCTTCCTATTGACGTTGCACCTATTAATACTATTTCAGGATTCTCTGTATTTATAATAGATGTAAGTGCTTTTGCGTAAGTCTTTGTTATGTAGTATTCAAATTTTTTGTCTTCTACAACTATTACATTGTCCGCTCCATAGTGATTTAAAATTTCTACATTTTTTATATCACTACCTATAATAGCTGCACTTAATTTAACATTCAATTTATCTGCAAGTTCTCTTCCCTTTCCTAAAAGTTCAAGTGATACATTTTGAATTTCAGATTCTCTTTGCTCTATATATACAAGTACACCCTCATGTTTTACATTATTCATAATACCACCCCTTTTATATAATGTACTTTTCTTTTAATTTATCTAATATAATACTTGCTGCTTCTTTAGGAGTTGCTTCATGTTTCACTCCAGCTGTTTTAGCTCCTTTTGTAAATGATTTTTTAACTTTTGTAGGTGAACCACTAAGACCTATATTACTTTCATCTACATCTATATCATCTAAAGTCCACATTTCTAACTTACTTTCATCAAAGCATTCATATATTCTTTTAATCTTCATATATCTAGGCTCATTTATCTCTTTTAAAGTAGTTATTAAGCATGGAGTCTTAACCTTAACTTTGTAGTATCTATCTTCAAACATTCTTTTTAGTATTATACTATCCTCACAAATATTTAAGTCTTCAACATAACTAATAGAAGGTATATTTAGGTGTTCTGCCATTTGAACTCCAACTTGAGCAGTGTCACCATCTATAGCCTGTCTTCCAGTTATTATAATATCGTAATCAAGTTTTTTAATAGCTCCTGCAATAGTAGATGATGTTGCTAAAGTATCAGCTCCTGCAAACTTTTTATCACTTAACAGTATCGCTCTATCTGCTCCCATGGCTAATGCTTCTCTTAAAGCTAATTCTGCCTGCTTAGGGCCCATAGATATTACTGTTATATTAGCTCCTATTTCCTCTTTTATTCTTAGAGCAGTTTCTAGTCCACTTTTGTCATCAGGATTTATTATGCTCTTTACTCCATCTCTAATTAAAGTACCAGTTTTAGGGTTAATTTTGACTTCAGTAGTATCTGGAACTTGCTTAATACAAACTATTATATTCATAGATTTTTCCCCCTTATTTTAATAAATTAGCTGCTATTACCATTTTTTGAACTTCTGATGTTCCCTCATATATTTCAGTTATCTTAGCATCTCTCATCATTCTTTCTATATCGTATTCTCTTGTATATCCGTATCCTCCATGCAATTGAACACATCTAGTTGTAACATCCATAGCAACTTCAGATGCATATAATTTTGCCATGGCTGCTTCATTAGAATACGCTAACCCCATATCCTTATTCCAAGCTGCCTTATATACTAGCATTCTAGCCGCTTCTATTTTAGTTTTCATATCAGCTAACTGAAATTGTGTGTTTTGGAATTTTGCTATTGATCTTCCAAACTGCTTTCTCTCTTTTACATAATCAATAGTAGTATCAAGAGCACCTTGAGCTATTCCAAGTGCCTGTGCTGCTATTCCTATTCTTCCTCCATCAAGTGTCTTCATTGCTATTGAGAACCCTTTTCCTTCTCTTCCTAACATATTTTCTTTAGGAATTTTACAATTTTCAAATATAAGCTCACAAGTAGCTGATCCTTTGATACCAAGTTTCTTTTCTTTAGGACCTACTTTAAATCCAGGAGTATCCTTCTCAACTATAAATCCAGTTATTCCTTTCGTGCCCTTTGACTTATCTGTCATAGCCATAACTATGTATATATCCGCATACCCTGCATTTGTTATAAATATTTTTGAACCGTTTAATATGTAATGATCTTCATCGAGAACTGCTGTTGTCTGCTGAGAAGATGCATCTGTACCTGCATTAGGCTCCGTAAGACCAAATGCCCCTAATTTTTCTCCACTTGCTAAAGGCTTTAAATATTTTTCTTTTTGTTCATTTGTTCCAAATTCGTTTATAGGAGATGCACAAAGTGATGTATGTGCAGATAATATAACACCTGTAGTTGCACAGTATTTAGATAACTCTTCAACAGCAAGTATATATCCTAAATTATCTCCATCTTCTCCTTCATACTCACTACTAAAAGGAATTCCCATAAATCCTGCTTTCTTCATCTTCTCTACAGTTTCAATAGGGAACCTCTCTTGTTCATCTATTTCACTTGCTAAAGGCTTGACCTCATTTTTAGCAAATTCTTCATACATTTGCTTTAACATATTATGTTCTTTTGATAAATCAAATCTCATAACTTTTTATCCCCCTTTATTAAATAGTTCTTGTCCTAAAAGTGATACATTAATATATATTTAGAGGGATTTGCTTTTAGAACAGATTTTGTATATAAAAATTTTCTTATGGTATTTTATAACTTAAAATACTCATTATAAAAAAATAGCTACATAGATTTCATGCAATCGAAACCAAAGTAGCTATTTTAGAATTATTTAGGTTATAAAAAACTTCACTTAAAAAACAGAGGGTATTAAAATGTTAGATAATCATTTAAATATTTTTGTATAGAACTTGTATTACATCGTTTGCATATCCGTTAAGAAAGTTCGTTGTCTGACCGTAGGGAGTTTAGAACTTTTAGGATATTGAATAAGATGTAGTACTTAGTTCTATTAAAATATTTAATGAATTATCGGTATTTTAATACCCTCTGTTTTCGCTTCAAGCACAAAATCTACTCATTTATGTTTTAATTTTTTTTCAAAAAATCCCTTATCATCTCTATTTCCTTTTTATGACCCTCATCATCATAAGGAGTCTCCAAGAAAAATGGAAGATGTTTAAGCTTTTCATGAGTCATAAACTCCATTAAAGCCTTAAAACCTATTTCTCCCTCTCCAATACCTGCATGTCTATCTTTATTGCTCTTAAACGGCATCATACTATCATTAAAATGTATTACTTTCAATTTATCAAGTCCTATTATTTTATCAAATTCATCAAGTACACCATCAAGATCATTTACTATATCGTATCCAGCTGAAAATATATGACACGTATCAAGGCATACTCCAATTTTATCTTTATAATTAATCTTATCTATTATACTTTTTATATGCTCAAAATCATGTCCTATCTCAGTACCTTTTCCCGACATAGTTTCAAGAAGTATAATTACATTTTGATCCTCTGTTAAAGATTCATTTAAAGCATTTGTTATCCTATCTATTCCGAATTCTATACCTCCACCCACATGACTTCCTGGATGAAAGCACATGTATTCTATTTCAAGTTCATCCATTCTCTTTATATCTTCTTTAAATATTCTTCTTCCAAATTCATATACATCATCTTTTTTACCTCCAAGATTCATAGTATAAGGTGCATGAGCAAGCATTGCTCCAAAGTTATTTTTTTTTCTTATTCTTTGAAACTCTGCTATATCTTTTTCATTAAATTCCTTTGCATTTCCTCCTCTTGGATTTCTAGTAAAAAATTGAAATGTATTAGCGCCTATATCTAAAGCGGCATTAATTGCCTTTGAATATCCTTTTGCTATTGATATATGTGGTCCTATAACTAGCATTAAATCACTCCTAACATAATATTAAATCATATACCTTAATTATACCCAAAAAAAATAGACATCAACAAATTGTTGACGTCTATTTTTTTGCCTTCTTCTCTTTTCTAAGATCAGGCACTCCCATTAATGTTATATTATATGGTCTAGTATTATCTCTATCCTTTTTATCCTTACCATTTAAAACCTCAGTAATCTTTTCTTCTAAACAATCCATTACTTCCTTACATTCTTCCTCTGTTAAGTAGTACTGATTATAATGTCTTACATGCTTAGATTTAACCTCATCATTTTCAGCAGCTCTATAAAAATCATCACTTATCTTCTCGAATAAAGATATTGAAACTTGATTTAATGTTCTAGCTACATTTTCATCATAAACAGCAGAGTTTAAAATACTTTTATCCATAATAACCATTTTCGCCTTTGGAAGATAGTATTTTTCTATAATTCCAGATTTAACTTTTTCTTCTACTAATTCTAATATGCCCGCATTTAACAATGTTTTTATATGATAATTGATTTTAGCATGCGGTTCTGATAATAATTCTGACAATTGCTTAGCTGATAAGGGCTCCTCTGCAAAAGCCTCCAGTATATCCACTCTATACGGATGGGATACAGCCTTTATTTGATCAATATCTCTTAAAACTAAAATATCCTTCATAGAATCACCTTCACTTAGTTTTTATATATTATATTATTTAAAATTGCAATTGTCAAAATATTTTTATATATAGTTTTTAGAATATACTTAAATTCAGTTTTTCTGATATACTCTCCATAACTTTAATACCAGCTATACTGTTACCTTTTTCATCAAGAGACGGTCCAAATACTCCTATTCCCATTTTACTCGGAACAGTTCCCATAATTCCTCCTCCAACTCCCGATTTAGAAGGTATTCCAACACTTATAGCATACTCTCCAGATGCATCGTACATACCACATGTAACCATGAATGTTTTTACTATCTTAGATACTTCTTCATCCATCAATCTCTTTCCAGTTAACATATCAACACCTTGATATGCAAGATTCACACCTATTCTAGCTAAATCTCTAACTGTTACCTCAATAGAACACTGCTTAAAATATAAGTCGAGCACATCCTCTACATTTTCAGTCAAAACTCCTTCACTTCTTAGAAAATATGCCATGGCTCTATTTCTATCACCAGTAAGCTTTTCAGACATATAAACCTCTTCATTTATACTCAAATTTTCATTTCCAGAAAGGTTTTTAAAGAAGTTCATCATCCTATTTAATTTATCAGCATTGTTTTTACCTTTAATCATAGACGTTATCATTATAGCCCCAGCATTTATCATAGGATTATACGGAATTGAAGGCTTTGATGTTTCAAGCTTCATTATAGAGTTAAACGGATCTCCGCTAGGCTCCATTCCAACCTTAGAAAAAACCTTATCCTTTCCATTATCCATAAGAGCCAAAGCAAGCGTTATAGGCTTTGACACACTTTGTATAGTAAATTTTTTACCACAATTTCCAGCCTCATATATATTATTATCCATGTCTACCACACAAATTCCTAAATCATTTTTACTAGCTTTTCTTAGCTCCGGAATATAAGTAGCCACATTTCCATATTCAGTATACTGTCTATTATCATCGATTATCTTTTGTAATATTTGTTCCAATTCCTATTCCCCCGTTCTATCTAATGTACCAATCTGCTTCCGCCTATAAACTCTTTAAGTATTGATGTTGGCGGAACATCCCCCTCATCTTCTATTGTAACAAAATATTGTAGGAATTTTAATAATCTATTAGCTTCTCTATATTCCTTACAATTAGGATCTATCTCTTTTAATAAAGGTTCTGCATACTTTTTAAGTATAGATAACTCATATATAGAGGCAGAATTAAACATAACATCTGCATTTTCTTGATATGGGAAAATATAGTTTTTCTCACCACGTCTTACCATAGACCACATTTGAATAGTTCTTATAGCACTATGTCCTCTAAACTGATTATCTCTTACCATTCTTCTTATAAGTCTTACATCGGTTGTGTGTATTCTATTGTGTTCATCCAAATTAAGCTGAGTTAAAGCACTCACATATATCTTAAACTTATTATCTTCAGAAATAGACTCTGTTAAAAGATCATTAAGCCCATGTATTCCCTCTATTATTATAGGTTGATCCTCTCTAACCTTTAATCTATTTCCTCTATACTCTCTTTTACCAGTCTTAAAATTAAAATATGGAACTTGTATTTCTTCTCCATTTATAAGATTTTGCAAATCCTTATTAAAAAGATCTAAATCAATAGCATAAATAGACTCAAAATTATGCTTACCATCTTTATCTTTAGGTGTATCCTCTCTATTTACAAAATAATCATCTAAAGATATTGATACAGGTCTTAGTTTATTAACTCTCAATTGTATAGATAGTCTTTGTGCAAAACTAGTCTTACCTGATGATGATGGACCTGAAATCAATATAACCTTGCTTTTTTTCTTATTTTTAACTATCATATCAGCTATCCTGGCTATTTTCTTTTCATGAAGAGCTTCTACAGTTCTTATTATATCTCCATAATTTCCATCCTCTATCAATTTATTTAACATAGCAATCTTATGAACATCCATTATTTTAGCCCATTCTTCTGCTTCTTTATAAACTTGAGCAAGCTTTGGTTGATCTATAAATTTAGCAACCTTATCTGGATGTTCCTTTTTTGGTCCAAGTATAACAACTCCAGGGTTATAGTATTTCAAATCAAATAACTTCAAATATCCTGTAGACGGAACCATATAACCATAAAAATAATCTTTTATCCATCCACATTTATATATGCTTACAGTATCAGATTCTTTATATCTGAATAAATCAGCTTTCGCATTTTTTTCATTAGTCTCAAATATTTTTATAGCCTCTTCTATAGGTAGCTTTTTCTTTTCTATAAGAACATCCTCATCTATTATTTCTCTCATTCTAGCTTTTACTTTTTTTATATCTTCTTCATTTATATCTCTATCATAGTTTATTTCACAATAAAGCCCTTTTCCCAGGGAATGTTCTACAGATACTCTGCATCCAGATAACATTTCCTCACAAGCTCTTATAAATACAAAAGATAAACTTCTCATATAAGTTCTAATTCCATCCTGCTTTGTTAAATCTACAAATTCAACATTACAATCCTTTTCTATTTTATAAGTCAATTCTCTAAGATTGTTATCTACTACCCCAAGAACTATAGTGGAGTCATATTTTTTATCATAGTCTTTGCTTATTTCAAGAAGTGTAGTACCAACTTCATACTCCCTAACATCATCCATTATATTAATTTTAACTTTATTCACGTTATCATCTCCCTTGCTTTTTTAAAGTCTGTATAATAGTATATGTGCAAAAAGAGAGCATTTGCTCCCTTCTTCTACTTTTTAGATATTTTTTTGTATAACGCAAAACTCTCATTTAAATACTTAGTATTCATTTCAAAAACTAAATACTTGTTATTTTTAATTTCTAATATGTCTTTTATATCTTTTTCCGTTACCAATCCATTTTCACTCAAACCTAAATGCAAGTCTTTATTTCCATCATTATCGCTTAAATGAACTAATCTTATATTATCCGATAAACGCTTTAAATACTCATCTTTATTTATAAGATTATGGCCTGTATCATAACAAAATCCCAAATTATATTTTGTCACATTTTTAAATAAATATTCAAAATCCGACAATACATTTCCAAGATTAATTAAGTCTCCACTTTTAGAGTATGTATTTTCAATATATATATCAACATCATCTATATTATTTAAAACTCTTATAAGAAAATTTGCAGTATTATTTAAATACCCAATTCTATTTTTTTCAACCTTATTTTTAAATCCATATCCTAAATGCAAATTATAATACTTTACATTTAATAGTTTTCCTATTTTATAGTTTTCATAAAAATAATCAACCCAAAACTCATTTATCATTTTTATCGGATCACAAGTGTTCATCTCCATAGGTAGATGAATACCTATTGATATATCATTTTTAATTAATTCATCCTTATTGTGATATAAATAATCCCAATCCTCAAGATTGTCTATTCCAACTTCTATATGATTAAACCCTAACTTTTTACATATTTTTATCTTTTCCTTTATTTCATACGCCATAGAAGAGAATCCAATTCTCATGTCCATAATTATTTTAATAAACCTATTTTATTAAATGGATAAAGTCTTATAAAAGCTCTACCTATTATTTCATCTTCCTCTACAAAACCAACTCTAGGATCTCTACTATCTAAACTATTAGGTCTATTATCTCCCATGGCAAATATATGACCTTCAGGAACTACTGAATCTATAATACCATCTGTGTAATCCCCATTTATATAGTCTTCTTTAAGCTCTACATCATTAACATACACTTTTCCATTCATAACCTTTACCTTATCACCAGGAAGACCTACAACCCTTTTAACAAGGTCCTTGTCTTTCCCATTGTCTCCAGGTAGGTGCGATTTGAATATAACTATATCTCCCTTTTTAGGCTCATTCATAGTGTATGGTATTTTATTTATTATAAGGTAATCATTTTCTTCAAGTGTTGGATACATAGAGTACCCCTTAACAAGAGTAGGTCTTATAAATAAAGTTATAAAAAAAGCCAGTATACAAGCTATTCCTATAGTTTTTATCCACTCCACAATTTCACTTTTTACTTTTTCATTCATAGCAAACGTCTCCTTTATCCCTTATATATTTACTTAGAAGTTCTATTATTATATTATTTATATCATCATATTTATCAAACTTTATATCAACATCTAATTTTTCACATGCAGTTATAAAATCGTCCACAACTTCAAATGGCTTCCCATATATATGTTCTATATCTTCTTTGCTAACTCCTTTAAAACCGTGTCCAACAGGACATTCATTTCTAAGTCTTATTAAGTTCTCTAATTTTTCGCTATTGAGTATTTCTAATACTTTAGCTATTTTTTTTGTTTTTCTCATATTTTTGTTTATATATCTAGTAATTCCATAAGTCAAGTTGCTAGTATATATATTATACTTCTTTTTAAGTATATTCAATATGTTTTTTTTAGATACCATATACCCTATCATAGATATTTTTGTTTTATTTGATTGACTTTGAACAAATACATACTTAAACAAAGCTTCCTTTAATCTGTATATTCTTCCTAAAAAATCTATATATTCTTCATTTATCAACTTTATTTTTATATTTTCTATAAACTCAGAGAATATAGCAGCAACTTCTCCATCCAATAAATCTATAGAATTATTTCTAAGCTTTTTTACATCTTTTCTGTTTTTAATTTGAGGAGTTAACATATCAAGCTTTTTTACAGCAGTCCTAAAATCAAAATTAACAGATGATTTACAGTAACTAACCAATATATGAAGATCTCCATTCTCTATTCCAAGTTCTTCTAATATATCTAAAACCGCATCATAATTATACCTTGCCAAAAATTTTGTTATTACAAATTCGTATTTTTTATCTATGCTTCCCATATAATCCTCCTATAAGTCAAAAGTTAGTATTATATATAATATGCCTTTTATTTAGTTTATTAAAACTATTAAATTTTTGACATACAAAATTATTGACTATTTAGCGGTTTATTTCAATATATCATTTTTACTTAAGTCAAAAAAAGACCCTATAAGGGTCTTTCTTATAACGAATAGGAAATTATATTCCTCTTTAAGTTGCGGATAAATATAATTTTCGTCATGAGTTTCAAAAAAGTTTACATCTAATATTCTTTTAAATAATAACTTTTTTATTACATAGATGGTATTTTAATTACTTGACTTGGATATATTAAATTTGGATTATTTAAATTATTATACTCAGCTAACTTTTTCCAATCAATATCGAATTTCTTAGCTATTTTCCAAAGAACATCTCCATTTTTAACTGTATAGCTTTGTTCTTTAACAACAACTTCTTTTTTAACTTCTTCTTTTATAATCTCTTCCTTCTTTACTTCCTCTTTCTTAACTTCTTCCTTTTTAAGTTGCTCTTTAGATCCTTGTTTAACATCAGACTTAAGTAACCCTTGTTTTTGAAGTTCATATACATTTAAAGATTTAACATTAGGAGTTCTCTTATCCTCTGATGTAGGAATGCTTATTTTTCCTTCTTTCACTAATTTATAAACCTCATCTTTTAGAGGATTATCTAAATCTATCCCAATTAATTTCCAGTTATTATCAACTTGTGGAGTTACTTCTTTATTTTTAGTAACATATTTAACAATAAGACTTCTTATGCTTCCATCTGCATACTCTAATGAAGAATCAAATACTTTATCTTCTTCTTTAAAGTATCCATCCTTAACCATGTTCCCGAATCTATAGTTGTTAACTGCTATAGTAAATGTCATATCATCAGTAACAGGTTGATCCTTGAACTTAAGATTAACTATTCTTTGTCCTTCTGGCTTTGATATATCTATATCATAATCAACACCTGAGAACATATCATAATTGTATCCTCTTATTTCAGGATTAAAACTAACTGTAACATCTCCATCTTTATAAGTATTATAGTATCTTGCAGACCATTCCATATAATCTTTTAATTGCTTACCTGTAACCTTAACACTAATTAATGTATTTGGATATTTATATATATTAGCAACATCTTTTTTCTTAAAATCTCCCTTTAAAAGGTTCATATCATTTTTAAAAGCTGCTACTGATGATATATCCGCTCCAGAATAGTGCATTTGAACTTTATTTATAAAGTCTATTAATGCAGTATCTTCTACTTGAGCTGTAGGTATACCTGGTAATACCTGAGTATTCTCTATAAAATCGTCAGTAACACTTCCTATTACCATATTTGCATCATTTCTAGAAGTTTCATGAATGTAATTGTATTTATTTTCAAGCTCTTTATCAACTTTATAATTCTTAGTGTCTATGTTTTCACTATTTTTTTCAACTACATCCCATTTTCCGTTTTCTTTTTTTAATTTTAAATCTATTTTAGATACTCTATTTCCATAACTCTTAGGTTCAATAACTATAGTATCTCCTACTTTTTCACCTGCAATATCACTATGAGCATGTCCCATTACAACAGCATCAAGCTCTGGATTTTTTTCTATTATACTTCTCGTTCCATCAAAATCTGTATATTCATCTTCAAGTCCCATATGAAATACACCAACGAATACGTCAGCTTTACCCTTAAGTTCATTTATAACCTTTGAAGTTTCTTCAACTGGGTTTCTAAATTCTAATCCTTTGAAATGCTCTGGAGTTGATGATTCCCATCTTGGTATATTAGGAGTAACCATTCCTATTATAGCTACCTTAACTCCATCTTTTTCTACTATTTTATAAGCATCATAAACCCTTTTTCCATCTTCTTTATATAAGTTTCCAGCTAAAACTGTAGCATTTGAAGTTTTAACTGCCTTATCTAATACATCAAGACCAAAGTTAAATTCATGATTTCCAAGAGTCCATGTGTCATATCCTATATCATTCATAACTTCAATTATAGGATTTTTATCTTTTCCCTGGAAAAGTTCTATTGAATTATCTTGAGTAGTATCTCCTGCATCAACTAATATTACATTTTTATTATTACTTTTAATTTCTTTTACAACAGTTGCAACCTTTAAATATCCTGCATCAGAATCTTCTGTATCTAATGCATAATCCCATGGAAATATTCTTCCATGAATATCACTTGTTCCTACTATTGTTAAAGTAGTTTCTTCTTCATTTGCACTAACTATTGATGGCACAAATAAAGTTAAAATCATACTCATTATAACCAATAATGATATCCTCTTTTTCATACTATCTCCCCCTTACATTTATCCAAAAGCTAAGAGTTCTATGTACATCCCCTCTTAAGGCTAGAGATAATGACTCTACAGCTTCTGGATTAGTTTACCCAAAATGTGACTTACGCAACTAAAACTTCAGTTAAAGTAAAAACTCCATCTGAATTAAACTGCACTTTATATTATGTAATTAATACTTTTATAAAAAAGTCTTTATTCTAAAGATTTTCAATGTAGACTTTTTTGAAATTCATAACGCAAATTATATTTATCTACAATTCAAAAAGATTATAATTTACTATTCATTATAAATAAACTTATGTCTATACAAATATGCCTTTATTATTAGGATATCATTTCCAATTTTATATTTCAATAAATTTTTATGTTGACTATATATATATATACATTAAAATATAATTAGGATCAAACTAACAGCAAAGGAGGTAATTACAATAGAAAAATTCAAAGATATTTTTTATGAAATAAGCGACCTAATATTAGGATTTTTTGTTTTATTAATTATAATAGCCACTATTGGATATCAGTTTTATGGATGGTTTGATAAAGATAAAGAATCAGTAATGAATATAAATACTACTATGGAAGATACAAACACTCCATCTAATGATAATTCAAATGAAAATAATTCTAAAATTTCTATACAAGATATCGTATATTTTCAAGTCAAGTCCGGAGAATCAGGTTCTCAAGTAGCCAGCAATCTAAAAAATCTAGGATTAATTGAAAATCCACAAGATTTTTTAACAAAATTGAAAGAATTAAATCTTGAGAATTCTGTAAAAGCAAATACATATAAACTAAAAACAGAATCGTCTCTAGATGAAATAATATCTACACTTACAAAATAGGCGCTATTATATAATAGCGCCTTTTTTCTCATCCTCATATATCATTTTTTCTAGATTCTCAATAGATACAGGTTTACTGTATAAATATCCCTGATAAGATTGACAATCTAATTCTTCCAATAAGTTCAATTGGTCTACATTCTCTACTCCTTCAGCTAATACCTTAAGATTCAAAGCCGTTGACATATCTATAATAGCCTTCATTATAGTTCTATTTACATTATTAAAACAAATCTCATCTACAAATACTTTATCTATTTTAACCTTATCTATAGGCAAATCCTTCAAATAGCTTAACGATGAATAGCCCTTTCCAAAATCATCTAGAAGTATTTTTATCCCCTTGCTTCTTAATATATTTAAAACATTGTAAACATATTCTTTATCTTCCATGGCAGCAGTTTCTATTATTTCAATACTTATGTCTTTAGGATCTATTTTTGTTGACTCAAATACAGCTTCTAAATGCGGGATAAAACTTTCCTCATGTAATAGCTTTGGAGATACATTTACAGAAATGTTTATAGGCTCTTTTCCTCTATCTATCCAATCTCTTATTTGAAGGCATGCAAGCTTTAATATATGTTTATCCAATGTTTTTATAAACCCTGTTTCTTCTGCTATTGGTATAAACTCATTAGGATATATCATACCCTTTTTAGTATGATTCCATCTTACAAGAGCTTCAACTCCAATTATTTGATTTGTCATTATATCTACTTTAGGCTGATAATGTAGAATAAACTCATCCTTCTGTATCCCAATTATAAGACTTTCTGCAATATCGAATTTATTTTTTATCTGACTATGCATATTATCATTATAAAATTGATAACCATTCCCCTGCTTTTCCTTAGTTTTATGCATAGCTATATCAGCATTTTTCATAAGTGTTTCCATATTGTCTCCATTTTTAGGATATAAGCAAATTCCTATACTGCATGTTATATGTACAGTGCTATCTTCTAATTCAAATGGTTTTCTAAATCTACGTACAATTTTTTTAGAGATTTGAGCTATTTCATTTTCATTTTCAATATCATTAAGTATTATAAGAAATTCATCTCCACCAGATCTTGCTAAATAATCTTCTTCTCTAATATTTTCTTTAATTCTTCTGGCTACTTTTTTTAATATATAATCACCATGACTATGTCCTAGAGAATCATTTATCAATTTAAATTTATCCAAGTCTACAAATAATATAGCAAATTTTTTATTCTCTGATAAAGCTTTCTCAATATTTTTTTCAATATCCCTTCTGTTTGGAAGCTCTGTCAATGAATCATTAAATGCAGTATGAGTTATTTCTTCTAATAAATTTTCCCTTTCTACTATAGCTTTTAAAAATCCATAAGCTATAAATATCATTCCTAATAAAAACGAGCTATTAAATACAATATTAGTTATCCCCGTATCTACTATATTGTATTTCATTATATTTATAATATCCCCAAATATATATATAGATAAAAATATCCATCCAAAACTTAAATATCTTGTCTTCAACTTAACCGATATCCCAAGACAAAATAAAGATAATATATATCCTAATGTTTTAATAAAAAAATCGAATATACTAGATTGTACATTCCCTTTAAAAGGTATATTATTTAAAATAAATACACATATAAAGAAAATAGTAATCGGCAGTATAATCCAATTCTTATAGAATTTTTCTTTCATAAAATCCCCCAAAATATGTTTAATTAGATTTTTTCTGTTTAATTAAATCAATGTATGAATTTTTTACTTGAAATATATTATATCATCTTAAAACTACTTTACTATAAAAAAATCATAAATTAAATAGTATATATATACTATAATAATATCATAAATTAAATAGTATATATTAGTTTTTTTAACTTTATTCTTTCTGTATTTTATTTATAAATCCAAATCTATCTTTTGAATCTTGTGTATACTTATTTAATTTACTAAGATTTATCTTCCACAAATAAATTACATAAGGTAAAAATAACCCCATCAATATAGGCATATTAGACATCAGTATAAAATCAAATATACCATGAAGTATTATAGGCATAGTCAAAGATTTTCTAAGATATTTCTTACAAACACCTTCCTCCATAACACAATATTTTGCAAGAGACAAGTAATACCCCATAGTTACTCCATATAGCATATGAGACGGAACAGAAAATAATCCCCTTCCTATTCCTACAGTAGGATTTGAGCTGAATTTAAATACAACATACATTATATTCTCTATAGTTGCAAATCCCAGTGATGCAAACGTACAATAAACTATTCCATCAAGCTTTTCATTGAAATGAGGACTCTTAAACGCACTCTTTAAAACTACCAACCTCTTAAAATACTCCTCTGTAAATCCAGCAACTATAAAAGCTGTATAAAAAGGCCACATTATACCAGAAAAAACATTAAATTTATCTAATATTTTTTCAACTACAATAGTTGGAATAACAGATAAACATCCCAATATAAATACTTTTAATAAAAGTTCTGGTGGTTCTTTGTCATATCTATCAGTAAGATATATCCCAATCAAAAGTGCAATTGACGGTGCTATTGCTGTAATAAAAAGTTTCATATTCATAATCTTCCTCCAAACACTTTATTTGATTTTTATTATTCCCAAAATAACTTAACAAAATATGATTTTTTTCATATTATATAATAATTTAATTTAGGAGGGGTAAAATGGAAATTTATAGAGTCAATAAAGGAGACAGCCTTTATGATATATCTAATAAATTCAAAGTATCTATAGATGATATCGTAAAAGCCAATAATCTTCCCTATTATGATAAAGTAGCTGTTGGAATGAATCTTTTAATACCTTCAAATTCTAATAAATCTAATAAAAATGATTTTGAATATAAAGTAGAAGTTGGAGATTTTTTATATAAAATTGCTAAAAAATTCAATGTAGATTATGAAGATATAATTAATATTAATAATTTAAAATCTCCATATGTAGTTTATCCTGGTCAAACTATTAAAATACCTAGCTCAAGCTCAAGACAACAGATTTCTACTCTACCTTTTTTTCAACCAGGAAAAGATTACGAAAAATATTATGATTATATAAAAGAAATATCAGATCAATTAACTTATATGGCTATATTTGATGTCAGAACTGACAAGGATGGAAATTTAATCAGTGAAATTCCAGATGATTTACCACAGTTTATATTAGACAATAACATAAGTCCTCTTCCTGTTATAACTAACTTTGATGGAGAAAATTTCAATAAGGATTTAGCAAGAGAAGTTTTAACAAATAATATGGATAAATTGATAGATAACATAGTTAAATTAACTGTAGATAACAACTACGGAGGAGTCATTCTAGATTTTGAAAATCTATATCCAGATGATAGAGATCTATTTAATACTTTCGTCAAAAAACTATCTGAAAAACTTCATGAAAATAATAAAGTACTTGGAATGGCTATTGCTCCTAAATGGGAAGATTGGTCTGATAGACCTTGGGTTGGATTCTTTGACTATGAAGAGTTAGGAAAATACTTGGATATAGCATATATTATGACTTATGAATGGGGATGGGTAGGTGGAGATCCTCAACCTATAGCTCCTCTTCCTAATGTAAAAAAAGTACTCGATTATGCTATAACAAAAATGCCTAAAGATGTAATATATATGGGAGTAAATTTATACGGATACGATTGGCTTGTTTATAAATATAAACAAGAGTCTGCAGAAACAGTAACACTTGAAAATGCATACAAACTAGCAATAGACAATAATGCACAAATAATGTGGAATAATCAATCTAAAACTCCGTATTTCAGATATACAGACGAAAAAGGAGATCTTCATGAAGTTCATTTTGAAGATGCATTAAGCCAATTATACAAGCATGAACTTGCAGAAGATATGAATCTTGAAGGTATTGGTTATTGGGTTTTAAATACAGAAATAGCTCCTACTTGGTATATTCTAGACGACTTATTTGAGGTTAGGAAGGTGATGTAATTATGGAAACTGGTAGATTATTAGTTCAAGTTATAGATAGTAAAACTAAAACTCCAATATCAGGTTGTAGAGTCAATATTTATTCCACAGAAACTGACACTCAAAAAACTTTAGCAGAAAATCTCCCTACAAATGAATTTGGTCAAACACCGATTATAGATTTACCAGCACCTGACCTTATATATTCACAAAAACCATCAGAGACAAGACCTTATAGCACCTATGTAGTAGAGGTTATAAAAGATGGATATGTAGATGTTGTAGTAGATGGTATTCAAATACTGGCAACAGAACTTGCTGTTCAAGGCATAGAGCTTGATAAAATAGAAAACACTAGATTCATGAGACAAGAAACTGAAATTGTAGTTATTAGTGAACACACTTTATGGGGAGTATTTCCTCCAAAAATTCCAGAAACACCAAATAAAATTATACCTCCACCTACAGGATTTGTAGTTTTAGATTTTCCTCAAGTTCCAGAGTATATTATAGTACACGATGGTTCCCCAGATGATGATTCCGCTCCTAACTATTGGGTTAGATATAAGGACTATATAAAAAATGTGGCATCATCTGAAATATACTCAACATGGCCAGTAAGCACAATATACGCAAATGTATGTGCTATAGTATCATTTACTTTGAACAGAGTTTTTACTGAATGGTATCGAGGAAAAGGTAAAAATTACACTATAACATCATCAACAGCATTCGATCATAAATGGGTATACGGAAGAAATATATTCGAAAATATAAGTTTAGTTGTAGACGATATATTCAATCTATACTTTAGTAGACCAGGAGATAGAAGGCAACCTCTTCTTTCTCAGTACTGTGATGGTGTTCGAGTTGAATGTCCTACATGGATGACTCAATGGGGTAGTAAATATCAAGGAGATCTAGGTAAGTCTTATGATGAAATATTAAGATTTTTTTACGGACCTAATATAGCATTTAAAAGAGCTCAAGTAGTAACAGGAGTTCCTACCTCTTATCCTGGTTATACCCTAGGAATTGGTTCAAGTGGAAGTCCAGTTAGAACAATACAAACTCAACTAAATAGAATAGCACAAAACTATCCTGCTATCCCTAAAATGAAAGTAGACGGTGTATACGGAGACTCAACTGCTGAAGCTGTAAGAACATTCCAAGAAATATTTAGATTACCAGTTACAGGAACAGTAGATTTCCGTACTTGGTTTAAAATTTCTGATATTTACGTAGCAGTTACTAAAATTGCAGAATTAAAATAAACACTAAAAAAGATATATAAAGAAAAAGAGTAAAGCTTATAAGCTTTACTCTTTTTCTTTATATATCTTTTTTAACTTGTGAAGAATATCTCCAGTTAAATACAGATCTTATTTTTTCAAAAGCACGTCGTAAATCAAGAGAACCATACCCCCAAGATATATTAGGATATTCATCCCCTTCTCTCATATTAGCTCCTCTTATTAAGTAAGTCTTAACTTTTGGAGTATACATTCTTGTATCATTTCCTTCTACTATTCCCCACTGTAAAAGCTGTGCTACAGCACCTGCTGTATGAGCTCCTGCAGCACTTGTTCCTGTAATCGTTCCATATCCTCCACCTGGAGTAGTGGACGTTATATTAACCCCCGGAGCTACTATATCTGGTTTTATTCTATCATCTCTAGTTGGACCTCTTGAAGAAGCTCTATACAAACTATTGTCTCTATGATTATAAGCTCCTGCTGTTATTCCAGCTTCTGCTGTACCTGGAGTAACTATAGTTCCGTAGGGATCTGCCTTTAAGAATTCAGTTCCATCTGCAAGTAATTCTTTATTAGGTAGGTACATATCGTATCTTCCATCTACAATGTAATCTCCATATAATTTTATAATCCAATTCCCAGGTTTTATATTTTCGAAAGAAATCCCTATAAATTCATCTCCAGTAAGCTCATCTGGGAATTTATAAGTTATATTCGTTTCTGAACCTTCCATTGTAAATTTCACAAGTTCAGTTTCGCTTAATTTAGCTGGTATTTTATCAATAGCATCTCCAGTTGGAGAAACCAACCCCACAGATATTCTATCAGGTTTTTTACCCCAAAAATAAACTTCTAAATCATCTTGATTTTCTCCTACTTTAAGCTCTACTTCTTGTACTTCTCCTGTATTATTAAATTTCCCACTATAATGAGTTTTAGTATCTGCTTCATTTCCTGCTGCTGTAACAGCTACTACTCCTCTATTTCTAGTTAATTCATATATATAATTTTCTAACATAGTTCTACCATCATGACTTCCTTCATTTGATCCTACAGATACATTTATAACTAAAGGCATACCGAGCTCTTGTGCCTTTTCATATGCATATTTTATTCCAAGCATTAAATCTGAAGAATTATAATGCCCATTATGATTTTCTAATTTTACAACTACAAATTCACTATCAGGAGCAGCTCCTACATACTTTTCATCTACCATTCCTCTTCCACCTATTATTCCTGCTACTAATGTTCCATGGCCTGTTTCATCTGTAGTCTCTAATTTTTCACCACTTTGAATTGCTTCATTTATTTCTTCTCTTGTATATTCTTTCCCAAATACAAATCCTTCTGGTGGATTTCCTTCTAAATTCTGATCCCAAATACTTACTATCTTAGAAGTGTCATCCTCATATATAAAATCAGGATGAGAATAATCTACCCCTGAATCAATTATAGCTACCAAAACACCTCTTCCCGTCTGAGGTATATATGGATGCTCGTGAAAGAATTTAGATCCAGTCTCTTCTATACTGTTATCTATAAGAGGTACCATTTTCATAGGTCTTCTTACAGCTACTATATTATCTATTCTTTCTACTAATATTTCTGCATTTAGATAATCAGGAACATATACTACTGCATATCTATCATTTATCTTTTGAATTTTATCTATACCCATTTCATTTAATTCGTCTGCTATATCACCTTGATATTCTACTACATATTCCTTTAAACCGTCATTCCCATCCCTATAATTATTGTCACCTCTATATAAATTCCTAAAACCTTGTGTATTAATATCTTTTAAATTCAATTCACCATACCCCCAAATCTCATCTGGATATTCTAAAAAACTCTTATCTCGTGTAGCATTTTTTAATATTAAAGCTTTAATCCTATCAGCATATAAAAATGGGTCATTTCCGTCAGCTATTCCCCATTCCATTAAAAGTGCTATACTTCCAGCTACTTGTGGAGCTGCCATACTCGTTCCTGAAAGAGCTGCTAATCCTCCTCCTGGAAAACTAGATACTATATCCTCACCCGGAGCTACTATATCAGGTTTGACTATATTCCTTGATACATCACCTCTTCCAGAGAAAGATGATGTTGTATCTGTTTTATGATCATAGCTTCCAACAGATATAACTCTTTTAGCAGTAGCTGGAGTTGTTATCGTAAGCTCTGTGGTTGGATCTAAAAATTTAGTATTTTTACTTAATTTCTCCGATATAGGCAGATATATATCGACATCTCCTTCTACAACTTCACTAGCATCTATTATTATCTTCCATATTCCCTCTTGAATATATGGATTCCATTTTAAATTAATTCTAGCCTGTTCTCTTAATGTATATGGAGTTGGTGGAACAAAAAAAGATGTCATATTGGTATTTCCTAACATAGCATTTATTTCTCCAGAGTTTTCTCCAATGTTTGGACTAGATACTCCAGATGGATTTACAACTTTAAAGGTGAAATCATCGGCAAATTTCTTCCATATAGCAATGTCAAGCTCTCTTTCTCCAGGTCCTACAGAGAATTCAATTGGCTTTAATACATCTTCTTCAAGCTTTACATACTTATGATGCCCCTTATCACCTTCATTACCAGCTGCAACGACAATAGAAGTTTTCCATCTTTGTGACATATCATCTAAATACTCTTCAAACAAAGAAGTTCCATCATGAGGTCCTTCATTAGTTCCATAACTTATATTTATAACAACAGGTTTACCTAATTTTTCTGCTTCATCTATTATATACTTTACAGCCCTCATAAACTCTGTTGTTCTAGCAAATGACTCTATTCCCTTAGTTCCTACCTTAACAGCTATTATATCGGCATCTGGGGCTGCAGAGGATGCTATTCCTGCTACATGTGTCCCATGCCCTACTTGATCTACAAAAGGAATACTCTCTTCTCCCTCAAGTGCTTTATTGATATCTTCATTTGTATAAACATATCCTTCTTTAAATCCTTCAGGTGGATTCCCCTCTCTTGTTTGATCCCATATACTTATTATCTTGGATGTAGAATCTTCATTAATAAAATACGGGTGCCTATAATCTATTCCAGAATCTATAATTCCTATTATAACCCCATCACCCGTGAGACCTGTTGTGCTTTTAAAAGAATCTATTCCACTTGCTTCAGAACCTGTTAAACTCGGTCCTAAAATAAAAGGTCTCTCTATATATTCTATCTCTTCGTAATCTAGTAATTTAGGTATATCTTCTTCTTTTAAAGTAATTATTGCAAACCTTTCATTTAAAAGCTCAACAACAGACTCCAAATCTTCTTCTATTTTTGATAAATCACCGTGATATTTAACTATAACCTCAAAATCCACCCCATTCCCTCCTTATCATATTAAGTAAAGCTTAATCCAAAAGCTGTTAAGTTCTTATATCTAACTTTTAGCTTTTAGGTAAATTAAAACTTATATTATAATTGTATGTTTAAAAATCAAAAACAAGCTTTTAAATATCTTTTTTTGGGATATAAATATAATATGATATATATAAAGGAGTGTTAAAAAATGAGTTTTAATAGAATAGATGATAATAATAATGAAAAACCTAACGATCCACATAAAATTTTAATATACGGATATTCGGATCAAGATATGATTAAATTTGAAGATTCATTTAAAAATGTTGGTGAAAATGATTTTATATTTTTAAATAATTCAAATTTAAATCAAAAAGTATATGATATAATCATTTCGAACAATATGAGTGAAAATAATACTTCAAATGAAGATTTTCCAAATATCCCTTTTATACTTTTAAGTGGTTTTTCCAATAAAGAAGTTATGGATTTCTTTAATTTTATAAAAGAAAACAATTTCCCCAAACCACTAATAGCACTACTAACAAAAACTAATAAATCATGGTTTCTAAAAGATTTAATAAAAGATGTTTATCAAGAACATATGATCATGATAAATAAAAAATAAATAGAAGTATATCAAATATAAAGTTTGACAATACTAAGTATACGTGTTACTCTATATAAGTAATATAGTTACGGAATATAAGTAACAGAGTTACAGAATAATTTTTTTGGAGGATTTTTAAATGAAAACAGGAATAGTTAAATGGTTCAATAGCGAAAAAGGATTTGGTTTCATAACAGTAGATGGTGGAGAAGACGTATTCGTACATTTCTCAGCAATCCAAACTGAAGGATTCAAAACTTTAGAAGAAGGACAAAAAGTTGAATTCGAAGTAACTGATGGACCTAAAGGACCTCAAGCTGCTAACGTAAGTAGAATATAATAAATAATTATATATTTTATTATATATTTATTTCAAGGAAAGCCTAGTTTATTCTAGGTTTTTTCTTTTTTTGTACTTTAAATTTTCTACTTTAAACAATGATAGATGAACAATAAAAAAGGTATCTTATCATAATGATAAGATACCTTTTTTATTGTTTATTTTTTTATTTAACTATTTGGATTTGCATCAATAACATATTTAGCTATGTTAGAAGCATGATCTCCTATTCTCTCCATATTACTTATTAATTCTAAGAAAACTATTCCTGATTCTATATTACATTTATTATTATTCAATCTATATATATGGTTCTTTCTATATGCTTTTTCCATCTCATCTATTTCTTCTTCTATCTTTAATACGCTTAAAGCCAAACTAATATCTGCATTCTTCATAGAATCAAGTGATGTCTTATATGCTGACATAACCTTTTCAAACATAATCTTTAAATCTTCTATAGCTCTATCAGAAAAAGATATGTCTTTTTCTATAACTTCTACCGCAAGTTCTGCTATATTATCAGCATGGTCTCCAACTCTTTCTATATCTCCTATAGTGTGGAACAATGCATCTATTATTTCTCTGTGCTTTACAGATAAATCTTTATTCGATAATTTCATTAAATATTCCGTAAGAATTTTTTGTAAATCATTTATTTTTCTTTCTTTCTCAAATGTTACATCTGCATCTTTTTTAGATTTATTTAAGAATGCATTCATAGAAGATTCCAATGATTTTCTAGCCTTCTTACCCATTCTCAAAGTCTCTCTTACAGAGTTCGAAAGAGCTATTGATGGTGTTTCAAGAATTCTATCATCTATATACTTAGTAAGTCTATATTCTTTTTCATCTTCTTTTTCCGGTATTATAGTCATAGCAATTTTCACTATGAACATTGCAAACGGAAACTGTATTACAACATTTATAATATTAAACAGTGTATGAGCATTAGCTATTTGTCTTGTAACATCAGTAGGATTAAATTTTGTTACAAGTGCAGTTATAGGAGCACTTAGAATAAAAGCAAATATCGTAGTACCTATAATATTAAATGTTAAGTGCATGATAGCTGCTCTTTTTGCATTTTTACTAGCTCCTATACTCGATAAAAGAGCAGTAACACAAGTTCCTATGTTCTCTCCATATAATATAGGAAGAGCTGATGATAGTGGCATTAATCCTTCAGATGCAAGAGCTAAAAGTATACCCATTGAAGCACTACTACTTTGAACTATTACAGTAAGTCCAAATCCCATTAATATTCCAAGAAAAGGATTATGTCCAAAACTTACTAATGCATCAGTAAAAGCCTTAACCTCTCTTAAAGGCTTAACAGCATGTTTCATAAAATCCATACCTATAAATAATATACCAAAACCTATTAATATCTCTGCAAATTTTTTATTTCGTTCATTAGATGAAAATAAATATATTATCATACCGATTCCAACAGCAACTGGTGCTATATCAGTTAATTTAAAAGATACAAGTTGAGCTGTAACTGTAGTACCAATATTGGCTCCCATTATAACTCCTATAGCTTGAGTTAATTTCATTATTCCAGCATTAACAAATCCAACAACCATAACAGTCGTAGCACTACTACTTTGTATAACAGCAGTAACAAACGTTCCTACTAAAACAGCCATAAATCTATTACTAGTCAACATAGCTATTATCTTTTTCAATCTCTCTCCTGCTGCTTTTTGAAGTCCTGCAGCCATTAGATTCATTCCATATAGAAACAATCCTAGACCACCAATTATTCCCATTGCTATTTCTACAGCCATATTATTCCTCCTCAATTTTTATAATTGAATTTTTTATAATTTCGTCAAATTATGACCTTCTTAAGCTTATCAAAATAAAATATTAGTATGGTTAAGTTTTTGTTAAATGTAAGTTAAGAAAGAGTTAAAAAAATTATGAGTATATTAAGCGAAAGGTAAAAATAGTTAAATATAAGTTAAATTCATATATTAATCATTTATTAGTATCTGAATTTCATAAAAAAATATGTAATTTATATAATAAAAAAAATCTTCATTTGAAGATTTTAAATGTAGGCTTTTATAAAATTTGTAACATAAATATAAAAAATACCTATAAACAATTTGTTTATAGGTATTTTTAATCTATGCTGTTTCTTCTTCGAAGAATTCCTCATCTACATATTCTATTGTAATTCCTAAGTATCCATATACTATAGCCACTATAGGATTAATTAAATTTAAAAATGCAAATTGCATATAAGCAAATGGATGAACTCCAAGTGTTGTTGACATGTAAGCTCCACATGTATTCCATGGAATTAATGCAGAAGTTAAAGTTCCTGAATCCTCAAGTGTTCTAGATAGATTCTTAGGATGTAATCCTCTTTTTCTATATGCATCCTTATACATTCTACCAGGAACAACTATAGATAAATATTGATCTCCAGTAACTAAGTTAGTAAATATACAAGACAATACAGTAACAAGTATTAACGAACCTGTACCTTTTGCTAATTTTAATATATTACCAGCCATACACTCAAGCATACCTGTACTTTCTAATATACCACCAAAACTAAGTGCACATAGTATTAATGATACAGTACCCATCATACTATCAAGTCCACCTCTACTTAATAGTTGATCTACTACGTCTACTCCAGTATTAGATACGAATCCACTTTGAGCTGCTCCTAAAATTGCTTCAAGACCTGCTCCTTGGAATATAACTGCAAATATACCTCCTATTATCGTTCCACCTACAAGTCCAGGTATCGCTGGAACCTTAAATATAACAAGTGCTATAACTAAAAGCGGTGGTACTAATAACATAAGATTTATATTGAACTGACTGTTTAAAGTATTAAGTATCAAATTAATACTCTCAGAATCAACGTCCCCTCCAGCATACTTCATTCCAAGCACCCCATATATAACAAGCGCTATTAAAAATGAAGGTCCCGTTGTAAATATCATATGTCTTACATGATCAAACAATGTAGCTCCAGCCATTGCAGGCGCTAAATTAGTTGTATCTGATAAAGGAGACATTTTATCTCCAAAATAAGCACCTGATATTATAGCTCCTGCAATCATAGGTTCTGGCATTCCAAGTCCCTTACCAACACCAACAAGTGCTATACCAACAGTACCAACAGTTGTCCAAGAAGATCCAGTTGAAAGTGCTACTACTGCACAGATTATAGCAGTTGCAACTAAGAATACAGATGGTGATAATATCTGAAGTCCATAATATATCATCGTTGGAACCACTCCACTTAATATCCACGTACCTATTATAGTACCTATTATCATAAGTATTAATATGGCTTGCATTCCCATATTTATACTTTTTAACATTCCACTTTCTATTTCTTTCCAAGTATATCCTATATAAGTTGCCACAAGACCGGCAATAGCAGATGCTGCTATTAAAGGTATATGTGGAGATGCTTCAAATTTAAATACCGCTATTACTAAAAATAATACCAATGAAATTATCGGTATAAGTGATACTCCTAACGTTATACGTTTTTTTTCACTCATAAAAACCTCCTAGTTTTTCACACAATATTCTGTCTATTAACTTTTCTTTTTTCACTCATTCACATACTATAAAATAAATGAGACTTGCCAATTAGATTAAAATTATTTGATTGATTACTACAATTCATTTTTATAATATTTTTTAATTTAACACCCTCTTATTATAAGTTTTTGTATACAATCTTTTCATTTATTATACATGTTTAATAAATTTTTGTCAATAACCGACAACTTTTCTGATTTTTTAAAATTTTCTCTTTCATCTTTCAATTCAATGCCATTTTTAACCATTCTTCATTTTTATCACAAATCAATACTTTCATATAATTAAAATTTTCATTTCATTATATAATATGACTCACTCGTACCGTCTCTGTTGTTATAATTACTAATAGATATAAAAAAACTCTCAAAGTTTGAGAGTTTTTTTATATCTATTAAAAGTTTTTCATCATTTCCTTATTATTCATCTTATTTCCTCGTCTATGCCCTTGTCTATTTCCTCTTTGATTATTTTGATGCGCTTCCTTTATTTTATCTGCTGTATCTTGAGATATTACACCAGCCTCTACAAGTTCTGTTAAGCCTTCTCCCTTTTGTTTATGGTTCTCAGTAAAATATGCTTTTCTTTCTTCTTGTGTCATATCTTTAATTTTTTCCATTTCTGCTTGTCTTTCTTCAGCTTTTTCAGCACTGAACTCCATCCACTTATCAGCTTCATCTTGAGTTATTATACCATCTTCTACTAATTTATCTACTCTTTCTTGATGCTTTTGTTTATTTAAATCCACCCTCATTTCATGAATCTTCTCTTGTATTTCATCCGCTCTTTCTTGAGTTAACGATCCTTGTTCAACTAATTCAGCGAATATGCCACCTTTATTTTCCGGCTTATTTTGTTTCATATATTCAAATTTTTCTTGTCTTGTCATGTCTTTAGTAGCCTCTTGCATCTTAGATCTTTTTTGTTCTTGTAAATCTTTTAATTTATCTGCTTCTTCTTGAGTCATAATGCCTTTCTCTACTAATGTATTCATATCTTTCTTAATGTCACGTTTATTTTGTTTAAAGTTGCAATCTCTAGAACCCATTCCTTTATTCATTTGACTATTAAAAGACGCCTTACTTGATGTAGGATTTAAATTCTCAAGTTCATTTGCAAAAGCAACTCCTGCCACAGATGATAATAATGTTCCTCCTATTAAAACTCCACTAAGTAATTTTCTCACTCTTGAATTTGTTTTCATTTTTATTTCTCCTCTCGAATTTAGGTAATTTATCCAAAAGCTAAAAGTTGTCTATCAATAATTCTAAGATTCATGATAAGAACTTAACAGCTTGTGGATTAAGTTTCGCTTTATTTCTTACCTTTATTCTAAAGAAGTTTTGTCACAGTTTTGTTACAATAATATAAACCTTTTATATATTTTCCATAGAAAATGTATAAAAGGTTTATAAATGTAAATACTATAACTAATCTACTGTGGTATTAATGCATTTTCATTAATTCCTAGATTGGCTCCATCAACGACCTCCCCCCTGTTGATGGAGCTATTTTATTTTAGATATCCATTTGGTACATTCACTGTTTATATCATCTTTTCCTAGTATAGCAGATATAACTGCATATCCTTGAATGTCGCATTTTTTTATTGGATCTATGTTATCTAGTTGCAATCCTCCAATAGCTACTATTGGAATATCGACCTGGCTTCTTATATTCTTAAGCGTTTCTATACTCACACTTTTAGCATCAAGCTTTGTAGAAGTGTTAAACATCGCTCCCACTCCTATATAATCCGCTCCATGCTCCTTAGCTATTTTAGCTTCTTCAACATTAGATACCGATAATCCTACTATCATATCTTTTCCTACTATAGATTTCACATAAGAAACAGGTATATCACTTTGACCTACATGAACTCCATCGGCATTTGATATTATAGCAATATCAACTCTATCATTTACAATAAACATAGCATTATACTTTTTAGTTAACTCTCTTAACTTAATTGCTTTTTCTAAAAACTCAGCTCCAGTTGCATACTTTTCCCTAAGCTGAACAGTTTTAACTCCACCTTTTAATGCGTCTTCTATGCATTTATAAAAATCTCTACCTTCTAAGATTTTACTATCTGTAACTATATAAAGACCATACTCCTTCATATTGTATCCCCTTTTTTATTATATTAATTTAAGATTTGTATGCTTTTACATATCTACTGTTCATAAATTTTTCAATAGGAAGAATAGATACTATAACTGCACATAATACACCTTCTACACCTGCACTTGATGCATTATATATGAAAGAATACCACCATACGTTCATGCCCTCAGGTGCATATTGACCGAAATAAACAGCTCCAGATATAATATTTATTCCGACACTTACAATCACTGCAAATAAACATCCCGCAAATATTTTAGACTTACTTTCTCGTCCAAATGTACACGCTAGTCCGATTCCCATAGTGGATAATATATAGTCTAGTAAAAACTGCGCTGGATGAACTACAAACATTCCGTTTAACATCTTTAACAATCCAAATACAAGTCCTCCAGTTAATCCAACTGTTCTTCCATACATCATTGAAATTAACATTACAGGTACCATAGAAAATAAACTTATACCTCCACCTTGAGGATATTTGATAAATTGTATAATGTAGAGTATATAAGATATCCCACTAAAAATTCCTACAGTTATAATACTTCTTAAATCAAGTTTATGTTTTTTCAAATCCCAAACATATAATATTAATAATAATATTGAAATGCCTAAAATAATACTGTTTTTCATAATATCCTCCTAGTCTAATTCCGTGTATGCCATATTCCAAAATTCTAATTCATAAAGGCTAGATTTTATAAATATTTCTTTAATATTTTCTTTCTTTTCATCTGTTATATCAGCACATAAATCATCTATATAATCTATCCATGCCTGCGTAAACTGACAGTATCCATCTGATGCATATGTATCTATCCATGCTTTATAGTAGTTACCTTCTAAACAATCTGAATATTTATCCTTTAGATACTTGCCTATATAATTATAGCTCCATGTACATGGAAGAGTTGTTGCTACTATATCCTCCAAATCTCCAGTTAAAGCTAAAGCCTGCATATAACTTATATACGATGTCGTTACTAAGTTCATATCCATACTTTCGATCTCTATTTCTTCTATTCCAAACTTTTTCAAATACTCTATATGAACTGCAGTCTCATCTTCCATAGTACCTTTTATTGACTTATAAAAAAATCTCATTTCGTCCATAGTTTTAGCTTTTATAACTCCCATACAAAATACCTTAGAATACTCTTTCAAGTATAAATAATCTTGTATTAAATACTTTTCGAACTTTTCTTTAGGTAAGCTTCCTTCACCTATTTGTTTTACAAATGGATGATCTATATATTTATCCCATATATGTGCTACCTCTTTTAATAGATATTCTGATATTTTCATATAGTCTCAACCTTTCCCAAATCTCGTATTTTTTCTTCAGTAAGCTTGTATATATTGTCAAATAGATTTACCTTGAAAGATCCAATTCCAAGATCATCTTTATCTGCTAATTCACCTGACAATGACATACATAAAATTCCCATAACAGCAGCATCCATACTATTATCGCTAACCCCTAAAAAACTTCCTATTAAACTATTTATCATACATCCTGTTCCTGTTACACTTTTCAACTTAGGACTTCCATTGTGTATTTTAACAACGTTATCAAAGTCTACTATAACATCTGTTTTTCCTGTTATTGCCAGTGTAGTCTTTAACGTTTTACTGATTGCTTTTAATTGATCTATATCATCACATTCTTCATGAGAGTCAACACCTTGACCGTTAACAGCTTGTCCACCTATAAACTTTATTTCGGCCATATTACCTTTGATAACATCGAACTTAACTTCTCCTAAAAGAATTTTTATTATTTCTTGTCTTTTCTTTGATGCAAATACGCCAACTGGATCTAACACAAGTTTTTTTCCAACTTTATTTGCATATTTAGCAGCCTTTACAAATAAATCTAAATGAGATGAGTTCATAGTTCCTATGTTTATAACAACTGTACTTGCAATGTTTATAACATCTTCTAACTCTTCGTATGAATAACTCATCAAAGGACTTGCTCCTATTGCTAAAGTCATATTTGCACAATCGTTTATAGTAACTTCATTAGTGTAATGAACTACTAGTGGGGATGCTTTTCCTACTTTGCTTATTAATTCATACACTATTAATTTCCTCCTTTGTCAAATTCATAGAAATGATGAACAGGGCCGATGCCATGGCCTATATCAAAGCTATTTTCTATAGCCTTTGTTATGTAATTCTTACTATTACCAACAGCTTCCTTCACATCATATCCATGAGCTAATTGAGTAACTATAGCTGAAGATAGTGTACATCCTGTTCCATGAGTATTTTTTCTATCAAGTCTTTTAGATTCAAATAATTCACAAACACCATCACCCATTAATAAATCAACAGCATCACCATCTAAGTGTCCGCCTTTAACTAATACGTACTTAGGTCCAAGCTCTAATAATTTTTTAGCAGCTTCTTTCATATCTTCTAAGTTTTCAATATGTATACCCGTTATCTCTTCGGCTTCCATTGTATTAGGAGTTATAATATAAGCCATCGGTATTAAATACTTTATAAGATTTTCTTTAGCTTCTGTTCTTAATAAAGAGTATCCACTCTTTGAAATCATAACAGGGTCTATTACCAAATTATTAACCTCATATTTACTCAATGTATCTGCTATTTGTTTTATTATGTCTGGACTCGAAACCATTCCTATTTTCAAAGCCTTTGGATGAATATCTTCAAATATAACTTCTATTTGTTTTTTTATTATTTCTTTGCTAATTTCCTCTACAGCAAATACTCCTCTTGTATTTTGAGCTGTAATTGCAGTTATAACACTCATTCCAAAAGTTTTAAGAGCACTAAATGTCTTTAAATCCGCTTGAATACCGGCTCCTCCAGATGAATCTGATCCCGCTATTGTAAGTACAGGTACTCTATAATTAGTTTTATTATTAATCAAAAAAAATCCCCCTTTTATAAAAAAACTAGGGGGACCTTATATATAACTACGTGATTTTCCAAAAAAAAATTGTATTCATAATGAATACAATTAATATATATACTAAAACCATATAATCATTACTTCCCTACGTTGGTACTAACCAAATCAGGTTTAAAGAGTTAACAGACAATTCTATCTCTCAGCCAAAAGGCACCCCTAGCTTTTATTAAATTATTTTAGACGCTTTCTAAAGTCTGGTTTAATTATACCTCAAATATATTATTTTGCAAATATATTATTTATCTCTACATAATTTCTTACATAATCCAGCTTTTTTAGTACAAGTAACTTTGTTCAATCCACAAGAAGGACAAGAAACCTTATCTTGGCTATACTGTATGTTATACTCATTCCCACAATCCATGCACTTAAACTTGCAATGCTTTGTTGTGTAATGTCCTCCACTTATTCTTATAGCTTTTCCTTGTGTTAATGATATAGCTACTTTTTTACGAGCACTGTCTATTATGTTTTGAAATGTTTGTCTTGAAACCTGCATTTTCTTTGCACATTCTTCTTGATTTAAGTTTTCAATATCCTTAAGTCTTATAGCTTCAAGCTCTTCTATCTTTATTTCCACTTCTTCTATATCATATTGTTGTTTTCCAACTGGAATAAAATAATTATTTTCTGGAAAAAATTCTACTGTCCTGGCTTTTGTAGGTCTTGCCATAGCTATACCTCCCTGTACTGAATAATCTATTTAATTATATCATTACCTATTAATTATTTAAACTATACAGGGATTTTCTATAACCTTATCCGTTACAGTTTCCCTCATGTGCATGCTCTGTACATACACTATTAGTTGACTTTAAGTTACCACTTATATAACTTTCTACTGATTTATCAGCAAGACCACTTGCACCAACTACAACTTCTATATCATTTTCTCTAAATAAATCTTGAGCTGTACCTCCCATACCTCCAGCTATTATAACATCTACATTTTGTTCCTTTAAAAATACTGGTAAGTATCCTGGTTTATGTCCTGGATTTTGTATAAACTCATTTTTTAATATCTTGCTATCTGCTACATCGTATACACTAAATCCCTCACAGTGTCCAAAGTGTCCACTAACCATTTTATTATCACTTGCAACTGCTATTCTCATCTTAAATACCTCCTAATTTTTTTATATCATTCCACATGTTTTGTATAGCTTCATTTGCTTTACTATTCTTATACAGTGTTATTGGTTTTAACTCATTTATAGATTTAACTACAGTTTCATCATATGGAATTTCTCCAACCAATTTCATATTCTTAGCCTTTATAAATTCTTGTATATTAAAACTCATTTCTTCATTTATATCGTATTTATTTATGCAAACCATAGTGAGTATCCCAAAGTGCTCACATAAGGAAACCACTCTTTTTAAATCTTCTAATCCTGATTTTGTAGGCTCTGTAACAATTAAAGCCATATCTGCTCCTGTAATTGAAGATATTACAGCACATCCTATACCTGGAGATCCATCTATTATAACCAAATCCTTATTTTGATTAAACTTTTTCGCATTCTTCCTAATATCTGAAATAAGTAGTCCTGACCCATCACTTCCTATTTCCATTTCAGCTCTTGATATTATTCCATTATCCAGCTTTGTTATAAATGTTTGAGCAGTTTTTTCTTCTTCTAGTTTTATGGAATTATGCTCACATACATGTGTGCAAGCCCCACATCCTTCACATAAAAATTTATCTATATTAAAGTCTTTTATAGCATCAAATCTACATACCTCTTCACACTTTGAGCACTCTACACAAGAAGATCTATCTATAGTGGCTTTTTTCCCCTTAAAAAAATCTTTCTTTTCGATATCTTCTCCATTGTAATAAAGATATAGATTAGGTGCATCCACATCGCAATCTACCCTAACTACTTTTTCATTTAATTCGCATAGCGCAGTTGCAATTGTAGTCTTTCCTGTTCCACCTTTACCACTTAGTACAACTAATTCCATGAAAACACCCCCTTTATACTTTGGGCTATTTCATCGAATACATTCTTATACTTTAAATCATCATATAGCATATTTCCTCTTGAGTATATTCTAGCAATATCCTTGCTGTAAGGTATTCTTCCTATTACGTCTATCTCTTCATTTTCACAGTAATTTCTAACCAGATTATTTTCTACATTATCTTTATTAATTACTATTCCAAACGGTATATCAAACATTCTTACAAGCTCAACGGCCATTTTAAGATCATGAAGTCCGAATTCAGTAGGCTCAGTTACTAAAACTGCCATATCTGCATATTTCAATGAATTCACTACATTACAAGATGTTCCAGGTGGACAATCTATAATATTAACATCGGTTTCAATATTATTTAAAATCTTTTTTATTATAGGTACTGCCATAGGCTCCCCTATATTCAAAATGCCTCTAGTACATTTTATATGTGATCTTTTACCCTCTTCTATTTTTCCAATCTCTCTAAGTTTATATTTTATAGCTCCAGATTTACATACAATCTCACATGCTCCACATGAATGACATAACTTATCAAATACCATAATTTCATTCTTTACATTCACTAAAGCATTGAAATTACAGTTTTTCACACATTCTCCACATGATATACACTTCTCCTCGTCTATATGAGGATACTCAACTGAAACGCCATCTGTTCTATCTATACTCGGTTGTAAAAATAAAAAACCATTGGGCTCTTCCACATCACAATCTATATAATTGGCATTTAATGCAAGTGATATATTCGTTGAAACTGTAGTCTTTCCTGTTCCACCTTTTCCACTAAGCACAGCTATATTCAAAGTAACTCCTCCTTATACATTCATGCCATGATGAGCCTTACCTGCTACTTCAATTTGTTCAAGTTCTCCTTTATTTAACATACTTAAAGCTTCTTCAACAGAAACCTCACCACATTTATAAGCTTTTATGTTTGCTCTTTGAAGTATCTTAAATGCATTCGGACCAAGATTTCCTGTTATAACAACATCTATTTTTTCATCTATAATCTGTTGTGCAGCTGATACACCTGCACCTGATCCAGATATTTGTCCTTCATTTTTCACAGCTTTTATTTGTTCTTTTGCTTCATTGTATATTTGGAAGTAATTACATCTTCCAAATCTTTTATCTAATAAAGCATCTTTTTTTTCATCAAAAGATGATACTGCTATATTCATATTAATCACTCCTTAATTAGTAGCTTTTTTTAATATTTTACTAGCTATATTTTCCATTACTTCTTTGACATCTTCATCTAGAGGCTTATCAGTATTTTTCTCAAGTCCACTTACACTTTTAACCATAGGAAGCTCTCCTAAAAGCTCAAGATCCATATCCTGTAAAAACTTATCACTTTCCTCATCACTAAATAACTTTATTTTCTTATCGCAATCAGGACATTTTATATAACTCATATTTTCAACTACACCATATACATTTATATTCATTTGTTTCGCCATACTTACAGCCTTTGATACTATCATAGAAACCATATCCTGAGGAATAGAAACCATCACAACACCATCAATAGGAATTGACTGCATAACAGTAAGCGCAACATCGCCTGTTCCTGGTGGCATATCAATTATTAAATAATCTAATTCTGCCCAATATGTATCTGTCCAAAACTGCTTTACAACTCCTGCAATCATAGGTCCTCTCCATATTACAGGTTGACTCTCATCCATCAATAAATTAAGAGACATTACACTTATATTATCCTTAGTTTTAGCTGGATACATTACATTATCAGATACCATAACTTTTTCTTTGCTAACACCTAAAAGTCTTGGAATACTAGGACCTGTTATATCTGCATCAAGCACACCAACCTTGTATCCTTCCTCACTCAAGTGCTTAGCTACAAGTGCTGATACTGTAGATTTTCCTACTCCACCTTTTCCACTCATAACTCCTATAATTTTTTTTACATTGCTTAATGAATTGAATTCTAACATACATTTATCTTTATCTTTAGAGCAAGTTTCACCACTTGGACAAGTGTTGCATTCTCCCATCTATTTCATCTCCTTGTTTATCTTATTGGCATATGCCACCTTCAGTATACTATCATTTTATATTATTGTCAAATGCCAATAACTTTTATTCAAGATTTATTTTATAAAAAAATAAATCCTAAATTGTAAATCTTAATTTAAGATCTACAATTCAAGATTTTTCTTATTTTTAATCTCACATGCTATCCATATAATAACGGGTATGAAAACATGAAAAAATAAGTGATAATAATCTATAATATCATTTAGCCATTCTACCATATCAACTATATCTGTAAATATAAAGACATTTAAATTTATTACATTTAGCGTTACAGGAATTACTAAAAATCGGTAATCTATACATCTAAATATATAACTAATCCCTTTACATATTGCCAAAATAAATATACTGAGCTTTAGTACACCTCCTAATAAAAACATAGTATTTGCTATTATTTCTGTTCTTTGTATAAAATGTCCTATATCCACTCTTGCTGCAGTTACAGTCAATGTATAATATTTATTTGCTGCTTGTTCTACTCCTAACACTGCAACATTCGCTACAAATACCAAAAATATCAATATAAATCCAATTATAGTACCTAGCGTATATACTTTAAAATAAGAGTGTGCATTTTTTAAATTTGAAAATACCATAGTAAGTACAACTACCTGTGTTAAAGGAAATGAAAATACTGAAAAAGCTCCTCTTATTATTGGTTTTATCCCATAAGCCATAGTAGGTCTAAGATTATTTATTTCTATATCACAACCTGCTATTAGTAATACTACTGTTATAAATACAAACGCTATTAATATGTATGCAAATAACTCTGACCATCTTCCTATTAGTTCGATTCCTTTTTTTACTAACCAAGCTGCTAACAAAGCTTGTATAGAGGCAGGTACTATTCCTGGTGTTTGTTGCATTGTTACTGTTACATAAAATTCTAAGTACTCTCTTAATATAACAGCAGCTATAATATAAGCATATGATATATATAATAATATAATTATAGTTCCTATAATTTTGCCAAAACACACTTCAACGATTTCAAATAAGTTTTTATCTGGAAATATATTATGTATTTTTATATACATGCATATAATTGGTAATGCCATAATAAATCCTAATATAACAGCTATCCATATATCATGTTTAGCTTGTATTCCCCTTGTATATATAATTGCAGTTCCTGATAAAAATATTATATATATACTTAGAGCTTTTCTATCTGAAATAATTTCTTTATTCATATATCCTCCAAAATATTATCACTGTAATCTTATATGTTAATTAATATTTTTCCCTTACTGTACATTTTTTACACAAAAATATATGTAAAGAGAAAAATTCAGATTCAAAACTATATAATTTCCTCTAAACAAAAAGAGCATCTCTAACGAGATGCTCTTTTTGTTTAGATAACTATTCCACTTTAAATTTTTCTACATTATTTTGAAGTTCTCTAGCTAATTCATTTGATGTTTTAGCTAAAGACATTATCTCTTGTATCGAAGCTAGTTGTTCTTCTGTTGAAGATGAAACTTCTTCTGTTGCTGCTGAATTTTCTTCAGTTATTGCTGAGATATTTTGTATAGAGTCAATAATAATCTCTTTGTTATCTGAAATATCATTACTAACATGTTTTACTTCCATTATTTTGGATACAAGTTCTTGTAATTTATTCTCAATTTTTTTAAATGTATTACCTGTATTATCAATAGCCTTATCATTACTTTCTGCCATATTATCTACTTCATTCATTATACTTACAGCATTCACTGCTTTCATTTGTATATTATTTATTATTTCATTTATATCCTTTGTTGCATTTCCTGTATTTTCTGCTAGTTTTCTAATCTCTTCTGCAACTACTGCAAATCCCTTACCAGCTTCCCCTGCTCGAGCAGCTTCTATACTTGCATTAAGAGCTAATAAATTAGTTTGTTCTGAAATCTGAGTTATAAGATTTGTAATACTCTCTGCATTTCCAGTTGCAACGTTTACTTCTTGTATAATACCATGAACATCTCTATTTTTCTTTTTACTATTTTCTGTTTTCTCATATAAATCAGATATAATAATACTACCTTCTTTACATATCTTATCTGTTTCATTTGTTAAGCAAACAGCTTCATTAATAACCTCAGTAGAAGTATTGATTTTTCCTCCCAATTCTTCTGTGCTAATTGCAACCGATTGAGCATCATTTGCTTGATCTGCTGAGCTTAACGCCATCTGTTCAACTGACTGAGCAATAACATCCATAGCTTGATTAGATTGATCTGTAATCTCAGCTAAATCATTAGAATAGTTAGTCATTGTATTAGCACTATTTTTAATATTACCTACAAGCGCTTTTAATTCTTCCTGCATCTTTTTAACAGAGTTAGCTATGTACCCTATTTCATCATTATATTTTAATATTTTACCAGACATAGTTTGTGTAAAATCTCCTTCTGCAATTCTTTGAATATAACCAGAAGTTACTTTTAATGGCTTCATAGAATACCCAATTACAAAATATAATATTAAAGATACTAATAAAATTATAACTAATGATATTATCATAGATGTTTTCATAATATCATTTTTAGCATTTGTTAAAGATTCTAATGATAATCCTATATCAATAGAACCAACATGTTTTCCATCTTCATGATATGGTATTTGTACATCGTATGCTAATATACCTAGTTTTTCATCAAACCATGTATTTGCAGCAGCCTTTCCGTTTATAGCTGCTGATTTTGTTACATCATCATCATACACTTTACCAACTAAATCTTTAGTACCAGCAACTGCTAAACCTGTTTTATCAATTTGTACAGCATATAATACTTTTTCATCTTCTGTTGCTCTTATAAGTGTATTCTGTATGTTAACATTTTTCTTAAATTCTTCTATTATCTCTGTAGAAACACCCGCCTGTACAAAGTAACCATTTCCTAAACTAATCCCCCCAAATTTATAAAGCTTTCCATCCAGTGGATTTTCTCTTGCTTCCTCTAAATAAGTATCGGAGCTACCATTAAATACAACATCCATAGCATGTCCAGCAGGATATTCCCAACCTATATTAGCAGGAACATTAGAATAATCTATAATTCTATCTGGACCTATAATACTTATTTCCGAAATTCCTAAATCAGAAACTAGTTGAACTATCTTTTCATTAGACATCTTATTTATATCCATATACTTTATCATAGAAGAAGAAGTTATAATCTTATCATCTATTATATCCTCTAATATTTTTTCAATTTCTTTGCTTCCTTCTATTTGACCTTCTATCTGCTCAGCTAAATTCATACCACTCATTGTTATTTCATCTTCTAGCTTATCATTAACTGTTTTGATAGATACTCCCATAAGAATTGAAATAGAAATAAAAAATAAAGCTAATACAACGCTTATGATTTTCCATTTGAATGTAAATTTCGTTAATATATTGTCAATCATTTCCATACCTCCCTTTTAGATGTTTATTCAGTCTATAGTTCTCATTATATTTAAAATACAAATGTTTTTCAATGCAAAACGCCTGATAATTTGCAGAATTCTGTAATTTTTTAGATTTTGATTACACATTTTATTAATTTGTATATTTTTTTCAAATTAGTGCTCCATTTTCCATTTAATAAAATGTATAAAATTTTAAATATAATTTGGTATAATATGTATAATGCATTGAATTTGAATTAAAAGGACGTGAAACTAATGAAAAAAAGTTTAGTTGCAATTCTAACATCTATTTTGCTTTTTTCTATTTTCATTGTAGGATGCGAAAACTCTCAACCAAAAGAATTAAAAATAGGAGATTATATACAATTTGGGAAATACAACGACGAACTAATACTTTGGAGAATAATAAATATTGATCCAGACGGTAATCCTCTACTCTTTTCAGATAGAATAATATCTTTAAAAGCATTTGATGCAGATGGAAATTACCATGATGATGAAATTAGAGTAGATGATGGAAGTAATTATTGGAGAGATTCAAATATTTGACAGTGGTTAAATAGCAATGAAAAAGCAGGTACAATAAAATGGATACAAAATCCTCCCTCAAAAGAAAATATGCTTCAAGGTTATTCTCCCTATGAAGATGAAAAAGGCTTTTTAGCATATAATAACTTTACAGAAAGTGAAAGAAATATTATAAAAGCAGTCAATCACAAAGTTCTGTTGAATGATATAGATAAAGACAAAAAAACTGGAGGAGAAGAATCTCATACTCCAAATGTTCGTATATATGACGTAGTTGAAAATTATGACAGTGCATATTATGAAAATATAGAAGATAAAGTATTTTTATTGTCTGTAAAAGAATTGCATGATTATATATGGGAAAATCAAAAAATATTAGGAAGAGAATATTATATAGGAAAGCCAACAAAACAAGCTGTCTCTCATTCATCAGAAAAAAATGCAAAATTAAATTATAATAATAACTGGTATAGTTGGTTGCGTACTCCTTCTGCTTTGCGTGCTGATGGTATACGTGTTATTGCTGATAATGGTTCTATATTAGAAAGGTTTGCAAATTTTGGTGGTTATGGTGGAGTTCGTCCAGCTTTATATATAAATTTATCATCTACAATTTTTAAAGGTGGTTCTGGTATTGAGTCAGACCCGTATATTATTAAAGGTGGTGCTAGTGAATAATTATCTAAAATAAAAATTCTAACAATGCCAAGTATTATACTTGGCGTTGCTAGAATATCAATATCTAAAATGGCATTCACCATCAGTTAATATACCCTAACCTGTACTGGTATGTTCTTATTAGTTTCAAAAGTTCCATCACCTAATTGTCCATTATAGTTATTCCCCCAAGCCCAAACTGTTCCATCAGTCCTAAGTGCTAAGCTATGACTCCAACCAGCTGATATAGCTGCTACATTAGTTAGAAAATCTGAAGAATTATTATAATTCTTAACCTGTACTGGTATATTCTTATTATTTCCAGAACTCCCATCTCCTAATTGTCCCTCAATATTTCTGCTCCACCCCCAAACTGTTCCATCAGTCTTAAGGGCTAAACTATGACTCCAACCAGCTGATATAGCTACTACATTAGTTAAAAAGCAAGTAGGATTAGTAGTGTCCTTAACCTGTACCGGTATATTACTATTACTTGTAAAAGTACCATCACCCAATTGACCACTAGAGTTTCCACCCCAAGCCCAAACTGTCCCATCAGTCTTAAGAGCTAAACTATGAAACCAACCAGCTGATATAGTTCTAATATTGCTGATAAAATTAGTAGAATCCTTAACCTGTACTGGTATATTCTTATTACTTCCAGAAGTACCATCCCCTAATTGACCATCATAATTATTTCCCCAAGCCCAAACCGTTCCATCAGCTCTAAGCGCTAAACTATGACTCCAACTAGCAAATATATCTATAACATTAGCTAGAAAACCAGTAGAGTCAGTATTATCTTTAACCTTAACTGGTATCTTCTCATTAGTTCCAAAACTCCCATTGCCTAATTGACCTTTAGAATTATTACCCCAAGCCCTAACTGTTCCATCAGCCTTAAGGGCTAAACTATGAAACCAACCCGCTGAAATTGATATAACATTAGTTAAAAATCCAGTAGGGTCAGTCACATCCTTAACCTGTACTGGTATATTCTTATTACTTCCAGAAGTGCCATCCCCTAATTGACCATCGTAGTTATTACCCCAGGTCCAAACTGTTCCATCATTCTTAAGTGCTAAGCTATGTCTCCAACTAGCAAAAACAGCTATTATATTAGTTAAAAATCCAGTAGGGTCATTATAATCTCTAACTTGTATTGGCATATTCTTATTAATCCCAAAAGTATCATCACCTAATTGCCCATTAGAGTTACTTCCCCAAGCCCAAACCGTTCCATCAGCCTTAAGGGCTAAACTATGACGGTTCCCAGCAGATATAGCTATTACATTAGTGAAATAACCCGTAAAATCATCACACTGTATTGGTATATTCTTATTAGTTCTAAAAATAGACTCGTTTAATTCGCCATTATAATTGTTTATCCAGTCCCAAATTTGATTACCCATATATAACACCACCTCAAAATTATTTAAAGTATTGAGATTACATGATTCTATGAATATATCTGATAATAGTTTTTTGTTGTTATTTTATTATATTCACTAACCCTTAAGATAGTTAAGGCGAATAATAAAGATAAACCAAGAACTTAATTATCACTTGCAATTGTTAAATGTTAAAAAACACTATTTTACCTAACATCACTTAATATATTCCTGTAAATAAAAAAAGCATTAAGGGAATTTTAAAAATTCCCTTAATGCTTTTTTATTTTTAGAAAACGTTTTCTAAATATATTTTTATATTTTTTTATGAATTTATTTTAATCAGAAGCTATTTCTACACATTTCTTTTTAATTTATTTGATTCAGTTGATTCATTTGATTCATAGTCTTTTGTCATCTTAAATACCAATGGGCTAAGAGCTAGCATACCTATAAGGTTAGGAAGTATCATCAATCCATTAAATGCATCAGATAAACCCCATACAATATCAAGCTTTACTACAGCACCAACAACACACATTCCAATCCAAAGCCACTTGTATACTTCAACAGCTTTCACTCCTGCAATATACTCAAGACATTTTGAACCATAGTAGTACCATCCAAGGATTGTTGAATAAGAGAAGAATATAAGACCAACAACAATGATAAGATCTCCAGGTCCAGGTAGTCCCATATTAAATGCCTTAGAAGTAAGAGCAGCACCACTAATTAGATTAATACCTTGAGATGCAAGTTCTGCCTTCATAGTAACAGGATACATCGCACCATCTGAAGCCAAAAGTTGTAAGATACCATCTTGTCCAATATTTATTGCAGGAGAAACTAATATTACAAGAGCCGTCATAGAACAAACCATTAATGTATCAATAAAAGACCCTAAAGAACCTATAATACCTTGCTTCACAGGATCTTTTGTAGCAGCAGCACCATGGGCAATAGCCGCAGTACCAAGTCCTGCTTCATTTGAAAATACTCCACGAGCTACACCAAAACGAATAACTGTTCCTAAAAGACCACCTTGTACTGCATGACCAGTAAATGCATTAGAAAATATCATACCGAAAGCTGCAGGAATTTTATCTACATGTAAAACAAGAATTGCTAGTGCTCCAACAATATAAACTCCTGCCATAAGTGGAACAACTTTATCTGAAACTTTACCGATAGATTTTACCCCACCTATTAGAACAATAGCAGTTGCAATAGCAACAACAATACCAGTTATTAAATGAGGAACACCAAAAGAGGTATTCATAACACTAGCAACCGCATTTGCTTGAACTAAGTTTCCAGGACCAAAGCATGCCATAACACCAAAGAATGCATATAGCCAACCTAACCATGCCCATTTTTTCCCCATACCATTTCTGATATAGTACATTGGGCCACCAGATCTCTCTCCTTTTTCATTTATTTCTCTAAATTCAACAGCTAGAACCGCTTCAACATATTTACTTGCACCACCTACTAATGCCACAACCCACATCCAAAAAATTGCACCAGGTCCACCAGCAACAATTGCTGTTGCAACTCCAGCAATATTTCCAGTACCAATAGTTGCAGCAAGTGATGTCATAAGAGCTGCAAATGGCGACATATCCCCCTCTTCATTAGATTCACGATTAGATAATAGTAGTTTAAAAGCTAAGGGCATTTTTCTAAATTGTAAGAATTTTGTTCCAATACTTAGAAATAAACTTGTTCCAACAAGCATAACAATCATAAAAGGTCCCCATGCAAAATTACCTAGGGTAGTAACGAAATTTGAAAATGTTTCCATAATTGTCCTCCCGAATAAAATATTTTGGTATTTTTAAAAATAATTTGATAAGTCCGCCTAGTTGCCAGCTCCTCCCTTCTGCTTTTAATTTCTAAAACCTATAATTTTATTAAATCTTCAAATTAGTTTTAAAGATTCAACTCCATATCTTTTCAAAATCTTCTTATCGCCAAATCCCTTTAGCAATATCATAGCTACTTTTATTTTTATATTTTTTCTTTATTTATTTAATTTTTATAGATTTATACTTTATTTAATTAATTCATTTTATAATATAATTAATTAAGTAAAGTATAAGTCAAATAAATAAAACTTTATTATAAGTATAATTGCTCCCCAGATAATACCACTTCATTGAGTATATTAGAAAAAAATGTAGAATACAAGGGTATTTTCAGAAATTTTAAAACATTAAAAATATTTTTTTAACAAAATAATATGCATGTATACGTTATACAAATATTGTTAAAAATCACCTTATGCTTTCACAATATTTTTTTATATCTCAAATTGATAATTATTAATAGAATTGTATTTTAATCAAAAAGATTAAAATGTAAAATTTGTTAGAATTTTCCTAAAATACAGAATATATTGATTTTTAGGTATTTATATACACTTATTCCTATGTTAAATTGTTCAAATTTTTATTATTTAACAGCTTTTATTTAATATAAATTCTATATTTATAACATATCGTTTATCGAAAACGTTTTCATTACTATTTTTACTCATTGACAATCAAAATCAATTAATCATGATTAATTTTGTTAAAACCTTACCGTTTTTCTGTAGTTTTTGATATATTTTTTTTGAAATTTATAACGAAAATTATATACATAAATTATTTAAGAGTATGATTTTTTCCTAAAAACTAAAAAACGAAGCTTATTAAATAAGCTTCGTTTTTGATTAACTACTATTAAATATTTATAATTTTCTATTCTGCAATTTCCTTTTTAATTCCTTTTTTAAGTATATTATCATAGTCTATAAATTCATATATAGATTCATCAAACAAGTCACTAAACTTCTTAAATTCATCAATACTCATATCCTCTATAGCTATTGATTTTTCTTCGCAATATAAAACTATTTCTCCAACTACTTTATGAGAATCTCTAAAAGCCATGCCATGATTTACTAGATAATCAGCAACTTCTGTTGCATTTAAAAATCCATGTTTTACAGCTTTCATCATATTTTCTTTATTGACTGTAACAGTATCTATCATATTAGACATAACATTCAAGCAACTAAGAGTTGTTTTTATCGAATCAAAAAACACTTCCTTATCTTCCTGCATATCCTTATTGTATGCAAGTGGTAAGCCCTTCATAGTTGTAAGTATAGACATTAAGCTTCCATATACTCTACCAGTTTTTCCTCTTATAAGTTCTGCTGCATCTGGATTTTTCTTTTGAGGCATTATACTGCTTCCAGTTGAATACGCATCACTTATTTTGATAAATTCAAATTCCTTAGAGCTAAATAGTATTATTTCTTCACTAAGTCTACTAAGGTGCATCATTGCTATACTCATATTAGATATAATCTCTATTATATAATCCCTATCACTTACCCCATCCAAATAATTATCAATAGGTTTATCAAAGTCAAGTAAATCGCATGTATATTCTCTATCTATATCATAAGTTGTTCCAGCAAGTGCACAACATCCAAGTGGACTCTCATTCATTAAGCTTAAAGAGTTTAACATTCTTTTTTTATCTCTTTCAAACATATTATAATATGCCATTAAGTGATATTTAAATGTTACTATTTGAGCTCTCTGAAGATGAGTATATCCCGGCATTATATAATTGTTTTTATCCGCCTTATCTTTTATAACATCTTGAAGATGTTGTATACTATCTACTATTTCTAAAGCATTTCTTTTTGTATACATTCTCATATCTACAGCAACTTGATCATTTCTACTTCTAGCTGTATGGAGCTTTTTTCCTACATCTCCTACTTTTTTTACAAGATTTATCTCTACAAAACTGTGTATATCCTCATAATCTCCTTGTATCTTTAGTTTTCCAAATTCAATTTCTTGTAATATTTCATTCAATCCTTTAATCAATGTATCTGATTCATCTTTTGTCAATATATTAGATTTATAAAGCATCTTAACATGTGCTATACTTCCCTGTATATCTTCAAAATACATTACTTTATCGAATTTTAATGAAGAATTGAAATCTTCCATTAGTTTACTCTCTTCGGTTTTAAAACGGCCACCCCAAAGCTTCATCTAGATTGCACCTACCTCACTTTTAGCCTTCATATTTGACTTTATTTTAAATGGTAAGCTGAATAGATTTATAAATCCTTCTGCATCCTTATGATCGTACATATCACTATCTCCGAATGATGATATTGACTCATCATATAATGCAAAAGGTGATTTCATACCAGCTATCATAATATTTCCTTTATAAAGCTTTAATTTCACACTTCCTGTAACAGTCTTTTGTGTTGTATCTACGAATGCATCTAAGCTTTCTTTTAATGTAGAGAACCAAAGTCCATCATATACAAGCTGTGAATATTTATGAGCTATAATCTGCTTGTATTGTAGTGTATCTCTATCAAGTGTTAAATATTCAAGTTCTTTGTGTGCATTAAATAATATTGTTCCACCTGGTGTTTCATATACTCCTCTTGATTTCATACCAACTAATCTATTTTCTAGTAAATCTATAACTCCTATTCCATTTTCTCCACCTATTTTATTTAAATAAGATATTATTTCAACAGGAGACATTTCTTCATCATTTATCTTCTTAGGTATTCCTTGTTCAAAGTATATTTCAACATAACTTGCTTTATCTTTAACCTTATCAAGAGGAGTTGTCATCATATATATATCATCAGGGTTATGCTCATTCTCTGGATTTTCAAGTTCTCCACCCTCATGACTTATATGGAATATATTTTGATCTCTTGAGTATATTTTTTCTTTTGTTGCTGCAACTTCTACACCCTTTGATTTTGCATAATCTATAGCATCTTCTCTTGATTTTATATCCCACATTCTCCATGGCGCTATTATCTTAATACTAGGATCAATTGCAGCAATTCCAACCTCAAATCTTACTTGGTCATTTCCTTTTCCTGTACAGCCATGGCAAATATACTTAGCACCCTCTTTATGAGCAACCTCAACCAACTTCTTAGCCATAAGAGGTCTTGCAAAGCTCGTTCCTAAAAGATACTTATTTTCATATATAGCTCCAGCCTTTATTCCCTTGTATATATACTCAGATACAAATTCTTCTTTACAGTCCTCAATATATGCTTTTGCTGCCCCTGATTTTATAGCCTTTACCTCAACTTCACTCATATCCTCATCTTGACCTACATCAACGCAAACTGCTACTATCTCTGCATTATAGTTTTCCTTCAGCCATGGTATTATTATAGAAGTATCTAAACCTCCTGAGTATGCTAAAACAACTTTTTCCTTCATATTTTCTTTCATAATAGATTCCTCCTCAAAATTTTTAATTTATTATTTTAATTTGGTATCTAGCTAGACATATTTTAATTCGCGCGCGCTTTTTTATTTTTTATATTAAAAAATCTCGTCTCTTAAAAATAAGAGACGAGATATAGTTCCCGTGTTACCACTCTTGTTGATACGAAAATTCGCTTCATGCTAACGCATGAGCTCATATATCCAACGGGTCCTCACGAACTTCGTTGATCAAAACTGGCTGCTACTTTGGAATTATATAATTCTTTTAAAATTAAAAAACTCTCGTCTCTTAATTAAGAGACGAGAGTATAATTCCCGTGCTACCACTCTTGTTGATATAGTTTCATATCCACTCATTATCCTTTAACGATAGGTCCGTATCTTCATACTGCTATTTCAGAAGATCTCCTCCATGGCTCTTGTTCAATATAACTATGTTGCTGAACTCACACCTACTTCAGCTCGCTGAAACAATCATTATACCTACTCTCCACTTCTTAGGATTTGCGTATTCTCTTTTGTTAGATTAGATTATATTCTGTTTGATTTAGTATGTCAACATAAAAAATAAATTTTATCATAAAGTTTATTTTTTATACTTAAGGAAATTATATTATTCTTAAGTTCTGGATAATATTGATGAAATAGCTATACTTACAACTATTTTTGAGCAACGGAACCCATAGGGATCGTTGGCGATATGAGTCAGTGCGTAGCGACTAGACGAATTTTATTTAACTCCATAGATCTTATAATAATCTTCAATTCTTGTCTTCATATCATCGTCTATAATAACTTGCCCATTAATTTCTTTATTATGCAGATATTCTACAACTTCATTCATGTCAACTATTGCACACGTATTCATATTGTAAGTATCCTTTATATCTTCAAGCGCTGATTTTTCACCTGTTCCTCTTTCCATTCTATTAACAGATATAATAAGTCCTACAACATCTACATCCTTATCATTTTTAAGGATTGGCATAGTCTCTCTTATACTTGTTCCAGCAGTTGTAACATCTTCTATTATCAGAATCTTATCCTTGTCTTTTAACTTTGTTCCAAGAAGAATTCCTTTATCGCCATGGTCTTTTATCTCTTTTCTATTTGAGCAATATCTAACATTCATATCGTATTTTGAACTTAATGATATTGAAGTTGTAACACAAAGAGGTATTCCCTTATATGCTGGTCCAAATAATACATCTATATCCTCATCAAAGTTTTCTTTTATAGCTTGTGCATAAAAGTCACCTAATTTACTAAGCTGTTCTCCAGTTTGATAATTTCCAGTATTCACGAAAAAAGGCGTCTTTCTTCCACTTTTAGTAACAAAATCTCCAAAAGTCAAAACATTACACTCAACCATAAACTCTATAAATTCTTGTTTATACTTTTTCATAATATCTACCACCTTCTCTTAGTCTATTATTCCTCTTATACTCGATAAATCAGTTATATTATAGTCGTTCATATACTTCTTAATTCCGTCTAAAACATCCATTGTAGCTGTTGGATTTATAAGATTTGCAGTACCTACTGCAACTCCTGTAGCTCCTGCCATTATAAACTCTATAGCATCCTCGCCATTCATTATTCCACCCATTCCTATTATAGGAATTTTAACAGTTTTAGAAACTTGATGAACCATTCTAATTGCGACAGGCTTTATAGCAGGACCTGACAGTCCACCTATTTTATTAAAAAGAACTGGCTTTCTTCTGTGTATATCTATCTTCATGCCTATTAAAGTGTTTATCATGGATATACAATCAGCTCCACCATTTTCAACTGCTCTTGCAATCTCAGTTATATCAGTTACATTAGGAGATAGTTTAACTATTAAAGGCTTGTTTGTTACACTTTTGACCTCTTTAGTTATGCTCTCTGCCATTAAAGCATTAGTTCCAAATGCTACCCCACCCTCTTTAACATTAGGACAGCTTATATTGAGCTCTATCATATCTATATCTGTATCATTTAATCTTCTAGCTACTTCCTTATATTCATCAACAGTCTTACCTGCAATATTAACTATAATATTAGTATCATGTTTTTGTAGAAATTTCATATCATTTTTTATAAAATTATCTACCCCATCATTTTGAAGACCTACACTGTTTATCATTCCTCCATAAGTCTCAGCTATACGAGGTGAGTTGTTCCCATCCCAAGGATCTAAACTAATGCCCTTTACAACAATTGCTCCAAGTGAACTTAAATCTATGAATTGTTCAAATTCTTTTCCAACCGAACCAAAAGTTCCTGATGCTGTCATAACTGGATTTTTAAATTCTACACCAGCTATATTAAATCCTAGATTACTCATCAAACATCACCTCACAAGCTTTAAATACAGGTCCATCTACACAAACCTTTTTATTCTTATATCCTTTATCATTATCTTCCTTTATCTTAACAGCGCATCCGACACATGCTCCAAATCCACATCCCATTCTCTCTTCAAGAGATAGATATGCCTCTATTTTATTATTAGCTGCATACTCTTTTACAGCCTTTAACATCCCTTTAGGTCCACAAGAATATATTCTATCTGCTTTTTCTACATACTTATTCATTAAATCTATAACATTTCCTTTTTCTCCATGTTCCCCGTCTTCAGTTGCTACGTAAACTTCTCCGTACTTTTTAAACTCATCTATTAAATAAACATCTTTTCTAAATCCTAAAAATATCTTATTATTTCCTTTTAATCTCTTAGCAAGTTCTAGGAGAGGAGGAGTTCCAACTCCTCCTCCAACTATTATATTTTCACCTTCACACTCTAGATCGAATCCATTTCCTAAAAATGCCATCAAGTAAACCTCATCATTTTCTCTAAGTCTAGAGAACTCTTCAGTACCTTTTCCTACTACCATAAATACTAGTGTTATTTCTTTATTTTCTTCATCTATCTCACATACACTTATAGGTCTTGGAAGTAACATAGATTTATCTTTGCTATATAGATTCACAAACTGGCCTGGCTTAAAATCGAATATTAACTCTTCTGATTTAACTACCATCTTATACACATTATCCACTAAAATTTCATTTTTTAATATCTTAGCTATCACCTTTTTCTTAGTTACGCACATACAATACCTCCTACTCTATTCCCATATTATACACACTCATATTCTCTGCTTTTATATCAGATTCCATTATATCTAGTATCCCTTTTACAGTATCAAGTGATGTAAACACTGGAACTGTAGTCTCTATAGCAGCTCTTCTCATTCTAAATCCATCACGAGTTGAATCATTTGCTTTAGTTGGAGTATTTATCAACATATCCACTTTTCCACTTCTAATAACATCTAAGATATTAGGTTCTCCCTCTCCTATCTTCTTAGCTCTTTCAACATTTATTGAATTTTTTTCAAGCTCATCAGCTGTTCTGCTAGTTGCTATAAATTTACATCCCTTATTATCAAAACGCTTAGCTATATCTACAAACTCTTTTTTATCACTCGGTTTTATAGTTGCAAGTATTGTAGATTTTTGGTTTGGTATATTTATTCCAGCCGCTATAAGTCCCTTGTATAAAGCTTCTACAAAGGTTTCCCCTATTCCCAATACTTCTCCAGTTGATCTCATTTCAGGTCCAAGACTTACTTCAACCTCTGGAAGTTTTTGAGTTGAGAATACCGGAACCTTTACAGATATTTTTTTAGATTCCTTATAAATCCCTGTTCCAAATCCCATATCTTGAATTTTTTCTCCAAGCATAGCTCTAGTTGCAAGTTCTATCATAGGAACTCCTGCAACTTTACTAATATAAGGTACCGTTCTTGATGATCTTGGATTTACCTCTATGATATATAATTCCCCTTTGAACTCTATATATTGTATGTTTATCATTCCAATTATCTTAAGTTCTTTTGCTATTTCTCTTGTCTTTACAGATATTTGTTTTTTAATATCATCACTTATATTTTGACTTGGATATATAGATATTGAGTCCCCTGAGTGAACTCCAGCTCTTTCAAGATGTTCCATTATTCCAGGTATTAATATATCCTTTCCGTCACATATTGCATCTACTTCTATCTCTTTTCCAGTCAAATACATATCTATTAATACTGGATTTTTAGGATCTCTATCAAATGAATTTTCAAGATATCCCTTTAGCTCTTTCTCATTGTGAGTTATCTCCATACCTTGTCCGCCTAGTACATAAGATGGTCTAACTAACAATGGATATCCTAGATTTGAAGCCTCTTTTATCCCCTCATCTACAGACCATACAGCCTTTCCCTTTGGTCTATTTATTTGAAGTTTTTCCATTATTTCATCAAATTTTTCTCTATCCTCTGCCTCATCTATTTGCTCAGGCTTAGTTCCAAGTACATTTACATTCATATCATCTAGGAACTTAGCAAGCTTTATAGCTGTTTGCCCTCCGAATTGAAGTATTACTCCGTAAGGTTTTTCTTTTTGTATAATATTTAGTACATCTTCCTCTGTAAGTGGTTCAAAGTATAATTTATCAGCTGTATCAAAATCTGTACTAACTGTCTCTGGATTATTGTTAACTATTATAGTTTCTATATTCTGCTTTTTAAGAGCTAGTATTGAGTGAACTGAACAGTAGTCAAACTCTATCCCCTGTCCTATTCTTATAGGTCCTGACCCTATAACTATTACTTTCTTCTTATCTGATACTTCAACCTCATCATGCTCATCATAAGTTGAGTAATAATATGGAGATACAGCGTCAAACTCTCCTGCACAAGTATCAACCATCTTATACACAGCTTCTATTTTATATAATTTTCTAAGATTGCATACATCCTTAGGTGATGAGTTTGTAAAATCAGCTATTGCTTTATCAGAGAAACCTTTCATTTTAAGTTCTCTCATCCAATCCTTAGTTATATCCTCTAGATTTGATTTCTTTAGTTTTTCTTCCTCATCAACTATATTATTTATCTTATTTACAAAGAATTTATCCATTCCAGTTATCTTACATATCATATCTAACTTATAATTTCTTCTTATCATTTCAGCTAAGTCAAATATTCTTTCATCATCAGGTATTTGAACTCTTCTTTTTAATTCTTCAATACTTCTATCAGAAGATGCCTTGTGTTCTAAGCTGTATTGACCTATCTCAAGAGATCTTATAGCCTTTAAAAATGCCGATTCAAAATTGTTTCCAATTGCCATTACTTCTCCTGTTGCCATCATCTTTGTTCCAAGAGTTCTCTTAGCTCTTCTAAATTTATCAAATGGCCATTTAGGAATTTTTACTACACAATAATCAAGTGTTGGCTCAAAACACGCCTTAGTTTTTTTAGTTACAGCATTTTCTATCTCATCAAGTGTGTATCCTATAGCTATTTTAGTTGCAACCTTTGCTATCGGATAACCTGTAGCTTTTGAAGCTAGAGCTGATGAACGGCTAACTCTTGGATTTATCTCTATTACTATATAATCAAAGCTATCTGGATTAAGTGCTAACTGAACGTTACATCCGCCCTCTATTCCTATAGTATTTATTATGTCTATAGATGCCTTTCTAAGCATCTGATACTCAACATCTGTAAGAGTTTGAGATGGTGCTACAACTATTGAATCTCCTGTATGTACTCCAACAGGGTCTATATTTTCCATATTACATACTGTTATACAATTTCCCTTGCTATCTCTCATTACCTCATACTCTATCTCTTTCCAACCTTTTATGCTTTTCTCTAAAAGTACCTGTCCTACACGGCTTAGCTGAAGTCCACTTGCAAGAATCTCTTCCAATTCTTCTTTATTTTCAGCTATTCCACCACCTGCACCACCTAATGTATATGCAGGTCTTACAACCACTGGATATCCAATTTTTGATGCAAACTTTATTCCGTCCTCCATAGTTGTCACTATCTCACTTTGAACTAGTGGCTGGTTTATATCTTCCATTATTTTTTTGAATGATTCTCTGTCTTCTCCATCTTTAATTGATTTTATAGAAGTTCCTATAACCTTTATATTATGCTTTTTTAAAATTCCACTATCATGAAGTTCAACCGCTAAGTTAAGTCCTGTTTGACCTCCCATACCTGCTATTAAACTATCTGGTTTTTCCTTTATTATAACTTTTTCTACAAATTCTAAAGTAAGTGGCTCTATATAAACTTTATCCGCTATTTCTTTATCTGTCATTATAGTTGCAGGGTTAGAATTTATAAGTACTGTCTCTATTCCCTCTTCTCTTAATGTTTGACAAGCCTGTGTTCCTGAATAATCAAACTCCGCTGCTTGACCTATTACTATTGGTCCTGATCCTATAACTAATACTTTTTTAATATCATCTCTTCTTGGCATAATTTTACCTCCCCATAATAACTACTTAAAATTAGAATGTCTTTTCTTAAATCTAAATTCATATTAAACCGATTCAGTTTTAGCTTTCATATAAACATCTATAAATTCATCAAATATTGGTGCTGCATCATATGGTCCTGGGCAAGCTTCAGGATGGAACTGTATGCTGTAAATGTTCATATCATCAATTCTCATTCCCTCAACAGTATTGTCATTCATATTTACATGAGTTATTTTTACATTTTCAGGTAAAGTCTCTTCTCTTACAACATATCCGTGGTTTTGTGATGTTATAATTACTTTTCCTGTTTGTAAATCTTTTACAGGGTGGTTACATCCTCTATGTCCAAACTTAAGTTTTTCAGTATCTCCTTCAAGTGCCAATGCCAAGAGTTGATGTCCAAGACATATTCCCGTTATAGGTATTTTTCCCATCATCTTCTTTATCTCTTCTATAACACTTACCAAATCCTTTGGATCTCCAGGGCCGTTAGATAAAAATACTCCATCATAATTCTTATCAAGTATTTCTTTAGCTCCTACAAAAGCAGGATATACTGTTATATTACAACCTCTTTTTTTGAAAGATCTTATTATATTAGCCTTTATTCCAAAGTCTATAGCTGCTATATTAAGCCCCTCACCGTCACAATGATTAACTACTTCTTTAGTAGTTACTTTCTCAACTGCATCAACATTAGAAAATGAATTTATAGTATTTTGTAACTGCTCTTCATTTAATTTTCTATTAGTTATAATACCTCTTAAAGTCCCTTGATTTCTAATCATTTTAGTTAAATATCTAGTATCTATTCCTTCTATCGCAACAATCTTATTTTGCTTAAGATAATCATCTAAATTGAATTCACATCTAAAATTTGATGGCATATCACATTTTTCTCTAACAACAAACCCTCTAACCTTTGGTGATTTTGACTCATAATCATCTATATTTATTCCGTAGTTTCCAATTAAAGGATACGTCATTGTTACTATCTGTCCGTAATAAGATGGATCAGTTAGAACCTCTTGGTATCCAGTCATTCCAGTATTAAATACTACCTCTCCTACAGTTTCTTGTGTATATCCAAATAACTTTCCTTCAAGTACAACATTGTTTTCTAAAATTAAATAACCTTTCATATTTTCCCCTCCCGATTAAAGTACTCTAAGTAAGTCTTGTCTCATTCTAATTACCGCTTCTCTTGCAGCCTTGTGAAACTCTTCTTCGCTATATCTATCTTTATACTCATCTTTTTTATAAGCTGCTATTATTCCTCTTGATGAATTTATCAAAGCTCCTAATCCATCTTCATTAAAGCATCCTTTTAAATCCTCAGCCGTTGCACCTTGTGCTCCATATCCTGGTACTAAAAAGAATGTATTTGGATTTTGCTCTCTAAGTATTTTTCCCTGCTCTTTATAAGTTGCTCCTACTACTGCTCCTATTTTACTGAATCCATACTTTCCTATCAGTTCTTCTCCCCATTTTGATACAAGCTCTCCCATGTGTTCATATACATATCTTCCCTCTTCAGTTTTTAAATCTTGTATATCTCCACTATTAGGGTTTGATGTTTTTACTAATACAAACATTCCTTTATCTAGCTCTTTACAGTTCTCAATATAAGGGCTTATCGCATCATATCCCATGTATCCATTTATAGTTACAAAGTCTGCATCAAACACTTTATGCTCATTTCCACCAACACTTACTCTTCCTATATGTCCTCTTGAGTAGCTCTTTGCAGTTGATGCTATATCGCCTCTTTTTATATCACTTATTACTATAAGATTTTTTTCTTTTGCATATTTTATAGTTTTTATAAAACAATCTATTCCATCAGGTCCTAGTTCTTCATACATAGATATTTGAGGTTTTACAGCTGGAACTAGATCATATATTTCATCTATTATCATTTTGTTAAATTTAAAGTAAGCATTTGCAAGTCCCTTTAATGTTCTTCCATACTTTCTATAAGACTCTTTTCTTATAAATTCTGGTATAATTTCTTCTCTAGGATCAAGCCCTACAACAGTTGGATTATTTAGCTCTTTTATTCTCTCTATCAACTTATCTATCATCTAATCTTCATCCCCCTCATATACAACTTCTCCGTTTACTATCGTGTACTTTACTTTTCCGAAAACTTTCATTTTGTCAAACGGAGTATTTTTTGACTTTGATCTAAATTTACTAGAATCTATTCTATAAATCTCTTTTTCATCAAAGATAGTTATATCAGCAATTTTTCCCTCTTCTATACTTCCTCTATCTATATTTATAAGATTTGAAGGATTCAAACTCATCTTATTTATAAGCTCATTTATACTTAGTACATCTTCTTTTACTAAGTTAGTTATTCCAAGTGATAGTGCTGTTTCAAGTCCTACTATCCCATTTGCAGCTTTTTCAAATCCACAATCTTTTTCACTTTTATGGTGAGGTGCATGATCTGTAGCTATAATATCTATAGTTCCATCTTTTAAACCTCTTTTTATTTCCTCAACATCTTCTTTAGATCTTAAAGGTGGACTCATCTTCATATTTGCATTATCTACTTCAACGCTTTCATCTGCAAGTGAGAAGTGATGAGGACAAACTTCACAAGTTACATCTATATTATCTTTTTTAGCTTTTCTTACTAATTCAACACTTCCCTTAGTACTTATATGGCATATATGAATTTTAGCTCCTGCTTCTTTTGCAATTTCTATATCTCTTTTAACTATAACCTCTTCAGATTCACTAGATATTCCTTTAAGATTTAATGTCTTAGATCTTGTACTCTCATTCATAACCCCGTCTCCTGCAAGACTCTTATCCTCACAGTGAGAAAGTACAGGAATATCATATTTTTTAGCTAATTCCATTCCTCTAAAAAGCAACTTTTCATCTTCAACAGTCTTTCCATCTTCGCTTATAGCAATTATTCCCAATCTTTTCATACTTTCTATATCGCTCAACTTTTTTCCATTTTGTCCTTTAGTTATGCTTCCTATAACCTCAACATTCACAACAGCTTTTTTAGCCTTATCTTTTATATATCTAACTACCTCTTCACAATCTATAACTGGATCAGTATTTGGCATAGCGCATATAGTAGTAAATCCTCCTCTTGCAGCACTTAAAGCACCTGTTTCTATATCTTCCTTATATTCAAATCCAGGTTCTCTAAGGTGAACATGTACATCTACAAACCCAGGAGATACTATGTATCCACTCGCATCTATTTCTCTATCAACTTTTTCTTCTATATTTTCGTGTATTTTTTTTACTATACTATTTTCAATAAGAACATCTGTAACTTTATCAAAGTTCGTCTTAGGATTTATAACCCTTGCATTTTTAATCAATAGTTTCATTTAATCCACTCCCCTTTTTTAGATATTAAAAAAGCAACAAACAAGCCTACCAAAAATCAAAACTCAACCTTTGGTACAACCGTTTGTTGCTTACATATTTTAGGGAATGTAAAAACTATTATTGAGAATAATACGTTCAATAATTCTTTCAAATTTTTACAGTTATTATTATTTTCATGTTTTTTTGTATAATAAAAACACGCACTGATGGCTCCCATCATAATTCCTCCCTTCCTGGTCTCTCGTACCAACTTAAAGGTCGACATGCGTATGTCGATTTTTTTATATTATTTTGTTTTAACAATAATAACACATAGAGTATTAGTATGTCAAATGTAAAATTCACTTCATGCCACCAATGACTCCTACATTCTCTGTTTCTTAAAATAGTTGAAATGTAGTATAGTAAAATAATCACTATCCTAGGTAATGCATAAAATTTTGTTTAAATGGTCAATAATTATAAATAAGTAAGAATTGAGAAGGCGAGGAATAAGAATGAATAAATTTACAGTTTTCGGTAGCAAACATTGACCAGATTGTGCCCCAGTGAAAGAGTTTCTTTCAGAAAATAATATTGAATTTTTATATCTGGATATTTCAGATAGTATGTTAAATCTAAAAAGATTTCTGAAATATAGAGACATCAGACCTGAGTTTGATGAAATCAAAAAATCAGGCAGCATCGGCCTTCCTTGTATAATGATCAATAAGGGAGAGCATTTTATTTTTAAACAAGCTGAGATAGAAGAGTTTATCAATAATTAGTTAAAAAAATTTATAATACTTAGTATATAAAAATAACGAAGGGTAGCTTAACAAGCACCCCTCGTTATTTTTAACTGCTCTTTTTTATTATTTTACAGTTCCTATGCTCACAGCCTTATCATAATCAATCACTGCCAAATTGTAGCTTGATATTGCATTTGAAAGAGCTATTTTTGAATTATATAATTGATTTAAAGCATTATCAACTTCAAGAAGTGTTCCAAGCTCTACATTATATGCAAATTCCTTAAGTCTTAATACCTCTTTTGTTTTTTCTACATTTGCTTTAGCAAGCTCTATCTGATTTTGAGCATTTATTACATCATCATATTTTCCTCTGATATCAAATTCAACCATGTTTTTAACATCTGCTAAACCACTTTCGATTTTTGCTAAATTTCTTTCTTTAGTTTTGTATTTATATGTATTAGATGGATACATTATTGAATTTGTCTCAAAATCAAGTTTGACAAGTTCATAATTATGATTCATTTGAATTATATCAAATCTACTTTCATAAGCTTTTTCTAAATCTTCATCCAAGTTTTCATCAAATACTTCTTGTTTAAAGCTGGATGTAAGTTCAATTTTTGTATCGAGTGGATAATTCAAAATCATATTCAATGATCTATATGCTTTTTCTAAATCAGTTTTAGATTTTTCAAAACTTGCTTTTGCCTCATTTAAAGATATATCCGCCATTATTAAATCTGATTTTGAAGCAACTCCAAGTTCATATTTTTTATTTACAATATCTCTATTTCTTTGAACATTTTCTAAATTATCCTTTGCAACATTCATATAATCTCTAGCATTAAGAGAGCCATAGTAAGCTTGAGTTACATTATGTTTTATATCTTCCTTTTTATAATCCTTTTTTATTTTTTCTTCTTCAAGAGCATACTCAGCTTTTTTAGACATCATATTTGCATCTAATTGAAATCCTTCTACTGTTCCAAGTGAAATATCACTATTATCATATTTTTTCTCTGTATGTTTAGCCTCATCAAGTTCTATTTCTTTTATTTCAATATCTAGATCACTACTTTTAAGCTCCGTTGAATTTTTTATTGCCTCTTCTATAGCTTCCTCAATCGAAATGTTTATTTTATCTTCAACAGACTTTTCATCTGCATATGCATTTATCGAACTTATAAATGTAAAGATTACTAATAATATCCCAGTAATTATTTTTTTCATATAGGTTCCTCCTCATTATTATGCTTTAAATCTATAGCCTATACCCCAAATAGTCTCTATGTACTGTAGATTTGAAGTATCCTTTTCTATTTTCTCACGTATTCTTCTTATATGAACCGTTATTGTTGATATCTCTCCTAAGGAGTCAAAACCCCATACTCTTTCAAATATTTCTTCTTTGCTAAATACTCTGTTAGGATTTCTTGCTAATAGATTTAGTACATCATACTCTTTAGAAGCTAATACTATTTCTTTTTCATTTAAATAAACACGTCTTGAATAATTATCTATACTAAGACCATTAATTTCTATTACTTCTTTTGGAGTACTTACTTTTTCAGTAAGCCTCTTATATCTATTTAAATGTGATTTTACTCTTGCCACTAATTCATTTGGACTAAACGGCTTTGTTATATAATCATCTGCTCCAAGTCCAAGTCCTCTTATTTTATCAACAGATTCACCTTTTGCAGATACCATCAATATTGGTATTTCTTTTATTTTTCTAATACTTTTACATATTGAAAATCCATCTATTTCTGGAAGCATTAAATCCAGTATTATTAAATCAAAATTTTCCTCACTAGCTTTTTTTAGTCCTGCAAGTCCTGTAGTCTCTATTTCAACATTGAAACCATTTATTTCCAAGTAATCTTTTTCAAGTTCAGCAATACTTATATCATCTTCAATTATTAGAATTTTTTTCATGATCATCATTCCCTTTATATTTTTTTAATGTGAATAATATACTTGTCCCTATATTTATTTCACTTTCAGCCCACATATTTCCTCCATGAGATTCTATAATCTGCTTACAGATAGAAAGCCCTAGTCCACTTCCACTTATAGAAGTATTTCTTGATTCATCGGCTCTATAGAATCTATCAAATATAAACGGTATACTTTCTTTAGGAATTCCAATCCCATTATCTTTAACTTCAATTGTTACATATTCTCTATTATCTATTAAATTGATATCAATTTTTGGATTTTGCTTATCCATATACTTCATTGCATTATCTACAATATTTACAATAACTCTTTTAAGTTTTTGTAAATCAGCAGTTACAAATATCTCTTCTTTTTCATTATTCAAATTTATGTTTGCATTCTTTTTTTCTAAATCAAAACTTAAATCTTCAACACAGTACTTTAAATAATCAACAATATTTATATTTTGAAAGTTAAATGAAACCTTTTTCAAATCCAATTTTGAAAATAAAAATAATTCATCAATCAAGACTTCCATATCTGTAGCTTTTTTATAAATTGTATTTATATATTTATCCATTTTTTCAGGAGAATCTGCAACTCCATCTTTAATTCCCTCTATATATCCCTTTATAGACATTATAGGGGTTTTTAAATCATGGGATATATTAGAAGTTAAATTTTTCCTATTTTCTTCATACTTCATTTGGATATCTATTGACTCTTTAAGTTTTATTCTCATTTCCTCAAAATTAATACTTAAATCACCAAATTCGTCTTTTGAATGTTTTTCAATTGTATAATTTAAATTACCATTTTTTATTTCATTAGAAGCATATTTTAGTTTATTAAGTTTTTTTATGATATCTTTATAAATTGCGAAAGTTAGAAAATTTGATGTTATTAATATTGAAATTATTATTATAGAAGAAAGTAATCTTCTCGCCAATTTTATATCTTTTCTTAATAAGTTAAGGTTAAAAGCATAAAATACACTTCCTTTTGAACCATCATTAAAGTAAAAATCATTCTGTGAAAAAATAACATATCCATTCTCTAGAAAAATATAATTATCCATGTTATAGTCAGAATTAAATTTTGGAAGTTCATTAAAAAATAAATCATTTCTTAAGATTTCTGAAGAATATAGTATTTCGTTATTTTGTCTTAAAATAATCCCACTATAAATTGTGTCTAAATCATTATCTAATGATTTAAGAAAAGAAATATCTTTAACTTTATCAGTATCATTAATAATATTTAAGTTTACTTTTCTTGAAATTTCACTATAGTTAACAAAAACTTTCCTAGTTAAATAATATGGATTAGCTGCATTTACAATACTTTTATCATCCTCCCAGAAATATTTATCAAACATAAAATTAAAAGTTGTAATCAAAATAAGAGGAATAATAATCATTCCAAAAAATGAAAGTATTAATTTGGATTTTATAGACATAATTTCCCACCTTTAATAATTTAATAGGGTAAGCAAAACCTACCCTATTAAATTTTATATTATTAAATTCAAACTATATATCGTCAAATACATTTAAATTTAAACTACAGATTTTAATTTTAATGTGTTTTTTCTTTTCTTCCTTCAACCATGCTGTACACAGTTGGAACAACAACCAATGTTAATAATGTAGATACCATTAATCCACCTATTAAAGCAGTTGCCATTGGTCTAAACATCTCTCCTCCTGCTATTAACAATGGTACAAGCCCAATTACAGTAGTTGTTGTACTTAAAATTATTGGACTAAATCTTCTATCAACAGCTTTTTTACATGCTTCATTAATACTTTCACCATCTTCCCTCGCTCCATTAATATAGTCAATTAATACTATAGCATTATTAACAACTATACCTATTAAACTTACAATTCCTAACATTGCAGTAAATGACAGTGGCTGATTTAAAACAAATAGACCGAAAACAACTCCTATTAAAGCTAACGGTACTGTAGATATAATAATAAGTGGTTGCATATAAGAATTAAACTGATATACCAGTACCCCTATTATTAATATTATTGAAAATATAGCCAAAATACCAAGTTCTGAAAAACTATCTTGTATACTACTCATTTCTCCATCAAAATCAATTGTTACATCACTCAAATCTGATAGACCTAGTTCTCTGATTTTATCTTTAAGTTGCTTTTCAATATCACCTGCTGCATATCCACTTATTAGATCACTAGAAACAACTGCACTTCTTTCACGATTGTATCTTGCAATACTTGGATACTGCCTTTCAATGTCAACACTTGCAACATTCTTTAATAATACTTTTTCACCTGTCATAGACGACTTTATTGCTAAATTTTCTAATTCTTCTTTTGTTTTTATATCACTTTTAACTACAATATCATATTCATTTCCATTTTTTCTAAATGTAGAAGAATTTTTACCCCTTAGTGCCGCACTTACTTCTTTTTGTACATCATATTTTGAGATTCCATACATACTCGATTTATTTTCATCAACATTTACACTAAATTGATATTCTTCAGCTACAAAATCACTATCTGCATTAGTTGTTCCTTCAATTTTTTCTAATTCATTTACAATTAACTGAGTTACTTCATCTAATCTTTCCATTTTTTCTGCACTAACTCTAATTTGAATTGGGCTTCCACCACCACTACCAGCATCTAATAAATTAGCAATAGCACTTCCACCTACAACATTCTTATCAAGCTCCATTTGTATATGATTAAGTAGTTCATCCTTACTCTTAAACCTTTCTCCCTTTTCCAAATCAAATTCTATAAGAACCTGAGCAAAATCATTTGATGAAGCTCCTGTTTTAACTGTCATATAGAATTTAGGAAGACCACTTCCTACAGCTTGAGAATAACTAACTACTTCAGGTTGATCTTTTATAATTTCTACAACACTATCTGTAAGTTTTTCAGTTATATCAATATCTGATGCATTTTCTGATCTTATATTTATGTACATAAGATTTTTATCTGCCTTTGGAAACATACTTACATCTAATTGTTTAACAAATACTCCTGTTATAAGAAACGCTATCATACAGACACTTATCATAGCCCACTTTTTCTTCATAGCTAATTGCTGTAAATTATCGAAAAAGTTTCGTACTTTAGATGGTCCTTTATTCTTTTTCGGTTTACTTTTTTTGAAGAATATATATGCCAAAGTTGGTGTAGTAATTATTGCACAAATATATGAACATATTAATGCTATAATAACAACCGATGGAACTCCAAAAACATATTCTCCTATTGATGATCCTATCAACAATAATGGAGCAAATGCAAATACAGTTGTTAATGTAGATGTCAACATTGACATTGCGACATCCTTTGTACCTTTTACACATGCATCTAGTTTATTCATATCTTCATCAATATAGCTTTGAATAGAGTCACTGACAACAATAGCATTATCAACTAACATACCTAAAGCTATAATCAACGCCGATATAGACATCTGCTCTAATTTAATACCTAGCCCATACATAATAACAAATGTCATACATATAGATAACGGAATAGTTGTAGAAACAATAATCGCATTTCTAGCTCCCATACCGAAAAATACAACAGCAATAACAAAGAATATAGACTCTATAAGATTTATTATAAAATCATTTATTGATTTTTTAACATCATCTGGTTGAAATATAACTTGGTTGAATGCAATATCCTTTGGTAAATCACTCTTTAATTCTTCTATTTTTTCCTTAACTTCCGATCCTATTAGTACAACATTTTGACTGTCTTCAAAATAACCTGAAAGTAATACAGCTTTTACTCCATTATCTTTATATCTAGGTGATGAACTATCTACTTCATAATATACATTAGCAATATCTTTTAAACGTAAAACTGTTTCGTTTTGTGGTGAAACCATAATAACCGTATTCTTTATTTCTTCTATTGATCCATAAGTTCCATTAGATTTTACAGATATTTTTGCGTTTCCGTCATCAACACTACCAGAAGGTATATTAATATTTTGGGATTGTATAACACTTGCAATGTCATTTAAAGAAACCTTATAATAATTAAGTTTATCTACATCAACTTCAACTATAATTTCTTTTTCTAAATCTCCCTCTATTTCAAATTTTGATACTCCATCAATTTTACTCAATTCAGTTTTAAACATTTGAGCATAATCAGCAAGTTCTTCATAAGAATAATTATCGCTCGACATGCTTATAATCATCCCTGATGTATCCGTTAGGTTTGTATTAATTTGTATATCCAAACATTCGCTCGGCAATTCGCCTTGTACAGGTTGTAATTTTTCTCTTAACTCATCCCATGCTTCATCTGGAGTTACATCACTTTTTATAAACATTGTGACTACTGATACCCCATTTTTAGACTTGGAACTAGAATAATCATATCCTCCAACTTCTACGATTGCATCTTCAATTTTTTTTGTTACAAGCTCTTCCACATCTTTTGGTGATGCCCCAGGATAAACAGCAGTTATAAGTGCAGCAGGAGCACTTACATCTGGAGATTCTTGTCTTGGTAACATATAATAACTGTATAATCCAAAAATCATAGCGAATACAATTAAAAGTACTGTCATTTTCTTATTTTTTATAGCACCATAAGTTATTCCCTTTTTCATTTAATCACCTTCTTCTATTTATTATTTACTGAGGTTTTATCATTTATATTTAGTAAAGCACCGTTTTTAACAGACTTCATTCCATTAACAATTAATTTTTCTCCTGCTTTAAGTCCTTTAACCTTAGCTTGACTTCCCTTTGTTTTTTGTATAGTTACAGTTCTCTTAACAGCCCTATCATCTTCAGCAACATATACATAATCTATATTTGAAGATAAAATGGTATTAATAGGAATCCATATACCTGTTTCTTCCCCAATACCAAACTTTACATTTACAATAGATTCTAAATAATAATCTGTTTCATTAAGTGAAATTTCCACATCATATGTTCTAGTTGTTTTATCCGGAAGTTTAGATATATTTGTTACTTTTCCCTTAGTTTCTTTATCATTAAACTCTATTTTTACTTCTTTTCCTAAACTAATTTTATCTAAATCTTTTTGAGCAACACCTGTTTTTACTACTTTTTTATCATTTCCTATAGTAACAATTGGTGTTCCTGGAGAAACCATTTCTCCTTCTTCATATTTAATATCTAATACATATCCATTCATATCTGAAACAACAGTAGCATCGTTGACCATTTTTACTTTACTATCATAGTCTATTTTTAAAGTTTCATAATTTGATTTAGCTTGATTATAGATAGTCTTTGATGTATCAAAATCTAGTTTAACCTTGTCATAATCATCTCTTGATACAGCTCCATACTCATACATTTCTTCAGTTTTTTCAAATAACTCTTTTTTATAATTATAAGAGTCCTCAGCTTTTTTAATATCTAATTGTGATGTATCTAATTTTGATTTTGTAGCACTCAATTGTAAATTTAAATCTTCTTTATCTAACTCAACTAACCTCTGTCCTTTTTTTATGTAATCTCCCTTTTCCACATAAATATTCGAAATTTTACCTGATGATTTAAAAGAAATTTCTTTCATTTCATCAGACTTAACTATACCTGTATATTCAAGTTCAACAGAAGTAGTTTTTTGTTGTAAAACATCCACCTCTACCTTTTTAGCTATTTCCTCAACTTTTTCAGCCTCTGCTTTTGTACATGCAGATAAACTCAGTAACAAACACCCTACTAGAAATATTAATGATATTTTCTTCATTGTTATCCTCCCTAATCATAATTTCAATGTATTTTTTTAATTAATTTTTAAACTTAACTTCTATACTTAATATACTAAGATACAATTCTAAACTAATAAGAAACAAATTATTAAATTTTTATTAACAAATTGTAAATTATTTATTAATAAAACTCATTTCCTTTTGTACCATAAAATGGTTCCATTGGTTCATTGTAAATTTAATACAATTAATGTAAACTTTGGATTGGTTGACATATAAAATTACAAAAAGGAGGAATTTTTTTGACAGAAGAAAAAGTTATTTGCTGTAACTGTGAGGAAGAGGAAGCACTTAAAGATTATCCTACAGATCTATGTAAAAACTGTAGAGAAGCGTATATTAAATATCCAGTTCCTATGTGGATAAAAGCTTTATCTGTAATTGTACTTATTGTTGTAATATTTAGTCTTATGCATTTTAAAAGTTCTCTTATTGGAGCTGTAAACTACGAAAGGGGTTTAAAAGCAGAAAAAGAACTTAAATATGTAACAGCTCAAAATGCATATAAAAAAGCTCTAGATCAATTTCCCAAATCTGAACTTTTAAAAAGTAGACTTTTTATTGCATCAGTTAAAGGTGATAATTTAGACGAATCAGATAAAATTTATGATGAAATTCTTGAAATTACATATTACGATAGTGATAAGGATCTCTTTAATGAGGTACAAACTGCAGTTGATTTATACGGAAAACATTTCTTTATAACAGAAGAGATAGAAAAAATAATAGGAAATGAAACCCTGTCTATGAGTCAAGTAATTAGTACTATTGAAAATCTTACTAAATCTAATAAAAGCGAAAATAGTTGTGGCGCATACTATTATCTTGGAACAGCCTATTATGCAAACGGTGAGTACGAAAAGGCTATATCAGCTTTTAATTCAGCTTACTCTATCAACCCAGAGATTTACTTTTTTAAAATTCCAATAGCAACGTGTTATTCAGATTTAGATAATTATGAAAAAGCTAAAGAAGTATTAAAAGAAACATTTATTTTTAACAAAGAATATGGACCTGCATATGTTTCTTTGAGTTTTATAAATCTTAAAGAACATAACTATGACGAAGCTCTTAAAAATGCCAAAGAAGCCTATTCTATAAATAAAAATAATTTAAATGCTATAGAGGCAATTGTAATATCAAATCATTATTTAAAGAATGAAAATGAAAGAGATAAATATATTAAGATTCTAGAAGAAAATAACTACTCTGATATTGATAGAGTCAAAGATATCGTAAACGGAAAAATAAAAGATTATGAATAGGAGTGAAATATAAATGTTCTTTATACCTGGATTTTTAATATCCCTAGTCACTTTCCCCGGTGTTATAGTCCATGAATTAGCACATCAGCTTTTTTGTAGACTTATGAAAGTACCTGTTTTTGAAGTTCGCTATTTTCAACTTTCAAATCCATCAGGATATGTTATTCATGAAGTTCCCAAAAACCCAAGAGCTCAAATCTGGATTTCACTTGGTCCATTCTTTGTAAATAGTATTTTAGGTGCATTAATATCACTACCAGGAGCTATAGATATTATAAAATTTGATGATTACTCTAATCAATTAAGCTTGTTCTTTGTATGGCTTGGTGTATCTATTGCAATGCATTCATTTCCAAGTATAGAAGATGCTAAAAACATGTGGAAAGCTGTATGGGATAAGAGAACACCTATAATCAGCAAACTACTCGCTCTACCAATAGTTGCTATTATGTATATTTGTTCTCTTGGAAGTGTTGTTTGGCTTGATCTTGTTTATGGTATATTTTTAGCCATGGCTATCCCTTATGTACTTATACAAATGTTAATATAAAAAAGTTCTTCTTTAAAAAAATCTTAAATGTAAACTTTTTTGAAATTCGTAACGGAAACTATACTTATCCATGATTCAACCAGGAATATAATTTCCTACTCATTATAAAAAAAATAACCCCCTTAAATAGAAACAATAATGAATCTATTCAATGGGGTTTATTTTTTTATAATGTATCTTTCTTTAAATAATTCTTTAATTAAATATCCTATAATAAAACACGTATAAAATAACCACATAATCGTTGACTGTTCTTCTTGAAAAAATACTAGCAATAAAGCACATATAGACGCTACAATGCCTTCACAAAAATAAAGCTTTCCAAACATCATACATACTTGTTCTAGATTTTCAATCTCTTCATCTTTTTTCAAAAACACAAGAATTTTAAGTTTTAAAGCTTTATATGATGCTAAAAACAACACGACAGCTAAAGTTATCATCAATGTATTTATAAAAATATCCATATGTCCTCCTTTATTTACAAATATTAATTAATCTTAATGCACAAAGTAACTCTCCAATTGTAATAAAACATCTATAATTACACTGAAAAAAATCTTCTTAATAAAGTAGCTGTAAATACTCCGATATAATATGAATACATACATAACAGACCTATAAAATTAGATACTTTCATTGATAAATTATAATTATTATGTATATGTATACTAATAATATTATCTATAATAGGTCCTAGTGATAATAATACAAGAATATATATAAATTTTTTTGTTTTTTTATTTATCATTCTATAATCCCTTCTTAAATATAACATTATTTTACATAATTAATTATAATAGATTATGTGTATTTTTTGTAATGGTTTTTAATTTTTTCACATTTTTTAGTAATCATATCACTTGTAAACTCTACTTCTTTATTCACAATACAAACTACATTTACAAAATGAAGGGGATTAAAATATTAGTGAATGATTTAAATATTTTTGTATAAAAATAGCATTACAGCGTTTCAATATTCGTTAAGAAAGTTCGTTGTCTGACCGATAGTGAGTTTAGAACTTTTAGGATATTGAATAAGATGTAATGCTTAGTTTTATTAAAAATATTTAATACATGAGCGGTATTTTGATACCCTTCATTTTAGACTATAAGTGCATAATTTTACTTACCTTATACAAAGTATGCTTTTAGATTTTATCTTCTAAGATATTCTTCTCTAAATTTCGATATACTGTATTTCATTACCTACAAACTCTAAAAACTTCTCAAAATCCTCATAAGAAATCGTAATAGTTGCAGTATTTACATTAGGATGAAAGCTTATATACTCCCCCTTTAAATCCTTGTCTAACAAAACCTTTACATGCTTGTCCTCATCATTTATAAGTCCAAATGCAGTTACTGAACCAGGCTTTAACTTTAAATATTTAAAAAGTCTTTCCTCAGATGCAAAACTTAAATTTGTGCTATTTATCTCCCATGACAATTTCTTCAAATCTACCTTTTTATTTTCTTCTATAATTATAAGATAATGTTGTCTTCCTTTTCTATCCCTTACAAATAAGTTCTTACAATGAGCTCCTTTTATATTTAAATTTAAATTATCAGCTTCTTCTATAGTATAAACAGGAATATGAGTGTGCTTTTCATACTCAATATTTAGTTTGTCTAAAATATCGTATACTGCCTTTTCATTTTCTAACATAAACTTTCCTCCTAATAAAAATTCATATAATACTATATACTCATTATACAACAACTTCTTCATATTAAATTTACTTGTATTTAAATAATAAAGGGTAGCCATTGGCTACCCTTTTTATATACAAGTAAATTTAATAACTTTCGACTTATAGATAACATTGATAAACGAACTGAAGTTGCAACTATTTTGAGCAACGGAGTTCGTTAGTACTCGTTGGCGACATGAGCTATGCGTTAGCATAAAGCGAATTTTATTTAAACACAGTTTCTAATCTTTTGAGAACATCTTCTATCATAACTCTCGGACACGCTACATTTATTCTCTGGAATCCTTCTCCTTCATTACCAAACCAAAGTCCATCATCAAAAGCAATTTTTGCCTCTTCTATCATTTTTCTTCCTAACTCATCTTTAGAAAAAGCGTAATCTCTAAAATCAAGCCATACAAGATAAGTTCCTTCAGGCTTTCTAACTTTTATCTTAGGAATGTTTTCTTTTATATACTCTATCATATAATCTATATTTTCTTCTAAGTAAACTAATAATTCATCTAGCCATGGCTCTCCTTTTTCATAGGCTGCCATGGTAGCTACTAAGCTAAAAGGGTTGTTTCTCTTTAAGTCAATTCTTCCTAAAGCTTCTTCAAATATATCCTTATCCTTAGAATTTGGAAATACTATAAAAGAAGAATAAAGCCCTGCTATATTAAAAGTCTTGGTAGGAGCAAAGCAGGTAATAGTGTTTTCTTCAAATTCTTTTCCCAAGCTTGCAAATGGTACATGCTTATTTTCTTTAAATATTAAATCCGAATGTATCTCATCAGATATAACTTTAACTCCTCTTGCAAAGCATATCTTTCCTAATTTCTTAAGTTCTTGTTTTTTCCAAACCCTTCCTACTGGATTATGTGGGTTACAAAGAATTAAAAATTTAGCATCATCTATTTTACTTATTAAATCCTCATAATCCATTTCATAATATCCTCTTTCAGTTTCTTTTAAAGGATTTAGAACTATCTCTCTATTGTTTTCTTCTATAACATTGAAAAATGGATAGTATACAGGTGATTGAATAATTATTTTATCTCCTGGTTTTGTAAATTCCTGTATTATAATACTAAGTGCTGGCACAACACCCGGACTATAAGTTATATTCTCAGTTGAAACATCCCAACCATGTCTTTTCTTTAGCCAATTACAAGCTGTTTTATAATATTCATCTGTTCTATTAACATAACCAAATACACCGTGTTCAAGCTTTTCTTTCATAGCTTCTATAATTTCAGGTGCTGTTTTAAAATCCATGTCAGCTATCCACATAGGAATTAAATCATTCGTTCCAAATTTATTGCCCATCTCATTCCATTTAGCAGAATGATGTTCTTTTCTATCTATTAACTTGTCAAATTCATACTTCATATAAATCCCCCTTATTTATATAGTTCTTAATTTATTAAATACCTTTAATTGGAACCTTTATACTTATAGTAGTTCCTTTACCAACCTCACTTTCAGCCCAAATCATACCTTTATTGACATCTACTATACCTTTTGCAATAGCTAATCCTAATCCAGTTCCCCCTGTAGATTTTGTTCTTGACTTATCAGATCTATAAAAACGATCAAAAATGTATGGGATATCTTCATTGGGAATTCCTATTCCTGTATCTACTATATTTATTTTTACATAATTGATTAGTTTTTGAGATTTGATAGTAATAAATCCTCCACTTTCAGTAAATTTTATACTGTTATCTATAATAATTCTAAGTACTTGTTTTATAGAATTTTTGTCCGCATACATTAAAACTTTTTCATTCATAATGTACTCTATATTATGATTTCTGTGCATCAATCTAGTCTCTTTTACAACATTATCTATAAGTTCATTCAACCAAAACTTCTCATTATTTAATACGTAGTTATCATTATCAGCTCTTGATAAAAATAGAAGTTGTTCTAGAAGAACCTTCATACTTTCAGTCTCTGTTTTTATAGATTGAATAGATTCATCTAAAACTTCCTTATCATTTTTTCCCCATCTATCTAATAAATTTACATATCCTTGAATAACTGAAATTGGAGTTCTAAGTTCATGAGAAACATCAGATGTAAACTGTTTTTGTCTTACAAATGACTCTTCTAACCTAGCTATCATATCATTCAACATTCGTGCTAGTTCATTTAATTCATCATCAACTTCACCTACTTCTATTCTCATGCTCAAATCATTTATACTTATATCTTTAGCTGTATTAGTAATCTTTTTTATAGGTAGCAATATTTTCTTACTCAAATAAAACCCTGAAATTACAGCTACTATAATTCCAATAATATTCATAAAATATAAATTATCATCTAGTACTTCTAAAAACTCTTCTTCATCTTCTAGATATCTCTCTAACAGTATAGAATATACATTACCTTCAACCTCTATATCTTTATTCATATATACAACAGGTAATTCCTCTAAATTATATAATTCTTCATTTTCCTTTTTATTAAATTCATTATCTCTTTTATTTTCTAATATTACTTTATCTTTATTTGATATCCTTAAATATGTATCTCCAATATATATGCTTTTAAACAAGTTATTATCTATAGGGTTTTTATTTTTTATATATACCTCTACTGAATCATAAGTTTTTTTCATTTCTTCCTCAGCTTTTTGCCATAAAATGTGTTCTACCATCCATGTTGTAATAGTGCTTATTACTATTAAAATAAGAGATAGTATTATAGCATATATTAATGTAAGTTTTACAGATATCCTCTTATTTTTAAATATATTTACCTTACTCATCTTTAATCGCATACCCTACTCCTCTTATAGTATGTATATATTTTTTATTATATTTATCATCTATCTTACTTCTTAAATACCTTATATAAACATCTACAATATTAGTATCTCCTACATAGTCATACCCCCAAACCTTTTCTAATATTTGATTTCTTGTTATGGCTTGGTTTTTATTTTTTAAAAGATACAATAAAAGGTCGTACTCTTTTTTAGTCAAATCTATAATATCGTCTTTAACTTTGACTTCAAGCATATTTTCATTAATAACTAGATCATTTAATTTTGTAGAATTGTCATCTTGTTTAACGGGACTATATCTACTTAAAATCCCTCTAATTCTAGCAAGTAATTCTTCTATAGCAAAAGGTTTTGTCAGATAATCATGTGCTCCTAGATCAAGTCCCATAACTTTATCTTCGACCTGACCTTTTGCTGATAACATGATAATAGGTATATCAGAAAAACGTCTTACTCTCCTACATACTTCCATCCCATTAATCCCTGGAAGCATTATATCTAGTATTACTAAATCATAATCATTTTTTTCAATCTCATCAAGGCCTTCTCTTCCATCGTGTTTTATATTAACTTTATATCCTTCATATTTAAGTTCTAATTCAACAAATCTAGCTATTTTTTCTTCATCTTCTATTATAAGTATTTTTTGTTTTTCCATTTAATTCACCCCTCCATATAATCTAATTATATATCGTCAATTTAAATAGGGATATAATTTCCTATTCATTATAATAAAAAAGCAATTGCCTTATGCAATTGCTTTTTTTGTTGAATCTTTTAAATGAACTAATAACGTGACTATTCCTCCAACTACAATACATGAATAATAGCTTACTATCCTCCATAAAAGCATAGCATATACTACCAACCCATTTGTGAATAAAAAACTAAAGAATATATGAAAAGCTCCTTCTGATGCTCCAAGAGTTCCAGGTGTTGGAACAAAAGAAACAGCCATATATAATAACGATTGAATAGCTATAACATCCATTGCAGATGTTCCTTTCAAACCAAGTGATATATATACAAAATAAGTTATTCCAAAATAGCATGTAGCTTGAAATATAGCTATAATAGAAAGCTTTATAGTTGTACCTATATCTTCTTTTAATTTATTTATACTAACTATATATTCATCTAAAATCTCATTTATTTTCTTTTCATACTTGCCCATGTTCTTAAATTTATTTATAAATTTAAGAATAGAATTCAATATATTTCTTACTATACTATCGTTAAAAAACAACATAAAAATACCAATTATTACTACCCCATTTATAATTATACCTGTGCATATGAATGGTAATGTCTTACTTAAATTTGTCGATATATACTCCCATCTAATTGCAAACATCGTTATAGAGTAAAGAGTTACGACCGTTTGATATATTATAAACTTCATCATAAGTATAGATGTAGATTTCCCAATAGGTATATTTTCTTTTAACATATAATATACTTGTGCTGGCTGACCTCCGCTTGAAAATGGAGTTATACAGCTGTAGTATTCTCCTATTAGATTTATACTCAACGCTTTTTTTAACTTTAATTTAGAATTAACTAATCCAGATATATTTTTTAAAAGAAGACTTCCTGATATCCAATTAAGAAACATACATAACATAGCTACTCCAAAATATAGCTTGTTAATTCTTGATATTATATGAGGAAATTTTGAAATATCATTATTATTTACTATTACCCATCCAGTTCCAACTATTAATAATAATAGAATTATATAATTAAGCTTTTTGTTCATAAATATCCTCTCCTTGACAAGCAGTCTCAACTGTCACAAATTCATAACCATCTTCTATAAGCTTTGGAATTACATATTCTAAAGCCTTTATAGTTTTATTAGGTGCCCCCTTAGCTCCTCCACTATCATGAAGAAGAATTATATCTCCATTTTTTACGTCATTGACAATTTTATTAATTATATCATCAGATGAAATGTTATTCTTCCAATCTTTAGTACTCATAGAATACAATACTGTTTTTAAACCTAATTTATTAACCATTAGTTGTGTTAATATGTTGAACATTCCCCAAGGAGGTCTGAAAAATATAGTTTTTACTCCTAATTCATCAAATATCCTTAAACTCTCTTTAAAATCTCTGATAGTCTCAAAAGGTGCACTTAACCATGTATGCTTATGTTTTAAAGAATGTATACCTACAGTATGCCCCTCATCAATAATTCTTTCAACTATCTTTTTATTTCCATAAGTGCTGTGTGCTACAACAAAAAAGCTGGCTTTAACATCGTATTTCTTAAGTAAATCTAGCAATCTGTTAGTATATCTTGCATCTGGTCCATCATCAAAAGTTAAAGCTATCTTTTTATCTCTAGTATTTATTCTTCTTATAACCTTGGATGATATATATTTATTATAAAAATTAGGTATTATAGCGTATATAAAAATTATACATCCTATTAGTATCGCAATATTCATTACTTCCAACTCCCACTCTTATACAATAGATTTTTGGTCAATATTTTCAATGTAATCTATCAACATGTCCGTATCTAATTGTTTCTTAATCTCTTTGATATTCTTTTTTAATTCTTCTTTCAATTTATCACTTATTATAAATTTCTCAACCATATCCTTTATCTCATCAGAGTTTCTAGCTATCATCCCTATACCACTATTTTCTATGAAATTTGCATTTTCTATTTCTTGAGCCAAAGTAGGATTATTAATTAACATTGGAATCTCAGAATGTATAGCCTCGAATGTACTAACCCCACCTGGTTTTGTTATAAGTAAGTCAGCATTATTCATGAGTTCATCTATTTCATCAGTAAACCCTTTAACTATAGTATTTTTCAAATTCATTTTCTTAGTCAAATAATTAAATTTTTCTTTATTTTTCCCAGTTATAACTACAGTTTTAACATTTTCTAAATTATCAAGATAAGTATATATTTCATCATCTTCTGGTAGAAGACCTAGGCCTCCACCCATCATAAGTATTACAAATTCAGAGTTTTTTATACCATATTTCTTTTTTATATCAATTGAACTCTTATCTGAGAATTTTTTTCTAACTGGTATACCTGTAACTTGAATAGTATTACAATCTATTCCCTTAGCTACAAGCTTTGACTTTACAGACTGTGTTGCAACCATATATTTATCAGTATTTGGATAAATCCACTCAAAGTTATCTACTATATCCGTTATACAAGTTATAAAAGGAATTTCACTTTTATACTTTTCCTTATACATCGATACAAATCCTGAACACATTGGAAAAGTAGATATTATAATTTTAGGATTTGTCTCTTGTATATATTTAGCCATCTTAGATAAATACATCTTATATATTATTTTGTCCATCATAGTTTGTTTATTAGCCTTTTTTTTGTAAAAGTAATTGTATATATCTTGAGTATTTTTCACTAAGATTTCATATGCCTTATAAACCTCATCAGTCAAATGAGGACTACATATTTCAACCACATCTACAACTTTTATATTTAAATCATTATCATATATTTTTAATTGTTCGTTTATCGCATTAGCTACACTAACATGACCCGAACCAAAATTTGCTGTCAATATTAAAACATCGTCTTTAATCATTTTGATCATCCTTTCTAACTAAATTATAATTCATCTAAATTAATCATTAATTAGATAAAGATTAAAATTAGATTAGAAAAATAAACTTAAGCCAGTAAATACTGTACTAGTTATCATAATTATTGCAATTGATATACACCCTAGCCTTTGCTTTAAAATAATTGTCAATTCCACTCAAATTTTAGATTTCATATTTATATAATAATTTATTAACATTAAATATTTCTTAAATTTAACTTAAGTTAAATTTAATTTTTTTTATTCATTCATGTATTTTGAGCTTAGATTTTATATTTTTCAGTTCTATTTTAAAGATTTCATTTAAATTTAACAAAAAATAACTCCGTAAAAAACGGAGTTATTTTATAATTACGATTTTAGTTTTATATCATTTTTTATAAGTTATCAATGGTTTTAAGCTTGCTACAACTTCAATCATCTTTTCATCAACCATATCCTGTATTACTCTTTCTATATTCTTATAAGCCTCAGGTGCTTCTTCATATATTACATTTTTATCACTATATATTAAATTACATTTCATATTATTTTGTCTTACATATTTCTTAGAATATACTTTTTCAAGCTTTTCTTTACATCCAAATCTGCTCCACTTTCTTCCTGCACCATGCGAAACTGAAAATGCATAATCTAAAAGATTATCTGTAGGTTTTACTATATACGAATTACTTCCTCTAGATCCAGCTACTACTACATACCCTATATCAGACGGTGATGCTCCTTTTCTGTGAATATAATGTATCTCATCCTGTATTTTCTTTGGAGTTATACTATTATGAACACTATCTAAAAGCTTTTTATTTTCTTTTGAATTTACACAACTTGAAATTTTATGAGCTATTATTTCTCTATTTAATTTTGCAAATTCAACCGCTTTGTTATGTTCATTCATGTATTCATTAAAGGCATCACTACCTAATTCTAATCCATTTTGACAAGAATACTCCTTGATATATTTGTTCAATATATACTCTCCATATCGTCTTGAACCACTGTGAACTAATAAGTATATCTCATTCTTATTTATTCCTATTTCATTTAATGCTTTTTCATCGTATACCTTATTAACTTCTTCAAACTCAGCAAAATGATTACCAGACCCTATTGTTCCTAATTTTTCTTTAAAAGGAAAATCAATATTTTTAATAGAATCGCTTGTATATTCAAGCATATCTAATTTTTCTAGTTTCTTTACAGACTTATCTATTTTAAACTTAGTTTTTTTAAATCCAGTAGAAAATAGGCCTATTCCACAACCTATATCATTTCCTATTATATGAGGATATATAATATCCTTAGTCATATAACTTGCTCCAACAGGAGTCTTTCCAATATGCAAGTCCGGAAGTCCTACTGCTTTGATTATTCCTTTAAGTGTTGATATTTTTTTAAGCTGATCTACAGCATTACTTTCTATCCACGATTTTTCACTTTTTACTATTTTTATCATTATTAATTCTCTCCTCCATATTATCGTATCCTATGGCAAGAGAATAATACTATAACCTATATATATTCTCTCACCTCATATTTTAATAACATCATATCGATCACATCCTTTCAAAATATTTATACAATTATTTTATCATATTTTTTTAATAATTATCATTTAGTAATTTATATCTTTTAATAACCCTTTTGCTCATATTTATCATAACTCCCATCATACATCTCACTTTCAATATCTGATTCTTTCATAAAAAATATATTTACAGGGATATAAAAATTTACAACAGTATGATGGAATCCTTCTGGCTCAACCCTTGCTATTACATTTTGATTTTCTTTATATATTAAATGCTCTGTTTTATAAGAATATGAACATGCAAACATTCCATATAAGCAAATCAAAACTATTGCAACACCAAAAATTACTGCAAACAAAGTTTGTAGTAAAACTTTCAACTTATTATTTTTAATTTTTAAATCTGTCTTCAAAATTAAAAACCACCAAAATAAAACTATTATTGCTATAACTAAGAAGAAATTGCTAAACATATATGTATTCTCTATCCAGCTTCTAAATATCAACTCTCTACTATGTCCTATGTTTTCTAGTAATTTGTAAGTAATAAAAATAATTATTTCAGTTATTATACATATTAATAACAACTTATTATTCTTATTTACATACATCAACCCATATCCCATTAGTTATTTCCTCTAATTCACTTGGTTTGATCTTTATAGATGAATTAACTGATCCTGCAGCAGGATACACATAATCAAAATCTTTAATAGAAATATCTAGATATATCTCTAAAGGATTTTTTAGTCCAAACGGACATACTCCACCGACTGGATGTCCTGTTATATCTAGAACTTCATCATACTTTAACATCTTACATTTTGTATTAAATTCATCCTTATATTTTCTATTATCTATCTTTGCATCACCTTTAGCAACTATAAGAATATTTCTATCCTTTAACTTAACAGCTATAGTTTTTGCAATAAGTTCAGGGGCTACTCCATGTGCTTTAGCTGCCAATTCTACTGTTGCCGTACTTTCTTGCATTTCAAATACCTCAAAGTTTAAGTCATTTTCTTTCAGAAAATCTCTAACACTCTCTAAAGACATTTCAATCAACTCCTTAGCAAAATAATTTATTAAAACAAATTATATACTATAAAACAGTATAGGGATACAATTTTTTCTATAATTTTCTAGTAAGTTAAAAGACACTCATTTTTCAATGAGTGTCTTCTTCTTTAAAATTAAAATTCGACCATTATTCTAGCTGGAAGTGCATCTAAGCCTTCAATTTTCATAGGTAAGCAAAATACTCTAAAATTATTTTTAGGTATTTTATTAAGGTTGGTTAAGTTTTCTATTGCATATATTCCACTTTTACCAAGAAAAACATCTATTAATCCATGATTTTTTCCACGTCCTAAGCCCAAAGTATCTATTCCAATCATATTCACTTTTTTCTCAACTAGATACTCCATAACCTCCATTGAAATTTCAGGATGAGCATTATACTTTTCTTCATCATTCAAGTATTGATCCCAATTGGTTTGAAAAAATACGAAATCTCCTTGTTTAGCCTCTGAGAAATCCAAATCAGCAATTTCAACTGGTCTGTCAGTTATATGAGAAACATCAAATTTTATTCCCGATGCTATTAATCTCTCATTCTCTAAAACAACATCTTTACCCATAACATCTATATGAGTTCCCATATTATGAACAGCACAAGAAAATAAAGTTGTAGTATACTCCTTTTTAGTTCCTTCAAAACATTTTACTTTCTCTACTTTCAAAGGCGGTGAACCCGCTCTATACACTCTATTTATCTTTGTAACTTGTGTAATATCAACTATCATAAAAAGTCCCTCCTATATTATTTACTTTATTCTATTTTGTAAATTCATCTAATTTTAGTTTTAATCCTTTAGCTAAATCATCTTTACCGTTTTTTTCTAATAATTGTTGATATAGTGTAAATATATCAACTATCTTTTTCTTTTCAAGTTTATATCCATAATTTTCTTCATCCTCTTCAAAGTCAAGTAACATTTCATTTTCTAGCAGATAACTTAAATCATCTGTTTCATTTAACAAAATCAAATACTCCCCTACTCCATACTCCAAATATTTTAATGAATCTTCCCACTTTTCTTCTTTACTAAGTTGCTTTGCTTTTTCAAAAGAGGTATTCAAGGCCATAATACTACTTTTATAAAGCAACTCACTATATGTATATGGGTATAAATAATTTTCTTCTAATTCCATTGCTTCATCTAACTTTCCATCTTCTAATAAAGACATCTTTTTCTCAAAATATTCTACACTAGGATCAAAACTATATTTTTCTAGAAATTCAAATTTATTATTTTCCCATTTCAAATAAATATTCTCCATATATGTACTAGATGGTGCCTCAGAAGAAATTAGTAAATATTTATCTAATGAAAACAAACTTGTTTTTACCTCATTTATCGAACTATCAACTTTGATACTATTCTTTATACTCAATTCATTAGTCTTTAAGTTTCTATCAATAGCATAGATTTTAAAATAATACTTATTATTCTCAAGTTCATTTTTAATCACAAAATATTCTTCTAAATCTTTCGTATTAGTACCTTCGAAAATTTTTACATATTCATCTTCTGTTAACTTTTCATTTTTAAGAAATTCTAGTATTAAATTATATTTTTCTTCTACTTTTTTGTCTGTTTCTCCATATGAGTTTAATTGTATACTTTCATGATAAGCTACCCCTTCTATCATTCCATTTTCATAAGAGGTATCATAGAAGCCATAAAGATCTTTTTTTTCGATTGACTCAGTATTACATCCTGTTATTGATATTATTATCCCTATTAAAATTAGTATTTGTTTCATATGCATACACCTTTCTATATTTTTTTATTTAAAAATTATAATTGTTATTTAATAATACCATTATAATGTTTCCATAGTATATCCATTTACTTTTATTATTTAAGAAAATATATAAAGAAAGCCATGAAATATATTTTTAATACATTCCATGGCCTTTTAGCCTAACTATTAACTCATATTCTATTTCAAATACCCTAAGTCAGAAATGTTATTTCCAAAAATAGAACTATCAATTATAAATTCAGGCATTCCCATATAACCTGCAGCTATCTCATATTCATTAAAAACTATTACAAGGTTGCCATTTTCATTGATATAAAAATTCGTCTTATCATCTATAGTTTTGAATTCTTCTGGAAAATACCCAGCATCTTCTTTTTCTATTTTTTCTTTCATTTTCATTACTATTTCATTATTTATAACTCTTATATAATTATAATTCTTATCAAATAAATCACTTATATTAAGCACTTTGCTGTTTTTCAGGTCAACATTATAAAAGTCAGCTGTTTCATAACCACTTGCTTTTATTTGAGTTGTAACAACCTTAAAAGACAATATATCATCACTATTTCTAATTAATGTATAACTTTGATCTACTATCTCAGGCATGAATGTTAAAAATCCTGCATTCTTTGAATCTTCCTCTATTTTCTTTGAATTTTCAAGAGCCTTATCATAAACAGCTATAGCACGTTCTTTTAAAATCCTGTTTATTTCGTCTTGAACATCATTATCTTCAAGCCCTTCAATAGATGGAACCTCTATATTTATCTCCCTATATTTATCATAAAGTGCCATTTTATCAATGGTTACAAGGTTTACAATATCACCTATTACTGGAACATCAAGTAGATTTGCCGCAAATGCCTTGTTTGTATTAATCAGACCTACAAAAACTACACATATACAGGCTGCTGTTGTAAGAGTTCTAATAATTATTTTTTTAGACTTACTTGATTTGTTCATAGTTTTTTTATTGAATTTATTTTTTATATTGTTTAAATTTTCATTTGTGAACTCTGGAAGTTCACTTGCAATCATATCAAAATTTTCTTTATCAATCTCGGATATAAGGTTATCATATTTTTCCATAGTCATCCTCCTAATTTATAATTTGATTTTTGTAAGCAAAGACTTTCTGCTATAGTAAAGCCTATTACTCACTTCTTTCGCTGTAATATTTAATTTATCAGCGATTTCTCTAGGTTTTAACTGATAAAAATATCTAAGTAAAAAAATTTCACTATCTATTTGTTTGAGATTCTTTGCAAAATTATAAATATCATTAATAATTTGTTTGTTTAATAATGCTTCTTCAATATCGTCCGTTTCTGCCTTTAAATCTTCATCATATGGAAGAGTTGCCCTTTTGTTTATTTTTCTTACTTTATCTATTGCTCTACTTTTTGTAATAAGACATAAGTATGATTTAATACTACCTCTCTTATGATCGTATTTTTCAGGATGCTCCCATAAATATGTAAAACTTTCTGCTACACAATCCTCAATATCTTCTCTACTTCCAACATTTTTAAGTACACCTGAAGCAATGACCCAAAGCAACTTACTATATTCATTAATTAGAAAATCATAAGTTTTAGGATTGCGATTATGTATATCTTCTTGCAAGTTTTCATCTATCATCTAGTATATTACCTCCCTGTTGTATATTGATTATAATCGATTACATAGAACAATACGAATTGAAAAGCATTTTTACTTAAAAAAAGAGTACAATATTTTATTTAATATTGTACTCTTTTTTCTATAACCTTTATTCTTAACTTCCTAGTACCTCTTTCCACTGTTTTAATCCATCTTTATCATTACTAACATCTTTAATAGTAATAGAGTTTTCAAATTCTTTTAGTTGTTTATTAATTTCTTTTGTCATTTTTAATGCTTCCTCATTTTTTAATGTTGAAGTTCCTCTAATTTGCTCATATAAAGATGGATTATTAATAACAATTGTTATTTTCTCCCCTTTATATTGTTCTAATCTCTTTAGAGTATCTAATAGAGCTACGTGCTCTACAACTGCTGGCTTTCTATATTGTTTGAAATATGATTGTTTAAGTAAAGATTCCTCATCTTTAAAGATATTGATCTTAATTTCAATATCCTCTCCTTCATAATATGTTGTAATTCCTACTAAATAAGCTTTAATCATTATTCTTCCTCCATCTAATTATTTATTTCCGTTTGTTATATATGCTTTTAAAGTATATATATAATATATCCAATATGCAATAAAATCTTATCTCAATTTTAGTATCATTTAAACAATTTCTCAAAGATTCATATAGTATATCATACGATAACTGTTAATCAATTAAATAAAACAACCAGAGGTGATAATATGTATTTCAATAGAGTTTCAAATTATAAAATTGTTATAAATACTAATAACCGTACACTTACTTTATTTAAAGACAATAAGTGGTTTAAATCATACCCTATTGCTATAGGTAAACCTTCCACACCGACTCCAAAAGGTATATTTACAATAATAAATAAAGCATATAAACCAGGAGGTTCTTTTGGGGAAAGATGGCTAGGACTTAGCAAACCTCATTACGGCATACACGGTACAAACAATCCGTCATCAATAGGAAAGGCAATTTCAAATGGATGTATACGAATGTATAATAAAGATATTATAGAACTCTATAATACAGTCCCAATAAGAACAGTTGTTACTATAATTTAATTATAAAACGAAAAAATAGATCCCTTATAATAAGGGATCTTAAACTATGTTCTAGTTATTTAACTCTTCTACTCTTTCTATATTGTTTTGGTCCTTATTTAACAACAATACTGAACCTATTATTATAATACCTCCTACAACTTGATTCATTGATGGTATTGTTCCATACAATAGTAATGATAATATTATAGTAACTACTGGCAAGAAATTCATGAATAGATTGGATAAAGTTACTCCTATATTCTTTATTGCATATATATTTAAGAAATAAGCTAAAGTAGAATTAAATACACCTAAAATAATCAGATTTATTATAACTTTTCCCATCATTAAGTTATGCATAGTTACTGGATAAACAAGTAAAAACGGTAATGTTGTTACAGCACCTACTACTGCTTGATAATTTAACATAACTGTTTTCTCATACTTATCTGAGACTTTATCAGACAAGAAACAATAAACTACCCATGATATTATGCTAAGAAGAGTTAGTGCATATCCTTTGAAGTTAGTTGAAGCTAAGTCCTTAAAGTCTATTCCCATAAGAATATATACTCCTATTAATGAAACAATAACACTAAGAATACTCAATTTCGTTTTTGGTCTTTTAAAAAATATTGTATCTATCAAAAGAGAAAATACTGCTGCAAATCCAAATAACAAAGATGATACAGTAGGTCCAATAGCAGTTATACTTAAAACTGTTAATACATGAAAAAATGTTGTTCCAAATAATCCTGACAAGCATATTATAAATATATCTGATTTTTCTATTTTAAAATCCATCTTTTTAAAAAGATTATATACGGTAAAAAGAATAGCCATAATAGTAAGCTGAAATCCCACTATTACTGTTGCATGCATATAATTATCAATGACATCTCTAGAAATATATGAAACTCCATATATTGTTACAACTATTATTATAGCGATTAAACCAAGAATTTTGTTTTTATTCATATTCTGCTCACATCCTATAATATTTTTTACACAGGTCTATCTTACTATATTCTTTGATTTTTCTATAGCCGATTCAGCTATAGCATCTATTTTGGCTTGTATTTCCTTGTCTAAAAGTTCTACATCTTTTGTTTCATCAATAATTTTTCGCACTTTTTCTAAAGATTTTTGTGCTATGTCTTTTTCTCCATCCTCTTTCCAAGAACCATAATTTCCTCGTTCTGTTAATTCACCTCTCCATAGCTCTTTTCTAAAGTAACGAACTGTATGTTTTGAATCAAGGAAACTTCCACCATGTCCAGTCTTTTCAATATTGTCTAAAGCTATTCTTTTATCATTAAAATCTAATTCCCTTACTAATCTTTGTAGTTGAGACATACATTCATTAGAATATGGTAAATCTGCATAATCTACTACTAAGTCCATATCTAATTGCATTGCTACAAGGAAATCTGTTGTTAATGCTCCAATAGTTCCAACCATACCTGTTTCAAATCCAGTCTGTGCATCTAAAACTTTTGAGTCACGTAAGTTACATGGCATCTTTGTTGGTAGATCTAAATAAAGTCCTAATTCGGCCATACAGCTTTTCATTATAGCTGATTCTGGACTAGACATTGCAACACTTAGTGTTTTCATATCCATGCTACGTACATAACTTGAATATATTACAGGTGCTCCCGGATTTACCATTTGAGATAATGCTATACAAGCAAGTGTTTCAGCATGAGTATGGATTATTGCACTTTCTATAGTTATAGGTGAAGATATTCCAAGTATACCTCCCGAACTTATCACTGAAGGTATTTTATATTTACTAGCTTCCATAAGTACATTTAAAGTATTTTCATCTACTTTCATAGGTGGCATAGTTAATACCCAAACAGATATAAAAGGTCTTTTTAAAAATTCTTCTTCACTACCTACCGCTAGTGATGCCATTCTCACTGCATCTCTAACTCCTTCTTTTCCAACCACTCCACCAGTTATATGTTTTGTAGTATTCTTTATTGTTGTTGCCCAAGTATACCAATCAGATGCTTGAAGTGGTACATCTTGAGGTGTAACAAGTCCACTTGCAATTGTTACATTATCCAAAGTTTCTAGTATTTTAGTAAGTTTAGCTAAATCTTCATTAGTAGCAGGACGTCTTTCTCTTGTATCTGGATCAATAACTGCTGTTGCCATAGTCATAGCCGCCAGTGTTGGAGGTGCTTCACTTATTTTTACGTCATTTTCTGGTGTTCTTCCATAAAGTACAAATTCATCTCTCTTTGGAACAGTTTCAAGTGCTCTATCTATTAATTCTCTAGATATTTTGACAATCTCGCCTTCGACTTTAGCCCCTTCTTTTTTTAATATTTCACGTGCTTCTTCTGAGCATAGTTGCATACCCATGTTTTCTAACATATCTAAAGCCATACTATGAACATTTTTTAAATCTTCATCAGAAAGAAATCTTAATACTGGTTTCATATTAATTTCACATCCCCTTAGTTTTTTTATATAATCGCCTTTGTTTAATACTATGAAAATATAACTTAGTATTTAATAGCCTATTTCTGCTTTTTTTTGCTCTATTGTGCTTTTATTAATCTTATTATTTATACATCCAAATTATACATCCCAAAAACCACATAAAAAAAATCCCATTTTAATGGAATTTTTATTTAGATATAAATTTATGTGAGTTTTTTTCTAAAAAACTTCTCAGTGTAAATACATCTTCAAAATAATAATCAGCTCCTATTCTTCTAGCAAAAGTTTCTGTTACAGGTGTTCCTCCAACAATCACTTTCACACTTTCTCTTAACTCTTTATTTTTTAATTCTTCTATAACTTCTTTCATAGCTGGTAAAGTTGTAGTTAGCAGAGCTGACATAATTAGAATATTAGGTTTTTCCTTATATACTGTATCTATAAATTTTTTTGTAGATACATTTATTCCCAAATCAATTACAATTGCTCCATCAGCTATAAGTATACTTTTTACAATATTTTTCCCAATATCATGAAGATCTCCCGCAACTGTTCCCATTATAATTTTCATCTTATTATTCCTTTTAGACTTTTTAAAATATGGCTGTAATATATAGATTGAAGCATTCATAGCTCTAGTTGAAAGAAGTACCTCCGGAACTAATACCGTATCTTCACGAAATTTTTCAGCAATTTCATTCATTCCTGAAATTAAGCCTTTTTCTAATATATAATCAGGTGGATATTTCTTTGCTAAAGCCTCTTTTGTTAATTCTATTACAGTTTCAGTGTCTCCATTTATTATGCATTCGCTTATTTTTTTATAGTACACTCATATTCCTCCTTAGAATAATTTATTTCTATATACTACTGGATTAACATCAATATGTTTTTTAAATACCTTTGTAAAATAACTTTGACTTTTAAAACCTACTCTATTTGAAATATCCTTTATACTTAATTCTCTCTTTTTCATTAACTCAACTGCTTTTTCAACTCTAACTCTTGTAATATAGTCATTTACTGTACAATCTAGTTCTTTACGGAATAATCTGCTTAAGTGAGATTTACTTATAAAAAGATATTGTGCTACATCTTCTATTTTTATTGGTTTTGAATAATTCTCAATAATAAAATTTCGTGCTTTCTTCAACAAACTAATGTGCTTTTTATCTCCCAAAACAAAGATTTTATCTAGAAAATCTCTGGCTATATCATATATTTCATAAAAAAAGCATTCTATATTATCAACTTTACAAATTTCTTTATTAAAATCTTCCATCATAGTCATTGCAATTTCTCCATCTAGTCCTCCATCCACTGCAGCCCTTGAAATCAAAGATGCCAATTCTATAGTGCGCAACCTTATTATATTTTTATCTCCTCTTGCCTTAACATAAAGATCTCCTAAAAGATTTAATATAGTATTTTTTATATTTACTTTGTCTCCCAAACGAATATAGCTTAATAATTTTCTTTCTTTTTTTAAATAACTATTGTAATCATCTTTTTTATGAAAATGAGATTTTTTTCTATCCTCTAATTCCTGTCTAATCTTTTGCATAAATAAACGTGAAGCATCTTTATTTTCTAAAATACAAATATTTCTTTTAACCAAATAGTTAACTACTACAAACAATGTATCTGCTACTGCCTGAATTCGATCCGCAGATACAACTTCAAGTTTCATAGCTTTTTCTTTTAATGTATTAAATTCCTTAATATCTGAATTAAATTCTTTTAGTTCTTGATAAAAAAATTCATCAGGTTCCCACATCAAGACTTGACCACATACAATGCTTCCTACACTAACTCCTCTAACTATAATAGGTACAGCCCAAATTACTATTCCAGCATGACATCTAAAAAAGTATGGTTCTTCCCATTTTCCAGCCTCAAGACTTGCTACTCTATACGATTCTTTACATTTTTCATTACATTTACCTTGGCTTCGAATAAACTTACAAAACTCACTTCGCTCTAAATTATTTGGTTTAAAATAGCTTTCTCCGTTATTATTTACAGCCTCAATATATAATCCTGTAGCTTTAGAAAAACTAGCCATAACATCTAATAAATAGTTTTTATCTATATCTGTATCTTCTATTTTTTTATTCATGAATATCACCTTTCTAAATTTTAGCTTGTTTCTATAAATTATATTTATCTAATTTGAAAATATTTCAAAAATAAAAAATCTGTTTAATTAAACTAAATACCTTATGTTATCAATAGATGTTTAAATTATACTATTCTTGTAAATACTAATAACTGTGTATTTACTTTATTTAAATACAATAAACTGTAAATATTATATATATTTTTTAGATAGTCTAATAGTTCAAAATGACTATCATAAAATTTATAAAAATAGAAATAATACAAAAAACTATTTAGAGGTTTTTAATATGAAATTTTTTAATAAACTTTTTAATACACAGGAAAAACACACTGTAACTAATAAAAGCATTCAATCTGAAAATGTGAATGTATTTAAACCATTACACGATAACCTCAGTGATAACATTACATTTATTAAAGGTACTATTGGAGAAAGTAGCGACATTGTCATTAAGGAATTTCGTATCGGTGAAGATGACAAAAATAAAATTTGCATAATTTACGCCGATGGATTGGCTGATAAATCTTTAATTCAAGATTTTATTTTGAAACCATTAATGTTAGATATAAGAAAAGTTCACCTTGAATCAACTATTTCTTCTAAGAAAAAAGTGTTCGAAACATTGAAAAATTCTGCACTTCCAGAAGGAGATATGAAAGAGATTATAGATTTTGAAGATCTTTTTGCTTACCTATTATCTGGAGATACTATTATACTACTTGATGGATATACACAAGGCTTTGTAGTAGATTCAAGAGGATGGGAAGACCGAGGTATTACAGAACCAAATTCACAAACCGTTGTTAGAGGACCAAGAGATAGTTTTTCTGAAACACTACAAACTAACACTGCACTACTTCGTAGAAGAATAAAAGATACAAATCTTTGGATAGAAACAAAACCTATCGGACGAAAGACTAAGACTGATGTAGCTGTAGCATATATAAAAGGAACTGCAGATGATGAAATTATAGAAGAAATCCGTAATAGACTTAATCAAATCGATATCGATGGAATATTAGAAAGCGCGTATATAGAAGAACTTATTCAGGATGAAAAATATACTCCTTTTCCTACAGTGTACAGCACTGAACGACCCGATGCAGTAGCTGCAGGACTATTAGAAGGACGAATAGCAATCCTTGTAGATAATACACCATTTGTACTTTTAGTACCAGCTTTATTTGTACATTTTATGCAATCTCCAGAAGATTATTATCAACGTTTTGATATTAGTACATTGATTCGTCTACTTCGCTATATTTCATTTTTTATTGCCCTACTTACGCCATCCATTTATATTGCAGTTACAACGTTCCATCAGGAAATAATACCAACTTCTCTTCTTATTAGTATTGCAGCTCAGAGAGAAGGAGTTCCTTTTCCTGCTTTAGTTGAAGCCTTAATCATGGAAATCACATTTGAAATACTGAGGGAGGCAGGAATCAGAATGCCAAGATCAGTTGGATCAGCAATCTCAATAGTTGGCGCTTTAGTACTTGGAGAAGCAGCAGTACAAGCAGGAATAGTTTCACCTGTAATGGTAATAGTCGTATCCACTACAGCAATTAGTAGTTTTGTGTTTCCTGCATATAATATGGCTGTTCCTGTTAGGATTTTACGTTTTATATTTATGATATCAGGTGCTACATTTGGAATGTACGGCATTACCTTAGGGCTTATTGTAATGATTCTTCATCTATGCAGCTTAAATTCCTTTGGTATACCTTATATGACTCCTATGGCTCCATTTAATTGGAACGATCAAAAAGATACCCTTTTTCGTTTTCCCCATTGGAGTATGTATTATCGTCCATGGTTAATCAATAAAAACAATATAATACGTCAACAAAATCCCAAAGCAGCAAAATCAAAACCGCCACAGCATGAGTAAAGGAGCTTTTTCATGAAGAAAACTCATATTATCCCCTTTATACTAATAATTCTTATTAGCCTTTTAACTGGTTGTTGGAGTAGGCGAGAAATAAATGAACTTTCCATTGCTTCAGCAGTAGGAATAGATAAAAGTAAAGACGGATATCTAGTTACAGTACAACTAATTAATCCAGGAGAAATAGCTTCAAAAACTGCAACTACTCGTACTGCAGTAACTACCTATCGTACTTCAGGAGAGACTATATTTGAAGCGCTTAGAAGACTAACCCTTGAAACACCTAGAAAAATCTATCTTGGACATATACGATTGCTTGTATTTGGAGAAGAATTTGCAAGAAATGGTATAGGTAAAGCATTAGATATTTTTTCTAGAGATCATGAAATACGAACAGACTTTTATATAATGGTTGCAAAAAACGAAAAAGCTGAAAAATTATTAAATATTTTAACACCAGTAGAAAAGATTCCAGCAGGTAAAATGTATTCTTCTTTAGAAATGTCTTCTGATTCATGGGCTCCAACAAAAACTGTTCAATTAGATGAATTGATAAATAGTTTAATTAGTGAAGGAAAAAATCCTGTATTAACAGGAGTTTTTATAAAAGGAGATCCAAAAACGGGAATGGACATTAGAAATGTAGAAAAAGTTGATTCACCTACTACTGTTCAAATTTGTAATCTTGCAGCATTTAAAAAAGATAAACTAGTTGGGTGGTTAAATGAGCCACAAAGTAAAGGGTTAAACTATATCGAAGGTAATGTATCCAGTACAGTTTTTAATGTACCTTGTTCAAATAAAGAAAAATTAGCAGTTGAGTTAATCAGAACCAAAGTAAAAGTAAATGGAAAAGTAGAAAATGAAGAACCTAAAATAAATATTGAACTGTTAGCAGAAGCTAATATTTCCGATGTAGAGTGTAAAATTGATTTATCAAAACCTGAAAATATTTATAAATTAGAACAAAAAGTAGCACAAAGAATAAAAAACGTAATGGAACAAGCAGTAAAAAAAGCGCAAAATGATTTTAAAAGCGATATATTTGGATTTGGTGAAGCTATTCATAGAGCTGACCCAAAGGCATGGAAGAAGTTAAAAAAAGATTGGGGCAAAGAATTTGAAGATCTAACAGTCAATATACATGTTACTGCAAAGATTAGACGTAAAGGTACAATTACAAAATCTCTTCAAAACGATATAAAGGAGTAAAATTATGTGGTATATTTTAGGAATTCTAACTGTATCGATTGGAATTACATTATATGAGGTCCCATATTTACTAAAAAAAAATCTAAAAAGAGAATCATGGGCATTTTTTATTCTCCTTATATTTGGAATAATTTTAAGTATTGTTGAAAGTTTAAATATATCTATTTCAAACCCTTTAGATTGGCTTACATTCATTTATAAACCATTTACTGATTTTATACTGGGTCTTTTAAAATAAATCAGAAAGAAGTGATAAAAAAGATGATAGAAAACGGTAAAATAAGCCATAATCAATTTAAACTTTTAGTAATTTTATGTTATATTGGTACTTCCATATTGCTTACCCCTGCTACTCTTGCTTCTGAAGCAAAACAAGATGCTTGGATTGCTTGTATACTTGGGTTATTAATTGGATTATTATTAGTAATGCTCTATAATAGTTTAGCAAATAACTTATATAATATGACCTTAGTTGAATACTGCGAAAAAGTGCTTGGTAAATGGATTGGTAAATTAATTTCTCTATTGTTTATTCTTTTTTTATTTATAAACTGTTCAACCCTTGTATATGTTTTAGGAAACTTCGTAACAACTCAAATAATGCCAGAAACTCCTATTCAGTTTAATAATATACTTTTTGTAATTGTTGTTATTATAGGAACTCGTCTTGGACTAGAATCATTTGCAAGAGCATCAGAGATTTTATACCCTTGGGTGCTTGGACTTTTTATTATATTAATTGTGCTTTTATGTAAGGATATAAATTTTGAAAATTTACAGCCAGTTTTTGAATATGGAGGAAAACCTATTATAAAAGGATCTTTATTATATGTAAGCTATTCTTCTTTAACACTTATTCCCCTTATGATGATTTTTCCTGCTTACGTAAAAAACACAGAAGAAGCTAAAAAATCATTTTTAAGTGGAACCTTAATAGGAGGAATTATAATATTAATAATAACACTTCTTAGTATTTTAGTTTTAGGTTCTAATATTACTGCTCGAAATGCATTTCCTGCCTACATACTAGCTAAAAAAATAAATATAGGTAACTTTTTAGAACGACTTGAACCAATAATAACAATTTTATGGTTCATCACAGTATTTTATAAGTCAATTCTTTATTTTTATGGAGCTGTACTAGGTTTATCTCAGATACTAAAATTAAAAGACTATAGAACCCTTACACTACCACTTGGTATGATTTTAGTAGTGCTTTCCTTAATAGTATATCCTAATAGTACCTATGCCGATGAATGGAACACTACAACTTGGTTATCTTTTTCTTTAACTTATGGTTTTTTTCTTCCTTTACTATTATTAATCATTGGTAACCTACGAAAAAATAAAAGTAAAATATAATCACTTTGTATATAAAATGGTACCTATAGATTGGACACATAAAAAAGAGTGTCTAGTTTATAGGTACTTTTTTGTGTATAATTATCATTGAATATGGAGGCCTTTAGTATGAGTAAAATTACATTTTCAAAAGACAATATTGAAAGATTAAATAAGAACCCTTATGTAAAGCGCGTTAGCGAGAAGTCAATAACATACTCTGACGAGTTTAAAATAATGTTTATTGAGGAGTATTTAAGAGGAAGCACACCACGAACTATTTTCATTGATGCTGGATTTGACGTTGAAATACTTGGTGTCAAGCGCTATGAACAGGCGGCAGCCAGATGGATAAAAGCGTACAAGAAAGATGGAATTATAGGATTAAGTGATACTAGAAGAGTGAATTCAGGCAGACCAAGTAATGCTCCAGTTTCAAAGGACGATATTATTAGCAAACAAGAAGCTAAAATAAAACTGCTTGAGGAACAATTAGAATTGCTAAAAAAGCTCGACGTGACAGAAAGGAGGCTGGTAAACAACTGCGTAAATCTAACAAATAATGAAGTATATGAGTTAATTTTAAAGACTGTGTCTAAAAAAGATTATTCAGGCACAGTTTCTTATTGCTGCTCAATTTTAGGGGTTTCACGTTCAGGTTATTATCATTATTTAAAGACAGCACCTTCTAGAACTATAAGGGAGAATGAAGATTTAAAAGCTAGAGATATTATATTAAAGGCTTATAATTATAGAGGTTATAAGAAAGGTTCTAGATCAATTAAAATGACACTAGAAAATGAGTTTGGTATTATATACAGTAGAAAAAAAATCCAAAGGATTATGCGAAAATACAGTATAGTATGTCCTATAAGAAAAGCCAATCCGTATAGAAGAATAGCCAAAGCGACAAAAGAACATAGAGTAGTACCTAATCTGCTACAGAGAAATTTCAAACAGGGTATTCCTGGCAAGGTGCTACTTACTGATATCACATACATCCCTTACGGGATAAATAAAATGGCATATTTATCAGCTATCAAAGATAGCTCTAGTAACGATATTCTAGCATATCATGTATCTGATCGAATTACTTTAGATATAGCTACAATTACAATTAAAAAATTAGTTAATACACATAAAGCTGATTTACATGATGAAGCTTTTATCCATTCTGACCAAGGGGTCCACTATACAAGCCCTAAATTCCAAAAATTACTAAAAAGCCATAATCTAGGACAATCCATGTCTAGACGTGGTAACTGCTGGGATAATGCACCTCAAGAATCCTTCTTTGGTCATATGAAGGATGAAGTAGATTTCAAAACATGTTCTACACTTGAAGAAGTAATTAATAAAGTTGATAATTACATGGATTACTATAATAATTATAGATGTCAATGGGGATTAAAAAAGATGACTCCTAAACAATTTAGAAATCATCTTTTGAATGCAGCTTAACCCTTTTTTTATAATGTCCTTGACAAAGGGTCCATTTTAATATGCTGATCTCCTTTTTATTCATATCCCATCATCTGCAGCATATACTTTATTTCTTCTAAGTTTTCTTTATTGTCTTCTTCATAAATAGGTCTACAGCTTCTTATATTTTGCGTACCTGATAAAAGCTTTGATGCAAATGCAAGACATGTTGCTTGTCCACATTTTTTACAATTTAATTTAGGTAAATATTTATATACCTCTAAAGTACTAGGCTTTTCTCTCATTTCATATAAAGGTTCTATTTCATCTTTTCTTTCATATGTATTGTTCACTAATTCTTTTACTAAATCCATTATTTCATAGGCTTCTGATTCATTAACTGCTTTAGATACAGCTAAATTTGTTCCATAAATTGTAATAATTCTAAATTCTTTTCTTATTGTTAAACTCTGAATCTTATTATTATATATAGCATCTTTTACATCAGCATTTATATACGGTAGTATTTCTGAAATATCTGTTGAAAATTTAGCTTTAAATCTTATTCTTTCAGCATCAGCTGTACAAGGTTGTATAAAAGTCATCTTAATTTCTTTTAAGTACACAAAATCTCCCCCAATCTTAATCCCCTAATTTTGATTGTTAATTTTTTTAAGTGAATCTATAAGTAAATCAATATCTTCTTTTTCATTGAAATACCCTATTCCAATTCTTGCCGTTCCTATTTTTTTGGTTCCTATTACACCATGAGCACTAGGGGCACAATGAAGACCTGCTCTTATCATAATTCCATGATTTTGATCTAGTTCATAAGCTACCTCTTCTGCTGATTTATCTTTTAAATTAAATGTAATTACACCAACTATTTTTTCAATATCTTTAGGTCCATAAATAGATATATTTTCTACTTCTTCTAACCTTTTAAGTGCATATGATAATACTTCTTTTTCTTTATTTAAAATATTGTCTATACCTTCTGATTGTATAAATTTTATAGCTTCTAAAAGACCCACTATTCCAGCAACATTAGGTGTTCCAGTTTCTAACCTATTCGGAAAATAATTTGGCTGATATTCATAAGATGAATCTCCACCTGTTCCTCCTGATTTTAATGGATTTATATCTTTGTCCAAATTTATAATAAGTCCTCCAGTTCCCATAGGTCCAAGTAAGCTTTTATGTCCTGTAAAAGCTAATAAATCAATATTATCCTTTTTTACATCTATAGGATATGCTCCTGCTGTTTGAGCTGCATCCACTAAAAAAGGAATTTTATATTTGCTAGCGATAGCTCCTATCTCTCTTATAGGCTGTATTGTTCCAATTACATTAGAAGCATGTGTAAAAATAATCAGTGCTGTATTTTCCTCTATATATTTTTCAACATCATTTGGATTTGTATATCCCTTTTCATCACATGGTACATTAGAAATACTTATTCCAATATCTCTTTCTAAAGTTTTAAGACATCTCCATACTGCATTATGTTCAAGAGAACTTGTTATTACATGATCTCCTTTTTTTAATATTCCTTTTATAGCTAAATTTAGTGACTCTGTTACATTTGATGTCAAAATTACTTTTTTAATATCATCGTGGTTAAACAAAGATGCGATATGTTTCCTTGCTTCGTAAACTAATCTATCTGATTCCATAGCTTTTTCATAAGCTCCTCTTCCAGATGTTGCTCCAATATTAACCATAAAATTATATACTGCATCAGATACCTGTATTGGCTTTGGAAAAGAAGTTGCTGCATTATCTAAATATATTCCCATGTATTATCCCCCTTTGCCATTTATGCTATAAAATTCATATATTATCTATTTTTTAATGGCACTGCTTTCCTACTTTTATTATACCTACTCAATCTGATTATTACTATAAATTTCCAATCAAAATATAATAAAAATTCATCTAGTCGCTACTCACTGACTCATGTTGCCAACGGTCTCTACGGGCTCCGCTGCTCAAAATAGTATGATTTCCTTAAGCGTAAAAATAGTATGATCAATACACTTATATATAGATATAATTTTTATATAAACTTACTTGTCTATACTATATGCTGCATATCTCTATATTTTTTAGGAGTTACCCCATACATTTTTTTAAAAACACCTGAGAAATGCCCTGCATTATTATATCCTACCTCACTTGCAATACTTTTAATACTACTCTCTGAATCTCTTAATAAAAGTAAAGCATGATTCATACGTAATGTTTTAAAATACTCATATATTGTAGTTCCATAAGTTTTTCTAAATGCCAGTTGAAATCGCGTGGTGCTCATATTAGCAATTTTTGAAAGGTCTTTAATGGAAGGATATTTAGATAAGTTTTTTTCCATAAATTTAATTACTTTTTTTAATGACCTTAGATCATTTTTACTAACCTTTACATTTAAATGTTCTTTTTTAACTGATTGCTCATGTCTATATGTAGCCAGTGCTAAAAGCTCTAATACTTTTCCCTCTAGATAAATATATTGTGATAATCCTGTAGCTTTACAACTTTTGATCTGCTGAAAAATAAAACCAAACTCTGGTAGATTTGGGCTCAAAGTTAAGAATTTCATAGCATTTTTTGCTTCGCAGTGATTATCTCCATACCTTTCCTTTAAAAAGGTATCATAATACTCTTGAGAAATCACAACTTTTGTAAAGCACACTCGTTCCTTTGCTTTGCAGTATACATGTATCTGTTTAGTTTTATTTATATAACAACAAATTCCTTTTTTTACTGGTTTTATATTCTGCTTCCCTACTTTAAAAGCACTGGAGCTTGTTTCAAATTGGCTTATTTCTATATAACTTTGACTAATTTCAGAAACCTTTTCAAAATCTTCATTTGGAATATAATCAGCTATTAAGAATATGAACATATTATTAAATGAAATAATTCGAAGACTCCCTTGACCATATTGAGGCTTCATCCTATAAAAATAATCTCCTTGTTGTGAGTACTCAGGTAATAATGTGAAAAATAACTTTTCAATAGAACTCAGGTAATATTCCTGTATTGTTTGTGTCATTACCTTACCTCCTATCCCATCTAAATACAGTGTCATTATATCATAATTTTATATCACATAATAACATAATTATGTCATAATATTACTAATTTGTATTATTATACAATCAGGTGTATACATTGAATTTATCACATATTCTTTATCTTTTACAAAGCTTATTGTAGCTCATAACTGTTTGTTGTTATTATTCAAAAACTAACTATAATGAAAGTGTAGTAATATTTTGTAAAAATAATTTAGGAAAGGGGTTTAATAAATGAATAAAACTAATAATAGAATCAAACTTATGAATGAAGAGAATGTTACAAAAGCGCTGTTTAAACTTGGTATCCCAATGGTTGTTAGTATGCTTGTTATAGCTCTTTATAATGTTGTAGATACATATTTTGTATCTAGTCTTGGAACAAGTCAAGTTGCTGCAGTTTCAGTTGCATTTCCTATTTCTTTAATTTTTTCAGGTATAGGTTTGACATTTGGTGCTGGAGGGGGATCTTATATTTCAAGACTTCTAGGTTCTAAGGAATACAATAAAGCTAATCAAGTAGCATCTACTGCTTTGTTTAGTAGTTTAATTATTGGTGTAATATTAGTATTAGTCATCTTAGTTTTTTTAAGTCCTGTTCTAAAATTTATGGGTGCTACTGAAACAATTTTACCTTATGCAAGAAGTTATGCTGTAATCTTTGTAATTAGCATGCTTTTTAGTACCGTAAATGTTACAACTGGAAATATAGTAATATCACAAGGAGCATCTAATATTACTTTAACAGCTATGATAATTGGTTCTATTGTAAATATGATTTTAGATCCTATATGTATCTTTTTATTAAATATGGGAATACAAGGTGCAGCTATAGCTACTCTAATATCTCAATTTATAACTTCTGGAATATATATATGTTTTTTTTATAGTGATAAAAATTATATTGAGGTCAAGTTATCAAACTTTAGTCCTAATAAAAAAACTTATATACAAATTATTAAAATTGGTATATCTATGCTACTTTTACAAGTCCTTTCTAGTTTGTCAATGAGTTTTATTTCAAAATCTGCTAGTACTTACGGAGATGAAGCTGTAGCAGCTATAGGAATAGTTCTTAGAATTGTAACCCTTGGAACTAATGTTGTATTTGGCTTTATGAAAGGCTTTCAACCAATGGCTGGATTTAATTATGGTGCTAAAAACTATGAAAGATTAAAAGAATCCACAATTAGCAGCATGAAATTGACGACAGCTTTTTGTATTATTTGGACTGTTATTACTTTTGTTTTTGCTAAACCTGTAGTTTCATTATTTAGCACAGACCAACATGTAATACAAATTGCCGAAAGAGCTTTAAAAGCAAATACACTTATGTTCTTTACATTTGGTTTTCAGTTTACTTACTCTACATTGTACTTGTCATTGGGAAAGGCTCTATCTGGAGGAATTTTAAGTATTTGTCGTCAAGGAATCTTTTTTATACCTGTCATTTTAATTTTACCTTTAAAATTTGGATTAAATGGGATCATATATTCACAAGCTTTAGCAGATTTATTGACTACAATAGTAACAGTTTTCTTTGCTATGAAAATAAAACTTGAACTGAGTGAACCCGCTAAATAAAAATGGTAGAGAAAATAAATCTCTACCATTTTTACTTAATATAATATCGAGTTTATTGTTTATATTGTCTTTTACTAATAAACTTATGCTCTACCCGTTCTTATAATCTCTGCAAATTCATTAGGTAAGACACTCTCTTCTATAGCCTTTGCTGTTTTTTCAAAATCATAAGCAACTTCCACTATATCTACTGTTACATCATCTTCTTTAATGTCTATTATCACATAGTTTGCATTTGGGCTTCCTGTTTTAGACTTCCCTACGCTTCCGCTATTTACAAGCATTTTATCTTCATACATCTTATAATACGGTTTATGAGTGTGTCCGCATACTAAAATGTCTCCTGTGAATTGTTCCATAACTTCTTTAGCTTCTTTAGAATCCTCTTTTAAGTATTCATTTAATTGTCTTGGACTTCCATGAACGAATGTAATAGTCTTTCCTTCAAATGTCAAAGTCATCTCTTTTGGAAGATTTGCTAAGAATTCTTTATTTTCTTCACTTGTGTTTTCGATACTCCACATAAGAGATTTAGTTGCATTTTCAGCATCCTTAGGATCTGGATACTCACATCCACATATAAATCTTATATTTCCTACTGCATCATCGTAGTTACCCATCACAGTTAGTATGTTTTCTTTTCTGATTAAATCTATAACTTCATTTGGAAATGTAGCATATCCTACTAAATCTCCAACGCAAACTGTTAAATCTAAATTTTTTTCTTTTATATCATTTACTACTGCATCTAATGCATAAATATTACTATGAACATCTGCTATTACTGCTATTTTCATATTAATTCCCTCCATTTAGTCATCGCAATCTTTTTTTATGTCTTTACATATACAATCCTCTTTAGGTGACGAAAGTGTGTTTATATAATCTATTGATCCTTTTATAACTTCTAAATTCAAAGAATATTTCATCCATTTTCCTTCTTTTCTAGAGTTTATCAGATTTGCTTTTTGTAAAATCTTCATATGATGCGAAATAGTAGGTTGAGTTAAGTTTAATCCTTCTATAATATCGCAAGCGCATAATTCTCCACATGAAAGCATATCTAAAATAAGGAGTCTATTTTTATCAGATAAAGCCTTAAATATTTCAACCATTTTGTCCATATTTTGTTTAACCTCCATATATGTATTTAAATCTATATATGAAGTATATCCATATAAAATTTAATGTGTCAATATCATTTTTTTATATACTTCTACTTCTATAAAAAATCCACTAGTTTGAAAAATATTATTTTCCTTATAGTGGATTTTTTGTTTACATTAGTAAATCTAATAATTTTTCACCCTTAATCTCTTCGTTATTCCATTTAATTACTGCAAAACTACCTTTTGAAATTTCATTAACTTTATTTATCCAAACTATTTCATTACTTGCTTTTGCCTTAAGAATTTTATTAGTCGTATCTGTAGCGAATAAACTTGAATTAATTATCCACCACTTACTGTTTATTTCTGCTCGATTTAAATCATCTTGCAACCTCATAGCTTCATATACTGGCGTTGCTTCAGCTAAAGTTACTATTATAACTTCTGTTTCTTCCTCATTTCTTAATCTCGGTAAAAGTTTTTTAACTGATTCAGGAATATCTCCCTGTGAACGCTCAATTTCTTTATGATAGCTTTGAGTTGAATCTAAAAGTAGAAGTGTATGTCCAGTTGGTGCTGTATCTATTACGACAACTTCATTTTCACATCTTTCAACTATCTGTGCAAAAGCTCTAAATACTGCTATCTCTTGAGTGCAAGGAGATCTTAAATCCTCTTCTATATAAGCAAGATCTTCTTCCCCTACAGCTTCTTTTGCTTTGCTTAATACTTCCTCTTTATACTTTTCGAGTTCTTTTTTCTCATCAATATGACTTAATGTAATTCCATAACTTTCATCAAGAACAAATTTTAAATGAGCTGCTGGGTCAGTAGTTGCTAAATGTACTTTTTTACCTTTTTTAGCAAGGCCAAGTGCAATAGTAGCAGCTATAGTTGTTTTGCCAACTCCACCTTTTCCCATTGTAAAGATAACCTTTTTATTAGAATTATATAGATTTTCAACAATATCATTTAACTTAGGTATATCATCTGTATTTAGAGTTTCATTACTATATTTTACATTATCTTCTTTTAAAAATGCTCTTATATTTTCAATTCCAGTAACATTATATGCCCTAAGCGGAATTTCAAATGTTTTTAGTTTACTTAAATAAGTTGAGATATTTTGTAATGCTTCTTGTTGCTTCTTAAAAATATTTGTAGATAAATCATCATCACAATCTTTAAGTAATCCATTTATTATAAGTATTTGATTGTTTATTTTTAAATCTGAAAGTTCCTTTGATGCTCTTTCGGCTTCCTTCAAAGGAGATTCTTCTGGGCGAGAAACTAATATCAGAGTTGTTAAGTTTTTATTTGCTAAAGTATCTACTGCATTTCTGTAAACTTCTTTTTTGCTCTCAAGCCCTGCTAATTGACCTAAGCATGATGCTCCATGCTTATTGTCACTAATAAAATTACTCCAAGCAGATGGAAGTTGTAACATTCTAAGAGTATGACCTGTCGGTGCAGTATCAAATATAATATGATCAAATTCTTCTTTTGCTTTTTTGTCTGTTATAAAATTTGAAAATTCATTAAATGCTGCTATTTCAACAGTACATGAACCCGAAAGTTGTTCTTCCATATTTTTTATTACTACATCTGGTAGCTTTCCTCTATATGGTCCTACAACACTTTCTTTATATTCTTTTGCAGCCTCCTCTGGATCAAAGTTAGCTACTACTAGATTTGAAACTTCTTTTATATGAACACCTTTATTATTTAAATCAGTATTGAATACATCCTGTAAGTTTGAAGCTGGATCTGTACTTATAAGCATAACCTTTTTACCTTGATCTGCTAAAGTTATAGCTGTAGCACAAGCTGTTGATGTTTTCCCAACTCCACCTTTTCCTGTAAAAAATAAATATTTAGTCAAGTCTATTCTATTAGGATTAAAGTTAGTCATCTATATCGCTCCTTTATAATTAGCAACATCCATCTTGACAATTGCATCCATTAGATTTGGAAGCTTTAGGTGAATCTTTTTCTACATCTAATAATTTATAAAATTCCTCAGTTTTAAGATATTCCTTAGTTTTAACTACCTTATCATCTACGATTGTCACTGGTAAAATATCTACACCTTCACTATTTAATAATTCATTTATCATCTTATTATCTACAAATGCCTGTGGTTCACTTGATAAATTATATCTTTCAACTATTATTCCATTGCTTTTTAAATTATTGATAACTGTTGATACTCTCAATAATTCTGGATCTACTGAAGGTCCACAAACTCCTGTTGAACAACACATTGCTGGATCAAATATAATCATTTTTTTCATAAAAGCCACTCCTTTTTATTAGTTATTTTTTAATGAATGTTTTATTTCTTTCAATTCTTTACTGATATCTATTAAGATTTTTTCTAAGTTGTCTGTTTTATTTTCTTCTAAAGATTTATTTTGCTTATAATCACTTATTTTATACGGATCAGTATTAACCTTTTTCATATTAATCCCCCCTAATATTTTTAAAACCAGTGTTTGGTTTTATTTGCTATTTTAACAAGTGCTAGCATTAAAGGAACCTCAACTAATACTCCAACAACGGTTGCAAGAGCTGCTCCCGATTGTAATCCAAATAAAGATATTGCAACGGCTACTGCTAATTCAAAGAAGTTACTTGCTCCAATCATTGCTCCAGGTGCTGCTATATTGTGAGGTAGTTTCCATACTTTTGCCCAAAGATATGCAATAAAAAATATAAAAACAGTTTGGATTATAAGTGGTACAGCTATTAATGCAATATGCATTGGATTATTAATTATTACCTCTCCTTGGAAAGAAAATATTATAATCAAAGTAAGTAACAGCCCTATTATTGTTATATTGTCAAACTTTTTAAGAAATATATTTTCGAAATACTCTATTCCTTTGTTTTTTATAATGTATTTTCTAGATAAATATCCACCCACAAGAGGAATAACTACAAATAAAGCCACTGATAAAAATAATGTATCATACGGTACAACTACATCACTTACTCCAAGTAAAAATGCAACTATAGGTGTAAATGCAAATAATAAAATCAAATCGTTTATAGCAACTTGAACTACTGTATAAGCAGCATCTCCTTTTGTTAAATGACTCCAAACAAATACCATAGCTGTACAAGGTGCTGCTCCTAAAAGTACTGCTCCAGCTAGATAATCAGATGCTAAATTTGATGGAATTAAATTCTTAAAAACTATTTTTAAGAAAAATCCTGCGATTAAATACATAGTAAATGGTTTTATTAGCCAATTTGTAACACAAGTCACTGTAAGTCCTTTTGGCTTTTTTGTGGCATTTACAATGCTTGAAAAATCAATTTTAAGCATCATAGGGTAAATCATAATCCATATAAGTATAGCTACTGGAATTGATACTTTTGCATATTCAAATTTGCTTAATGCTCTAGGAAAAGCAGGGAAAATTTGACCTATAGCTACTCCTACTATTATGCATATAGCCACCCATATGGTAAGATATCGTCCGAAAAAATCTAATCCTACATTTTTTTTATTCTTTTTTTTCATAATGGAAATCCTCCTTCTTTTGTCACTTTAATGGGATTTATCTTTTGTCATCTTTATATATAGATACATTTAAATGTATCTATATATAGTATACGATTATATTCTTTAATGTGTCAATATTATTTTTAAAATATACATAGTTTTCTTAATAATAAAAAATAGTCCAGTATTTAATACTGAACTATTTTTCATATTATGGTTTAAATTTTCTTAATCTCAAAGCATTAGTTACTACAGATACAGAACTTAAAGCCATGGCCCCTGCTGCAAACATCGGGTTAAGCTTTGGTCCACCAAGTGCATAAAACACTCCTGCTGCAAGAGGTATTCCTGCAGTATTATATGCAAATGCCCAGAATAGATTCTGCTTAATATTTCTTATAGTACTTTTACTTAGTTTTATAGCAGTAACAACATCTACTAAGTCACTCTTCATAAGTACTATATCTGCTGACTCCATTGCAACATCTGTACCAGAACCAATAGCAATCCCTATATCTGCTTGAGCTAAAGCTGGAGCATCATTTATACCATCTCCAACCATGGCTACAACTTTATTTTTTCCTTGAAGTTTTTTAACCTCATTTGATTTATCTTCAGGAAGCACTTCTGCTAAAACTACATCTATTCCTACTTGTTTTGCAATAGCACTAGCAGTTTTCTTATTATCACCTGTAATCATAGCAACTTCTATTCCCATATTATGAAGCATGTCTATAGCTTTTTTACTGCTTTGTTTTACTACATCTGCAACGGCTATAATTCCCTCTAGCTTATCGTCAATAGCCATGTACATTGGTGTTTTTCCTTCACCTGCAAGCTTATCAGATTCTTCTTTTAAACTTATATCTATATTTTTATCTTTCATTAACTTTTCATTACCTAAATATATTCTCTTATTCTTTATTTCAACTTCTATACCATGACCAGGTATAGCGTAGAACTTATCTAAATTTAATAAAGAAATATTTTTTTCTTCTGCTCCTCTTACAATAGCTTCTCCTAGTGGATGCTCTGATCCTTTTTCAGCTGAAGCTGCTATTTGAAGTAGTTCTTCTTTTGTATAATTATCTAAAGTAATTATATCTGTAACTTCTGGTTTTCCTTCTGTTATAGTTCCCGTTTTATCAAATACGACTGTTTCTATCTTATGAGCTGATTCAAGTGCTACTCCACTTTTAATTAAAACTCCATTTTCTGCACCTTTTCCTGTTCCAACCATTATAGCTGTTGGAGTTGCAAGTCCTAGTGCACATGGGCAAGCTACAACTAAAACAGATATAAACATAGTTAAAGAAAATATTAAAGACTCTCCTGAAATATACCAAGCAACTCCTGATATTAACGAAATTCCCATAACTATAGGAACAAAATAACCAGCTATTACATCAGCAAGCTTTGCAATAGGTGCTTTACTACCTTGTGCCTCTTCTACTAACTTAATAATTTGAGAAAGAGCTGTATCTTTTCCTACTTTAGTTGCCTTAAATTTAATTACACCATTTTTATTTATACTTGCTCCTACTACCTTATCTCCTGATTTTTTCTCAACAGGAATACTCTCTCCTGTAAGCATAGATTCATCAACAGAAGTGTGGCCTTCTATAACAACTCCATCAACAGGAATTTTTTCTCCAGGTTTTACTAATACTATATCTCCTTCTTCAACTTCTTCAATAGCAATAGTTATTTCCTCACCATCTTGAATAACTATTGCAGTTTTAGGCTGCATACCTACAAGTTTTTTTATTGCCTCTGAAGTCTTTCCTTTTGAAACTGATTCTAAGTATTTTCCAAGAAGTATTAAAGTGATAATAACTCCTGCTGTTTCAAAATACAGATCCTTTGCATACTCCAAATTACCATTAATAATTTGGTATATAGCATATAGCCCATAAATAATTGCTGCACTTGTTCCTACAGCAATTAAAGAATCCATATTTGGGCTTCCTTTAAACAATGATCTAAACCCTACAGTATAAAACTTATACCCTGCTATTACCACAGGTACAGTTAAAAGTATTTGAATCAATGCAAAATTTAGAGGATTGTGCATAGGATCAATAATATTCGGTAATGGTAATCCCATCATATGCCCCATTGCAATATAAAAAAGAGGCGTTGTAAATATAGCAGATAAAATAAACTTTTTAAACAGCGTTTTTATTTCTTTTTCCTTTTTTTCTTTATCTTGATCTTGTACCTCTTCTGCCTCTATATCTAAAGGGGTATATCCAGCTTTTTTGATTGCATTTTTCATTTCTGAAATTCTTACTTTATCAGCATCATAAACCACTTTTGCTTTATTAGTAGCAATATTCACATCTACAGATTTTATTCCCTCTAATTTGTTGATAGCCCTATCAACAGCACTTACGCAAGATGCTCATGTCATTCCTTGTACTGGGATAACAATTTCTCTTATATTTTCATCTCCAATTGCTTTAAATCCAGATTTACTTACAGCATCTATAATTTCTTGTTCAGAAATAATATCTTCACTATATTTTATTTCCATTTTATTTGTTGCCAAATTGACACTAGCCTCTTGTACTCCTTCTAATTTATGCATTGCTTTTTCTAAAGCATTTACACAAGAAGCACAATGTAGTCCCTCTATATTAAAGCTTTTACTCATAGTTAATCTCACTCCTTTTAACTAAATTTTGTTATATCCAAACTACTTTCCTATAACTCTCTCTATTATTTTAGACATTTCCTCTATTTTTTCATATTCGTCGTCCTTGAAGGAATTTTTTATACAACTATTTAAATGATTTTTTAATATAGTCAAATTTGCCTTTTTTAATAATGATTGAGCTGATATTATTTGATTTGATATATCTATACAATACCTATCATCTTCTATCATTTTTAAAATTCCATCAATTTGGCCTCTAGCTGTCTTCAAACTGTGTACAGCCGCTTCTCTCTTCTTCTTCAAAAGCACCACCTCCATACCCCACCCCCCTATGAGGGGTGGTAACTTTATTAAAACATATACAAATATTATTGTCAATATCATTATAAAAAAATTCGTATAGTTACAATTGTAGTTCTTCCATCAATATTATCCTCAATTTAAATAAGAATATAGTTTCCTATTTGTTATAAAAATAGTCCAGTATTATACAAACTGGACTATACTTACGATAAATGATAAATCGATCTATTGTGTTTCTTAAAGCCTAATTTCTACAACCGCCTCCACTACTTTGAATATTTTGATTTGCTGTTTGTTCTAAGGATTTTAAATCTACATTATTTATATCATCTACTACAACTATTTTTCCATTTAGCATACCCATCCAACATAAAAACTCAATTTCACCAGTTTTATTTGGTGTAAATTTAACTTCATTTTTTCCTTCTCTAAGCTCTATTTTTGAATCAGTTCCTTGAATTATAATTGAATTGTTACAATAAGTAATTTCTTCTCCATTTATAACCCAAGTAACAGGTATATCCTTTTGTACAACTAAAATATTTGGACTATACCCTCTAGCATTTACATCCATCTCAACAACTTGATTATTGTTATTTATATCTGCAATTACAGCTTTATTTTCTGATTGAACGCTACAAAAACCTGAAGCACTAAATCCCTCATTATACTTTTCTTTTGAATCAAGTGCATTATTATCAATATCACTCAAATCATTAACTGCATACAACTTTGTTTTAATCATTCCCATCCAACAACTTATAGTTATAGGACCTTCTGTATCAGGTATAAATTCAATGCTACTCTCTTTACTTAAATCCTTTTGTATTCCATATTTTGAAATTACAATTGGATTATTGCATCCATTTAAACTTTCTACGTCTAAATTTATTTTTACTGTTTCTCCTACTTTAACTACTTTGGAATCCAGTACATATTGGTTGCTCTTAACTGTTAAATTAACTACTTGTTTTCCATTTTCTATTTTTGCTACTTTCATATCCTTTGCCGAATCTTTTAATAATGGCATATCTAGTGCTACTCCTGATAAAGCTAATCCTCTATTTGTCATTATTATTCCCAATACTATAACTAATACCGAACTAATTTTTAATATTCTCTTATTAAGCCTAGCACCTAATATTGAAGTTATCGCTCCAAAACCAAGCATAAGAGGAACTGTACCTAAACTAAATAAAAACATTGATAAAGCTCCTTTTACAAAGCTTCCTGTTCCTAAGGCATATAATTGCATCGTTTGAAGTGGTCCACACGGCATAAATCCATTAGCAATACCTATAAAAAAAGGCGTCATACTATTATTTTTATTAATATTATTAGTTATAAATTTTGGCATTCCTACTTTAAATTTAAAAAAGCTAGGAATATGAACTATATTTAGCATTTTTAAACCTAATAAAATCATAAATATTCCTGCAAAAACAGCAACAACACCCTTAAATTGACCTGAAGGCGTTATTATTTGTCCTAATCCACCAACTACACCTCCAATTAAAGTGTAAGAAATTACTCTTCCTGTATTATAAAGTATAGAGCTACTTAGTTTATTTTTTGAATTGCTATTTACACTTTGAGACAGTGCAATTCCTCCACACATTGCGATACAGTGAATAGAAGTTAAAAGTCCAACTATAAAAATCAATCCGTACCCCATTTCTTCATTTACTTCTGGAATGTAATTAAATCCTATTGTGTTTTTTATAATATAAAACACGCTAACAATTAATATTAATAAGCCAAAAGTAGATTTTTTTGAACCGTTTGGTTTTTCAATAACTTCATATCCTTCGTTTTCAATTATCTGCTTTAAAGTGTTTTCATTTACTTTGTTTTCATCATAAGTTATTTCAACATTAGAATTTTTAAGTACTACGTTAACTTTGCTAACTCCGTCAACATCTAACAAAGCATCTTGTATAATACCTTCACAACTATTACAAACTATTCCATCCACATATAATTTAATTACTTTCATAACATATCTCCTTCATTTTTTAACATCCTTTCTGTTTGTTATATACTCAATATTACGTTATTAGCAATTAATATCTAAAATATATTAACAGCAATTTCTATGCCAAGTTTAATTTTACCTTCAATTAATTCTAGATCTTTGTAATTCTAAATTCATAAAAAATATTTTTACCTAATTGTTATTTATGTGAATTTTATATGTGCGATATGCTACACTAGATGTGTTTTTTAACGCAAACAAAAATGAGAATCATAATATTAAGATTCTCATTTTAGTTTATATTGTATTTTTCCATTCTATATATAAGAGTATGTCTTGTTACTCCTAAAAGTTTGGCTGCTTTTGTTTGATTATAGTCACATATTTTCAAAGCTTGTAGTATAAAGTTTTTTTCTACTTCTTCTAAATTTATTCCACTCGGAGGTATGTTAAATTGAAACTCTCTACTACCTTCATATAATATTTCTCTAGGTAAATCATTTTTATCAATTAATTTACCTTCACTCAAGATAACTAATCTCTCTATTATATTTTCAAGTTCTCTTATATTTCCCTTGAAGCTATAATTAGTTAAAGCATTTATTGATTCTGTACTGATCGTCATAGTATCTCTTCCCATTTCATTACAATATTTTTCTAAAAAATATTCAACTAATAATTTAATATCTTCTTTTCTCTCTCTTAACGCAGGCAGTTGTATGGGTATAACATTTAGTCTATAATACAAGTCCTCTCTAAAAGTACCTTCTTCAACCATTTTTTTTAAGTCCTTATTTGTTGCTGCAATAATTCTAACATCTATATCAATTGTCTCAGTTCCACCTACTCTTTCTATCTGTTTCTCCTGCAGTACTCTTAAGAGCTTTACTTGAACTTGTAGACTTAATTCTCCTATCTCATCTAAGAAAATAGTTCCTTTATTTGCTCTTTCAAATCTTCCTAGCTTTTTACTTATAGCTCCAGTAAAGGATCCTTTATCATGTCCAAACAACTCACTTTCAAGTAAAGTTTCAGGAAGAGCTCCGCAGTTTACTGTTATATAGGGTTTATCACTTCTATCACTACTATAATGCACAGCACTTGCTATTAATTCTTTTCCCGTTCCACTTTCTCCTGTTATTAATACAGTGGCATTAGTTTTTGAAACACGTTCTACAATTTCCATTACTCTTTTCATCTGAGAGCTATCACCTATTATTGGTTTTCCTGTAATACTTCTTAATTCTTCTTTAAAAAAATCTATTTGTTCCTTCATATCTCCGATTTCAAGTGCTTTTTTTATTTGAATTTTTAACTGATCTATATCAAATGGCTTTGAGATATAATCTAGAGCTCCAATTTTCATGGCCTCAATAGCAGATTCCATTGTGCCATGGGCTGTTATCATAATAACAGGTATTTTTGAATTTTCGTTTTTTATTTCTTTTAAAACATTCATACCATCCATTTTTGGCATTTTAAAATCTAAAAGTACAAGATCAGGTTCATGAGACTTAAACTTTTCTAGTGCTTCTAACCCATCTGATGCTGTAATAATTTTATATTCTTTACCTTTTAATGCCCTTTTTATAGCCCAAAGCATATTTTGCTCATCATCTGCAATTAATATCTTTTTCAATTTTTTCATCTCCTTTCTCATTCTTATCTGGAATATAAATATCAAGTTTTGTTCCTTTCCCAACTTCACTTTCTACATTTATATAACCCTTATGTTCTTCTATAATTCTATGAGTAATAGATAATCCAAGCCCCGTTCCTATATCTTTTGTAGTGTAAAAAGGCTCAAATATTTTTTCTAATTTGTCCTTAGGTATGCCAATTCCTTCATCTTCAAAAGATATCTTAACCCAATCTTTTTGTATGCATAAGCTTATATTTAGATTTCCTCCACTCTGCATAGCATGTACAGAATTAAATATTATATTTACAAAGGCTTGCTTTAGTTTTTCTCCATCTATTAATATATTTTTATCTTCTTTACAACTATAGTTTATTCTCACATTTTGCTGCTTTGCATACTTGTTAGTAATGAGCACTATATCTTTTAGTAATTTATCAATACTTTGAACTTTTATTTGGCATACACTTGGTTTCGCAAAATCAAGTAACCCTTTAATTACAGAATTTGCTCTATCAATCTCATGAATAATAATATCCATACCTTCTTTTATTTCTTCCTCTTCTATATTGTCATCTTTAATATCTTCATTAATTGTTTGAGATATAGTTTTTATAATTCCTAATGGATTTCTAATTTCATGTGCCACTCCGGATGCTAATTCTCCTACAGCAGAAAGTTTATCTGCTCTTCTTACTTGATTTTCAAGTTTTTTAATTTCTGATATATCTTCTATTACAAGTACTAGCCCCTCTATTTTTTCTGTAGTATTTTTAAGAGGATATACAAGTAATTTGACATCTAACGTGTTTCCATGTTTACCTTTGCATTTAGTTTCAATATTTAACATTTTTTTATTTTCTTCAAGAATATCTATTAGATCTTTCTCAACTTTTTTACACTCAACAAATAACTTATCTAATTTTTTACCTAAATAACGTTCATCCAAATTAAATAGTTCTTTTCCTTCCTTATTTATAGACTTTACTTTTAACTCTCTATCTACTGAAATAAGTCCATTAGTTATACTATTCAATATGTTTTGTGTATAATTTTCAAGATGTGTTATTTTTTTTATTTGAATTCGTAACATTAGTTTCTTTTTAAAATCTGATTCTGCTAAAAAGCCTGTTATAGTTCCTATAACAACAAACATTACGATTTCCAAAATCTGATTTAAACTAGCCATGTTTATATCTCTAAAATAAATTAGCATATGAGGAGCATAAAATAAAAAAACAATTAATGAAGCAAATATGCCACCTTTTAATCTAAATTTATAAGCAGATACTATTATTGGAATATAATATAGTCTTCTATAAAAATCATGAATATCCCATTTTGCAGCTGTAGTAAAATAATGAAGTAATGTTATAACAACTATATTTAGTCCAATAAAAATTAAATCTTTTTTGTTGTTCTCATTTACCATATTATGTCTCCTTGTAATTTATTATATAGTTTTATTTTATCACTAGAGCATATTTACTAATCTAATTTATTTTCACAATAAGGGCATACATTCCATGTTTCATGTATATTTGATTTACAAAAAGAGCATTTTTTTTCTTCTTTTTTAAAATACATTATAAAGACTAATGCTATAATCGCTATTACAGCCAAATAATATAATCCCATATATCTTAATCCATGCATACCACTACCACACATTCCACTACTATATAAAAAATAGTTTTGATTATAATACAATGATATAAATAACAAAGCAATACATGCAGTTATTCCAGTTATAAATGTTTTTTTCTTCATAGTCATCCCTTCCTAGTCTAGAATATATAATATATTTTAAGCAATTATTGTACCAAATATATTGTGTTTGTAAGTTTTCCTACATTAATTGATTTATATCCTACATACCATGCAAAAACTAATTTTATTTTGACTACACATTTTTTTATCTCATAAAATATAAAATAGATATTACCATTACGCCCATAGCTAATAATGTGAATTTTAAAAAATTTATTATTTTATTATAACTACTTTCCTTTCGATACTCCATTGCAATGCCTCCCTATTTTTAAGTCTATTGTGTTAAATCCACTAAAGATTGTAGTATATAAATCAGTACTACTTAATTATCCATAATTAAACCCAGCATATTAAAAATATACTGGGTTTATAAATTAAAAACTTCCCATCATATTATTATTGTATCCATGGCATGATTCTGATCCACCCATAGCATTATGCATTTCTATCATATCTTCTCTGCTAATAGATTCCATCCTATTTGCCATAGATTCATACCCACCTTTTCTCATGATTTCAATCATTTTTTGATAATCATCATCTGTCATGTTATTCATAAATTCATCCATTGCTTCATAATCTTTCTTTTCTAAAGTTTTTGCTACATCTTTAAAATCATTTTTCTTCATAATTTTGATCATTTCTTTTTCATCTAATTTTCCTTCAATTCTTGCTTTGTTTTCTTCTTTAACAAGGTTAGGTTTTGAGTTAGCATATGCAAAACCTGTTATACCTCCAACCATTAAAATTCCTGATAATACAAATACGATACCTCTTTTTTTCATAATTCTCCACTCCTTTTTATTATTTTTAATTTTTATTGCTAAGAATTTCTCTCTTTTTGTTATATTCTTCTTCGTCTATTTGACCATTTGCATATCTTTGATTTAATATTTCTATACCAGTATTACTTTTTTTATAATTCTTTTTAATCATATCTGCAATAAACCACACAACTCCTATAATAAATAAAAATCTTAGTCCCATATATAAAAAGCTCCATGGCCCTCCTAATGTATATCCACAACCAAACATATCTAATCCTCCTTATATTAGTTTTATTTATATACCTAGCAATAATAATGCCAAATATTATAATATGTTTAAATTACCAAACGACAAATTTAAAATTTTATTTTATACTTGATACTTGTCTTAATATAATCATCCAAAAGAAGTAAACATATTTTAGTTATTAAATAAGCACTCACGATTATTTCTATTAATTGTAGGTTTTGACACAGTTATTGTGGCATATTATCTATTTTTTTAAATACCTAATGATTATTTTTATTTTAATTCTTCTTATTATTAAGTATGTTTATTTTTATAGGTTTCACTTTTGGGGCATACATTCTTTTTATATTTTATTGACTTGGCATAATTTTTGCATATAAACTTATATAGAGAGGAGTGTTTTTATGGAAAACGTAGGAAGAGTTATAGAAACAAAAGATAATTTTGCAAAACTAGAAGTAAGAAGAGCAAGCGCATGTGGTGAAAAATGCTCTAGCTGTAAAGGTGGATGCAGTACTACTGGAATATATATAAATATAGAGAATACTATAAATGCTAAATCTGGTAATTTTGTCAAAATCGAAACAGAAACAAAATCTATTATGAAGATAGCCTTTATAGTCTACCTACTTCCTTTATTCATGCTTATATTAGGTATTTTCTCTAGTTCTTTTATTTATAATCAATTTAACATCACCTTTTCATCAGAAGTATTTAGTCTTTTAGTTGGATTACTATTTATGGGTATATCTTGTATAATAATTAAGCTTGTAGACTTAATGTATCAATCTAAAGGAACTCTTCAGTATAAAATGATAAAAAAATTATAATTTTTCTATAGAAAAAAAGATGCAGTTAATTTAAAAATTTAAATTAACTGCATCTTTTTTAATTTATTAGTTTTTAACTTTTAGTCTATCGATACCACTTCATAACCAGCCTCAATAACTGCTTCTTTTAATGTTTCATTATCTACTTCATTTGTCAATTCTACCACTGCTTTTTTTTCTTCAGCACTCACCTCAGCACCTTTAACTCCATCTATACTCTGTAGCTCTGTTTTTACTCTACCTGCACAATGTCCACAACTCATTCCTTCAATATTAATAACTTTTTTCATTTAAGTAGCCTCCTTTTTATTTTATATTTATTAGATTCAAACAATTTATAACTGAATCCTTTTATTGTTTCTTGTTATGAATATTATTGCCTTTTTTATTTAAATCACAACAGTCTAATTTTGCATTACCAAAATTCTCTTTGTTAGCTTGTTCTAACTTTTTTAAAAATTTTTCAAATAATTTTTTCATGATTATCACTTCCTAATTTATAATATATAATTTATTCAAAGCAATAATCATGCCATTTTATAATCACATAAAAAAAGAATAGGATTTTAATCCTATTCTTCTCATATATTTATAAAGTCACTCTCTTATATTATTTTTAAAAGTTTTTTACAACTTCTCTAACTTTTTGAACTGCTTTATTTTTAATCTCATCTGATGGAATTTGCTGCATAGAAGTTCCTTCAATTAATATTGATTCAACTGATTCTATACCTATATACCCTAGTACAGATTTAATATAACTATTTCCAAATTCTAAATTCTTAGCTGGTCCTTCTGAGTAAATTCCACCTGAAGCTTGAATGTGTACTGCTTTTTTATCTTTCAAAAGCCCAACCGGTCCATTTTCAGTATATTTGAAAGTTTTCCTTGCAATAACAACAGTATCGATATACGCTTTCATTTTTGGTGGTATTGATAAATTCCACATAGGGTTTACAAATATATACTTATCTGCTTCTATAAACTGATCAGTAAACATATTTATTTTTCCTACACCTTCTTTTTCAGTATCTGATAATTCATCAAATCCTTTACCACTTTGAAGTTTTTCCCATCTACTAAATACATCTTCATCAATATAAGGTATATCAATATCATAAAGATTAATCTCTATAATCTCATCATCAGGATTATTTTGTTTATATAGATTTATAAATTCTCTACCTGCTGTTAAACTAAAGGATTTCTCTTCTTTCTTTGGATTAGATGTTATATATAATACTTTTTTCATCTCACTACCATTCCTTTCTTTCTTAAAAATTTTTTTTATTTTGTCAAACATTTTACCACTCTCTTTCTAGTTATTAATTAATCTTCATATATTATTTTTTTATTAAAATTACTAATAATTTTTAATAATTAATTCTTTTAAATCATTATATTTTAAAGCACCAGATATCTTTTGTTCACTATTGATAATAAGTGTAGGAACTGAATTAATCCTTTTTTGTTTAGATAGTTTAATGTCGTCTTCAACCATTTTCATTACAATTTTACTGTTATAATCATTAATAAATTTTTCTTTATTAAGCCCTACTTTAGATGCAATATCATATAGAACTTCTAAATCAGCGATATTTCTTGCCTCTGTAAGGTGAGCTTTTTGTACAAGGTCAAAGTAATCCCAATGAACTTTTTGCCCTCCTTGAAGTTCTGCTGCTTTACAACCCAAAAGTCCAGGCAATGAGTGAGGATAATCAAAATTTCTAGATTCCATTAAGTCAGCATTTATTCTATTATTATCATCGTTTATATTTGAAGCTCTCCAATGATCCATAATTTCCTTTTTTGCATTTTCCATTGATCCAAACATTCTAATTGTATGCTCAGGACTTTTAGACAAAGCAAATGAATGATGTATAACTTCTACTTCAGGAATCTCTTTAACAAGCTTTCTTAATCTTGGAGATAATATATAACACCATGAACAAATTACATCATGAAAAAATTCTATAGTCACTTTTTTGCTTTTCATATTAACCCCTCCTAATATAAATTTAATATTTTACAACTAATTAGTATTTATTTTTTTGATAACATATACATTTTTTAATATAAAAAGTATATATTAGAGATTTTTATTTTTAATTTTTATAAAAATAACTTATAAAAAGCATTATTACACTTTATTTTTTATAAATTTTCATATTTAATTCATTTTATTTTATTACTAATTAGTTATATTTAGTTAAAAAAAAGAATTATACTCCACTCATTTTTTTCAAAAGCATTATAAGTATTTTTTTCTCTTCTTTTGTCAGTTCATTAAGCATTTCTCTCATTTCTTTCAAATGTTTAGGAAATATATCATCTATTAAGTCTTTACCCTTTTCTGTAATGCTTATTAACGTTGCTCTCCTATCATTAGGATCTGAGAGCCTTTTTATAAAGCCACTTTTTTCAAGGTTGTCTATAACCACAGTCATATTTCCACCAGTCGATAACATTTTTTCAATTATTTCACAGATCCTCAAATCACCTTTATGATACAGCGCCTCAAGTACACCAAACTGAGAAACTGTTAATCCTCCCTCTTTAATACTTTTCAAATTTTTTTTGCTAAACGACTGATTGCATCTGAATAAAGAAATTATAAGAGATAAATTTAAATCATCAATTTCACCATATGATATTTTAACATTATTCATATTCTAAATATACTACTAATTAGTACTATTGTCAACAGAAGTTTTATATTCTTTAAATCAATATACTTATATATAAAAATAGAAGCATTTATTTAGCCTCTATTTTTATATTATTCTATAATTTATAACTTAATCTTCTAACTCAATATATAGTCTTTTATTAATTTTGCCTTTACTTTTATAATCTACGACTTTTATTTTTCCAACCTCACCAGTATTTTTCACATGAGTTCCTCCATCTGCTTGAAGGTCTAATCCTTCAATTTCAATAGTTCTAATTTCATTAATACCTTCTGGAAGAAGATTTATTTTAGTTCTTATTAAATCAGGAATTTGAAATGCTTCTTCTCTTTTAAGTATATTTACGTTTATATTTCTTTTATTTTCTACTTCTTTATTTACTTTTTCTTCTATTTCTTTTATCAAATCCTTATCCAAATTTTCAAATTCAAAATCCATTCTTCCTTTTAACGGCTCCATATTTCCACCAGTTACTTGTGCTTTATAATCTCTCCATACAATTCCACATAGAATATGCATAGCAGTATGAGTTCTCATTAATTTGTATCTATGATCCCAATCAATTTTTCCTATACAGTCCTCATCAATATTAGGAAGTTTTGCATCTATATAATGATATATATTCTTTCCTTTTTTCTTTACTTTCTTAATAACATACTCATTTGTACTTGTTTTTAATAATCCTACATCACAAGGTTGTCCCCCTCCCCCTGGATAAAATGCTGTTTTATCAAGTATAACTGCATTTTCTTCTTTATTTACCTCAATAATTTTACAATCAAATTCCTTTAGATAGCCCTGCTTTTGAAATATTAATTCACTCATTTTTCTTCCTCCTTTTCAAATTCTATTATTATTAATTCTTTAATATTTATATCTTTAATTCTATAATCATCTATCAATTCATGATAGAATAATGCTATAATATATTTGTTTCGCTATAGTATACAACAAAACACTATAGTGTACAATGTTTTTTTGGAGGGTTTTATGGAAAATTTAAATATTCTGATTGGAAATAATTTAAGTAGAATGCGTAAAGAAAGAAGTTTTAGTTTAGATCAAGTATCACAATTAACAGGTGTAAGTAAAAGTATGTTATCTCAAATAGAAAAAGGACAAAAAACACCTACTGTAACTACCTTATGGAAAATTGCCAGTGGTCTTAATATATCATTTTCAATGTTGATGGACGATAAAAAACCATCTGTACATCTTGTGTCTTGCAATAACTTAAATCCGCTAATAGAAGATGATGGAAAATACAAGACTTTTCCTTTTTTACCTTTTAATGAAGATACAAAATTTGAAGTATTTAAAATGGACCTTGAGCCAAGATGTGTTCATAATTCAAACCCTCATACACAAGGTGTTAAAGAGTATGTATTTGTATCAAATGGATGTTTACAAATTGAAGTTAATGGTATTACTTATAAAGCATGTAGCGGAGAAGCATTAGTTTTTTCAGGAGATGTATGCCATACTTATAAAAATGATACCTCTGAAGTGGCAAGTACATTTGTATTAATTTTTTACCCTAACAATCATATCTAATATAGTGATTAAACAAATGAATCTGTTAATACCTATTCAAAACATTGGCTGTGTGGAAGACAACATAAATTTTGTATAATTGTTAATAAGAGGAGGAAATAAAATATTTATGAAAATTTTAAAAATGAATAAAATTACAGGAATATTTTTAGTATTTGTTTTTATCTTTTATATTTTCTTAACCTATCTATCAATGAATTCTGAAGATACTATTGAAACAATGGAAAATGAACCACAAAACACTTTAATAAAGATATTTAAAAAAGAAAGATTATTAGAATTGTACGTTGATGGTCAATTAATTGATAAATTTAATATAGGCCTTGGTTCTTCTCCTATAGGAGATAAACATAAAGAAGGAGATAAAAAAACACCTGTTGGAAAATATTATATTTGTACTAGAAATGATAAAAGTAAATTCACTCTTTTTTTAGGAATAAGCTATCCTAACATAGAAGATGCTAAAAAGGGATTAGAAGATGGGTTAATAGATCAAACCATATTTGAAAAAATAGAAAAAGCAAATAAGAAAGAAATACAACCCCCTTGGAAAACTCCCCTCGGAGGAGAAGTTGGAATACATGGAGGTGGAAGTTCTTCAGACTGGACTTGGGGTTGCATAGCATTATCTGATAAAGATATTAAAAAACTTTGGAAATATGCTAAATTAAAAACTCCAGTTGAAATTTATGAATAACGGTAAAATAGTTTTCAAATAAACATATTTTGATTTTAGATTATCTGCCTAGATTTCGTACAAGTGAGATCTAGGTTTTTTTATCCTATTGTCTGAATAATATTTCAATTCGGATGACAATTACATATCGATTGACTTTTATTTTTTATTGACAAACGATAAATTTTTATTTACTATAGTAATACAAATAAAAAGAATCGAGGTTGATAAAATGAAAAACAATTCTAGTTCTAAAATTTTAAATATAGTTGTAACTTTAGGAATATATATTACTTGTATCCTTCTTTTAGGAACTCCATTTATTACTACAGCATTTTTTAAAAGTCAATTTTCATTGTTAGATCACGGCTTAGTAATAGCTGTTACTATTTGTATTTATTTATGTGCAATTCCATATGTTATGTCTTTATTTAAATTAAAAAAACTTTCTAGTTTGGTTATAAAAAATAATCCTTTTTCTATTGAAAGCGTTAAATCGCTAAAAGTTATTTCTATATGCTCTTTTAGTGAAATCATTATTTTTATTGGATGTGTAAAATATTTAGAACACTCAGTTGAATTCTTCAAGTATATTGTTTTTGGAGGTCCAATTATTGTAGTTAGTTTTATTTGTGTAACAATAGGATTTTTATGTCTAGTATTATCACAATTATTTGAGATAGCTATACAAATCAAAGAAGAAAATGATAAAACAATTTAGAAAGGAATGTTGATATGCCAATTATAGTAAATATAGATGTAATGATGGCCAAAAGAAAAATTAATTCTACCCAACTTTCAGAAAAAATGGGAATAACTATGGCTAATCTTTCTATTCTAAAAAATAACAAAGCAAAAGCAGTTCGTTTTTCTACACTGGAATTATTATGTAAAATATTAAATTGTCAGCCTGGTGATATCCTAGAATATGTAGATGAAGATGATGAAAGATTAAAATAATAGAATTTTTATACTAAAGATAAGAACTTACACAGAATTCAGTTGGAGTAAAAACTCCATCTGAATTAAGTTTCACTTTATCTATGTTCTATAATATAAAATTACATACATTTACAAAATATTAAATTCGAGAATTGATTTTATTTATTAAAATCAAATACATATCTTTATTATCAATCCCATCAATTATATTTAATCCTTCATTTTCAAATATTATTTTTTGAGTTTTTAAATCTATTAATTTATCTTCTGAAACAATATCATCTGCTTGTTTATGTATTTTATTAATATCCTCTTTACTTTGAGAATGAAATATTAAAAGGCTTCCATTTTCTCGTAAATTCTTATTTACAAGTTTTTTTATAGTTCTTGTCTTATTTTCAAAATGAGGAAATACACTGTAGCAAACTATCAAATCAAATTTTTCTTCTATAGTATCTATTTCTACATTTAAATTGAAAAAGCTAACTCTATTGTTGTCTTTAAATTTATCTTCAGCTATAAGAAGCATTTTTTGAGCAACATCTACAGCCATTATTTTCCCTTCTTCTTCTATTCTTTCTATTAAAAAAGGAATCATAACTCCTGTTCCTGTCCCAACATCTAATATTTTACTTCCTTTTTTTATATTTGTTTTATCTAAAGCATAATTTATTTTATCATTGTCAACATATATGATTTCATCCCACTTGCTAGCCATGGTATTAAAAAAATCTACTTGTGATTTCATAAATTCTCCTTTCAAATAGTACTTACTTCAATGAATATACCGAATCTTTTTTTAAAGATTTACTTAATATATGCAGTAAAGTCGGTATAAATATAAGCTGAATTACAATTCCAGGAAGACCTGTTACTAACCCTGTTTTAATCCAAATCATAGGGTTAAGCTTTTTAAATCCCAATGCATTAGCCATTATATATACTGTTAAAAATCCTCCTGCTCGTCCACAAATCATTGATAATATCAAGCTCATTAGAGTATTTAATTTAACTCTATTAAATAATATACCTGATATTAATCCATATAAGCTAAGTTCTACTACCATTATTGGAAGTACTGGAATCATCGGCGGCATACCTGTAATAATACTACTAATAATAGGTGTTATTAGTCCAACTAAAAATCCATATTCCCCTCCTAATAAAAAACCTGCTAATAAAACAGGTATATGCATAGGTAAAAATACTGGTCCTCCCATATTTACCATATGAAATATCATAGGAATTAAAACCCCTAGTCCTACAAGAAAACCTCCTAATACAATTTTTTTAGTTTTCATAAAAATCCCCCTTTTGCAAAAAAATAAGCCATGAGGTAAAAGAAATTTTTATTTCTTTAAAACCTTCATGGCTTCATTTACTTATTTTGGTATTTTATTTATATTGAAAATATATCATATTAATGTTTTAGAATCAATATGTTTTTATTTTTTATTTTATTTATAATTCAAGCTTAGGATCTAATGCATCTCTTAGTCCATCTCCTATAAAATTTATAGATAGTACTGTTAACAAAACAAGAATTCCTGGAGGAAGCCAGAGCCACCACTGAGATTGCAATGCTCTCATATTTTGAGCTGCTGCAAGCATATTACCCCAGCTGGGTTGAGGAGGTCTAACTCCCATTCCTAAAAAGCTTAAAGCTGCCTCTGAAAGTATACCATCCGCTATTGAAATAGTTGAATATACTATAATAGGAGATATTATATTAGGAATTAAATGCTTGATTATTATCCTCACAGGTGTTGCTCCTAAAATTTTTGCAGCTTGTATAAATTCTCTTTCCTTTAATGCAATTACCTCTGCTCTTACTATTCTTGCAAGTTTTGTCCATGAAAGTATTCCAATTATAATAACTATATTCCATATGCTAGGGCCTAATATTGAAGCCATGGCAATAGCTATTACAAAAAAAGGAAAACACATTATTATATCCACTATCCTCATTATAATCTTATCAACTATTCCACCACAATAGCCCGAAATCACACCAAGTAATATCCCTATAACAAGCTGAATAACTGTAGCAGCAACTCCAACTGTTAACGATACCCTTCCTCCATATACAAGTCTTGTAAAAACATCTCTACCTATTTCATCGGTTCCAAGTATATGATCTTCACTCGGCTCACACTCAATACTGTATAAATCAATATCATCAACCTTATAATCTGTAAACATTGGTGCACATACTGAAAAAAAAGTTACTAAGATTAAAAATAACAAACCAAATATAGCTAATTTATTTTTTTTAATCTTCATAATGGCTATTTTTCGTGGTGTTAGAATTTCCTTACTATCACTTGCCTGCATATATTTCACCTCAATTAATCATAACGTATTCTAGGATCTGCTACTGCATATAATATATCTGCTAATAAATTTGAAAAAAGTATTATTATAGAAAGTATCATAAGTATCCCCATAATAAGTGGATAATCTCTATTTAATACAGCTTCGTAATTTAATCTTCCTATACCAGGCCATACAAATATGGTTTCTGTAAGCAGTGCTCCTGAAAATAAAGACGGTATTTGAATACAAAGTATTGTTATTATAGATATTAGTGCATTTCTAAATCCATGCACACATATAACCACACCTTCACTTAATCCTTTTGCTCTTGCAGTTCTAATATAATCTTGATTTATTACTTCAAGAATTGATGATCTTGTATATCTCATGATCATAGCTAGGTTTAAAAATGATAGTACAATTACAGGTAAAACCATGTGCTTAACCACATCTACTATCCCCTTTATACCTGTATAATACTTTCCTACAGTTGTCATTCCGGATACAGGAAATATTTTCAAGTCAAAGGAAAACCATTTTATCATAAGTAATCCAAAGAAAAACGAAGGAATAGATATTCCTATAAAAGATATAATAGTGACAATATAGTCAAATATTGAATACTTCTTAGTTGCTGATATTATTCCCGCGGGTATTGCAATGCAGATACTTAATATCATAGAAACTGAAGCCAAAATAAAAGTATTCCATATTCTCGAATTTATAACATCTATAACTGGAGCTTTGTAATGTATTGAATAACCTAAATCTCCATGCAATATCCTTTTAATCCATTTTATATATTGAATAGGCAAAGAATCATAGTATCCAATTTCTTTTAACATATTTTCATAAACTTCTTGAGAAATATTTGGATCTATCATTGTTGAGTATGGATTTCCAGGCTGCATATGAACTAATGTAAAAACTATAATAGAAATACCTATTAATACTACTATTAATGTTAGAATTCTTTTAACAAGATATTTTAGCATTTGATGCACCTCTTAAATTTTATATTTACATAAAAGAAAGGTGATATAAATATCACCTTTCTTTAGATTTAATTATTATTCATATATAGTCCAATTTTCAGCATCAAATAAGTCTAAATGCGTTGTTGGATTAAAATTCTCTAAGTTAGGATTATATGCAATTCTTGTATTTTGGCAGAAAAGATATACCCAAGGTAATTCCTCATTCATCAACTTAGCAAATTTTTCATATACTTGTTTACGCTCATTCATATCTAACGTAGATAATCCTTGTTCCATAAAACTATCAGATTCTTGATTCTTTAAACCAGATATATTCCAAGCATATACTCCTTTTTCATCTGATGCTGCACTTGAATGCCAGTATGGTTTTGGATCTGGATCTAAATCTAAATTATTACCCATTAAATATAATTCAAATTCATGATTTCCAACAACTTGGTCCATAAGAGTAGAGAACTCCAAACTTGATAATTCTACTTTAATTCCAATTTCTTTTAAACTAGCTTGAACAATAGGAGCTATCTGTTCTCTTGTTTTATTTCCTGTAGGATATTTTAATTCCACTACAAACTCTTCATTTTTATTATTTTCAACTATTCCATTACCATCCTTATCTTCCCATCCAGCTTCTTTTAATAACTCTTTTGCTTTTTGGATATTGTAATCATAATGATTTAATATATCAGATTTTGGATAAGCCCAAGAAGAAGGAAGCATTGGTGTATTAACAACTACTCCATTACCTTCTATTAATTTTTCAACCATAAGTTTACGATCTATAGCATACATAAATGCTTGTCTTACTTGTTTATCTTGAAATCTTTCATCTCTTAAGTTGAATCCCATATATTGAATAAGTTTATTTGGATATGACTTTATTTTAAATCCTTCATTTTCTAGTAATTCTATATCCTTAGCTTTTAACGATGTAACATCTGCTATATCTATAGTTTTATTAATTAATTCAGCTTGTGCTGTATCTTGATTAGTTACTTTAAATATAAATGTTTTAGTTTTTGCTGTTTGTCCATAGTACTCATCGAATCTTTCTAATTCAACGTATTGTCCTGGCTCAAACTTTAACATTTTATAAGGTCCACTACCAACAGGATTATTTAATAATTCATTACTTTCTTTCCATTTTGCTATAGGAACTTCTCCCCAAACATGCTTAGGAATTATTCCTTCAAATCCTATATTTAAAAGTCCAGGAGAATAAACCTTCTCAAATTCAAATTTTATTGTATTTTCATCTAATACTTTGATTCCCTCTATCGATTTTGCTTTTCCCTCATGATAATCTTTTGCACCCTTTAAACGCTCAACATTACCATATCCTGCTCCTGCATAATCTTTATCTGCCATTGCCTCAAATGTAAAAGCAATATCTTGAGCTGTTACAGGCTTACCATCATGCCATTTTGCATCTTTTTTTATATGAAACGTAAATGATAAATTATCATCTGATACTTCATATTTTTCAGCCAAATCACAAACTAACTCTCCATTTTTATTAAATTTAAGTAATGAAGAATAAGTCAAATCTATAACATAATCATCATATGTAGTATCATTTAATAATGGATTAAAAACCCCTGTTGGTGAACTCCAAATGGCATAAACTAACTTATCTTTTATTTGTTTCTTATCACCTTCACCTTGGTCCTCAGATGTACTACTACATCCAGTTAGTAAAACCATAAATGTCATAATAGATGCAAATAATACAAATAATATTTTATTTTTTTTCATATTCAGCCCTCCTATATCAGTGAATAAAGTATAAAAGACTAATTGTATTTCCTATTTATCCGAAAGCTAAGAATTGTAATACTCCATCATCTTAAGGCTGAAGATAAAAACTCTACAGCTTCTGGATTAGTTTCCCCATAGGGCAATTTAGCTGGAGTAAAAACTCCAGCTAAATTAAATTCCACTTTATTCCCATGATAAATTCTAACATAATTAAAGAAACTGCAAAAATAGAAATTTTCTATAGTACTTAAAGCTATTATATATTTTTTTTATAATTAAATTCCTATACTTTTATTCACTTATAGGAGAGCATATTTCATCATCTAATTGTCAATATGTCATACTCATCAAACATTTTTGAACCTGTAAGTATTAGTGCTAAAATTGATCCAAAATATCTTACTATTAAAATAGCTATCATTATTGCTATCTGATATTTTATTGCTGTTAATGGTATTGCCCCTCCTAGAATCTGCCCTGTCATCATTCCAGGCAAAGACACCAAGCCTATTGTTTCTATAGATGCTATTGTAGGATTTACAGAAGATAAAATAGCATTTTTAAAATACGGTTTCAAAGCCTCTATCTTATTTCCACTAATACTCAAAAAATAATAGTACTCTTCTTTATTTTCTCTTATACTATTATGAAAATTATTTATACATATAATATTACCACTTAAATTATTACCTAATAGCATTCCTGCTATAGTGATCATATATTGAGCATTAAACACATTATTTGTTCTTACAACAAAAGCATTAAAAAACATCAACACAATTACATTTGGAATTATAAATGATAAAAACAATGGAATTATCATTCTTTTTATATTCAAATCACAAGATTTAATCGTTGAAAAACTAGCAACAAATATCATAAAAACTAAATAACAAAAATTTAGATAAGGATTATTAAAATCAAAAAGGTATTGCAAAAATAACCCAACTAAAGTAAGCTGTATTACCATTCTTATTATAGAAAAAAGCATTTTCTTGTTTATATTAATACCTAATTTATAGTTTATTATAATGATTGGAATTATAAAAAAAACTAAGCTCAATATAGAAAAATAGGAAACTTCATGTACGTTCATATTTACCACTCCTCTATTCTGACAATATCATTTTCACTCCAAATATTATCATGAGAAACTATTAAAACTGTCTTATCCTGTTTTAAAACATAGTCTACCACTCTTTGCTTCATATCCTTATCAAGACCAGAAGTGACTTCATCTAAAAGCCATACTTTTCTATCTAATAGTATGCATATAATAAGACCTAATCGTTGTCTTTCTCCACCTGAAAGATCTCTTATTTCCTTTTTTATTATATCTTTTGAAAGATCAAAATAGTTGGCAACATCCAAAAACTTATCTTTAGTAACTTTTATGTGTTTGTTGTATTTATAAGAAAAAATCTCAACAATTAAATCCCAGATATTTTGATTTCTTAATTCAACATCTTGACTTAAATAAGCTATGTTTGTTCTAAAATACATTAAATTATTTTTCTCTAATTTCTTACAATCAAATATTATTTCACCTGAATCAATCTTTTGGAATCCCAAAAGTAGTTTAAGTAGTGTAGATTTCCCTTTACCCGAAGGTGATTTTAAAAGTACTTTTTCACCACCTTTAATATTCATATTGAAATTTTCAAATATAACCTTATCATCAAATCTTAAATTGATATTTTCAAATTTAATCAATGTGATCACCACTTTCTTTTATTTCCCCAAATAACTCACCTGCTTTTTCTTTTGCTTCATCTAAAACTTCTTCTCCAAGTTTTGTTGTTGTGTAAAACTTTATTATTCTTCCATCAACATTTTCTTCTGTTTTAGATAATAAACCCTCTTTTTCCATTCTGTTTAACATAGGATATAAAGTCCCTGGACTAAGCTTATATCCATGCTCTTGTAATTCTTCCATCATCCATGTTCCGTATATAGGCTTTACTTTAGCATGATGCAATATGTGTATCTGCATAAAACCTAAAAATAATTTCCTTAATATTTTATCTTTCATATCTATCTCCTTACACTCTTTGTTTTTAATATCGTTTTACGATATCGAATTATGATATCATTGTATATAAAAAAATAAATAGTGTCAATTGAGTTTGTTAAAATGACACTATTTACCTTATACATTCTTATAATTTGAACTTCGATACTTCTTCTTTCAATTTATCTGCATTTTCTCTAGCTTCATGTGTTTTATCAATTATATTATACGATTGTTTTGTTACATCATTTATTTTTTCAGCAATATCAGCTGCTCCTTCTGCTCCTTCGCTTGAAGCTTGTGCCACCTGTTCTATAGTCTTTAATACATCATGAATAGATGCTAATAGTTCTTCTGAAGTTACACTAAACTCCGTTACAAGACCATCTACAAATTCTGCATCTTCACTATATTGTTGTGCCACATTAAGCATCGTCTTATAATCATTATCTACATCCTTTGATATAAAATTTAATATATCCTTGGAACTATTTGATAGATTATTTACTGATTTCATAACTTTTTCTGTTATAACTTTTATTTCTACTACAGTTTCCTTAGACTGTTCTGCTAACTTTCTTATTTCATCTGCTACTACTGAAAATCCTTTACCTGCCTCTCCTGCTCTTGCTGCTTCAATTGCTGCATTTAAAGCTAATAAATTAGTTTTTTCTGTTATTTGCATAATTGCTTCTGATAAAACATTTATTTGATTTACTATGCTTGAATCCTCTATTGCTTTTTCTAGAATATCTTTTGTTTCTACAAATATGTTTAAAGATTTTTCATTTGCTAATGTAAAATCTTGTTTAATATCTTCTGCTCTTTTACTAATTTTCCCAGCTTCTATAGCACCATCTTGAGCTCTTTCTGCGATAGCTTGGACTGCGTTTTCAATTTCAACAGATGTTGCATTCATCTCCTCTGAAGATGCTGCTGTTTCCTGCATTCCTGCTGATAATTGTTCTGTTGTAGTAGATACACCTTCTATATTACTATCTAAATTATCCATATTTTGCGAAATATCATCTACTATTGTTATAATGTCATCACCTTCTTTTTTAACATTAATAATCAAAGTCTTTAAAGAGGCTTGCATTACATCTATACTTCTTGCAATATCTCCAATTTCATCTTTTCTTTTTTTAAATTGAGTTGGAACCTCTAATGAAAAATCACCATCAGCAACAACTTGTAAATGCTTTATAGCTAACAATATTGGGTGTGATATAGATTTTGAAATAATTAAAGTTAAAATAATTGCTATAATTATAGAAAATAATAATTGAGTGCCAAATGATTTTAATGAACTAGAATAATCTTTATTATTTTGTTCGTTAACTTTTTTTGATGTTTCAATATTGTATTTTGCTAAATCACGTAAATTCTTTTGAAACTCTGCTGCAACATTTTCAATAGAGTTAAATGCTTGTAATGCTTCTATTTGATTTCCCTCTAAAGCCAAATTTATAGCAACAGATCTACCTTCTCTATATTTTTTAAGATTACTTTCTAAAACACTAATCGTATCCTTTTCATATTTATCTAGATTAGTTTTTTTGTATAATTCCCAGTTATCAGAAAATTTCTTTATTCTTATATCTATATCCTCTATTTTCCTTTTCTGATGTCCTTTATCCTCTGTGTCTAGCATTATATAATATATATCTGCCTCAATAGCTCTTGCTTGATTTCTATTGTCATTTAAATATTGTATTGCCAATAATCTATCCTCATACAATTCTGTTATTTCTTTATTTGCCTTTAAAAGGTAGGCATATCCTGTAGCCCCCATTATACACAATAACAGTATCATCGTAATTGAAAACACTAAAATTTTGAATCTAATTCTTAAATTATTTATCACCTATAAATTCCTCCTTATTTTTTCTACAATATTTTCTTATATTTATCTACCTCTTTTATCCAAGCAAATTTTATGCCATATATTCAAATTCAAATAAATATGTACCTTTGTTCAAATTCCAATATATACAAAACAAACCTCCATGTAATAAAAATACATGGAGGTTTGTTTTTTTGCAAAATTTACAAATTACGAGTTTTTTTTGCAAATTTTACAACTATATATTATATTTTTTCATTTTATTATATAATGTTTTTTCACTAATACCTAAAATATTAATAGCTTCTTTTTTGTTTTCCTTTACTTTTTTCAAAACATTAATAATATGTTTCTTTTCTAATTCTTCCATACTTAACATTTTACATTTCCAATATTCGCTATTGTCTAATTCATTTTCTTCAAATAAGTAGTCAGGCATATCCTCTATTTCAATTTCTTCTGTATGCGCAACCGAGATCATTCTCTGTATAACATTGTTTAATTCTCTTACATTCCCTGGCCAAGTATGTGTTTTTAGAATCTTACATACATCATCAGATATTTTCTTCACAGTCGTAACATACTCTTTTCTAAACAAATCAATAAAGTAATGAACTAGACATTGTATATCTTCTTTTCTTTCTCTAAGAGGAGGTACAATTATATTAAAGGTATTCAGTCTATAATATAAATCTTGGCGAAAATTTCCTTTTTTAACCTCTTCCAAGATATCTTTATTTGTCGCAACTATAATTCTAAAATCAGAATTAATTTCCTTATTACCTCCTAATCTTTCAAATGTTTTGTATTCCAAAACTCTTAGTAATTTTGTTTGAAGTTTCATATCCATATCACATATTTCATCCAAAAATAAAGTTCCTTGATGCACTTCCTCTAATTTGCCTTTTTTAGATGATATAGCACTTGTAAATGCCCCTCTTTCATATCCAAATAATTCACTCTCTAATAATTCTAATGGAATCGCAGCACAGTTAATTTTAACAATCCTACTATGTTTTCTAACGGAATTGTAATGAATAAAATCTGCTAACAATTCTTTTCCTGTACCACTTTCTCCATAAATTATTATAGGTGCATCATTATTAGAAAATTTTAATGCTTCATTCCTACATTTTTTTATTGCTTCACTTTGCCCAATAATAATACCTTTATTTTTTAATTTGCTCCTATACTCTGTATCACTACTTGATAAAACTTTTGAAATAATCATTCTTATGTCTTTTAATTTAAATGGCTTAGATATAAACTCAATCGCTCCATTTTCAAATAAATTATTATAATTTTGTCTTTCTGCATAAGCCGTAATCATAATGATTTTTATTTTTGGGTTTAATTTTTTTATTATATTTAATGCTTCTAACCCACACATATCTGGCATTTGAATATCTAATAACACTAAATCTGGACAATCCTGCTCTATAAATTTAATTGCTGATTTTGCATCATAAAAAGCCTTTGCATTATAATTATCTTTATTCAAAACACGCTCTAGTAAATCAGATATTTCTTTATGATCATCCACAATAACTATTTTTTTCATCATTTTCCTCCTCACCCAAACAGTCATATGGAATTGTTATCTTAAAAGTACAACCTTTATCCACATTATTATTCACAGATATACTACCACTAAACTCTTCTATAATTTTTTTAGCTATACTGAGACCTAATCCTACTCCTTTATATTTCTTCTTATAAGAATTGTCAATTTGATAAAAAGGTTCAAAAATTTCTTCTATCTTATCTTGATCAATTCCAATTCCGCAATCCTTTATGAAAATATGTATATCTTCTTCTTTTTCAATAAATACTTTAATGTTCCCTTCATTAGAAAATTTAATAGCATTATCTAATATATTATCTATTACTTGTCTCAATCTAAGAGGATCTGTTATTACTACAATGTTTTTTTGATTATTATTAAATATAATGTCTGTCTTGTTATTCTTCATAAAAAGCTTTCTTTCTTTTATTAAAGTATTAATTAACTCATTTAAATCAATTTTTTTAAATTTAAATTTCCATTTTTCAGTTTCCAAAATAGAAAAATCTAACAAATCGTTTATTAAATATTCTAATCGTTCTGCATTTTTATAAGCAATCTCCATGATTTCTTTTTGCTGTATATTTAAATTTCCCTCTTGTTCTTCTAAAAGATATTCTAAATAAGTCATTGTTATATTTAAAGGTGTTTTTAATTCATGGCTAATATTTGCTATAAAATTATTTTTTGCTTCATTTGCTACTTTTAGATCTTCATTTTTTTGAGATATCATATCCAGAGTTGACATATACTTCTTCGACAAGTGTATCAGTTGTGAATTCTTTTTTTTCAGCTTTTTTCTTTCATCAGAAAGTTCCTTGATGTATTGATTTTTCAATTTTTCATCTTCTTTAATTTTTGTAATATCATTAAATACGCCTATACCCTTTATTATACTTCCTTTACAATCATACACGGGAGTACTAGACATTAAAATAATTTTTTCATCCTTATTTTTTTTACGTATAAGAATTTCTTCATTTTTAATTACTTTTCCATTTTTAATAGATTGGAAAAGAGGATGTTCTTTTATATCAATTTTAGATCCATTCATTCTGTATAAAAAAGGATATCTTTTCTCTAAATCACATTCTTCATTATTTATTTCATCATATACCAAATCAGATGCTATAGCATTTATCAACTTGCATTTTCCCTTTGCACCTATTACTATAACCCCTACTGGCATGACGTCAATAAGTTTATACAACGTATCATTTATACTCTTAAGATTTTCATTTAAAACTTTTATCTTTTCTTGTTTCTCATTCATCTCATTCATCATCAATAATTTTTTCTTATAATCATTTATCATTAATATCATACAATACAACGCAACAATACCAAAAAACATAATATTTATACTTATCATAAAAGTCCAATTATAATTAAGAGGCATGTTAAATATCATATATGTAAATTTGATTGTATTATAAATCAAATACGTTCTTATGATTTTTTTTGAATCTAATATAGCACTATTTATAAATTCCTTTTTTTCAATTTTATAAAAAAACGATCCTACTATCATAGGAATCATTATAGATGAAACTATACCTTGTTTAATTGTATATCCACCTATATACCAGCGAAATAAACTAGGTAAAACAACAGATATTATACCTGCTTTCCATCCATATACATATGAAATAAAAAAAATCGGTATATTTCTCAAATCAAAATTCATTCCACTATGTTTAAATGGATGAGTCATACTTAAAATGGATAATATACTAGCCAAAACTGAACGTATAGCAATTCTAGCTTTTTTATGTTTTATTTTTTTTAAAATATATTCATTTAACTTAATACATATATATATGAAACCAATATATATAAGCATATTATGAAAAAATGATAGTACCATTAAATTCCTCCATTTTTTAATCAATTATAATATTTCATAATTTTTCCTTATTTAACTCAGTCTATTTTACCATAATATTACTTGAATATATATAATACTGATATCCTATATATTTTTTTGATATAGTAATAGCTCATATTTCAAGTAAATGTCACCGTATTCCTTCGGTTAAAATAATTACAACTAGAACAAAAATGACGCCTATTAAAGGCGTCATTTATCTATTTCATTATTTTACACATATTATTAGTAAACTCTACAGGATCTTCTATAGGAAGTCCTTCTATAAGAAGAGCTTGATTGTAAAGTAAGCCTGTGTATAATTTAAACTTATCTTTGTCATTTTCATAAGCATCTTTTAAAGAATTGAATATATCATGATTTACATTTATCTCTAGAACTTTATCAGCTTTTACTCCTTGGCTCTCAGGCATAGCATTTAGAATCTTTTCCATCTCTATACTAACGTCTCCTTCATTTGACAAGCATACAGGATGTTTTTTAAGTCTCTTAGATGCTTTAACAGCCTTAACCTTATCAGATAAAGATTCTTTCATAAATGTAAATAAATCTTTATTTTCATTCTCATCAACTGGATTTTCGCTATCATCTGCTTCTATTCCTAAATCGTTACTAGACACAGACTTAAACTCTTTTTCTTTATAGTTCATAAGAACTCTTATCGCAAATTCATCTACATCATCTGTAAAGTAAAGTATCTCATACCCCTTATCCTTTATAAGATCAGTTTGTGGTAGTTTATCAATTCTATCAATAGACTCTCCAGCAGCATAGTATATATACTTTTGATCCTCAGGCATTCTAGATACATATTCATCTAAAGTAACAAGCTTCTTCTCTTTTGACGAATAGAACATAAGTAAATCTTGAAGTACTTCTTTATTAGCTCCAAAATCACTATATACTCCATACTTCAAATGTCTTCCAAATGACTCATAGAACTTCTCGTAATTTTCTCTTTCGTTCTTTAATAAGTTCTTTAACTCATTCTTTATCTTATTCTTTATATTCTTAGCTATAGACTTTAACTGTCTATCATGTTGTAAAATTTCTCTTGATATATTTAATGATAAATCCTCAGAATCTACAACACCTTTTACAAATCCAAAATAATCAGGAAGTAAGTCAGAACATTTTTCCATAATCATAACTCCACTTGAGTAAAGCTCTAACCCCTGTTGATATTCCTTAGTGTAAAAATCATAAGGAGTTTTTTCTGGAATATATAATATAGCATTGTATCTTATCATTCCGTCAACACTTAAATGAACATGTTTTATAGGCTTATCAAATCCATAATGCTTTTCGGCATAGAAATTTTCGTAATCTTCATCTTTAAGCTCATTCTTATTTTTTCTCCATATAGGAACCATGCTGTTTATAGTTTCTTCTTGAACAACATCTTCAAATTCACCTTCTGTTCCTTCTTTAGGCTTCTTAGTAGTTACATCCATCTTGATTGGGTATCTTATAAAATCAGAGTATTTCTTAATTATATTTCTTATTGTATATTCTTCTAAGTACTTATCAAAATCTTCATCTTCTGTACTTTCTTTTATCTTAAGTGTAATTTCTGTTCCTACACTATCCTTACTACATTCTTCAATAGTATAACCTTCTACACCTTTAGACTCCCATCTATAAGCTGTGTCAGATTCAAAAGCCTTACTTATAACAGTTACATTATCTGCTACCAAAAATGCTGAGTAAAAACCTACTCCAAATTGACCTATTATATCATGTCCATCTTTGATTTCATTATCTTTTTTAAACTGTAAAGATCCACTCTTAGCTATAACCCCTAAGTTATTTTCAAGTTCCTCTTTATTCATTCCAATACCAGTATCTGATATTTTAATTAATCTATTATCCTTATCAACATCTATATTTACATAATAATCATCTTTATTAAATGTTATATTATCATCAGTCAATGCCTTATAATATATCTTATCTATAGCATCACTTGAATTTGATATAAGCTCTCTTAAAAAAATCTCCCTGTGAGTATAAATTGAATTGATCATAAGATCCAATAATCTCTTAGATTCTGCTTTGAATTCTTTTCTTTCCAAATTAATCTCTCCTTTCAACCTCTTATGTATATGTTTTGTTAGCACTCTAAGTTCACGAGTGATAACTCCTATTTCTTGTATATCATATTTAAATTCCTATGTCAACATTTTAAAGTGTATTGCTTATCAAAAACTCTCTATGAAAATACCGCAAATACAACGATATTTGCTAACATTTTCATAGAAAGTTTTAGATTTAGCTCTTATTATTAAATATGATCTTATTCCCTTAAATAAAAAAGTCTCTAAATCTTTAAAAAGATCTTTTATTGAGTTTAAGAGCTATACTTAAAAATGATGATCATTGAAATGTTAGCTATTTTTAGATTAACATTTTACTATAGAACTCAGATTATAACATTTAAATATCCGTAAAAAACTTCATTGTCTGACCATAGGGAGTTTATGAAGTTTTAGGATATTTAAAAATGTTATAATCTTTAAGTTCTATTAAAATGTTAATTAAATAGCGGTATTTCAATGAGTATCATTTTTAGCTTAAGCACCCAAATTTACTTATTAATCTTTCATCTTATAAACTATAAATCCAACTATAGGTATAAGCACTCCCCCTATAATTCCAAATGCCGTAGTTATTCCAAAACTTTGAGCCATCAATCCAACAATCGGGAATAATACTAGCATAAACATACTAAAACATACAGAATCAAATGATAGTATAGTTGCCCTATATTGCGATGGAATTAGCGAATTTATATAATCACTAAAAATAGGTATCGCAAACCCACTTATCATACAAGATAATAAAAAGATTATAATAGTAAAATACCCTATAAATACTGAAAATCCTATTAGTATAAAAATATTCGAAATACAAAGTATTTTTATAATAGTTTTCTTGTTTAATCTTTTCTCTACAATATAAGCATACTTAGAACTTATGGCACCTGCTACATTAGTTATCCCGTAGATAATAGCTATCGAAGTTCTAGATATACTCATATTCTCAAAGTGCTTCTGACAATAAAAGTATACTGTTGTATCTATTGTACATATAAAAGCATAAAATAAGATCAAATATAAAGCTATTTTATTTTCCTTTAATATCTTGAAACTTTCTTTTAATTGATGTATAAATACATTTTCATTATGCTTCTTATGATCTATATTAGGTTCTTCATAAAATGTAGCACTACTTAATGCAAATATATCTATAAATAAAGCCAAAATATATACATACATAAAGGCAAAATCAGAAAGTATTCCTCCAATCAGTATAGCTAACCCTCTTGCTATTTCCATATAAAAGGATATTGATCCATACGTTTTTTTGTACTCATTTTCTTTGTTCAAAATCTTCATGCTGTCGTATATTATAGATTCTGCGGCTCCAGAATGTAGGTTAAATGATAAAGCTGAAAACACAAAACTAAAAGCATATCCAATAAAACCAACTGAAAAAATCATAAAAGCTGTAGATATAAAGCTTAAGATTCTACCTATTATAATACTTGTTTTTCGTCCATATATATCTGCAATAGCTCCAGTTGGAACCTCACATAAAAAGCTAGTTAAATGAAATATAGATTCTAAAAAACCTATTTCTACTAATGTAAGACCTTTAAAACTTAGGTATAGTACCCAAATAGCTGAAGGTATATTAAAACTAAAGAAAAAGTTATATATATAGCTTAATTTAATGTTTTTTTGCATAAAAAATCACTCCTAATATTGTATTATTAAAATTCCATAATTAGGAGTGTGCATCTTTTATAAGGATTAAAAAATTACGATCTTATACTCGTAGTTTTCTAAAAATGGACGCACTTCTCCCGTAAAAAAGAGATACACCATTTTTTGAAACTGAACTACTATAAGCCATAATTTTCATTTTTAATCCTCCTTTTACTGTTATATCTTACATTGTATAATATTTTGAATTTTTTTACAATTGTATTTTAGTTATTTTTTTCTAATAATCCTATTAAAATTTTTTCAGGTGTAATAGGCAGACTTCTTACATTCACACCTACTGCATTATAAACAGCATTTGCAATTGCTGGTGATGGAGTATTAATTACAACTTCACCAATAGACTTTGCTCCAAAAGGACCAGTTGGTTCATAACTAGATTCAAAATCAACAGTTATATTAGCTATATCTTTTCTACAAGGAATTTTATACTGCATAAATGTATTTGTTTGCATTTTTCCAGCATCACTATATCTTACATCTTCATACATTGCCATTCCTATTCCTTGAACCAGTCCTCCTTCTACTTGAATTCGAGCTAGTTTTGGATTTATAACCGTTCCACAGTCAACAACTGCAACATAGTCAATTAAATCTATTTTACCACTTTCTTTATCAACTTCTACTTCAGCAAATCCTGCAATAAACGGAGGTGGACTTGTTTCTCCACCAAAAGAGCCCACTCCAATCAATTGATTTTTGCCTTCTCCTGTTGATAAACGTTGTGCTATCTCATCAAGAGATAATACATTTTCTTCATTAGTTTTTTTGACAAATGTTCCATCGAACATTAAATCTTCTTTTGATATATCTGAAAGCTTTGCTGCATTTTCTAGTATTTTATTTTTTATATCTTCACAGGCTTTTATAACAGCATTTCCAGTTACATAAGTTGTACTAGAAGCATACGAACCTGTATCATATGGAGAAATATCCGTATCAGCAGTGTGTACAATTATCTTATCCATTGTAGTTTCTAAAACATCTGCCCCCATTTGAGCAAGAATTGTATCTGATCCTTGTCCCATATCTGTAGCACCTAATAAAAGTGTGTAGAATCCATCATCATTTAATTTAATCTCCGCTGAAGCTGTATCAATTTCTGCTATACCTGACCCCTGCATTGTTATTGCCATCCCAACAGCTCTAACCTTTCCATTACCCATATCTTTTCCACGATACTTTTCATTCCATCCAATAAGTTTTTTTCCTTTTTCAATACATCTATCAAGAGTACAGCTTGCTAAAACAACAGGCTGTCCTTCTTTAGATCCTCCTAAGATAGGATTTGTCTCTCCTTCTTTTATAATATTCTTTTCTCGAAGTTTGGCAGGATCTATATTTAACTTAGCTGCTAATTCATTGATTGCTGATTCTAATGCAAATGTTCCTTGAGTAACTCCATATCCTCTTAAAGCTCCTGCTGTCATTTTATTTGTGTAAACTATATTCCCCATATATCTTACTGCTTTTGCTTGATTGTATAGGGGAAGTGTCTTATGTCCTGCAACACTAAATACCGTCCATGCATGTTCACCATATGCACCTGTATCAGATAAAGCCTGCATATCTATCGCTTTAATATTTCCTTCTTTATCAGATCCTATTTTTACTTTAATCCTCATAGCATGACGACTAGTTGTACAGCTAAATGTTTCTTTTCTATCATAAACAATCTTAGCTGGCTTTCCTGTTTTAAGTGTAACTATTGCTGGAAAAATTTCAACAGATGCTGTTTGCTTTCCACCAAAACCTCCACCAATTCTAGGTTTTATTACACGGATTTTACTCTTTGGAATTTGTAAAGCTCTTGCAACAATTCTTCTAACATGAAAAGGAATCTGTGTAGCACTTACAATTGTAAGTCTGCCATTATGATCCATATAACTAAATGCACGATATGTTTCCATCATTCCATGAGCTTGAGCTTGAGTGTAATACGTTTCTTCTACCACAACCTCACTATTTTTAAGTTCAGCTTCTACATCTCCAACTTCTGTTTTATAAGAAGCTGCTATATTTTTTTCTTTATTTGTACCAATATCAAAATTCACATGCAAATCATCTTCTGGATGAACTATAGATTTATGTTCTTGTGCTTTTTCAAAATCCAAAACAGGTTTATATACTTCATAATCAACCTTAATTAATTTCATAGCTTTTAATGCAGTTTTTTCATCTACTGCAGCTATAATCGCAACTTCATCTCCTACATAACGAACATATTCCTCTAAAATCAATCTATCATAAGGAGATGGCTCAGGATAAGATTGACCTGCCGTTGTAAATCTTATATTCGGAACATCTTTGTGTGTAAGTATACATTCAACTCCGTTTAATTTTTCTGCTTTTTGTGTATCTATGTTTTTGATCTTTGCAAAAGCATAAGGGCTTCTAAGGATTTTTATAACCAACGAATTATTATCTAAGTCATCTGTGTAAACAGGTTTCCCCGTTGCAATATCCATACCATCAATTTTTGAAATTGCACTATTTACAACCTTCATACTTATACTACCCCCATATATTTTTTTATCGCTCTTAACTGTCCAACATAACCTGTACATCTACAAAGATTTCCTGTTAAGTAGTGAACAATATCTTCTTCTGTAGGATTTTTAAGTTCTTTCTTCATTGCAAGTACTGTCATTATAAATCCAGGACTACAAAATCCACATTGTTCAGCTCCTTCATTCACTAAAAAATCTGCAAATTCTCTTGCCTCTTTTTGAACGCCTTCAATAGTTGTAATTTGTTTCCCGTTAACTCTTGCAGAAAGAATTGAACATGAAAGAACTGGCTTATCCTCTAACCATACTGTACATAATCCACAAGATCCTGTATCACAACCTTTTTTAACACTTAAAAAACCGTATCTTCTCAATGTATCTGCTAAAAATTCATCACATTCTATTTCCATGGCTATTTTTTTATTATTAATCATAACTTCTATCTTCATTATAAAACCTCCATTAAAGCTCTTTTTACAAGTACCTTACAGATTGCCTCTCGATACTCTTTACTACCTCTCATATTAGTTCCAAAAGTTAATTCTTTTGCAGCAATACTTGAAGTTCGTTCAATATCTTCATCTGTTAATTCACTTTTTCCTAAGTATATAGAAGCTTCTTTAGCGATCTTTGCCCTTTGAGGTCTTGCTCCAACTACTATCTTAAAGTCTTTATTTTCCTTTGATACAGCTACATTTAATAGAGCATAATCACTACTTGAATTTCTCATTGATTTAAATACTGCTTTTCTATTATTTTTTAGAATAATAATTTTTGTTAAAATATCTTTTTCAAAGTCTTTTTCTAAAAATTTCTCTAAAGACATTTTTCCTGCATTATAAAGTACTACCTGAGCATCTAGTGAAAGTAGTGCTGTAATTAAATCTGAGAATCCGTATTTTGAATAAACAGTACCACCTACAGTTACATTGTTTCTAAGCTGAATACCTACTATATTTTTTACAGATTGAGATAAAACTCCATTAAAGTATTTTGTTAAAATAGGACTAGTTTCTATTTCACGAAACGTAGTCATGGCTCCAATCTCAATTATCTCATCATTTTCTTTTATATAATTTAAATTAAGTCTAGATAAATCGATAGCTGTTCCAATATTTTTCGATCCCATTCTTAAAAAAGAACAGCCTCCTAATACAGTATTATTTCTTTTATTTTTTAAAGTATCATACGCTTCTTCCACTGTTTCAGGAAATACATAATTTTGTATAGAAATCAAGTGTATTCCTCCCCTTAAATTAATATAATTTTCTTAAAAATAAAAGGCATAATATTGATTTTCAATATATGCCTTTTTTTAAATTAATTACTTCTATGCTCCAGAAAGAGATTTTTTAGTATTATGTTCTACTTTTTTCTCCTGATTTTCTGGTAAAATAATATTTAATATAATTGCAATAGTTCCCGTAACAACCATTCCTGATCCTCCAAAGATCATCTTTACTGATTCTGGTAAATACGCAATTGCTTCTGGTACAGATCCAAGTCCAAATCCTAGTCCCATTGCAACAGCAACAATCATGCTATTTTTTCCAGTAAGAGGTTCTTTTGTAATAAGGTTAATTCCACTAATAGCTATCATAGAAAACATAACAATAGTAGCTCCACCTAATACACTTTGTGGCATTAAAGCAACAACAGTTCCAATCTTAGGGAATAATCCAGTTATAATTAAGAATACTGCTCCTACTGCAACTACAAATCTACTCATAATACCAGTTAACGCAACTAATCCAACATTTTGGCTAAAAGATGTATTTGGTAACACGTTGAAGATAGCAGCTAAACAACTTCCTAGTCCATCTGCCATAACTCCTCCTGCAAGTTCTTTATCAGTAGCCTCACGATTAGCTCCGCCCATTGTAATTCCCGAAATATCGCCAACAGTTTCTACCGTTGTTAAAATATACATTAAAAGCATTCCAACAATTGCATCTAAATGAAATGTCATTCCATATTTAAATGGTACGGGGAAAGATACCCATTTAGCTTGTGATACAGCAGAAAAATCAATTTTTCCCATCGGGATAGCCACGATATATCCTACTATAATACCAATTAATATAGACGACATACTTGTAATTCCCTTTGTATATTGATTAAAAAACAATACAGTTACTAAAACAATTGTTCCTAAAAGAAGATTTGATGGTGATCCAAAGTCTTTTGCACCAACCCCACCTGCAAAATATTTTATTCCTACTGGTAAAAGAGATAATCCTATAGATAATAGTACTGTTCCTGTTACAACAGGTGGAAAATATTTTCTTAATGGTTTTAAAAATGCACCCATTATAATTTCAAAAAAACCTCCAACGAAGGATGCCCCAAGTACTCCAGCAAGTCCGTATTGTGCAGATATGCTTATACCTACTGGTAAAAATCCAAAGCTTGTACCCATAACAATAGGAAGTTTTGCTCCTATTGGCCCGATAGGATAAAGTTGAATTAAAGTAGTTACTCCAGCTATAAACATAGCGCATTGGATTAAGAATGTTTTTTCATCAACAGGTAAACTCATAGCGTTTGCAATAATAATTAAAGGTGCTACATTTCCTGCAAACATCGAAAGTATATGTTGTAATCCTAATGGGATTGCTCTATGTAACGGTGGAACCCCATCTAAGTCATATATCTCATTATCTTTGTTCATATCTTCTCCTCCTAATGCTTTATTGTGAAATACATTTTTCTAAAATCATTATAACACAAAATTCTATTTTTACGAACATTTTTATTATTTTTTTATTATTCGTTTCTATTTTTGCGTATTATATACATATAATTACTTAAAATAAGTTCGTATTTTCCCCATTACTACATTAACTTACTATTAGGCAAACTTAATTCCATCAGTACTCATAGACTTAACAATAGCTAAAGATTCTACTTTTATTCCACTCTCTCTTAAAAGCTTTCCTCCATCTTGGAATCCTTTTTCTATAACAATTCCAATGCCGGCTAAATTAGCTCCTGATTGATCCACTACATCTTTTAATCCTAATGCAGCCTGTGCGTTAGCTAAAAAATCATCAAGTACTAATATGTTATCTGTAGGATTTAGATAATCTTTACAAACTCTGATTGAGTAAGTTTTATCCTTAGTAAATGAATAAACCTTACTTTCATATGCATTATCATTATCTACATTTTTACTTTCTACTTTTTTAGCAAACACTACAGGAACATTGAAATATTGAGCTGCTATTGCAGCTATAGCAATCCCTGAAGCTTCTATAGTTAAGATTTTAGTTATATTTTCATCTTTAAAACGATTTTTAAATTCTTTACCCATTTCATTCAATAGATTTATATCTAATTGATGGTTTAAAAAACTATCAACTTTTAGAACATCTTCCCCTCTAACTTTACCTTTTTCCACTATAACTTCTTTTAATAATTTCATCTTATCCTCCTTATATATGAAAAACCCCCATTTTTTCAAAAAAATGGGGGTTTAGTCTATTCCTTCATGTCTCTTAATAGCTACAATTTTTAAGTATATTACTTGTATTACAAAAACACGTATGATTATACTTTTAATTGTATGCTGTTAATGCATGCCTAAACACCCATAGTTGAATAATTTACGGCTATTCTGTAGAAACTCAGGGACCATATCTCCCTAATTATATGAGTGGTATATTTAATTTTTATTTCTGGCTTTCGGATAAGGTTTATTCTAACTTAATTTTACATAAAAATCAATAAGATTTTATATATATTTATGTTTAATGACTAAATCTACTATTTTTTGATATCTTTCAAGTGATTAAGACTTCCATTATTTTTTACCACAAGTATCTCAGACATAATGCTAAAAGCAATTTCTTTAGGTGTTTGCCCTCCTAAATCAATCCCAATAGGAGCATATATTTTATCTAATTTTTCTTGAGATACTTTTTCACTTTTAAGATTGTCCATAATATATTTTGTTTTATTTTTACTTCCAATCATACCTATATATTTGGCATTACTATCTATAACAGATTTTAATGCAACCTCATCATGCTTATGACCTCTAGTTACAATAACAACATAAGTACTATCATCTATGGGATATTCCTGTAAAATTTCTTGTATGTCTCCGAGTTTCAGCTCATCAGCCTGTGGAAATCTATTTATATTACAAAATTCCTCTCTATCTTCAACTATGGTAGTATGAAATTCTAGCATCTTGCCTAATTCATATAATTCAAATGCAATATGCCCTCCTCCAACAATAAATAACTTATCGAAGGGCTTAAAAACTTTAATAAAAACATCTGCTTCACCACCACACTGCATATGAAGACTTCCTTCATCATCCGTTAGTTTAAAATTAAAATTTTTACTTTCTCCATTTATAATACATTTTTTAGCTTTCTCCATTACAACTAACTCTAACGTACCCCCACCTATAGTCCCAAAAATAGTTCCGTCTTCCTTAATTCCCATCATAGAACCTTCTTTTCTCGGTGTAGAACCTTCTACTCTAGTTATAGTAGCTAATGCTACTTTTTTATTTAACTTTATCTCATCTGATATTTGATTTAAGATTTTATATTCCAATTTATTCACACTCCTTGCTTAGGCATTTTAAAAAAAATAACAAGTCAAAGATACAAAACAGACTAGCATACTGACTAATTATTTTTTTGAAGATGCCTTATATTTTTCATATATAAGATAGCTTCTAAAACTCCTCCTGCAACAGATCTAGCTTTATCTGAAATAGTAAAACAATATTCTTTTATTTCCCTAGGATCAATATCACCTATTTTAAGACCTTTTTTTACCTTTAAACCATTCATAATTATTCCTCTCAAAATGCCATCTATAGAAGCTTTTACAGGTTCATCATCTACATAAGCAATTATTTGGTCTTTTTTGATTATATCTCCGATTTCCGATAAGTTATTTATTATGCCATGGCACGGAGCTCTCAATACTCTTTCTTTGCCATACCCTAATATTTTACCAGGAACCCCTGTATCAGCTTGTGCATATCCTTTAAATATCAATTTTCCTAAATCATGTCCTCTGCTTGTTTCAACTACAATATCTACATCTTCACCAGCATCAAATCCTGGGCCAACTCCGATTGTAATAGGAGCCATGGTTCTATTCATTCCTAAATTTCTTTTTGCCAAAGTAGCATCTACTAAAATATCTATTTTCATTTCATCTATTATTTCACATTTAGGATCTACAACAACAGGTATTTGATTATTACTCCATATTTTGTGTATATCCTTTATATTGTATGCTTTCACTGATTTTACTTTTTCAACTATAGTCTCACATTCATATACTGCACTAGCAAACGAGACAGTTCTTCTAACCATAGTAGGTTTTTCTATTTCAAGTATTAATACCTTAAATCCACTTCTATGCAACTTATGAGAAATACCAGTTGCAATATCTCCCCCGCCTCTTATTACAACAATATTGTCAAACATCTAATTTCGTCTCCATTTCATATATTCATCCCATGTATCTATGTCTAGTCTAGCTGTATCATTATCAAAATGAATAAACTTCACCTCATCATATATCTTTGCAACAATACTTTTGCCACCATCATCTCCTTCAATTTTAAGAAGTTCATCTTTTAATTTTGAAGAAAAAATTATAGGATTTCCTCTTTTACCTTTATACATAGGTGCTACTATATCCGTATTTTGTTCTTCAAACACATCTATCAATTCATTTATAATAGAAGGATCTAAAAAAGGCTGATCTCCAACAAAGAACATAAATCCATCTGTTTGTATAGACGAAGCATTAATCCCAAATTTTATAGACTCACTTTGTCCAAGTTTAGCTCTATCATTATAAACTGTTTTTATTTTATTTTTTATTCCTATTTCTTTTATTTTTTCTTCTCTATATACTAATATTATTTCATCTATATTAGATTCTTTTATAGCTTTAATCACCATTTCAATAATAGAAATACCACCAAAATCAAGCGTTAATTTATCTTTATTCATTCTTGTAGAAAATCCAGCCGCCATAATAATACCAGTAATCAAATTTTATCACTCCACTTAAAAACAATATTTTTATTAATAATGCTACATGCAATAATACCCATTACCTCAAATTTACTTTTAATTACTAAATCTCTAATTTGCAAAGCTATTTTTTTTCTTTCTTCAACTTCTACCTTATTAAGCAAGATATATTTTTTACAGTTTTCAGGAGTAGCTTTAAATAAACCTTTTTTATTTATAATTAATTTAAATATTTTATCTTCGTCTATTATTTCTTCCATTTTACTATTGGTTATATTACAAAATAATTCTGGTCTATGAACATTTTCCATATTTATTTTCTTTTTAATACAATCTAACCCAATTACCCCTACTACTTTATATGTATTAAAAGGTATAACAGGTTCATGATCAGCAGGTGCTTTTATAGCTTTTCTCTTTGAACCATCCGCTTCAACTAAAATATAATCAAATACTTCAAGATTATAAATTTCATCTATTGACTCCTTAGATAGCCCTAACAACTTATTTTCTTTCGAAACTTCTCTTCCTATAACAGTAATACTTCCTTCTTTAATTTTATCTTTATTTATATCACTTAAATCAATTGATTTATCTATAATTAATTCATCATACTCTCCTTCATTAGGATAGTATATTGCAGTTGAAGTTGTAACCAATACTTTTTTATTCCTATCTTTTAATTCTTTTGCTAATTTAAATATACTACTCGTTTTTCCCCCTCCACCTACAAATGATATCATTTCTTTTTTCATAAAATCGATATCAAAATATTTATATATATTCATATTCCACCTACTTTCAATGATTATATTGTCTCTTTCACTCTTAATTTTTTAATATGCCTCTCCTGTATATATACTCATTTATATAAATACGAATAATACATATTTCTTCATCATTTTGACATTCACTTCAAATCTAGTTTTTCCATCTTTTTAAGCTTTTTCAATTTTATTATATCATATTTTTTCCGAATATTTTTTTATAAAAATATAAAAACGTATGTTGTTTTTCTCAAGTATTATTATTCTATATACAAAATTATAAAATGAAACTTATCTTCAAGTAAAGTTTATGACTTTATCTTAAGGTTAGTTGCGTGTGCCCTGGTGGTGAACTTACCCAGAAGTTATAAAGTCCTCATCTCCAACGTGAAGAGGATGAAGTATTAGAACTCTTAGCGTTCAGATAAACTATAGTATTTTTGTTACTTAAGGTCCATTGCACACCATAAACCATTAATATATAATATTATTTTACTTCCAAATTTTGTCGTATCACACGGAATCAAGGAGATGACTCACATGAAAATAACAATTGACTTAACAAATCGCCAATCAGTTATAAAAGCTATTAATCAATGGATTAAAATTATAAAAAGCGATTATTATTTAAATAATCCTCAAGAGATCGTAATAGAAGATACAAATCAAGGAATATTAACATCAGATATATTAAAATACAAATCATTATATTCTCAGATTTCAGAGATATTTTCAGATATTCGAAGTGATTTAATATTTATACTAAAGCTTATCGAACTTGATATGGAAGAAGAAGCAAGCGATATAGCATTTGAACTCAGTAAGCTTCTAAGACAATTAAATGATAAAAATTATATGTTTATTGGCTTAGATATCATTTATGCAGTATCTAGTGCATCCCCCTTCTATTCATATTGTCTAGGTAAAGCTATTAACCCAAGTTTATCACAAGAATCAGAAGAAAATTTAACTTCTATTTTGACCAGATTTATAAAATCTAATAAATGGACAGATAATACACTTGACGTTTTTGTATATTGTGACAATGAAAATATAAAAGAACGATTAGCTGAACTTGACTTAAAATATTTTTTAAATCTACCTGGCAAAATAAAAGTTTTTAAAAAAATAATATCAAGAAAGCACAAACAGGGTTTATCCGCTGATAAAGTAGAACAATACTTTATAGCGGCAAAGATAAATTACTCTATCGAAGATATAAATGATGTTTTAAAAGATATAAACATAAAAAAAATAAAAGAAAATCAAGTCCATACTAAGGGAAATGTAATCGAAAAAGAATCTAGTAGAGAACTAATTAAATTTAAATATATACTTACTTTACCTAAAACTACAGAAATTACTATTAAAATAGATCATCCTGAAAATAAAGATTTACAGAAAATATCAAAGTTTAAAACCGAGTGTATAGACGGTCAAATTAATCAGTTCAAATTATGTCCGCATGGACCTGGAGTGTATACAGTAACAATATTAGTAAAAGGGCGCCCTTTAATTAAAGAAAAGTTTTTAATAGAAGATAAAGTTGAATCTAAAATAAAAGATATTAACATTCTTAACTTCACAGATTCCTCATTAAGAGCTACATCTAAACCATTTAAATCAATGGATGAACCCTTCGGAATAAGATTTTCTGTAGATTCTGGAAAAATAAAAGGTCTTTTATATCATCCTCCATTTATAAAGGAGACTATAAATAGTGCAGTTCAAACCGATATATCAGAGCGTAGATATCTAAATATAGGAACATACAATATGATTTTAGATCCACATGAATTTTTCGATTTTAAACCAGGTTATTTTGAATTTCTTCTTTTAAGTGAAGATGAATCAGAACTATTACATAGACAAGTATTTTTTAAAAATCCATATAACGAATCTTTCACTTCTAAACAAGAAGAATTTGAATTTTTAAATAACCTCATTATGAATTTATTTCTTAAAGAAGATCCTAAGAGATTTAATAAAAATGTATTAAGGCAAACCATAGGAGAGTTCGAAGAATTATTTAAAATTAACTTTTTTAAGTTTTTAACTAAAGAAGAAATAGTAAGTTCTGTTATAGAAGTTGCAAATAATTATTTCAACTCTTTAAATGGATATATTTCAGATTATGTAGACCCTATGTGGAAAGATAAAATTAAATCAAAACAAAAAATATCTAAAACAGAAGTTTTAAACTATGGGATATATGAAAAAAACAAAGATTTTAATGAAAATATAAATATATCTTTAAAATCTCAGAAGAAATATTTGAAAGCAAAAATTGGTACATACTTTGGTATTTCATACAATTTAAATCCACTTTGGTTTAAAAATGATATAAATGTAAAATGTAATGTTTCTTTAGTAAAATCAAATAAAAAAATTATAGATGAAACTTGGAATGATATATCCTACTGTAAAAAAACAAATCAGTTTGTATATATAATAGAAGATCAAAAAGAACTTCAAAGTGGTCTATGGCAATTCAAACTGTACTGTAAAGACGAATGCATATTAAAACAAATCATACAAATAGATATTTAAAGGAGGGTATTATGGATCAATTCGATAAAAATCAAAGAATAAGATTTCAATTAAATAATGAAGTTTCTCTTAAAGATGCTCTAAAGCAATACCAAGCTCTACTTCAACAAGACTTAGTATATAATAACGGGTGCTTTGATATTGACTTTGTACAAGTTAAAGATGGAGAAGACTATCCACTATCACTATCAGATGGTGATATTAACTTAATAAAAGAACTTATGGGTAAATCAGAAGCTTACTACAAAGGTGAAATAGATTTTCATTCAACTAGCGCTGAGGCTATATTCATTTCTCATTGTTTAAAGAATCCTAATCTTAAACAAGATGTTGTAGATACTATAAAAGAAATAGTAAATTACTCAAGAAGACACAACGATACTTGGAAAATGTGGTCAGATGATTGTGCTGTATTCGGTGCGGATTCTGTCTATATACTAGGTTTAAAATATCCAGAGTATATATATTTAATGGGTTCATATATAATACCCTACTGGGATTCAGAACATGCTTCGTATGTATTATCTTATTTAGAAGACTTTTATCTAAAGAATGGTTTCACAGATGATTTATTAAAGGCATTTTGCTATTGTGATAATTCTGAAGCAAGAATGTATATGCTTTCAATAGGATGGCATAGCTGCCAACAAGATCCTTTCGATCTTGAAGAATACTTTAGAAAAAATCCAGATAAGTACGAAAAGTTTAAAATTCTAATGAAAGAACGATTTAAAGAACAAAGATATATTCAGTACTCAGAACATGAGTATACACCTAGACCTATAGATGAATTCTATACATCAATTCTTCGTTCTAGCAGTGAAAATGAAGAAGATTATTGGGATGAAATAAACTTAGAAAAAGTATTTATAGATGATACCTATGATAACGAAGCCTATAAGCTTCATAAGGAAATAGAAGAATATATAGGAATGCCTCTAGTAGATGAATATAAGAATCCTTATGATGATGAAGATGATGAGGATGACGAACAATCTATTTGGGAAGACTTCTTCTTAAATGGGTTTGATAATGGTGAAGAAATGCTAAATTATATACTATATGGAGAAGATGATTCTATATTAGATGAAATAAGACCTGTAGATATAATAAAGCTTTCAAAAGAAAAGAATTTACTTATGTATAAAAAGATTAAATGGTTTATAAGTGAACTAGATACATTTGAAGATAGATTCTACGATATATTTGAAGGCTTTATAGAGGAATACTATGATATAGATCAAGCCTTTGAAAATAATAATATGATAGTTACTATAAATGGGAATGACACAACAGGTAGACAAGCTGTTATTTGTGCTTTAGATATTTTTTATAGACTTATGGGCAAAAAGACCTTCCCACACGATTTGTTTGCTTTAATAGTTAACTCAAAGATTATGAGTGTATCTGATTTTATAGAAAGATACGATGGTAATAATCCTTTAGTTAGATTAATAAAGGACCTTAATAATTGCGAACCTATATTTGGTCTTCAATTAGAAAGATTAACTACCCTAGTATATAAAGATAGAGATTATGCTTTATCTTTACTTAAAAAACACCCTATAACTTCTGAGATACTTGTTTTATATACAAATATACTATATAACGATTATAAAAACAGATTAATGGATGATTTATCTAAATTTTTAATAGATATTGTAGAGAATAATTTAATATCTCATGTTTTAGAAAAAATAAAACTCAATGGTAAATTTAAAGAAGATGAAATAGAGAATATAAAAAAATATATACAAGGCAAACCAATGCCTCCAAGAGAATTAATGATGAAAATGATGATGGGAAAAGAAGCTTTAACAGATGAAGAAAAAGCTTTATTAAATCCTAAGTTTGAACCTGTTGAACTTGATGAAGCTCTTAATATTTTAAAATCTAAACTTGATCAAGAAGAAGATGAAGACGATCCTCAAGTTCAATATGACTTATTCCGTGATTATGATGAAGGTGTAAACTCAATATTAATAGCTTTATATCTAGGAGGAATTAAATTCAACCTTCCATCTTCTAGCAAGTTCAATAGATTATATAAACTTTTACTTGAACTAGCACCTATTAAGGTTATAAATCAAACTTCTTATTTTTATTATATTTATTATAACCAAAGATCACTAGATCCTACTGTATGGTATGATTTTGATATGGATATCAAGAAAGTGAGTAAAGATAGAAGTATAATTTTAGCATGGGAAATCTTAACTTGTGATTCAGATTTTTACGATGAGTTAGTTCAAGAATATATAGATGATGAACAACCTACTGGATTTAACATATTAAATGTTCACACTAGAAAAGACATAGACAGTGCTTTAAGTCTTATCCCAATCTATAAGCAAATTAGATTCTATGAAGAGGTTTCAGAAAGAGATAGCGATGTATCTAAGCACGCTCACGCTAGATTATTCTATATGAGTATAAATGAATTTGTAAGAGAATCTCACATAAATCTCCGTGATTTAGATGAAAGTGAAATCAAAAATATATCAGATGATTTAATTAAATATATAGAGGGCGAAATAGATATAAACGAAATAGAATACACTATCGATATATTAAAAGATTTAGGCGGTATATCAGCATTTGTTGATAGATTGTGGCGTTTAGATGAAAAAAGACAGAATAGAGCTTTAAAGTTTTTGTTTAAGTTTAATCAAGATGGTGTTTTATTCGCTTATAACCATCATAATGTAGAAGTTTTAGATTATCTTGATATTCTACTAAATAATAATGTAGATCATAAGTATATAGCGTATTTCCTAGTTAAATATGATGACCATGATGCATTTAATGAATATCTAAAATCATATAATCCATCAAAATATGTAAAAAATATGGATATAGATTATAGATTGACAGCCTTAGAAATGGCATCTAGTTCTTCATCATCTAAAGAATTCATTAAAGACTTCATAGATGATTCTTCTAACAGAGTTAGTTCTTATGCTAAAGAACTGCTTAATGATTAATTAAATAAATATTTAAAATAATAAATGTCTATGAAAATACTTGTAAGTTTTAAGTATTTCCATAGACATTTTTATAAATTTAGATTGCCCACTGCTTAGCATTTTCCATTTCATTATACATATTATAGTATCTTTTTCTATTTTTTATCAATTGGTTATGATCTCCTATTTCCTCTATACTTCCATTATTTAAAACTATAATTTGATCTGCATCTTTTATTGTGTTCAATCTGTGGGCTATTACTATAACTGTTTTATTTTGAGTAAGTTTCTTTATTGATTTTTTAATTTCCAATTCATTATCTGCATCAAGAGATGCTGTAGCTTCATCTAGTAGTATTATAGGCGAATCTTTTAATATCGCTCTAGCTATTGATATCCTTTGCTTTTCACCACCTGATAAAGTAGATCCCCCCTCCCCTACTAAAGTATCATACTTATCTTCAAGCTTTTCTATGAACTCATAACAATTTGCTATCTTCGCAGCATTTATTACTTCTTGTTTACTAGCATTTAAATTTCCTAGCTTTATATTATTGTATATCGTATCATTCAAAAGATAAACATCTTGAAAAACCATGCTTATATTCTTTAGTATTGAATCAGGATTTATATCTTTTATATCTTTTTGACCAATCTTTATACTTCCACTGTTTATATCCCAGAACCTAGCTATAAGGCTTGTAATAGTAGTTTTTCCTGACCCTGAAGGCCCTATCAATGCTGTCATGCTACCTTCTCTTACTTTAAAACTTATATCATCTAAAATATTTTCACCTTTTTCATATTCAAAACTTACATTTTCAAAATCAATATTGTAGTTTTCAAAATCTACATCTTCATATTTATATCTCATCTTAGGTTGCTCATATGTGTTGATTAAATTTTGTGATGCTAATTTAAGATATTTAAAACTTCCATACTGAACAGAAAAAGCTCTTAAAACATTCGTAAGTGCTACATTTATTATTATAAAAGTCACTAATTGTTCTTTTCCAATACTTCCTGATCCAAATTTTGCTGTAGATATAAGTAAAAGTAAAGGAAAACTAAGATCAACTATCGTCTGAAATATAAGTACATAAGGCGCAATAGACACTTCTGTTCTTATACTTTCTCTTTTAAAATCTCTAAAGGATTTTTCTAACCTTTTAAATTTTTCTCCAGCTAAATTATAAGATTTGAAAACCTGTATTCCACTCACATATTCAACCATTCTTGATATTAGCTGATTCATCACCTGTTTTTTATGCTTTCCTATTTTAGTAACGCTGCATCCACCTATATATATAATAGGAATACTAATAAGAACTACAGCTATTTGAATTAAAGCTAACTCAGTATCTATATAAAAAGTAATTAAAAGAAAATATATGCTTAAAAACGTTGTTTTTATTAAATCACTAGTTTTATGAGTTATTATCACTTCAAAATCCTGAAGATCATTAGTCATTATATTAGACAAACTACCTATACTATTTTTGCTGAAATATCCTAAGTTCAAGTTTCTAAGATGATTTCCTAATGAAATACGCATACTCTCAATAGCACGAGCACCATTAGCTTGTATTCCAGTATATCCCTTCGAGCTAATTAAAGCTCTAATTACAAAAGCTATTATCATAAATATAGTATATTTTTTTATTTTTTCTAAGCTTAAATCCTCCTTTATTAAATCTAAAAGTACAAAGTATAGCATAGAATAAAAAAACATATTAAACAAAGAGTCTATAGCTAATAGCAATATAGGTTTTCTTAATTTTTTAGAGTTTTGTCCTAGCAATACCTTTATATCGTTAAACATAATTACGCACCTTCCTTTGCAACTTCATAATCATATATATCCCAAAGTCGTCTATACATACCATTCTTATTTATAAGAAAATCATGGTCTCCTTGTTCTACAATTTCACCTTCATTTAATACTACTATGTTATCTGCATTCTTTATTGTATAAAGTCTATGGGCTATTATAACAGCAGTTTTATTTTTTAATAAATTCTTAAGTGCATGCTGTATTTTACTCTCATTTTCTATATCTGAATACGAAGTTACCTCATCAAGTATTATAATAGGACTATCTTTTAATATAGCTCTTGCAATAGATATCCTTTGCTTTTCTCCACCACTAAGCTTTATTCCATCTTCTCCAATTTTTGTATTGTATCCATCCGGCAAACTCATTACAAAATCATGAATTTGAGCTTTCTTGCTGGCTTCAACAACCTCTTCCTTACTTTTATTAGATCCCATTTTAATATTTTCTAATATACTATCCTGTAGCATAAATACATCTTGAAATACAAACGATATTTTATCCATTAAATTTTCCATTTCAATCTCTTTTATATCTATACCATCTATCTTTATACTTCCATGCTCGACATCCCAAAATCTTCCTACAAGCTGAGCTAACGTAGTTTTTCCTGACCCTGAAGGCCCGACTAATGCAACTACACTCTTTGGCTCTACACATAATGTTAGATTTTTTATAACATCTTCTTTATCATATTTGAATGTAACATTATTAAACTCTATTTTTCCTTTAATATTTTCTTCTAACTTTTTATTTCCATGCACTTGTATATCTTGCTCTATTATATTTCTTACTTTTCCAGCACCTTCTAATAACATAGAAAAATCTCCACCAAACTCTAGTAATTGCTTGAAAGATGTAAGAAAATTAGCGCTCAATATTAAAAATAGTATATAAGTAGATACATTTATCTCTTTATTTAAAAACATAATTCCTCCTATAGGAATTATAAATAATAATCCAGAATCTATAAGAACTAAAAATATACTGTATAAAGGTGCAGTCTCCATTGTTATTTCAGTCCAGTAATCTGCATATTCCTCTGTAGTATCTTTATAGTTCTTAAATGACTTTGCTGATAAATTGAATGCTTTCATAACGTTCATACCATTTATATATTGAATTATTGTTGAATTTAGTTTTTGAACTAAACTGTGATATTTTTGCATTCTCTCTTTCATACCTTTAAATACAATTGTCTGGATTAAAAATCCTAAAATAATTGGAATAAATAATACTAAAGCAAGTTTCCAATTTAAAAATAGAAGATATAACAATATTATTATAGGGGCTACAACTGCAGATGCTAAATCTGGAATTTGATGTGCTATAAAGTTTTCTAACTTCTCTATGTCTTCATTTATAGTTTTTTTCACTTCTCCTATCGTATGACCTTTAAAAAATCCCATGTGTAGCTTAGATATATGATTTACAGCCTTCATTCTAAGTTCATATAATATTGTAAATGCTGCTATATGAGAAAATACTCCAGATAATATAAATACTACAATTTTAATAAGTATAAAAATCCCTACAGTTATTGCTTGAGATTTAATCTTTTGATAATCTACAGAATCCTTAAAAAGTTCTAAGAATATATTGTACATAAGAATATATGGTATCATTGAAAGTAATGAACTTACTATACTAAGGAATGCAGACATATACAATTTGAACCTTTCCTTACCTGATACCTCTAATATAAAATTTAAATTTGACTTTTCTTTCATAAACAACCCTCCTCAATTCCCATTTTAATTGATATTAATTATCACTTTCAACTCCAAAACAAATAAAAAATGCTCCAAAAACAAAATTATTGATTTAAATTTTGTTTTTATAAGAGCATTTTTAGTTATTATTTGTATTTAATTTTCTATATTTTAAAGGAGTTATTCCATTGTATCTTTTAAATATATTAGAAAACTTACTGGGATTTTCATATCCTACCTCTATAGCAATTTCTATTATCTTCATATCTGTATTATTTAATAAATATTTAGCCTTCTCTACTCTCTCTTTTTTTATATACTCATACACTGTATCTCCTGTAATATCTTTAAATATTTTTTGTAATCTATATACACTAATATCTAAATTATTTGCTAATACATTTATAGTAGGTGCATTTTCAATATTAATATCTATAATCTTTTTTGCTTTATCAAAAATTTCAACTTCATCATCTTTTAATCTATTAATAGAATTTTGTTTGTACTTTTGATCTATAATATTAGATAAAAACTCTATTGTTTTTAACTTAATATTCATATACCCAATCATATTATCTAAAGATATAGATTCTATATCTTCAGCTATCTTTTGTATATTATAACTAGATTTTTGTACTACTATTGTATTTCCTTTAAATATAGTGTCTAAATAATCATCCCATTGTATCATCAATTGATTCTCCCATATAGGATTTATAGCTCCTTTTATAAGATTAAAATTCATAGAAACAGATGCAATCTTACAACCTACATATTTAAATTTAAAGTACTCTACATCATTTGCCATTTTATATATAAATACTTCTCCAGATTTAATAGTATGCTTCTTATTGTTAGGTAACATTAACACCTCTACATATCCTTCATAGCAATATCCAACCTCTAATACCTGAGCTTTAAAGTCTGTATTATCAAGCTCAATCTCCATTTCACTTTGTATATTAAGTTTTGAAATTTCTAATCCATCCTCAATTTTTATTCTTATCAAGTTTCCTTGACTTAATTGTTCCTTCATAGTGTATTTTTTACAAAAAAACTCTTCTGATGTTTTAGAGCAGTATTTATCTTCAATATAATTAAAGTATTTATCTAATACATCTTTTTTTGTTTTCATTCTAATACAACCCCTTATTTTTATATGAATATATTATATTTTAATTTTCCATATTTATCTATATAGATAAAAAAATAAAACCCACGATTTAAAAATCGTGGGCTTTAAAACACTCCAATTAATTTTCACTTTATCAATACAATATCTATTTTTCTAAAAGTTCATCATAAGGCCATCCACCTTGACCATTTTCAAGTATGAAAAGTCTTTCAGGCTTTATTCCACTTTCAGTAAGGTGCTCTACAGTTCTTTGAGCTCCGCCTTTACCTCCAGGGCATACTACTATTATCGGATTATCTCCTTCAAGCTGAGGTATTACAGCATCAACCTTAGCTCTTTCCTCGTCAGTTTTAACTGGATAAGCTTTTGTAGATATAGCTCCCTTTATGTGATGTGCATTCCACTCATCTTCAACCTGTATATCAACAAGTGTTATGTCATCACCATTTTCAATTGCATCTTTAACCTGTTCAGCTGTGTAATACTGATAAGTTTTTTCTTCTGCTGTTGTTTTTTCTGTCTCATTTGATGCACATCCTACCACAGATACCGCAAGGATGGCCATTAATAATAATGCTAAAATTTTCTTTTTCATAATTTTATCCTCCTTTAATGGTTATACATTCGAACCCGATGTTATGTACAGTTCACTTCATCTAAAGTGACGCTATGATTATTATATAACTAGATTATATATTTTTGTTATGAAAAAACTCTATACTATTGATCAATAGAATAGAGTTTTTTTATTTTAAATGAAATAGTTAAAGCAAACTTAATTGATATATATTTCTATAACTTTTATATTTCTTTCAAGCATTTATTTATACTATCAATAGTATAATTCACCTCATCCATAGTATTAAAATGACTAAAGCTAAATCTTACAGTTCCATCAGGAAAAGTTCCTAGAGTTTTATGTGCAAAAGGAGCACAATGAAGTCCACATCTTGTCATAATACCAAAATCTTTATACAGGTTATATGATATTCCAGCATTATCATACTCTCTAAAGTCAATAGATGCCAGAGCTGTTCTTCCTTTTATTCCGCTTTTCCCTATCAACTTTATGTTTTCTATATTATTAACTTTCTCTAAAAATACATTTAAAAGATTCAATTCCTTTTCTCTTATTGAATCTATTCCTTGTTTAAACAAATATTTCAAAGAAGCATTAAATCCATATATTCCAGGAATATTTAATGTCCCTGCTTCAAATTTATCTGGCATATAGTTTGGTTGAATTTCATGTTCTGATAAACTTCCTGTTCCCCCTTCTATAAAAGTGCTCATTTTATCGACTAATCTATCATTTAAAATAAATCCTCCTATTCCCTGTGGTCCTAAAAGGGATTTATGTCCTGTAAAAGCTATCGCATCAGCATTTAATTTTTTATAATCTACATTTAAAAATCCAGCTGTTTGAGCAGAATCTATAATAAATAATATATTATTATCCTTACAAATTTTCCCTACTTCTTCAAGGTTTAATATTGTTCCACACACATTAGAAGCATGTGTCATAATAACAGCTTTTGTATTAGGTTTTATGTATTTTATTAAATCACTAGTGTTTAATTCTCCAAATGTACTACACTGTACTCTTGAAAACTCAACTCCTTTCTTAACCAATGAATTAATAGGTCGCATAACAGCATTATGCTCCATAGAAGATACTATTACATGATCTCCTTTTTTTATCAAACCCTTTATTAATACATTCAAACTCTCTGTAATATTTTTTGTAAAAACTACATTTTCTTCTTTATCAAAATTAAATAACTTGCAAATTAGTTCTCTAGTTTCAAATACTATATTCTCAGCTTCAAATGAAGAACTATAAGCTCCTCTATTTACATTACAACCTATATTATCTAAATAATTTGACATACTTTTTGAAACACCTATAGCTTTTGGAAAAGAAGTTGCTGCATTGTCTAAATATACCGAATTCATATATATCACTCCTATATTTAATCTATCTCTATTTTATAACATTACTTATTTTGTAAATAATAGAAAAAATTTATATGTTCATTGTGAATTATTCATTTTTTCAATTTAACTTTACTTATATATTCTGATAGAATCGTGGTTGCAATATATAACATTTAAGGAGGTTGTATACAATGGATTCAAAAAAAGGCATTATATTCACAGGCGCTCTCGTTGGTATTATCGCTGTACTTCTAGTTAAACTTGGAAATCCAAAAAACATGGGATTTTGTATAGCATGTTTTATAAGAGACATATCAGGAGGTCTTGGTTTTCATAGAGCTGCAGTTGTTCAGTATTTAAGACCTGAAGTTATGGGGTTAGTCTTAGGTTCTTTCGCAGTAGCTAGCTTAAAAAAAGAATTCAATGTAAAAGGTGGATCTTCTCCATTTATTAGATTTACTTTAGGTGTTACTGTAATGATAGGAGCTTTAATGTTTTTAGGATGTCCTCTTAGAATGGTTTTAAGACTTGCTGGAGGAGATTTAAATGCTATAGTTGGAATTGCAGGTTTTACTTTTGGTATTATTTTAGGTATTGCTTCATTAAATAAAGGCTTTTCTCTTAAAAGAAATTATAAATTACCTAAATCAGAGGGTTATATATTCCCTGTAATGAATATATTTTTAGTAGTTTTATTAATACTTGCTCCAAGCTTTATATTCTTTAGTGAAAAAGGACCTGGTTCTATGCATGCACCAGCTCTTATTGCTTTAGCTTGTGGATTAATAGTTGGTATATTATCACAAAGAACTAGACTTTGTATGGTAGGTGGTATAAGAGATTTAATATTATTTAAAGATACATATTTAATATCTGGATTTATAGCTATACTTGTATTTACTTTAATAGGAAATCTTTCTTTAGGATACTTTAACATGGGATTTGAAGCTCAACCTGTTGCTCATTCAGATGGACTTTGGAACTTCTTAGGAATGGTTTTATGTGGATGGTCTAGTGTGCTACTTGGTGGATGCCCTATGAGACAATTAATCTTATCTGGTGAAGGTAATACAGATTCAGTAATTACAGTTATCGGAATGTTTGTAGGTGCTGCTATTTGTCATAATTTTGCTTTAGCTGCAAGCCCTAAAGGTCCATCTCCTAATGGTAAAATAGCTGTTATAGCTTGTCTTTTAGTTGTTGGTTTGATATCTTACTTAAATTCTGATATGGCTAATTTAAAATCTAAAGGTAAAGGAGTTGCTTAAGAATGATTAAAGTAGATGTAAGAGGTATGTCTTGTCCTCAACCAGTTCTTATAACAAAGAATGCTGTAAATTCTAATCCAAAAGAAATTGAAATTATTGCAGATGATAATACTGCTGTAAACAATATATCTAGATTCTTAAAAATTTCAGGATATAAATATGAAGTAAATGAAATCAAAGAAGACTACATTATAAATGCTAAAAAATAGAGTGAGGTAATATAATGAATGAATATATAGCAATATTTTTTACCCATTCAGGAGCTATTAAATTCGATAGATTCTGTAAGAAAAATAATATTAAGAGCGAACTAATGCCTGTTCCAAGAAAGCTAAGTTCTAATTGCGGAATCTGTTCTAAGTTTTGTTATGATGATAGTATAGATACTTTAATTTCTGATGAAATAGAAAAAATATATGAATGCCATGAAAAAGAATATGTTTTACGTTATGAAGAATAATTATTTAAACAAAATGCCGCTTATTAATAAGCGGCATTTAATTTATCTTTACTATATTAAACCTTAAATTTATCTGATAGTTGTTTCAATTGATTCGTCTGCATATTTAATCTAGAGATATTTTCTGTGATTGTTGCAAAACTTTGTACTTGGTTATCGATTATAGAATTAATTTCATCTACTGATGCAGCATTTTCTACAGAAGTCTGAGTTACTTGATCTGTAGCACTTGAAATTTCTTCTGTTATTTGAGCTTGCTTATTTGATAGGTTAGCTGATTCTTCTGAAAACTCCTTGATTTCATAAACAGATTCTAATATTTTTTTAAACTGTTCTTTAGCTTCCTTTGCACGCTCAACAGAATTATTTGATTTAATATTGCCATCCTCTATAGCTTCAACTGCATTTTTAGATGCACCTTGTATATAATTTATTGCTTCAACAATAGATTCAACAGATGTTTTAGATTCTTCAGCCAACTTTCGAACTTCTTCTGCAACTACAGCAAAACCTCTACCCTGTTCCCCTGCTCTGGCTGCCTCAATTGAAGCATTTAAAGCAAGAAGGTTCGTTTGTTCAGCAATAGATTTAATTAAAGTTACAACATTTCCAATATCTTCACTTGATCTTCTAAGCTCTATAATTATTTCTTTGGTATTTTTATTAGATTCCATAACTAGGTTGTTAGATTCTAAAACTTCTGTTATAGACTGATCTCCTAGTCTTGTAAATTTCTCTACTTCATAACTCTTTTTAGCATTTTCATTCATTTGATCAGATATATTTTTAGCATTATGCTCTAATTCTACAATACTAGCATTTACTTCTTCTGATACACCAGCATTTGTTTGAGCAACATCCGATACTTCATTAACTTGATTGGCTATACTATTAATTCCATTGTTAACTAAATCACTTGCTCCTTGTATATCATACGTAGCAGTAGATATAAATTCAATATCTTCCTTCAATTCATTAATAAGTATTTGAATCTTTTCTATAAAGCTATTAAAAGCATTTCCCAAACTTTCAAGTTCATCTCCAGTTTTAATATCCACTCTCGAAGTAAGGTCTCCTTCTCCACTTGCTATATCCTTCATTTTAGCTAACAAATTGTTAATTGGTATGGTAATAAGTTTTTTACTAACCGCAACACTAACAAAGAAAATAGCACATCCAAAAATCAACATACTAGATTCAACTATTTTTAAAAACTTAATTTTACTATCATAATTTTTCTGATACATTGAAACAATATCATTAATATCATTTTTTAAATTCAGGGCATTATCTATAATATGGTCTCCCAACACTTGAGATATATTTCCATTTATAGCATCTTCAATCGGTGTAATATAATTATTAATACTTTTATTTACATCATTAATTTTATTTACAATATCTTCATTTGAATTTTTACTCAATCCAAGAGTTTTATCTCCATCTACAAGGCCTTTCATAATCTGCTTGTATTTTGCTAATTCCGCTGTCAATATTTGTTTTGAACTCTCTGAATTTTGTTCATTTTCCATATCATCTAAATAATCTAATGTGTACATTCCAAGTAGCATCGTTCTCATTCTCTGGCTACCCGCAAGATTTATTGCAACACCATCATTTTCTAAATCTTTTAAAGTACTAAATAAAAACATTACATTCAGAATAAACGGTATCATCAGTAGTAATAATACAAAAATAACTTTCCTTTTTATTGTTTTTAACATAATCTTGTTCCCCCCTATTTAAAAATTATATATGATTGTTTTAATTAATATGTTATTTTAAATTCTTTTCCTTATATACCCATTGATTGTTAATATATTCATATTTTTTATAAATATATATTTAAAACATTCAAATGTCATAAAAGAATTCGTCTACTCGCTAACGCGGTGACTCATGGCGCCAACAAGTCTCACGACTCTGTTGCTTAAAAATACTTGCAAATTTAACTTTTTCAATAAGTTATCCATAAAACAAAAAATAAAAACCTAAAGATTTTCATTTTTTTCTATTTTTATAGTATTCTTTTGAACTTAAATCAAACTTAATACTTTCTTAATTTCATCTTAAATTTATAGTTTTATAAAATATCAAATTTACCATTTTTCAAAAACGAATCAATCAATTCAGCAGTTTTAAATTGATAATGAATATCTTTATGTCCATATGGTAATGAGATGAAATCCTTTAATCCATCGAACTTAACAGAATTAATCCTAACTCTACCGTCATTTTCTCCAGTTAAAAATCTACCTAAAAATAGATTTTGTTTGTTTCCTGCTATTGCAGCAATTTCAATACCATGATCATCTTTGAGTTTTAAACTCTTTACATTTTCACTTTGAAGAGACTTTAAAGTTTTTAAAATTTTTGTAGCTATTTTGAGAGTACTACCAGCTATATCAGCAAGTTCACTTCCGTTATTTGGTGTTGCTATTAAAACACATTTTCCTATTTTATCTAAATACTTAGTAGTAGTTAATAAATGTCTTATAATTAATCCTCCTGTGCTATGGCCAACAAGATGTATTTTCTCATCTTCTTTTATATCTTTTATCACTTTAGAAATAATACTTTCCAATATACTAGTAGAGTGTTCAATTTCTTTAAATGTAAGGGGTAGGTCTACTAAGATCCCCTCATATCCTTTCGCTTCTAAATTTTTCTTTAAAACCTTCATATCTTTAGATTTTTTATTATATCCATGAATTAAAATGATTTTTTGTCTCATTTTTACCACCTTTACATTATCCAAATTATTATATATTTTTTATTATATCGTATTATTTATCCCAAGTGCACACGCAACTAAAAATTCAGTTAAAGTAAAAACTCCATCCGAATTAAGTTTCACTTTATGATAATACAATTTTCTGACTTCAATTTATTTTATACTAAAAAAGCACTTAGCTTATTTGCTAAATGCTCTTTATTATTCTTACTCATTTACTTTAATATTTCTTTAACCCTACCTACAATACCACTTTCAAGCATCACTTTAATGCCATGAGGATGTGTAGGTGATTTTGTAAGAATTCTTTGAACAACCCCTTCTGTTAATTTACCAGAACGCTGGTCTTGTTTTTGAACAACTCTTACCTTTATACCAGGTTTTATATCCGCTCTCTTTTCTCCATTCATATCTATCACCTCTTTAATTACAACTTAATATATGGTGATAGTATATCATATAATCTTAGATTCTTACCTTATTCCATGCTTAAAAGTTCTCTTGCTTGCTCTTTTGATATCTTCACATGATAGAATAAATCAAAAAACTTAATAGTTTCTTCTTCTAAATCTACATCAGAGTACTCTTTATAAAGCACGCTTTGTGCCCATTTTATTCCTATTATTCTATTCACAGATGAAGGTCTATCTATCCAGTTAAATGGTTTTTGAGGTATTAAAAATACATTTTTATTTTTAACAGCATCAACTTGTTTCCATACAGGATCATCAAATGAATTTGATTCAGCAAGAATGTATTGAGGATTCCATTTCACTACTTGTTCTAATGAAACTCCTGTTTTTCCATGATTATCTTTGATTTCAAAATCTGCTACATTCTTTGCTCCAACTAAATCTATTAATTGAGCGTGAAGTGAACCTACTGGATCTGTTTGAAGACCTTTTTCTCCCTGAGCATAATAAACAGTAACTTTTTCATCTTCAGGTATACTGTCTGCTATTTTTTTAGCTGATTCAATTGTTTCCTCGCAATAATTAGAAAGTTTACTTGCTTGCTCTTCACATCCCAAAAGCTTACCTACTTTTATATAGTTCTCAGCTGTTTTTTCTAAAGATCCATCAATTAAAACAATTGGAATTCCAGATTGTTTTTGAAATTTTTCTACAGCTGAAATACTTTGTTCATTAATATTACCCATTGATAAAATCAAATCTGGATTTAACTTCATTATTTCTTCAATATTGGCAGAGTTTTTGCCTTGTAAGCTACCTTCATTTGGAAGTTTTTTTAGTTTTTCATTCACAAATTCACTATCGTCAATAGAAAGCCTACTATTCCAAGCTGCAAGTTTATCAACATCAAGGGTATATAAAAATATTGCTCCAAGAGAACTTGTACAATATACTTTTTCAATTTTAGAAGGTATTTCTATCTTTCTATTAGCATCATCTACAAATGTAACAGTTTCTTTTTTTAAGTCTTCAGAAGCTTGTTTTTCTTGACTACTAGCACATGCTACTAGATTAACCATTAATAACATACATATCAAAAATATGTACAATCTTTTCATTTTTTTACCCCCCTCATACTATCTATATTTTAGGAATACAGATTCTATTGTTATCATTCGTTCTATGTATATCCACACTTACGTTGTAAATACTGTTTAAAGATTTATTAGTTATAAGTTGTTGAGGTTTTCCAAATAAAAACCCGTTACTCTTATCTAAAATCATTACTTTATCTGCATATAATAAAGCATGATTCGGATCATGAGTTGAAAAAATTATAATTTTGCCTTCTTCACTCAGTCTTTTCAAAAGATGCATCAATCTTATTTGATTTCCATAATCAAGACTAGAGCTTGGCTCATCCATTATAAGGATTTTAGATTGTTGTGCAAGTGATCGTGCTATTAATACTAATTGTTTTTGACCTCCACTTAACTTCGTATAATCTTCATTTGCAAGATGAAGTATATTAATTTGCTTTAAAGCTTCAAGTGCAACCGCTTTATCTTCTTTAGTAGGTGATGCAAAATTTCCTATATAGGCTGCTCTCCCCATCAATACTACATCTATTACTTCAAAAGAAAAAGGCGGATTATGAGCTTGTGGAACATATGCCATTTTTTTATACGTATCTTTTATTGGAATATCTGATAATTTTTGTGAATCTATGCAAATTTCACCCTTAATAGGTTTTAGTATCCCGAGTATAGTTTTTAAAAAAGTTGTTTTTCCAACTCCATTTGCCCCCAAAAGGCAAATTAACTGATTCGTTTTTATTTCAAAATTCACATTTTCCCAAATAGGTTTATTTTCATATCCAAAACTAAGATTGCAAACTTCAAACATTAACTCCACCCTTTTCTGCCTTTTATTAATAGGTATGCAAAAAATGGTATTCCAAAAAGAGATGTTATTATTCCGAGTGGTATTTCAAAAGCTACCGCAGATCTCGCTATATCATCAACTATCAACAAATAAACTCCACCTATCATTATGCTAAAAGGTATTACAAGTTTATAGTTGCTTCCAACCATTATTCTTACCATATGTGGAACTACTAAGCCGACCCAACCTATCACACCTGCGAAAGATACAACACAAGAACTCAAAAGTGTAGCACATATTATTATGATTCGTCTTAAAAACTTCGTATTTACTCCAAGAGCTATTGCTTCTTCTTCAGGCAAAGCCAATATATTCATTTTCCATCTTAACAATATCAAAGGAATCATTGCCAGCGTTAATATAGATCCAAGAGGAATCAAATCATTCAAGCTGATATTTCCTAATCCACCCATAAGCCAAAATGTTATTGTTGGCAATTTTTCATAAGGATCACAGACGTATTTTATTAATGATACAAGAGCTGAAAACAGACCTTGAACTAGCATTCCCGATAATACCAAGCTTAAACTCGGATCATGTCTAGGAATATTTCGACTCATCATAAGAGTCATAAAAACAGCCAATAACCCAAAACAAAAAGCTGTTAATTGTATATATTGTATTTTAAAAGAAAACAAAATAGCTAGTGCAACTCCAAAACTTGCTCCAGAAGCTGCTCCAAGTATGTTTGGAGACACTAGAGGATTCTTAAATATACCTTGAAAACAAGCACCACTACAAGCAAGTGCCGATCCTATAAGAAATGCAGCCAAAACTCTTGGCAACCTAAGCTGCAAAAATACACTCATAGCCTTAATATCATTATTCAAAATATCATTGATCGATATAGGATATCTTCCTATTCCCAATGAAAAAATAAAACTTACAAATATTATAATAATAGTTATACAAATATGCTTACATTTCATCGCGTTCAAACCTTATTATATGCTTCAATATTTGATTTGGAATATCGTCTCTATTTTCTAAAGTCAATTCCAGAACAAGTACATCATCTCTTGATTTTATGTAGTTTATAAATTCACCATTAAACTTTTTTAAAACTCCAATTACTATGTTAGAACTATCTAGTGAATCTATTACACTCTGCTTGAATTTTAGTGCGTTTTCTTCTAGAAAACCTATCTCATCCATAATTATTATATTTTCACTAGATATAGCTTTTTTAAGGATTTCACATCCATGATTTTCAAATCCTTCAATATTAGCTACTGGTTTTGAATTTGACTTTGAGTAAGCTATCAAACAGTTAAATATAGGGTTTTCAATATCACATATATAAAATTCTTTACTATCTGTCATAAATTTTTTTCCTACTTTAAAACCAGAAACTTGTTTGTCTATTAAACCAATAGTTTTCTTAAGTGCTGTGGTTTTTCCATAACCTCTAGGCGCTGTTATAAATATGTTTTTCATGCCGACTCCTTAGTACTCTATATTTTTAATATCTTTCATATGATTTAAACTTCCATTATTCTTTATTAAAGCTATTTCACTTAAAATTCCAAGCGCTATTTCTTCAGGTTTTTCAGATGCTATATCAATTCCTATAGGTGCATATACTTTTTGAATTTGATCACGTGAAATCCCTTTTTCTATCAAACCTTTTAATATGTGAGATACTTTTCCCTTGCTTCCTATCATTCCTATATATCCAGCATCTGAGTTTATTACGCTTTCAAGTACCAAAGTATCATTCTTATGATTACTTCCAACTATAACAATATAAGTGTTTTTATTTATATTGTATTGTTTTAAAACTTCATCAGCTTTTCCAACTATCAACTCATTCGCATAGCAAAAATGTTCTTTATTTACAAGTTCTTCACGCTCATCTATTACTACAGTATGAAGATTAATCATACTTGAAAGTTTGTGAAGATGTAGAGCTATATGACCTGCTCCTGCTATTATTAATTTGTGACTTGGAACAAAAATCTTAATAAAACCTTTGATCTCACCGCCACATTCTGTATCTAACTCACCTTTATCATCAATCTTATATGTAAACTCTGTGTTCTCGCATTTTTCTATGTACTCTAAAGATTTTTTTATTACTTCATATTCAAGTTTTCCACCACCTATAGTTCCATAAGTAGAGCCATCTTCAAATATAGCCATAAAAGCTCCTTTTCTACCAGGTGTTGAACCACATATACTTGTTAATGTGGTCATAGCCACTTTTTCTCCAAGTTCTATTTTTTCATAAATTTTTTTAAGTATTAATTTTTCCATATCAAAACCAACCTTTTTTATGATTTTATCCGGAAGCTAAAAGTTCTACAACTTCATCTTTTCAAGGCTGCAGTTAAGAACTTAACAGCTTCTGGATTAGCTTAGCTAAAAATTCAAATGGATTAAAAACCTATCTGAATTAAGTTTCGCTTTATAATTCTACCATAAAGCTATCATATTATTGCTAAACATTCAAGTTATTGTAAAATGTTCAAAAATTAAAAATAAATACATCAATTTCCCAATACAAAAAACGTTAAGCCTTTATATCTAAAAAGATATAAAGGCTTAACGTTTTGATTAACTTTATCTAAGTTAAATTCAGATTTACTTATTATTAATTGTAATTACACCAGTTTCATCCATAGATGCATCAACTTTTAAAATATCTGATACAAATTTAAATGGCACATAAGTTGTAGAATCTTTAATTTCTGGAGCTGCTCCTAATGATATTGGAGCCATTTTTGCAAAGAAATACTTATCTTCGCCTGGCTTAACACTTGTGTACTGAGCTCCTTTTTTTATTTCTATTGATCTATTCTCTTCAATCCATTTAACTTCATATCCTAATTTTTCAGAAACAAGTCTTAGTGGTACCATAATAGTTCCATCTTCTTTTTGATACACATTAGTTTTAATTCCTTCATTATTTATAACAAGTACAAAGTGAAATCCTCCTATAGAATCTTGTGGTATCTCTATTTTGAATTCAGGAATTCCTGTAGCTCCAGGAGCTATTTCATATTTATCAAATACTATTACTACATTTCCATTTTCATAGTAAAATTTTTGATTACCTGAAATTCCTTTAAACCCTTCGATTCCATTAAAGTACATATCCTTATCTTGTTCTATTTGCTTTTTGATTTGATCATCTGCTATTTCTTTATATTTTTCTCCAAGTAAATCTTTAAGAGTTAATTCCTCTGCCTTATCTTTATTTGAAATATTATAAAAATCTATTTCAGGGTTTCCAGTTCCACCATTATTAAAAGCTTTGATAACTTCTAAAGAAACTATTGAGTTATCTATTCCCGAATTGTCTTTTAACTCAAATTGTACTGTAACTGTATTAGGTCTTACTTCCCAACCATTTTTCTTACAGTCCTCAGCGAATTCTTTAGATTCTTTTTCTGCTTCATTTATGTATGCCATGGCCTCTTTCATTATATTCTCATTCAAACTCAACTGATATGCCTCGTCTTTTAATCCTTTTAACTGAGGTATTCTAGCATTTACAATTAAGTATTCACTTTCTGTTTTTATTTCTTTAACATCAACTTTAAAAGTTTGAGCACTTATCGGAACAGCTATCGATTCACCTTCCATAAGCATTATTCTTGGTTGTGTAGAATCTATTTTTGAATAATTCACATTTGGATCATACATTGCATGAGAAGCTGTAACCCCTCCTAATAATATACAACTTGCTAATCCCAAAGTAACAATTTTTTTCATTTTCATAATTAAATGCCTCCTAAATTTTAGTTCTATACTTATTAGACGTTTAATTAATATAAAAAGTTTACTATTTTTCAAAAAATCTCACATAAAAAAATTTTTTCATATAAAAAAAATTATAAATGAGTTATTATATATAGTGGGCTGTTAAATATAGGAACTTATTAAATTTAGAAGGGGGTTAATTCATATGTCAAAACAATTAAAAGCAGATCTATCATTATTAATTGTAACATTATCATGGGGAGCATCTTTTATACTTACTAAAAATTCGCTTAACGCACTAGAGACGTACAATTTTCTTGCTATAAGATTCTTCATAGCATTTGCACTTTCTTCTTTACTATTTTACAAAAATATGAAGAGAATTAATAAAGCCACTTTGAAATATGGAACAATTATAGGAATTATCCTATTTAGTGCATTTGCTTTCGAAACAGTAGGTCTTAATTATACTACTGCTTCAAAATCAGCATTTATAACTGGGTTTTCAGTAGTTTTAGTTCCTATGCTATCAGCAGTCTTACTAAAAAAAGCACCTCAAAAGCAGGCAGTTGTAGGAGCTTGTATAGCATTTATAGGCTTGGCTCTATTATCTTTAAATGGGAGCTTAGCAATTAATATAGGAGATTTTTATACGTTAATAGCTTCTTTTGGTTTTGCTTTCCATATTATTTTTATAGATAAATATATAGCTAAAATCGATTCCATAGCTTTAGCTATAATACAAATAGGTGTAGTGGCAATTTTAAGTTTTTTTACATCTCTTGCAATAGAAACTCCTATTATTCCTTCAGGTGAAGTTTTATGGGTTAATATTTTTATTCTAAGTATTGTATGTACTTCAGGAGCTTTTATTATTCAAAATGCAGCTCAAAAATATACAACACCTACTCATACAGCATTAATTTACACAACCGAACCAGTTTTTGCAGCAACGTTTGGTTATTTTATGGCTGGAGAAATTTTAAGCCTAAGAGGATTTTTAGGAGCTATTTTAATATTATTTGGAATGTTAGTAGCTGAAATAGATATCAAATCATTATTCAATAAAAAAGATCCAAAAAATAAAGATTTCAAAAAAGCAGTATAAAAATCGCAGATTATAAAATTATTTACTAAATAATCTTTGGGTTATCAAAAACTACATATAGCTTAAATCTGAACTTACAAAATAAACTGACATTAAAATTTTAGCTAATAATTTAAATATTTTTTGTATAAAATTTGAATTACAGCGTTTGAATATTCGTTAAGAAAGTTCTTTGTTTGACCGATAGGGAGTTTAGAACTTTTAGGATATTCAATAAGATGAAATTCTTAGTTTTATTAAAAATATTTACCTCATTAGCGGTATTTTAGTGTCAGTTTATTTTTGTATTAAACTTATTAAATTTTTTAGTTTCTAAAACTCCATTACCTAAATGAAGATAATTCAAATCTAGCTTTTTTAATAATATCTATATACCCATTCAAAAGATAATACTCTTTAACCAATTTAGAATAGTCAAATTGTATACTGTGATATTTTTTATTAAGCTCATCATATATATTATTAAGTTTTTCTGCTGCAAAACTTAAACCAACTTCTGCCGATCTATTGGCTAATGCTTTTACATCATTAACTATATTTTCATTTAAAGATCCTGCTCCACTTAAAAAAATCCCCTCTAGAAGCTCCTCTATATCTTCAATCAAGTATTTTATGCTATCACAAGAATTTATCTTCATTTTTTTCACTCCATTTTTATTAATCTAGTGTCAAATTTACAATATCACCATTTGAGTTGTACATTGTAATAGGATCAACTACATATTCACTATCAATTCTATATACCTTACCTAGAATCATATTTCCTAACATATCGTCTTTTTCTAATTTTTCTAGTTTTCTTATTACAGATTTAGTATTATGATCAAATCTAACTGTAATAAAAATCTCATTATTATTTTTATCATGAATAGGAATTCTAAAAATTTGATTAATATTATCAAAATCACTTTTTCCCCATGAACTTATTTTAACTAAAACTATATTAAAATTCTCATCTTTTTCAATAAGCTTATATTTAAAACCATCTTTTAATTTCTCAATCATCAATTCCCAATCATCATAGAGCTTGTCTTTAAAATCCATTTTGTTTATATCAGTTTTTCCTATAATATCTCCACTAATTTCACTAGATGATGATATTCTATAATTTCTATTTATCTTACAATTATTAAACTTAATCTTCATCCTACAAACATCTTTCATCAATGCATCTAAATTCCATGGACAACTGCTTCTATACATATAATCTATATCTATCTTTGACCCTTCATAATAATTAGGCTTCATAGATGTAAAAGTCATCCATAATTTTCTTTTCTCATTAAAAAAATAATACGTTATGCCCTCATACCCTGAATCAGATTTCCAAGCTTTTGCTCCCATACCAACTAACTCAATTAAACTGATTTCTGTATAAGAGGTTTTATGCTCACCTATAAGATCCTGACATAAAGCTTTTGAATTGCATTTTAAAATAGTTTGAGCAATAATGTATATTCTAGTCATTAATTTTATAACCGCTCTTTTAGAAAAGGACGCCTGCTTATTAAAGTATTTTATAAGATGACTACTTAGACTTCTCAATAATTTTTCAAGCCTTGGCAAATCAGCACTATGACAAAGTACAGCTGTAGCCTCAATTCTATTAATTATACTTTCTGGAATTTTAGCAAGTCCTAATATAGTTATTTCTTCAATAAGATTTTTTACTTCATCCAAAGCTTCTTTTGAGATTTTTACATCTACAGCTTCATTAATATCATTCATATCTAAAATGTTTTTATATAACTTATAACAAATAATAGCCTCTGCTCTATGTACGCAAAATTCTTTTTTCTTACAAGTACATGTAGATTTATCTATAGATGAATTTTGGGTAAAACGCACTCTGATATTTGAATCCTTAAAATCAACTACTAGAAAATTTTCTTCTTTTATTTCAATATCTCTTCCAAAATTCAATCTAAATATAATATCCTTAAAATTCTTTGAAGACATTTCCTTCTTAATATCTTCAATACTATAGTTTAAAACCCATGAAAAATCTTTAGGTTGCTCATCCTCATTACCTTCAGGAACAATCTCTTGACCAAAAATACTATCAATATTTTGTTTAATATAAAGTATACTTATCAAGACATGCTTACATATACTTCTCGATGAACACCTACATTTATAATTTAATATCTCATCTGTAAGTTCACATGTAGTTTCATCTGATAACTTACAAATAACTTTATTATCCTGAAATTCAACATCAACTTCAATACCCTTATCTATTTCTTTTAATGCTCTTTTGTACAGCCCTTTATTAGCTGCATCAATAAGATAAACTTCATCACAAGAATCTATAAAATTTTTGAATTTTCCTATGAAATTATACTTGCTATCCAATTTGCTAATCCTCCTGGTGTTAATGCAGCAACCTCTGCTCCCATATTTGTAAGAGTTTGAGCTACATTTTTATCATATGATGGTACTGATTCTGAATCTAATGAAGTTAATATTATTAGTTTTGCACCCGTATCCATAATATCTTTAGCTCTTCTATACATAGTACTGATTCTTCCACCTTCATATAGATCAGTAACCATCACAACCATAGTCCTATATGGATTTTGAATCAAGCTGCTACAATACTGTAGTGCCTTAGCTATATTTGTTCCTCCTCCAAGTTGAACACTCATAAGTGTTTGAACTGGATCATCTATATAGCTTGATAAATCAACAACTTCTGTATCAAATATAACTAAATTAGTCTTTAGCATAGGTAGTTTTGCAAAAATACCTGCCATAACAGCACTATGTATAACTGAATCTAACATACTTCCACTCTCATCTACAGCTATAATAACATTCCATTTATTATATGATTTAACTCTTCTATTAAAGTAAACTTGGTTTATTATTAACTGATTTGTATCTATATCAAAATTTTTAAGATTTCTATTGATAGTCTTCTTAAAATCCATATTTCTAATTGACTTAACATAACCTCTGTTACTTCTATCTATTTTCCCCATTATACTCATCTTCACATCATTCTCAAGCTGTTTTGTTATCTCATCAACAACCTTTTTAACTATCTTCCTTGCCGATTCTAAAACCTCACCCTTCATCATATGCTTCATCTGAATAATACTCTTTAAAAGGTCAATATTAGGTTCTAGCTTTTCAAGTACTTCCTTATCATTTAAAAGTTCAACTAACCCATACTTATTAAGAGCATGCTTTTCTAATATTTCAACCGTTTCCTTTGGAAATAACTCTCTTATCTTTGTAATCCATCTAGGAACATTTAAAATAGAGCTTTCTTTCCCACCTTTTCTGACTCCTTGATTTTCCCCATACTCTCTTCCATATAAGAAATCTAAAACATCATCAACTTCTCTATACTTAAATTCACCTTTACCAAAATCAAAACTTTGCTCTGAAAACTTTCCTAATACAAGTCTCCATCTATTCAAAGTCTCCAAATCTTTATCCAATTCTTCACCTCTTTTCTTTATCCGAAAGCTAAAAGTTCTAAAACTCCATTTTCTTAAGACTGGAGCTAAGAACTTAACAGCTTCTGGATTAGTTCAACTAGAAATTCAGTTGGAGTAAAAACTCCATCTAAATTAAGTTTCACTTTATAAAATTCCAAACTGATTAAGTTGCTCTACTGCCATTTCATCCAGCTTTTTAGCTAAAATTATATCTTCTTCACTTACAGGCTCTTTATCTAAAACTTCATAAGAACTCTTATTATATAATTTTCCTACATTATTTCCTATTTCATCAATTTCACTAGGAATAAAGAAACTAAATGCCAATCGCATTTCTGGTATTATTTTTATAAAATCTTCATATTCTATTTCTCTAAGCATATGATCTATTCCGTTTATCAATCCATCACTACACATTATTAAGTCCCTAGCAGTACTGAATATACCCTTTAGATATCTTGCGGATTCAAACAATTTCTCTCCTGAACTATACAAATATGATTTTGATCTTTTTATTCCCTCTTCTATATCTAATTCATTTAATCCAATTAAAATTCCAACCCCTGCACCCTCTAATGCTGTGTTGCAATCTTTTCTATTTATCAATACTCTTAATTGTTCAGTATATATATCATCATTTAAGCTTAAACTGTTATCCATAGAGATATTGTATAGTTCTTTTAGTTTTTGAATCATATAATTTTCATCGTCTTTTGATATATTATATAATTCTGAAATTAGTGAAGCTGACTTTTCATAAACTTTTTTAATAAGAATTTCTATTTTTTCTGTATTTAATATATCCATTAAATATTTTTCTTTATATAAAAAGTGTAGTTTATTACATGCTTGTGTTAGTGAATAAAATTCTCCATCATTTTGAATTATTAATTCCATTTGTAATAATATCTTATCTACAAGATCTTCTAACCCCATAACAGCTGCATTAATCATTAATTCTGATGCCTGTCCACTATGAGATTCTATATCCTTCATTTTCTTTACTATAATTTCACGTACTGCTTCTTTTAAACTTCCTCCATAAACAGAATGCTCGATTAATTTTGTTTCAACACTTGGATCCCATTTGTACTCCCAAGTTTCTCTTATTAAATTTGTATTTCTACCTATAGTAAAATCTGGGCCCTTAGTTCTTATACAAAATTCTGTTTCTAAAAAATTCATCATATGAAATAATTTACTTACTTGTCTATGAGATTTTGTCTTATATATATCAAGAGTCTTGCTTTGTTTACATGAAGTATCTATCTTTATCCTAAGCTGTTTGCACTTATTTCTAAAATCTAAAACTATAGGAGGTATATCTGCAGTACTACTTAGCTCTCCTATTTTATCTCCTGTCATAAGTTTATTTAAAGAATCTATAGGTGCACTATTTGAAACACTTATTTCTCCTTTTATAAATGAACTTCTAACTCCATCTAATAATTCATATGCTCCACACTGCAGTTTATCTCTCAAACTTGCAAGTCCTTTTGCCATATTTAACGCTTCAATCGAATCTGCAGTAGATATTCCTTCACCATTTTCTCTAAGTTCTCTCCCGCACTTAGCTATAAAATCCATAACAGCATCTTCATAAGGTAATTCTTTATTTTCGCATATATTTTCCCATACCTTATTATAAAAAGCTGTATAAGGCATTCCACTTGCATATCCATTCAATTGATCACATTCTTTAAATGAATATGCCATTGCGTAAGCATTAGTATCATCTTTTATTACTCTTTTAATCCTAGTTTTTATATCCTTACCTCTAAGATTAATAAGTCCAAGAGTATGAATTCCTCCAGTAATAACCAAAACTTTATTGTGCTTTTCAGAATATTTTTCTATCTGCATATTCATATATTTTTCTCTAGCTATACATCCATCTTGCTCTAACATCTCCTCACTTAAATCCAACCTTGAAAGATAGCAATAAGCTAAAATATTTTTAATAAATGTTTGTGTACTTATATTTATTCCATCTATTTCATATAATTTTTCCCATAGTTCATTGAAATTTCTACAGTTTTGTTTTTTACAAATTTCTTTTATAAACTTACTTCTATCAAAAATATAATCATCATTATAATTTTTCTTTTCAAATTTTTCTCTAACACCCTCGCCTTTATCACTGTTTATCAATATCTGTTCATATGAAAGATCAATAAATTTAACTAAAATATTCTTTTTACTTGCAGTCTTTAATGCTACAAATTCTGGTGAATAATCTAAAAAAGGATAATAACACATATATTTATCATCCTTTTCTCCTAATAACTCTTTACTATCTGAATATGTATAATAAATACTCAAAGGTGTTTTACTATCTTCATGTACTAATGAAGGTATTAAATGATTTGCATTATTAGGTCCTTCAATCAATATTATCTCTGGCTTATATTCTTCTATAACTTTTTTAAGATGAAAAGAACATGCAGGACTATGATGCCTTACAGGAAAATACACTATGTTTTTTTCTAAATCAAAAGCATCTTCATATAATTTATTTATTTTATCCATTTCTTCGCTGAATAATAATCTTTCCATAGTCCGCCTTCCTTTGTACTTCTTTGTTTTACTACAAGTGTAAAATAGTTTTTTATCTTATTTAAGTCATCTCTGTTTTCTTTCATAACAGCACCTAATATATTTTGAACAACTCTATCCATGCTCATATTACCATCATCATAATAATACGCACTCATTGCACTTTGAAAATATACAGAAACTGCCTCTGCCGTACTCATAACTGCTTCTGGTTTATCTAGCCTATAGCCTTCTACTGTAACACCATTTCTAAGTTCATGAAACGTAGACGCCAAAATTTCAACTGCATCTCTATCTATTTTTATATCGATTCCAGATTGATTTAAAAGTTTTTTAGATTCTTTTTCAATTATTTCAACCTCTAAAGATAAGTCCTTTATTGGAAAAACAGTTTCAAAATTAAATCTTCTTTTTAATGCGCTACTCATTTCATTTACGCCTTTATCCCTAATATTAGCTGTAGCAATAACATTAAATCCAGATTCCGCAAATACAACTCCATCTTCTCCAAGCTCTGGAATATTCAAGACTTTATCACTCAATATACTTATCAAACTATCTTGAACTTCTGAAGGACAACGAGTAATTTCTTCAAGTCTAGTTATTATACCTTTCTCCATTCCTATATATATAGGAGATGGAACCAAAGCCTCTCTGCTTGGTCCCTTGGCTAAAAGCATAGCATAATTCCAGGAATACTTAATCATATCCTCTACAGTACCTGCTGTTCCCTGAATAGTATTAGTACTTGTCCCACATATTGCAGCTGTCAAAAGCTCACTAAGCATTGTTTTTGCTGTTCCTGGTTCTCCAACAAGCATCAATCCTCTATTTCCTGCAAGAGTAACAATACACCTTTCTATTAATGTATCATCTCCATAAAACTTCTTAGTAATATATACTTGTTCTCCATCTATTTCTAAGGGTTCATCACATCCTAATATAAATGTTCTAACTGCTTTTGGTGACAATCTCCAATTAGCTGGTTTAGCTCCTTTATCATATTTTTGGAGTGCCATTAATTCCTTTTTGTATAACACCTCTGCTGGTGGCTTTATTGTTCTAGATTTCATTTTATTACCTCTCATCTTGACTTTTATTCCAACCCATTTTTACTAGTTAAATCCTTGCCTTTTAATACTTTTTCTATTAACTCTGGAAGTAGATTTGGTGTAGCTCCAAATGTAGGTATATCTAACGCAGCAAATTTTTTAGCCAATCTTTCATCATATGCTGGAATTCCATCATCTGATATAGCTAATAAACAAATAACTTTTACTCCTGATTCCTTCATATCTTTCATTCTTTTTATTAACTGTGCTTGATTTCCACCTTCATAAAGATCTGAAATAAGTATAAAAATAGATTGTTCAGGTTCAGTAATAAGATCTTGGCAATATGCAACCGATTTATTTATATTTGTTCCTCCACCTAGTTGTATTCCAAAAATCATATCTACAGGGTCATTTTTACACTCTTTACTCAAATCCACAACTGATGTATCAAATGCTACTACATGAGTTTTCAATGCTTTTATACTTGCAAATATGGATCCTACTATTGATGCATAAATAGCTGATTCAACCATAGAACCACTTTGATCTATATCTAAGATTATAGTCCAATTATTAGATTCTCTTGCTCTATTGAAATAATAAAATTTCTCTGGAATAATCTTTTTATGTTCTACATTATAATTTTTTAAGTTTTTACTTATTGTATATTTCCAATCTATTGCTTTAAATGATGGAATAGGAGAGTGCTCTTTTTTATTAATCGCTCCAGCAACAGCTCTCTCTATATCATTTTTCAATCTTTCTTGTATATCCGCTACTAGTTTTCTAACCAATTCTCTTGCTGTTTCCTTTGTTTTTTCAGGAATTTGATCTTTAAGTGCTAATAGTGTTGATACCATACCAATATCAGGTGTAACATCCTTTAAAACTTCCGGTTCAAATAGTAATTGTGTTAGGTTTTTTCTTTCTATAGCATCATTTTGTATTACTGTTACTATATCTTCTGGGAAATACTTTCTAATATCTCCTAACCACTTTGCAAGTCTAGGAGCTGATTTACCAAGGCCTGCACTTCTTTTTGATCCACCACTACTATTATCATCACTTGAAGAAGTATCATCATATATAGCTGCCAATGCTTCATCCATAATTATCTGATCATTATCTAAACAAAATCCACCTTTATCATAATTTTGTAAACACTCTTCACTTTCATTGCCTAATATTAATCTCCATCTTTTTAACTTTTTTATATCCATAATTATATATCTCCAAAATCAAAGTCATCTAAATCCGCAAAAGATTCTTCATCTATTTCTTCTAAAGCTTTTAATACTTCTTCTTCTGATTCTTCATTATTTATATTCCAAATTTTTCCTAGATTTTCACTAATACTGCGCTTATGTTCTGGGCTAAATGAACTAAAGGTTCTTCTCAAAAACACTAGTGCACTACAAAATTCTTCATCCTCTAATGAATTTATATATTCATCTAGTTTTTCTAGAATAATAAGCTTTGAAATAAGGGTATAATGATTTCTAGAAGCCAGCCCTTCAAACCATCCCGCTCCTAAATCCACATCAATTCCTATAGATAATCTACGAGAAATTTCTTGTGATAATTGTTGTTCTGACATTCTATTTTTTTCTAGTAAAATCCCAGCAGCATATCCTGATAATTTAGGATTTCTATCATCTCTATCTGAAAGTTCTGTTAATTTTTCTATCCAAAGTTCACCATCTAATTCGATATCATTATCTTGAATAATTGAATCTATATACGCCATGGCTTTAACCATCTCTTTAGCTTTATCATCATTACAATTACAAGAGTCTATCATTAAAAGATTTAGCTTTAAAGACAATTGTTCTACTATTTCTATTAAATTACTAGTATCAACTTTTCTTAAGCTTCCAAAGCTTATTACTTGATAAATATTCTTAAGTGTCTTTGTAATATTTATGAAATCCTCTGCATCTGCAGATAATCCTTGAACTAGTTTTCTTGCATCATCTACTGCCTTTGACATTCCGCATTTGCATGCTTTTAAAATAAGTTCTGAAGCCTCAGCAATATCTTCACATTCCTTTAACTCTTCATCTAACTTAAATGCAGTAGCAAACTCTATACTATTTCCAAGTAGAACAGCTTCTACTAATTGAATTTCTGACTCTGGTGTCCATTTTAATATCCATTCCTCTTTCCAACTAGCTCTATCTTGAGAAGATTTTTTTTCAATAGCAAAATCTATATTTAAAAACTCTAGTTTATTTAAAAATTCCGATCTTTTTAAGTCTAAAAAAGCAAGCTTTTCTGATTTAACTCTCCTATTCTCTCTCAGGTCTAAGACTAAATCCTGAGCAACTGTGCTTTTATATTTTTCAAGCTTTAATTCTTTTAATTTTCTATAAAAATCATCTTGTATAGGGGTTTGACTTACTCCATTCTCTATATGTCCTATTTCAGTTCCTATTTCAATTCTCATCATAGACTCCGCAACAACTGATTTTTTCCCCTGACCTAAACATACACTACAAGCATCTTGAAGATCAATTAGTGTTGGTATTTTACCTTTGTGCATATAAGTTAACGATTTTGCAAGTCTAACCCCTTCTATTACCTCTGCTGGAGATCTATATGTTCCTGCCTTTCTTAAATCCCTAACCAAATTCGTAAAATAAAGAGCTGGTAGTCTTTCTAAGTCTCCTTTTATCAAACATTCCCACATTAATTGATAATAAAATGGAGCTTTATTCCCTGCACCATATCCAGCTTGACTAGATAACCTATAATATGAATATGGCATTAATGTAATATTAGTTTTAGTTCTAGGCAAAGCTTTTATCTCATCATCACTCATAGGACTTAACTTCATATTTAAGGCTGACACATGATATGCTCCAGTTACAACAACTATCTTTTCTGGTTTGTGACCAGCCTCAATAGTATTTTTAATCTGTCTTCTCATAAAAGCTTCTCTAATTAAATTTCTAGCATATTCTTTTCTATCATGTACAGCATCGCTTTCTTCTATAAGCTGTCTCATCTGCATACAAAACTCATTCATCATATTCCTGTAAGAATCTAAATCTAAATTATGCTCAAAATTTCTTTCCCAAAAAGTTTCATAATTTGGTTCATCATAAATTTGTGCTATTCTTTCATATAAAGAATTTTTATTATATATGTAAGTCTTATTACTTTTTGATTCTTCTTGAGAGCTTTCTTCATCCTTTTTCACTTCAATAGCATCTAACATTAGTACTACATCTGATGGCAAATCTATAAATGATGAATGAACATTATTTTTATTTGCCCAAACTAAAGCTTGATATTCTGGTGAATAAGATGCTATTGGATATAATATAGTTTTTACAGGTAGGCTTTCCGTATATGCCAATATTGCTAACGGAGCTTTATTCTTTGGATTAACGATTGAAGAAATATGTTCATTTGCATCATATAAACCTTCAATCAATACAGCTGTAGGTTTTATTTTTTCTAAAAACTCTAATAAATGATACGAACTGCTAGGTGAAAGATGACGAACTCCAAAAACATTTACATTATCCATTACCCATTTAACTCCTTACATGCCTTGTACAATTTCTGCCACTCTTCTCCTCTTTTTCTCATTACATTCTCTAGGTATTCCTTCCAAACGATTTGATCCTTTGATTCATCTTTTACTATTGCCCCTTGTAATCCTGCTGCAATATCAATATCTTGAATTTCTCCATCTCCAAAACTCCCTGCAAGTGCCATACTATTTGTTAAAAGTGAAATAGCTTCTGCCGTAGAAATAACGCTACTTGGAGATTTAAGTTTCTTACTTTTGTCCGTTGTAATTCCTTCTCTAAGTTCTCTAAATACAGTTACTATCTTTGATATAGAATCTTCTGTTGGAATCTGTGCTTGTAAATCAAGACTAGAAGAAATCTCTTCAACTCTTTTTCTTACTATCTCAATTTCAGTTTCTATATTTTTAGGTGTAGGCAAAACAATAATATTAAAACGCCTTTTAAGAGCTGAAGACATATCATTTACACCTTTATCTCTTGTATTCGCTGTTGCTATTATAGCAAATCCTTTTTGGGCATGAATTTCATTATTTAACTCTGGAATAGAAATATTCTTTTCAGAAAGAATAGATATTAATGCATCCTGAACCTCTGATGCACAACGTGAAATTTCTTCAACTCTTGCAACTTGTCCATTTTCCATAGCTCTAAATACAGGCGTTTTAACTAATGCCTCTTCTGTTGGTCCATTTGAAAGAAGCATTGCATAATTCCAAGAATATCTAATTTGTTCTTCTGTAGTACCTGCAGTTCCTTGAACTACTTTGCAAGAATCACCATGTATTGCTGCTGTTAAATTTTCTGATAACCATGACTTTGCTGTTCCCGGCTCTCCTATTAAAAGCAACGATCTATCTGTTAATAATGTTGCGATTGCAATTTCAACTAATCTTTGATTACCTATATACTTAGGAGTTATTTGAGTTCTTCCCGCCTTGCCTCCTAAAATAAAAGTTCTAACAGATTTGGGTGACATCTGCCACCCTTCTGGAATTGGATCTGTTTCAGCTTTAATTAAAGCTTTAATTTCTTTTTCATATAGTTTTTCTGCTGGTAAACGCATTACATTGTTTTCTGTCTTTTTCACTTAGATAACACCTCTTCTAATTTTTTAACTGACATATCTAAAAAGCGGTTTTCAACCTCTTCATTCTTTCTCTTTAACTTCATAAGATATTCTTCTGTTTCTTTTATATACTCTGAAGGAAAATACGGTATAAATAATATGAAGTTATCTGGTAATCCATTATTATCAATGATTTCTTTTATCTTATTTAAAATTAGCTCATATACTCCTTCATGTCCTATTTTTAGTAATCCAATTATAGATAACATACACTCTATCTGATCTTTATAAAAATCATTATCCTCTCTGTTGGCAATTTTCATAGGTGTTTTCAATTTCTTAAGTAGAAATTCGATACTAACTTTATCCTCTTTATTTAAGGTATAGGCAAGTATATCATATGCCTCATAAAGTCTAAATATCTCATTCCATCTCTTGTCAAATTCTTTGTAAACAGGTACTAACATTTTATCTATATAAGTATGTGATATCCTTGTATACCAACTTCTTTTATACCCTAGGTATTGTAAAAATGCCGATATTGTTCTATATGCCGTATCTTGCTTAATTGTCTTGTTTATAAAATAGGGACTATATATCTCATATACCTCTTCATAAGTTCTACTTTTAAGGGAAATATAAAATTCTAGATCAAAGATTTTATTATTATTCATTTCTCTTCTACTCTGTATTAAATCTCTAACTTTTTCTGGAATATGATCATATTCTCCTATACACTCAATTAAAACTCTTTCTCTTGATCCATAGAATTGATAGTCATACTCTTTTGTTTTCCAGTTATACAAGGTTCCTTCTTCTAAGCACTTTACTAAGAATTCAAACACATCTTCACTTTTATGGTTTCTTATGTCATCTAGAATAATCATTATATCCTCAATATGCTCTACATTCTGTTTCTTAATAAATTTTCCATATAGGTGATTCAATCTTGTAAGTAAAACATCTGCATAATTTTCTGATTCACAATCTCTTATAGCAGCTAAAACTATATCATAATCCGCTTTTTTAATAGCCTTTTTTAATTCTTTTCTTCCTTCTTCCGAATTGATTTTTACAAGACCCAAATAAGCAGCTTCTCTAATATCTTTTATTTTAGATTTTGCTTGCTCTAATAAAATATCTTCCGTATCTTTCATATTTCCTAAAATGTTTACAGCTTCTATTTTAATTTCTTTAGAACTATCTTCTAATAAGTTAATAACGAACTCTCTTTCATCCTCTTCAAGGATTTGTCCCATGAGATTTAGTTTGCGTAAATCATTTTTTTTGCCCATTTTATTAAAGCTTTCTTTTAAAAGAGGAAGATACTCAGGATTATTATGCTCTGATAGTTTTTCATAAATAAGCTCACCTATTTCTCCATATTTATCGTCTAATCCCCTTATAAGTAGTGGAATTAATCTAAAATCAGAGCATATCCCCTCTCTAAAACCTTTTGCTATTTCATTATAACGCCCTCCACCTTTAGTAGTTAATGCTGTTACTACTGGTGCTATCAAGTTATTTGATATATTTGTACTCATCTCACCAGAATTTCCTTGAAGAATTTCTATTTCACCGTCTATATCAGTTTCAGCTTGTGTAAGTAATATTGCATCTACTAAGTTTAAAAGAGAAATCAAATTATCTTCACTTTCATCTTTTTTTGAATTTATAAGAGTATTAATTCTATCTTTAACCATTTTAAATGGTCTTATTTTCTGACCTAACTTTTCAAATTTAGGTAATAATTTTTCCAATTTATTATTACCTATTCCTAACTCACTTCCAGCCATTCCTAATTCTATACATTCTTTTTTTAGTTCTATTAATAAATCTTTACTCATAATATGCCTCCTAATAAGTCAACCTTACAATTTTTTCTTTATTAACTATACTAAGTGGATAAGCTTCTAATCTTTTTGTTTGTACATCATAATCAAACTCAACTAATATAGCTTGACTTGTCATATAATCAGAATTAAGTAAATATAATACGCTGCAGCCTAATCTATCAGAATCTTGTTTTAAAACGAGTCTTTTTCCGTCTATATCTTCTATCACCCAATTATCATCTATTTTCCCTAATTTAGAATAATGAAGTAAAACATTAGGAAGAGTCTTATTTAATGGGCTTTTAATATAGTTTTTTACTTTTTTTACAACTTCATCATAGGATTTTTCAGCATAATTAAAAGCCTTTTCATAATCATTAGCACTAGCTTCTTTTATAATCATTTCTTCCCATCTAATTCTTGGATTTGAATCTCCAGGATATATGTATAAAGTAGGAATTTCTAATAATGTTGATACTGGATATTCTCCTTTAGGATCTGATTTTCTTTTAATTGGTCTATAATTATATGTAGTTTGAATATCTCCCGTATTTAAGTTCATGAATATTCCTTTATCTATGTTTTCTCCTCTAGCATCATCTGTGAAAGAAGTAAAAGAAAGTTGAATTAAATTAGCATCTTTTTCAAACTGTCCTAATTCCTCTAATTCTGTAAGCTTCCAAGCATGTCCTAATAATTCTTCTATATTAGAATCAACTGCAAGGTTCAAATCTTCATCTTCTAATCTATTTAATAAATGTTTCTTTCCTTCTTTGTTAAGAGCTTTTAAATACATTATTTGCTTCATAATAACTTCATTATTTCTCTCTTTATTGCTTAATAATAATGTAAGTCTTTTAAGTTCCGACTGTAATCCCGATATATAGTAGTTTCCAATTTCTTTAACTTGTGAATTTAATTCTTTTATATCTTCTTTAGAAATATTCCCAAAGCCTTTCTTTAAAATGCTTTTAACTATCTTATCTAAAAGTTCAATTCCCTCTAATTGAGCATTTATTTTCTTTTTTATTGCAGTTTTATTTTTCTTTTTAGGTGTTTTTTTCTTCTCAGCTTTGTTTTTTTCTCTTTTTTCTTTTTTCTCTCTTTTTTCTAAAATATCTTCTGGAATACTTTCTACTGTAAATTCCTTTTCATTTGCAAAAGAATACATAAGTCCTAAATTATGTTTGCAAGGAAATTGTTTGCTTGGACAATTACATCTAAACACTGGATTACTTTGATCAATAAAATCAGCAGAACATAAATAATTTTTCTTTCCACTACCTTTACATTCTCCAAAAATTATTGTCTCATCATCTGATTTATTAAGTTTAATAAATGATCCATCATTTGCTAATTGTCTCCCCTTTTTTATCGCATTAGCATTAGTTGCAAGTGAATCTATATATGTTTCATTTATGTTAATCATATCTACAATTTCCTCCCTTTATAGATTAGTCTTATTTTGTCTTTTTAGTAATTTTTCTTTATATTACCATCCGAACATATGTTTGTCAATTATAGTAACGCTTCTTTTTTTACCAGTTTCTTTTTCTTATAGCCGTTTCTATATCTATATCAACTTTATATTTTTTTAATACTAAATATACAGTATCTGCAATCGATTCTCTTGCTACAGTTTCCAATTCACTTCCATTTTCCTCAAATTCTTCTTCTAGATCATTAATAGCTACAGTCATTTCATCTAATTTATTCTGTAATTCTTCTAAAGTGGAATTTCCATTCTCTATAAATTTAATTACTTTTTCAATTTCATCCTTAATCTTATCTACTAAATTATTTGGAAAATAATTATCATTGTACATATCTTGTAACAATTTCATAACGCTACCTCCTAGTTAATATCATTTTAGAAACAGATTATAATATTTGTTATTTATCGTCAATAAGTCATAATGTCTAATATTTCAAACGTTTTTCATGCTTATGTGATAAGAATCAAAATATCACAACATAAAGGTATACATTTCCTGAGAAATAATTATTATATAAGAAACTTATACAAAATAATTCATTATAGGTATTGTTCTTAAGTCCCCTTTTTTGAAATTAATAGTGGCTCTTTTGTACCATATTAACCGTAATAAGTTGAAAAAAATATAAAACATTAATATAATTGAATGCAATGAAATTTGTATTATTTTGTATTAAAATACATTTTCTGATAAATTAGTATTAATTCAGTTAGAGTAAAAATTCTATCTGAATTAAGTTTCACTCTATAAATTTATGATATTAATAGGAGGTTTTGTAATGGTATATTCAGTGTCGATAGATGGTTTTGAAGAACAAAACATGCAAGTAAAGATAGGTGGTCTAAGAGGTCCTCGTCTGTTAATCAATGGTGAAGTTGTTCCAAAAGGTAAAAAAAGAAAAATGACAATCAAAAAAGATGATGGAAGTGAAGTTATTGCTACATTTAAAAACAAATTAGTTGGACCACCTAACTTAATAGTAGATGGTGAAGAAACTCATGTGACAGAACCTCTAGAATGGTATGTCCAGGTATGGTGCTATATGTCTCTTCCTTTAATTTTTATAGGAGGTGCATTAGGAGCATGCCTTTCAATAATTGCATGCAGCATTAATACTGTTATTTTTAAATCTTCGATGAATGTTATTTTGAAATATATTCTATCATTGGTAGTAACATTAATGGCAACTGGTATGTATTTAACTCTAGGTTATATGGCAACACAAGCATTAAGATAGATAAAAATATCAACATAAATCTATCTATTTCCTAAGTGATGATTATCATATGGAAATTTTATACAAATAAATTCATTATAAAAACTCGTTTATTTTGATTTGTAGAAGATTTTTTACAACTTTAAAACTACAATGACGAGTATTGAAATGTCTTACCTAATATTTCAATACTCGTCATTTTTAATTATTATTCTTAATTCTATATTCAAAATCTATTTTTGTATCTACATAACCTCATCAGAGCTAGTTAAAGCTATTTCATCATAAACAGATAAAATCTTTTCTTCTCCTCTGGATATTTTTAAATACTCTAAAGCATCTTTCTTTTACTTTTTTTATCAGTAATAACAGCACCTAGTGATACTTCACTACCCGTTCCACATGTTGTAGGTATTGTAATTAATATTTTACCTATATTTGCTGCTACATCTATTCCTTCATACTGTGCAATTGGTTCTAGATTTGTTAAAAGTATGTTGACACCCTTTGCTGTATCAATAACACTACCTCCTCCAATAGCGACAATTGCATCAATCTTCTCTTCTCTAGCGATAGAAGCTGCTTTCTCTACTTAGAAGAAGGTGGATCAGGTGTAACTTCATCAAATTCTACTACTTTAATATCTTCTTCTTTTATACTATTTATAATAGTGTCTACGATCCCATCAGACTTAATTCCTTTATCATAGATACACATACTTTGATCAATAAAATCAGCAGAACATAAATAATTTTTCTTTCCACTACCTTAATATTTAATTTATTATAATAAATTAAATATCCATACTATTAAGAATTTCTTTTAATTTAATTAATTCATCTTTAGTTAAAGTAACGCCCTTTCCCATCTTCTCATGTTCTGATGACCAATCTCTCAAATCATATTTTGCTTCTCTATTGTTCCAGCTGATCAAATTTAACTCTTTAGACCAACCTTTGTTATTCTCTGATATTGTACCTACTGTCTCTTTTATTTCATATTTTATGTTCGCCATTTTAATTCTCCTTTTTATATTATTTATTTTAATCTAAAACAATTGTGTTTTTCATACTATGTATTGATATCTATATGCTGCATTTTACTTTCTAATCTCTAAAATCTATTTTACCTGTTACTGCTTCTGATATAAGAGATTGTTTTGCTTGTTTTAATTTTTTGATTTGGAGTTTAATTTTTGTAATAGTTTTACTAATATCATACACTTTTCCTTCTAAATACTGATTTATTTTTATTTGCTCTGATATTATAGATACAGCTATTGGAAATTCAAGTACTTCCTTCAGCGTAAGACTAGCTTGGTTTGCAGTTCCATGAGCATGTAAATCCAAGTATTTTCTAAATTTGTTACTGCATGCTATTCGAAATAGATATCCGTTATCTATGCTATCATTAATCACTCTAAATATTACAGTATTTTGATTTAATAATGCACCATCAAAATAAATTGGAACTTTTGCGATTTGGCCAACCGCAGAATTCACAACATCAGGCGTACTACCTACTGTACTCATAACAATATCATTTTTCTTTAATCTTACTTGTTTGTATTTTTCGATTTTTTCTTTATTAATGAATACTTTATTTTCTACTATCGTATTATTTTTAATTTCACTAGCTCTGATGACTGGATGTCCATGATCACAAAATAAACTTGAATTAAATCCATATCCCTTTATAGTATCACAGAAATACTTTAACTTAGTTATTTTCCATTCCTTAGGTACAACTCCCAACCATTCAATACCACTATCCTTCATTTCTGATGGCTTTCTTTGTACCAATTCTCCATCAACAATTTTTACCTTACCAGTAACAACTTCAGATATGAGACTCTTTTTAGCTTCTTCAAGCTTTTGAATAAGCTTTTCTTTTTTTAAAATTATTGAATCAAATTGAGTTGTTTTTGTATCTAGGAAGTTAGCAATTTTTTGTTGTTTATATTCATTGCACCATGGGATTTTGAAATTTCTTAGTTTATTCATATTTATTGATGGCACAGCACCAGGATTAATAAACCAATCCATATCAACACTTGATAATAAATAATAATAATATTTATATTTTCCTTTTTTATTTGATAAAGCAAGCATATTATTATCAATTAAACAATCAACTTTATTTATTTTTCTATGATTTTTTCGTAATGCTTCGCCTATTTTAGCCATTAAAATTGAGTTTTTATTAATAATGCTCCAATTATTTAATTTGCAATCTCTATATGATACGTAATTTATAGCATTTCTAACATTAATCTCATTAGAATTTATATCACTCACTTTTAAAAAAGGTATTTCACCACGTCTCTTACCTTGCATTTCTATCGGAAATCCATTTCCAGAAATATCTTTAAGAGTTCTTTTAAGTGATTCAACCTTCCAGTCGTTTGGTATCTTTCCTAACCACTCAATCCCACTATCCTTCATTTCCTCTTCACTTTTATACTTAATCTGATACATTATCCAATCACCTTCTTGATATCTGATTGAATTTCTTTCTCTAATTCATTTATCTCAAGCATAATGTCTTTAAAAGGTCTAAGTTCTTCGTACTTATAGAAATATCTTGTGAATGAAATCTCGTATCCAATTTTTGTTTTTGAGTGATCAATCCAAAACTCATTTATATGAGGTTTTACTTCACGTTCTATATAATTTAAAATGTTCTAAAATGGTACCTATAGATTGGACACATAAAAAAGAGTGTCTAGTTTATAGGTACTTTTTTGTGTATAATTATCATTGAATATGGAGGCCTTTAGTATGAGTAAAATTACATTTTCAAAAGACAATATTGAAAGATTAAATAAGAACCCTTATGTAAAGCGCGTTAGCGAGAAGTCAATAACATACTCTGACGAGTTTAAAATAATGTTTATTGAGGAGTATTTAAGAGGAAGCACACCACGAACTATTTTCATTGATGCTGGATTTGACGTTGAAATACTTGGTGTCAAGCGCTATGAACAGGCGGCAGCCAGATGGATAAAAGCGTACAAGAAAGATGGAATTATAGGATTAAGTGATACTAGAAGAGTGAATTCAGGCAGACCAAGTAATGCTCCAGTTTCAAAGGACGATATTATTAGCAAACAAGAAGCTAAAATAAAACTGCTTGAGGAACAATTAGAATTGCTAAAAAAGCTCGACGTGACAGAAAGGAGGCTGGTAAACAACTGCGTAAATCTAACAAATAATGAAGTATATGAGTTAATTTTAAAGACTGTGTCTAAAAAAGATTATTCAGGCACAGTTTCTTATTGCTGCTCAATTTTAGGGGTTTCACGTTCAGGTTATTATCATTATTTAAAGACAGCACCTTCTAGAACTATAAGGGAGAATGAAGATTTAAAAGCTAGAGATATTATATTAAAGGCTTATAATTATAGAGGTTATAAGAAAGGTTCTAGATCAATTAAAATGACACTAGAAAATGAGTTTGGTATTATATACAGTAGAAAAAAAATCCAAAGGATTATGCGAAAATACAGTATAGTATGTCCTATAAGAAAAGCCAATCCGTATAGAAGAATAGCCAAAGCGACAAAAGAACATAGAGTAGTACCTAATCTGCTACAGAGAAATTTCAAACAGGGTATTCCTGGCAAGGTGCTACTTACTGATATCACATACATCCCTTACGGGATAAATAAAATGGCATATTTATCAGCTATCAAAGATAGCTCTAGTAACGATATTCTAGCATATCATGTATCTGATCGAATTACTTTAGATATAGCTACAATTACAATTAAAAAATTAGTTAATACACATAAAGCTGATTTACATGATGAAGCTTTTATCCATTCTGACCAAGGGGTCCACTATACAAGCCCTAAATTCCAAAAATTACTAAAAAGCCATAATCTAGGACAATCCATGTCTAGACGTGGTAACTGCTGGGATAATGCACCTCAAGAATCCTTCTTTGGTCATATGAAGGATGAAGTAGATTTCAAAACATGTTCTACACTTGAAGAAGTAATTAATAAAGTTGATAATTACATGGATTACTATAATAATTATAGATGTCAATGGGGATTAAAAAAGATGACTCCTAAACAATTTAGAAATCATCTTTTGAATGCAGCTTAACCCTTTTTTTATAATGTCCTTGACAAAGGGTCCATTTTATTCTCTTTTTCTTTTTTTATATAATTTGCAGTGTTTATATCAAATTCCTCTACAGGTGTAGATAATGCAATTGATTCTGTATCTCTAAGTGAAGTATCCGCTTCTTTTTTCTTAGCTTTCATACAATAATCTGCTGTTTCGTCTCTTTCTGAAAGTCCCATAAGTATTGCTTTATATATGGGATTCGTAAGTTTTAAATCCTTTAATATATTTTTTAATTTTCTATCAAATGTTTCTCTATTTTTTATAAGTTCACCACTTATATTTTCTTTTAAAGTACTTATAATTTTTTCTTGGAGTTTTTTACCTTCATATTGTTTTTCTAGATCTAAAATTTCTTTTTTCTTAATAGTTTGCTTTTCTTTTTTCAGTTCAAGTTCCTCTACCTTATCTTCATCATAAAGCTTTGAAAAAGTTGATTCCGAATAAATATTTTCTATTCTTTCCTTAGAAATTTTAAAGTTTAGTTTAAGTGGTCTTTCTATTGTAACTTTAAGATATCCAAATTCTTCATTATCAAATATCTTACAATATTCATTTTCTTTAAACTCACCATAAATACGTGCTATTTCTTTAATGTCTGTATCACTTATTTGATTCCTTTTTGAACCTAAGGATTTTCTCATTTTATGATAAAAGCCACTGCCATCAACTAATTGAATCTTTCCTTTTCTAACTGCTCCTTTAAGAGTTTTTTCATTTTTTCTATTTGTCAGAACCCATATATATGTTGCAATACCTGTATTATAAAATAAATCTGTTGGTAGAGCAATAATTCCTTCTAGTAAATCATTTTCTATAACCCATCTTCTTATTTCTGATTCACCAGAACCTGCATCCCCTGTAAAAAGTGGTGATCCATTAAATATAATAGCCATTCTAGAGCCTTTTTCATCGTCCATCATTTTTGAAATCATATGCTGTAAGAATAATAATGATCCATCAGAAGTTCTAGGAATTCCTGCACCAAAACGTCCATTAAAACCATACTCTTTAACTTCTTTAGTTATAAAATCTTTATCCTTTTTCCAATCCACACCAAAAGGAGGATTCATAAGTGCAAATCTTACTTTTTGATCTTTATGTCCATCTTCAGTAAAAGAGTTCCCAAACGCTATATTTTTTTCTTTCTGACCTTTGATCAAAATATCCGATCTACAAATAGCATATGATTGATTATTTAGTTCTTGTCCAAAAACTTCTACTTGTGCATCTGGGTTTATCTTCTTAATATAATCTGTAGCAACTGATAGCATTCCACCTGTCCCACAAGCAAAATCTCCAACAGTAAAAATACTACCTGGAGTTGTTAATTCATCTTCTACTCCATTGAAAATAAGATTAACCATAAGTTCTATAACTTCACGTGGTGTATAGTGATCTCCAGCTTCAGCATTTTCTGAAAACCTTCTAATAAGTTCTTCGAAAATATATCCCATTTCTTGATTAGATACTGCTTCTGGATGAAGATCTATACTATTAAATTCTTTTACTACTAAAAATAATATATTATTATCATCAAGTTTTTTAATCTCTTTATCAAATTCGAAGTTTTCTATTATTTCTCTTATATTCCCAGAAAAACCTTGTATATAGCTTTCAAAGTTAGCTCTTATATTATCTGAGTCCTCAAGCAATTTTTCAAAATCAAACTGTGATTTATTAGAAAAACCATAACCAGCAGTTTTATTTAATATTACTTCTATATCAACATTTTTTTCTTTTTCTACTACTGCTTGTTTAGTATTTTTAAGTAGACAATCAAAACGTCTTAATACTGCCATTGGCAATATTACAGATCCATATTTTTCTTGTTTGTATATACCTCTTAATAGTTCCGCTATCTTCCATATAAAATTAACTTTATCATTAAAATTCTTCATCTTTACATCTCCTTGTATCATCAACCTCTATTATTTGCTGTTTTTATTAATAGTTTAATATTTTCTTAAATTATATCATAATGACTTTTAAGTGATTGTTAGACTATGCAGTTAATTTTAGGTGAAATAATACAAAAACTATATAAATTTTCTCCAAAATAACAAACCCTCTATAGTAGTTTCACAACTACTATAGAGGGTTCCATTAATGTGTATAAACACCATATTATTATTTTTTAGAAATAACGATTGGCTTTCCTTCTTTTCTCCACTCTGCAAATTCAGCAACAGCAGTGAAAAGTGCATCTGTTGAAGAGTTAAGTGCAGTTTCGCAAGAATCTTGAATAACTCCTACAACGAAACCTACTCCAACTACTTGCATTGCTACATCATTTGGAATACCAAATAAACTACATGCAAGAGGAATTAATAGTAATGATCCACCAGCTACTCCAGATGCTCCACAAGCACTTACAGCTGAAAGTATACTTAATATTAATGCTGTACCCATATCTACCTTAATACCTAAAGTATTAACTGCAGCAAGTGTTAATACAGATATTGTAATTGCTGCACCCGCCATGTTTATAGTTGCTCCAAGCGGAATTGATACTGAGTAAGTATCTTTATCTAATCCTAATTCTTCACATAATGACATGTTTACTGGGATATTAGCAGCTGAACTACGTGTAAAGAACGCTGTAATACCACTATCCTTTAAACACTTTAATACAAGTGGATATGGATTTTGACGAATAGCAACAAATGTTATAATTGGATTCACAACAAATGCCATAAAGAACATACATCCAACTAGTACAGCTAATAACTGTCCGTAGTTAAGTAAAGATGCAATACCATTTGTAGCAATTGTATCAAATACTAGACCCATAATACCAAGTGGTGCAAAGCTTATTACCCATCTTACTACTTGACCTAAAGCATCCGCAAAATTACTAATCATTGTTTTAGTAGTTTCAGGTGCACCTTTTAATGCAAGTCCAAGAAGTAATGCCCAAGCTAAAATACCAATGTAATTAGCACTTGAAAGTGCAGTTATAGGGTTTGAAACTATATTCATAAGTAATGCCTTTAATACCTCTGAAACGCCTCCTGGAGGAGTTACATTCTCAACACCTGCTCCAAGTGTTAAAGTTACTGGGAACATAAAACTTGCTAAAACAGCAACAAGTCCTGCTAAAAATGTTCCAAATAAATAAAGAACTATGATTGATTTCATATTTGTTTTTTGACCACTCTTATGTTGAGAAATCGCAGCCATTACTAAGAAAAATACTAGTATTGGTGCAACAGATTTTAAAGCACCTACAAATAATGATCCAAAAATAGAAATTGGTTGAGCCGCCTCTGGAGCTATCATAGCTAAAATAATTCCGACAATTAATCCTATAATGATTCTCTTAACTAAACTAATTTTATTCCATGAGTTTAATAAGTTTCCCATTTGATTCTTACCTCCTATGACTTTATTAAAATATCTTGGTCATAAATAAGAATGTATTCAACTTAAATAGAAAATTTTATAATGACAGTAAACGTTTTCCTTTTTCATCGAATTGAATACTTCTAAAATTCTGACTACACTGATATCTTACCACAGTTTTCAGACTATTACAATAAATTTCAAATTTTTTTTTCATTTTCATATATTCTTTTACACTTTTTTCTATATTTTTTTATTGTCAGAATAGTCTAAATTGTTATTTTTATAGCCTTTATATACCTAACCTCTATATAATAAAATTTATACATAACATTAATTTTATTATCCACTCAAACACTTCATTTTTAGACGTTTCACCTATTATATATTTATCTATTCTAACCAATTTACAATCCATTTTAATATAGATTATACTCTTATAATAAGCTTAGTTCTTCTTACATTTCATAATTTCACTATTTTGTATATATATTATATACAAAAGGTATGTTTTCGAAGTACTCTACACTTACTTAATACAATCTCCAATGTAAATTTTTGTAAACAAGAATTTGAATTTTCAATAAAATAAATTTAATTCATAACCACATTTATATATTTTCTATTTTTAACCAATATAAAATTTTCAGTAAATTTTACATTTATTACATTTATATCTATAAGGTTAGTACCATGCCTTCATTGTTTCACCTCTAATCCATATGATAATAGGTATAATTACTTGAAATGGAAAAGCATAATAATTATATATATTGAATTTCCAATTATTCATTTCTATAATATTTTCAAAACTTATAATCGATACAAGAATAATACAAATAGCAATAGGAGTAACTATAAATCTATAATCATCAAAACAAAATAATTTTGATATTCCCTTACAACAAGCAGAAAGACATACTATTGATTTTACATATCCTGTAATTAAAAATGCAGCAGAAACTCCAATTTCTAGTCCCCTAATAAATGATTTTATATTTATTTCAGAAACAGAAGAATATGATGGAAAAAAATAACCAGAGTACATACTCTCTCCTAAAACTAAGATCTCTGCTATAGCAGTTGAAAATATTATAATTCCTCCAAATAATAATCCTAATATATATACCCTGCAATGAGATTTCTTATTTTTTAATGAATCAAATAAAGCTAAAAAGATAACTATTTCTGCAAATGGAAAAGAAAATACAGAAAAACCGCCTTTTATAACAGGTGCTATCCCATTATCTAAAAAAGTTCTTAAATTTCTTATATCCATGTTATAAACTTCTAAAGGTATAATCATATATACTAAAAAAAATAATATGATAACAAAAAACTCCGACCACCTTCCTAAAACTTCTATTCCTTGTTTAGTACCCCATGAAGTTAACATCATAGCCAGAATCATTGACAACAGCCTTGGTGTCTTACTTAGTCCAACTATATTTATAAATGTCATAAAATCTAATAGATCTATTACAAGTAAATAAAAAAAATACCATATATACATTATGCAAATTGCTTTTCCTAAAAATCTTCCAAAACTTTTTTCAAGAATATAGAACAAATCTCTACTAGGATATAATGTAAGTATTCTATTATAAATTAATACTAAGAGAAAAGCACATCCTAAAGCTAAAATTATAGCCATCCATATATTTGATTGTGCTTCTCTTCCAGTTGCAGATATCAAGGCATTACCACATATGTACATAAGCATAATACAAATAGCTTGTTTGTCAGAAATGATTTCTTTATTCACTATAATAGCCTCCAAAACATTATAAAATAGTAATTGTTTTATAGTTTTTCCAAAATAAAATATATTATTATGTGAAGTTAATCAAAGCTATGGTATATTTAAGAACAAAAAAGCTAAGTCCTCATTCGAGTTCTTAGCTTTCTTGTATCCCCTTTATTTTATTCAATTCCATACTTTATATCTTAAAAACTAGGCTTCTTCATCTTCTAATTTTTTCTTTATCATTTTCAAATCTTAATTAATCAAGTAATTATATAACTTATCTTCCACCTCTTTATTAAGCTTATAATTAATATTAACTATATTTTTTTCTTTTCCATTATTATCTTTAATAGTTGTTTGTTTATAATTTATTGGCTCTACATCTCCCATATAATAAAAATCTCCGCCTTCTCCATCACTTTTCTTAACAAACAAAAGTATTCTTAATCCAGTACTACTATAATTTTTAATCTCTCTAACTTCACTCGAATCTAAGTTAAGACCACTTCTAGTCATCCAACTAAATTGATGCTTATTTATGAATCCATCCTCATATTTTGTACTTTCACTAATATCATCTTTTTTATGATAGGTAACAAAAATAGGACAAGTATTATATTTAATGCGATATCCATATACTGTTGAAGAATCGTCACTTTTCCAATTGAGTATTTTGCAAACATCTTTTCTCGAATATTTTCCATAAAGTAAAAAACCCTTATTGTAATTTTCTTTTGAATAAGCTTTATTAAATTTATCTCTACAATATTCTAATAAATCTATCAAGTAATCTTTGAAATCTTTATTATTCAATTTATACTTTAATTCTTCATGTATACTAATATCTGTTCCTTCAATTAAAAGAGTATTTATCTGTTTATATTTTTTTCTATCTTTTTCTTTTAAAAACTGACAATTTAGCTGCCTAATACAAGATTCTATCGTTTGCTCTGATGGATAAAAATCATAGTTTTCCTTAATAATTTCTTCAACTTCACTTATGCTAAAAGATTCATGTTCTATCAGCATTTCTAACATTATAATGTCCTCTATACGTTTTGCTCCACCTAACTCTTTAGAATAAAATTCAAGGTGTGATCTTTCTTCAGAACTCAACTCATCTCGCATATTTTCTATATCAGCTATAAAGTTATAGTATGATTTTGAATAATCTATAAAAGCTATTGGATCACGACTTCCATGTAAAATAAAATCCATCATAGTCGGTATTTTCCCTAACTTGTACTTTAACAATTTATATTCTTCTACAAGGGCTTTTTTAGTTGCCATGTTTGTATTATCAATAGATTTAAAAATCCTATCCTTTGTAATTGAATCGAAGTTAATAGTAGAAACACCGGGTATAGTGCTACTTCCACTGTTCATTAATTTTCTCAAATTATCTTTATTGTAAGACTTATCTCCATACAAAGCTATAGGTATAAGAAAGTTATTAGCATAATTTCCTATAAAATCAATGACAACAAGATAGTCTTTGCCACTACTTTTTCTTAGTCCTCTACCTAGCTGCTGAACAAAAACAATAGACGATTGAGTAGGACGAAGCATAATAATCTGATTTACTGAAGGTATATCTACTCCTTCATTAAAAATATCTACTGTAAAAATATAATCCAGATAATCTTCAATTTGTTCATTTTTTTCTAATCTTTGTATAGCTTCTTCTCGCTCTTTTTCACTGCTGCTTCCATCTAAAGATATTGTTTTATACCCTCTTTGATTGAATTTATTTGAAAGATCTTTTGCTTCCTTTATACTGCTGCAAAAAACAAGGCCTTTTACCCTTCCATTATCAAATCCATAAAATTTAGCTTTTTCAATAATTCTTTCAACTCTTTCATCACTGACTAATTTGTTAAAATCAGTTTTATCATCAAGCACAACTCCATCTACTTCTATTTCACTTATTCCATAATAATGAAAAGGACTTAATATATCCTCTTGAAGCGCTCTCTTTAAACGGATCTCATATGCTATATTATAATCAAAGGTTTTATAAATATCATACCCATCAGTTCTCTCTGGTGTAGCTGACATTCCTAATAAAAATCTAGGTTTAAAATGGTTAAGTATCTTCTCATAGCTCTTTGAACCCGATCTGTGAACTTCATCAATAACAATATAATCAAAATGATCTGGTTTAAACTTTTCTAAAACATCATCCTTATGTAAAGTTTGAATAGTTGAAAATAAATAAGGTTCATCAAAATTCTTAGAGTTTCCGCTTAAAACCCCCATTTCAATGCTATTTCCTAATATTCTCTTATAACTTTTCCTTGCTGCTCTTGCTATATTTTCTCTATGTACAATAAACAAAAAACGTTTGGGTTTGAATTTTTTTACATCAAAAGCTGATAAATAAGTCTTTCCTGTACCAGTAGCAGAAATTACTAAAGCTTTGTCTTTCTTCTCTAATCGTAATTCTTCAAGAGCTTCAAGTGCTTCCCCCTGCATCTTGTTAGGTTTAATCATTTCAGCTTGAATATCTTCCATTTGCTCTTTTATACTAGCTCTTTTTTGCCTTTCACTCTGATAAATCTCCTTATATACATTAATCCATTCTTCTGTAACTATTTCAGCTGCTTCAAAATTTTCATTAAATTCATCTAAAATGCTCTTTAAAGTCCCTCCATTTCCTGAGGCTGATACTTTTAAATTCCATTCTTTATTATAACTTAATGCGTTTTGTGTCAAATTACTACTTCCTATAATAACTCTATAGTGCTCATGCTTCTTGAAAATATATCCCTTAGCATGAAAATTACCTTTAGTTGCAATTCTAACTTCTACATTTGAAAGCTGTATTAGTCTCTTTAAAGCCTGCGGCTGTGTGAAGTTCTGATATTGTGAAGTAACAATTTTACCTTTTATATTACGTTCTTCCAAATCTTTTAATGTATTGATAAGTGAAGCTACTCCACTATTTGTAATAAATGCTACTGAAAAATAAAATTCTGTACATGAGCTCAACTCTTCTATTATGCTGGTTAAAACCTTTATCTCTCTACTTTCATCATTTATTAATAAAGATGGTTGATACTCTTCAAAAGAATCTATTTTATCATCTATAAACCCTGTATACATACCATTCTTTAAATCGTCTATGTTATGCATGGTTCTTCTCCTCTAATCTTCTTACAATAGGAATATCAGCAGCTGCCCAATCAAGCTCTTCTAATTCATCTGCTCTTAACCACTTATGATCTACATGTTCTTTTCGTACAAACTTTTTATTATCTACACGACATATATAACTATGCATTATTATTTCAAAATCAGGATAAGTATGATCTACTGTCATAAAAAAATCTTCATCTTTAACAGTTATATTAATATCCATTTCTTCTTGTAGTTCTCTTTGTAATGCTTCTACTTTCGATTCTCCTAATTCTACTTTTCCTCCTGGAAACTCATACTTATAAGATACATACTCATATTTACCTTTAGGACGCTGCATACATAATATTTGATTCTCATACACAATAATAGCCGCAACTACTTCATATTTTTTCATAACTATCTCCTTTATTCATATGTTTTTGTTATTTAATTATAATCTCATCTGCTCCTATTTCTTTAAACAACTCATAGGTTTCATCTAATATAATCGTTTCTGGTATATATAAAATCATCCCTTTTCTTGATCTTGAAAGTAAGACCCTATATATATTTTGCATTATTGCTTCAAAATCTTTGAATTTATTATCATTTTCATCGAATGTACTTTCATCAATGCACCACTTCATTTTATAAAAATAATATTCTCCAGTAAAGCATACTAATGGATAATCTATTTCTAATCCCTGACATACAAATTCCGATGCACCTTTTTGTAAATTCTTACTTTCATTCAAAAACCAATTTCCAGCTTCACTATTTTTTATATAGTTACTAAAACCTCTATTATTTAAATATTCCTTAGCCTTAATACTATTTGCTTTAGATGATAATAGTATGCCATATGTAATATTTGATTGTTCTTTCACTTTTTTATTTAAGAAAGCTTTGCAAGCTTCATAATTTCTAGATATTCTTAATATATATCCCTGCTCTTTAAGCTTATCTAGTTCTTTTTTAGCTACATTCACATTCCCATCTAAAATAGCTTCTATAAATTCACTTATATCTATAAAGTTATTTCTTATGGATGTATCTAGATATAATTCTTTTTTCTCTATTGCGTTAGGTATTGAAGAAAATTCTTTTTTATAATTAGTAGGTATATATACATTCCAATCATTAAACTTTTTAAGTGCTTCTATCCAAAGATCTATTCCTACTTCTTCTCCAACATGTATAACTTGTCCATCTCCAATGAAACATACAATATTTATATTTTCTTTTTCATTATAAATTTTATTTCCAACACTTAATAATCCTTCTGGCTCTGATATATTGTATCTTCCCATTTGTTCTTTGTCCCATGCTCGCTGAGCTTCATCAAACATAATCACATTATAAGGCGGAATAATTCTATTATTAAGATACTCTTTCTTAAACTTAATAACTTCTTTTATGTACGTTTTTCCAATACTTTCATTTACCTTTACATTTGTAAGTTGCTCTTGTAACACACTCACTAAGGGACCATTACCAGATAAGTATATTGCTGATAGTTTTTCTTTATATGTATTATATTTATATAGGTTATAGTCATATAGTGTTTTTAGTGCTACCAATGTTTTTCCTGATCCAGGTACACCACTTACAAAAACTATATTTTTACACTTATCTTTAGTTTCATTATTGTTTATTAATCTTTTTATAAATTTAATAGTTTCTTCAAGTTCTCCCTCTTGTATGTTCTTAATATATGGCAAATTCCCTTGTTTAAATAACCTTAACGTAGCCTCTATTACACTTGGCAATGGTTCATACTTAGACTTTAACCACTCCTTTACTTTTTTCTCTGCCATGGCCTCTTCCATATCTAATGATATTACCTGTAGAAAGTTATCTTCTGTTAATATCTTTACGCCTCTATCTTCTGTGTATTTAGCATCTTTTTTAGTTAATACAAGATATGATATAACTTCTAAGTTATTTTTATAAGTTTGTTCATGAAAGTTTTTAATATCTTCTCTGTAACCTATTGCTTGTTCAATATCGCTAGGTTCATAATTAATTTTATTCTTAAACTCTAAAATAAATATTTTATCTTTAATAAATAATAAAACATCTGGACGTCTACCACCTTCAAAGGGAAGTAAGTATTCAAAAGCTAAATATACATTCTTGCTTTTTTCAGATAACTGATCAAATATTTTTTCTAAAAAATTACAACAATCATTCCAAGCAAATATTTGTTTTTCATCAACCTCAAAATTATTATATTCTACAAATTCTTTTAATTGGTTTACTAGATCCTTTTTATTTTTACTTAAAAATTTGTTTATACTCCCATATCCTCCACAAGCCAATTTATATCCCCCTTGATTCAATTTATTTTATTTATTTTTCTTTTTCTAGTATTATAACGATAGAGATTATTATATTATCTATATTTTAATTGTATCTTCATATATATAAACATGCATATAAAATGTTAGTTTTCTACTAATTATATCAAAATAAGGATCTTTTTTCTTATTTCCTTCACTTACTTTGTATAATCCTCAACATTTTTTATAAAACAAAATAAAGCTTATTAGAATAACATATTTTAATTATTCTAATAAGCTTTATTTAAGTTTAGCATGTATTCAGTTTTCTTACTTTTTTCTAAGAACCACTACTGTTTCCATGTGAGGCGTTTATGTAAATCTAATATTTTATAATAATTTGATATATCTTAAAATATTTTATAATTTAGCATATTCGTTCATATATAAGATATTCAATAACTCTGTATGCTTTGATATACCTTAATTTAATAAATTGTATTTTACACATGGGTGGCAAGGTGGTGGAAAATTCACTTTTGCCACCCATACTATATAACATTATTATTTAGAATTACTATATACTTTTTTATTTAATATCAAGCTACAAATATAAAATTTATCACGTTTACGTAGCTTATACTATACCTTTATTAAATTTATTTACATATACTTTATGATATTCTTCTTTTGTTTTTTCTAATTCATTATTTCTATCAAAAACAAATTTTCCAGTACCATTTTGCTTCATATAAATCTTTTGTAAATGGTCATTTTCATTAAAATAATATAGGAAAATTGTATCTTCTTCATCAACTACACAATCCATTTCTGCAATTAACCCCTGTTCCCCTTTATAATATTTAACATATTTATAGTTCTCTAATTTAGCATTTTGAAGCAAATTATAAGGAGTTACAATTGAAGAATTCAATAAATTAAAAATTTTTTCTATATAATTATCCATTTTTAATACACACCTCCAAATACTTATACCCGGCAATTATATACTATATTCTTTCTTTTTTGAACAAAATTCTTTTAAATTTTTCTCTACATATTTTTCTAATTCATCTAGAACCGAAAACGCTATATCAAAATCATTGTCTAACCAATCTTTTCTACTTTTGCCTATTCTGTCTTTTAAATATGCGTTCATATACATAGCAAGCATAGCATTATTTTTCTTAACTTTATTTTTTATATACCAATATTTACCTCTAAATAGCGATAATTCTTTCAGTTCATCATCTTCTTCATCTATTTTATATATTCTAATTAATCTAGGCACTATTTCTTCTCTAATTCTAGCATCAATGTCTTTCTTTTTAGTTGAATAAATTAGGTCAGGTCTCTTCATTGCTGAAGAATCATTTCCCATTTGCTCTATCATTAACATAGCTTGTTCATCTGTAATTCCTTTAAATAAGGATTTAAGTTGTTCTATTTTAGCTTTATCTTCTATATCTTTTTCTCTACTTTTTCTAATTAATTCTGTATCTAAATAAGCTTCTACTGATAATTTCGACTCGCCATAATGTTTAGCATTTCCTAGTATTTCATTTTGTGAACCTTCTATATTTGTTCTAGTTCCAGTATCAAAATCTTCATCTAATAATTCATCATAATCCCTTAATTTTTTAATTATTTCACTTTCTTGAATTTCTATTTTATACTTATCCCATAATTTACGGAGTTCTAAATGCTTATGAGAAACAATTTGTCCAATATTATCTTCTGGCTTTGCTTTTTCATCAGAAATAGTTCTTAGGATTCTTCCTATAAATTGTGCATAAGGTAATTCATTTCTAAAAGGTCTAAATATAGCTGCTACTGAAAGATATGGGTGGTCATATCCTTCGCCAAGCATAGCTACATTTATAACTACTTGTACCCTATGATTTTCAATATCTTTCATAACTTTATTTTTTATATTTTGATTTAATTTACTATGTACTAAAGCTACTTTATATCCTTTATTTTCATATAATTCACATATTTGTTCTGCATGCTTGATACTACAAGCTATTCCTATAATTTTATGAGGAATTTTACTTCCATTATTCAATTTCTTTTTTAATAGTTTTATACTATTATCTACAATTTTTTCCGAACATTCTAAGGAATATGCAACGGACCTAGTTACCCAATCCATATCTTTTAAATTCATACTGTATATTTCTTCAATGGAATATGTTTTAGAATCATCTTCATCTATAGTTAACCTAAGTTGTTGAGGAATAAATTCTATGTTTTCTAAGCTTTTCACATAATTATTATACATAGCTCTACTTAGAGGATATTTATACACTAAATGCCCATTTATTTCTTTATTATCCGTTCTAAAAGGTGTCCCAGTTAATTTAATCACCTTAGCTTTTTCAAAATAATCTACACATTCAACCCAAGTTTTAGCAGTAGAATGATGTGCTTCATCAATAATAATCATGTCAAAAAAATCTTTATCTACTATATTTACTAAAGATGAATTTAATCTGGATTGTAATTTATGAATATTTAGCACTACAATATTTGCTGCACTCAACACTTCATAAGGAGTTTCTTTCCCTGAGTATTCTATTAAATTTGGAAGCTGACTTTTAGTTTTAAAAATTCCTCTTTTCAGCCAAAAATTATCATGATAATCGGGATTTAAAGAATCTATTACAGAATCCTTTATAGCGGTCCATGGCGTTATTATAAGAACTCTTCCTTTACACATATGATATGGAACCAAACCCATTAATCCCGTCTTACCAACTCCAGTTGGTAAAACTACTAAAGAGCTTCTATTTGAATAATCTGATTCAAAATAATTTTTTATTTTTATATATGCTTCAATTTGTGGAATCCTTAGATTTTCATTACTCTGTATATTTGGTAATGAAGCCATAAAATAATTATGATTGTAATTAAAAGCCACTTTATCCTCTCCTAACATACTTAAGATATTATTTGAACTAAACATTTTAATTTTAACATATATTTCAATTTTTAGAAATCAATACAAAACGAATAATTTTTATATATTTAAATTCTATACATTTTTTTAATTTTACTATTCAATTTCTCTGATTAGAATTTAGATTATATATTTTTTATTTTTTAAATGGTTTAACATATTTCTCGATATGCTCTTTATATTCTTCTAGAAATCCTTTAACTTTTATTCTCATCTAATTATCTTATAGATTTTGAAACGTTACACCTGTTCAAGTTTTGATATGTACTGTATTTGATTTGTTTTTAGCTATCAATTTTTAATCATTCTGATAAAAAATAGTTGCTAAGCAACTAAAATATAAAAACTTAATTTAAGGCTATAGTGCATATTTTGATGTCAAAATGCCAAACTATTAAACAAGTATATATTTTTATTACCCTAAAGTTATTTTCTACAACTAGACATTAAAAGGAGTGATACCATGAATGAAGTAAGAACATCTTTACGCTTATCTAGAGATACTCATAAACAATTAAAAATAAAATGCGCTGAAGAAGGCGTTACAATGAATGGTTATATTAGCGACTTATTGCAAAACAAACTACCTTCAAACATATCATCTAACAAACCTAGTCAAACAGTTAATATAGAAACAGTTAATATCAATCAAGTTAATATTAATCCTTCTCAAGGTAAAGATGCTCCATACCCTAATGTAATTGATCAATAAGCACAATTTTAAAAGGGAACGACATAATAAAATGGTACCTATAGATTGGACACATAAAAAAGAGTGTCTAGTTTATAGGTACTTTTTTGTGTATAATTATCATTGAATATGGAGGCCTTTAGTATGAGTAAAATTACATTTTCAAAAGACAATATTGAAAGATTAAATAAGAACCCTTATGTAAAGCGCGTTAGCGAGAAGTCAATAACATACTCTGACGAGTTTAAAATAATGTTTATTGAGGAGTATTTAAGAGGAAGCACACCACGAACTATTTTCATTGATGCTGGATTTGACGTTGAAATACTTGGTGTCAAGCGCTATGAACAGGCGGCAGCCAGATGGATAAAAGCGTACAAGAAAGATGGAATTATAGGATTAAGTGATACTAGAAGAGTGAATTCAGGCAGACCAAGTAATGCTCCAGTTTCAAAGGACGATATTATTAGCAAACAAGAAGCTAAAATAAAACTGCTTGAGGAACAATTAGAATTGCTAAAAAAGCTCGACGTGACAGAAAGGAGGCTGGTAAACAACTGCGTAAATCTAACAAATAATGAAGTATATGAGTTAATTTTAAAGACTGTGTCTAAAAAAGATTATTCAGGCACAGTTTCTTATTGCTGCTCAATTTTAGGGGTTTCACGTTCAGGTTATTATCATTATTTAAAGACAGCACCTTCTAGAACTATAAGGGAGAATGAAGATTTAAAAGCTAGAGATATTATATTAAAGGCTTATAATTATAGAGGTTATAAGAAAGGTTCTAGATCAATTAAAATGACACTAGAAAATGAGTTTGGTATTATATACAGTAGAAAAAAAATCCAAAGGATTATGCGAAAATACAGTATAGTATGTCCTATAAGAAAAGCCAATCCGTATAGAAGAATAGCCAAAGCGACAAAAGAACATAGAGTAGTACCTAATCTGCTACAGAGAAATTTCAAACAGGGTATTCCTGGCAAGGTGCTACTTACTGATATCACATACATCCCTTACGGGATAAATAAAATGGCATATTTATCAGCTATCAAAGATAGCTCTAGTAACGATATTCTAGCATATCATGTATCTGATCGAATTACTTTAGATATAGCTACAATTACAATTAAAAAATTAGTTAATACACATAAAGCTGATTTACATGATGAAGCTTTTATCCATTCTGACCAAGGGGTCCACTATACAAGCCCTAAATTCCAAAAATTACTAAAAAGCCATAATCTAGGACAATCCATGTCTAGACGTGGTAACTGCTGGGATAATGCACCTCAAGAATCCTTCTTTGGTCATATGAAGGATGAAGTAGATTTCAAAACATGTTCTACACTTGAAGAAGTAATTAATAAAGTTGATAATTACATGGATTACTATAATAATTATAGATGTCAATGGGGATTAAAAAAGATGACTCCTAAACAATTTAGAAATCATCTTTTGAATGCAGCTTAACCCTTTTTTTATAATGTCCTTGACAAAGGGTCCATTTTATAATGTCGTCCCCTTTTTTATATAATACTTTTCCAATAATCATTGCATAGAACTTACTATACAGGTTTTAACTTTCTATTGCACTTTTGACGAATGGATTTATATTTAAAAAGTTTAAGCATAGATTAGTGTTGCTTTATACATTAAAAAAGAAGCGTTAGTCCCTTATATATTTTATACTAATCTACCTATTACAATATCCATATCACCTGGTATATTCTCAAAATATCCATTTCCTACTTTTCAATCATAATCTCTACAATGAACTTCTCTGCTGTCATAGACTTGTTCTACCTTGTAAGAATCAATTTGTCGGATATTTTATTTAACTTCTTCAAATTCTATAAATTCATATAGTGCATCTGGTGACATCATCATCTTTCCTAATAATCTAACTTTTACTTTATATGTTGTTAATGGTTTTAATTTTTTCAACTGTTCTTCATTTGCCTTTATGAAGAATTCCTCGTTTAGATCATCATCTACTAATCTTGTATTAGATATCTTATTAATCCTTCCAATAGTTCTTATAGTACCTGTAAATTCTTTGTTTTTGAAATGATCAAATAAATCACTTCTAGCTCTATACATTGCATTTTCCCATTCTTGTCCACTTTCATCTTCCCTTTTATCTCTTCTACATTCATTATAAAGTTTTCTAAATTCTTCTAAAGTTATAACTTCGCCATATTTTATATCACTTGGCTTTTCTTCACCTTCATTAGTTTTATTTTGAATTGCTGCATTAGATTTTTCTATTTCTTTTTCCACTTCGGGGTTTTCAATACTTTCTACAATAATCACAAATGTTATTAAACATATTAATATTTTTAATATTCCTTTTAATAAGTTCTTTAATTTCATTTTGTCTACACTCCTTTATGTTGTCTAAAAAGAACCTAGGTTCCTTCCATATTCTATTATGTTTCATATATAAAAAAAAAGAAACCTTATATTTATTTTTTTATTTTTGTTTTTCAACTTATTTAGGAAACTTAAGAATAATATTCATTTACTAGATTAATAGATTTTCTATATAAGTATATCTCTGAAAATCAGAGTTTCGGAAAATAGGAAAATAAGCAATTTAAGATTTTTATTAATATCTGATAGTACTAATGGTACAGAACCAGTAAATACAATAGCTCTAACCAATAGTTATAGTGCTCTATTTTTAACAGAATATGGACTATTAAGACCTTATCGAGTGTTACTGCCATGGGACAACACTTCTCGATTTAAGGCTGCCAAGTCAGCTTAGAGTAATTTTATAAATAGTTTATACAGATTTTTATTATTTTATCTACATAAACTCTGAAATAACTAATAATAATAGCCGTAAATAAGGTATTTTTCTTGTATTCGCTTCATTTATTCTTGATATTTCTTAATAAGGTTTTATAAAAAACATTAAATTTCCCCCTAAAATTTTAAAAATAAAAAAGAGCCTATGGATCTTTTAGAAACTTTTTTCTGTTAGAGTATCTTCTAATTTTTTTAACATTTTCTCATTATTATATGTTTTCATTAATGTCAATATGAAAGCACATCTATCTTCTTGTCCATTACAATTGCATTGTGTAGCTATTTTATATTCATCATCTTTAGGTACATATAATACGATTTTAGCAAAATTTCCTTCTTTATCTGTACAATGAGGACATTTAAATGTCACAAAATCTAAATTAGGCATATCTTTTCTCATTCTTTCAAAATCATAATCTCCGTGTTTTTTAATTCCCATTTACATCCATCTCTTTTTTTACCTTCTTATTCTATAAATTTTAATTATTTTTAGTTATTACTTCCATATATTGTTGAGAAAATTTATCTGCTCCATCAAATATAATCTCAGAACTAACTAAAATTCCCTTTTGTATTGCTTTATCTATAGCTAATTTTGCTGGATATAAAAAACTGTTTTTAGGAGCATTTATTGTAAATGCAAGAAATGCTATTAAAAAAAAAGATGGCAAACTATTTTTCTTCCTCATATACTCATCTCCTTTCTATTTTTCATATTTCTACATAATAAGAAGTTTTTCCTTTTATACTAATTGTAAAAATAAGGAAAACCTTTAAAATCTATGCCTTTTTTTTCTATAGCTTTTCGTTCTCCTAAAATCATCTTCCATGTAAAGTTTTCCACATTTACTACAAATACCTGAATAACTTACTCCTGTTCTTATATTGTCACCTTCTAAATAAACTGTTTTACCACAGTTCGTACATGTTCTTATCTTCATATTACCACTCTCCTCTTTTATTTTTTTATATAATACTGCCTACATCATCTTATATACCCATATACTTTTACTTTTTTAGTACTTTTAAGTAAATATTTTTTAATCCAATAAAAAATAGACTCGTTTCCAAGTCTATCCCATCTGCTCTACTATAGCTTTATTTCCTCTTTCTAACTCAATACTCAATTTAACATTCTGATATTTTTCTATCTGATTCTTATAAGCTTTCTTCTCCTGCATAGATATATATCCATCATATTGTTCTAGATGCTTCTCTAAGCTCTCTGTAGCATCATCTAGAGCCTTAACAAGTGTATGTAATTGTTTACCTCGCCTCCTTATTAGAAGCTTGTCCACCTTACCCCTTACTTAAACTCCATAAAGGCTTATATTTATTCTCTATCTATTTTTTTACAATCACTTTTATTTTTTCTATAAAAGTCTCTTGTCCATTATAATATAGTATTCCAATTTCTGTTTCTCCATCACTAATTGCTTCAAAAGTATTATTACCTATAAGTTTAAGTATTTGGGAATCATATGAACAACTAATACAAGTGCCACTGTCATTAACTTTTTCTTTTTTGAAAAACACATCTAAAGTACTTGTTTCCCCTTTCTTTAATCTTATTTTTCCAAATTTCTTTTCATTTGATTTAATCTTAAGTCCTGATTTGAATGAACTAATCCCCGAAGTTACTAATGATTTAGGAACACCTACTTCATCTGGTAATATACTTTCAGCGTCAATTGTGTAAAGCTGAAATGCTCCTTTAAGCATTGAATCTGTCATTGCCTTGCTTATAGGTGTTCCATCTGGAAATTTAGCTAAACTATTTATAAACATAGAATTATCACTCACATACAATCCAAAACCAAAACCTTCTCTTGCTTCAATAGCATAAGGATCATCAGATTGTTCAATATGTAATTCTACAATTTTTGCTGCATCTCCATCAGTATAATTTCGAATGTCTCCAACAGCTGATTGTATAGCTATAACAAGAAAAATTATCCCTAGAATCCGTAGAATATATTTCCAAATGGGATTTATTGAGAAAACATCCTCCAAAATATCAAACATACTTTCACCTTCCCCTGTATTAAAATGTATATGGTATATTTCGGCATAATCTGGGATTTGTTTCATAATTATCAGAGTTCATTCATAAAAAAGTAAAAAAATCTCCACTAAATTGAGGAGATTAACTTTAACAACAACCCCGATATTATCGGTGTTGTTTTAACATACCAATTCCTTAAGTTCCTGATATAGTCTCTGATATGTCTTTATATATATGTTCTTAGGCTTTCTCTTACGAATCTTCCACATTCTAAACCTTTCTATATCTACTCTATTTATATTCAACAGCTTTGATATTTCAACTATTCTTTTAGCTTTCTTATATGATGCTCTTCTATCTAAAGTCATCCTGGTACTTCTATAGGTTAGATTTAAACAACCTCTGCAACCCAGAGTGATACTATCTTCTTTTTCTATTTCAAATAACTTCATAATTCTTTTACCACATACAGGGCATATAAACCATGCTCTCTTACCCCCATAGCTATTACATGGAGTATAATCCATTTTAATTTTTACCCCTTGTATTTCTACTTCATCCACTCCAAACAAGCCTATATCCTTCATCTGACTTGATTTATAATATGGATAATGTTCTACTAAATCCTTTTGCAACGCTATTCACCTTCTTTTCTAAATAATTAACTTTTTAAAAAGAAACGCTCCATAAGTCAAATTATATATCTTAGCAATTGAAACTACTTAAATACAGCCTATTTTACCTTATGGATCTCTACTCCAATGCTCCAATAAGCCATGGCTATTGAAATTTCATCAAATATAAAGGGTTTTACTTAAGTTCATTTGAGTTGTTTTATCTTTGAGTTTGTTTTGCAAATTGAGTTGTTTGTTTTGTAAAAAAATGTGACCTAAATGTGATATATATTCTTTGTATTTTCTTTATAGAATCTTTATTTCGGAAACATATTAACTCTTATAAGCCTTAATAAATCTAAGTTTTTCTAGGTATTAAGCTTAATCTTGGTTGCAACTTTTTTAGTTATATATCAAAAAAGGAGCGCTCCTTTTTAAAAGTAACGCTCCTTTTGATATTTTCACCTTTTACTCATGCTATACAAATACTCTCATCTCTTACTACCAATTGCTATAACTTCGATTAAACAGTGCAGTTTTATGTATTATACTTAGCTTAATTAATTTAGTAAAAATACTAAGTTTTGTAAGGGAAACTTCGCTTTTTATCCAAATTTATATGGGCTAAATTGAATTTAGCCCATATAAATCTTAGCATTTATTATCATCACTTCTGTTTTGAATGAATTCATACAATCCAAATCCATACTTTTTCTCCTGCATTCTATACTTTTCCCAACCTTGAATAGAAGATTTTCTTTTAACTAATTCATAATTTAACCCATACCACTTGGATATATCTTTAAGAGTGCAACCTTTTATTCTCTTATCACATATATATGTTAGTGCAGCATTTATCCATATATCTTCATCTGATGTAAAGAAACGATTGGGCATTTTCTCTAATAACCTATTAAAACATAATCTATATGTATCTATTAACCTAGGATTTAATCTTACAATTTCTTTTATTTTTAACCAGCCTTTAGTACTTACAAAGAATTGACTACTCTTATAATTCAATCCTTTAGCCATGGCAAACTCTTTTAAAGTTTCATAATCCCCCTCTATAAACTCCTCTTGAAGTTTACTCCAATCATGTCTTTTATATTTTTCAATTACCATGAATCCATTTCTCCTTTTATATATGATTTAATTACTAAAAGCAGTTATTCATCATGAATGTTTTTATTAATTACTCATTTAAGCTGTACATTTATAAAAAGCTTCTATACTTGATACAATTGACTTTCTTCTTCTTTCTGCAGTTGACTTCCCAATGTTTAGTTCTGAAGCTATAGTATAATAACTTGCCTTATTACCATATCTAAGTTCTATGTATTCCTTTGATTCTTCATCTAGTTGATTTAATATATAATCCATTGATTCTAATTTACTTTCAATCTCTGTTAGATCCAGTTTTAATTTTATTAGTTTTTTATTAGTATCTTTAAATTCTTTCTCTACCTGTCCTATTAAATGCATCATTTCATTTTCAAAGTAACTACCATTACTCCTACTGGTTTGTACCTTTGCTACATTATAATTGACTCCCTTTATATCATGTGAATACTCATTATCTTCTCCTAATAGATTTAACATTTCCTCTATATCTGTGTTCTTTAATATATATTCGAGTTTATTTTTCTTATTTTCCAGTGTTAGAATAGTGTATTTAATCTTATCTATACCTTTTTTATCTTGATAGTATCCATATAATAGCTCTTCTATATTTCTAAAATTATCTTTTTTTAGCATTTACTCTACCTCTCTTCTTATGATCTTAGTAAATAAATCATTATTAAGCTAATTTTATTAAGTCTGTTTCTTCATTTAAGTGATTAGCAAATAGTTTAGCTGATATTTTGCCTATAGATCTGTCCCTTTTCTCTCTACACCATCTACCACTATATTTAACTAGCTCTTCTATCTGCCACCACTGTAAGCGTTCTATATATTTGCCTTCAACTATTTTTCTTTCAACTTCATCTAAAGACTTCAATGCTCTATCTATTTTTTGTATTGTAATCTTATTCTTTGCAATTTGTTTTTCTAACTTCTCTATTGTTTCTATCTTACGTATTGCTGCATCCTCTGTTATTGAAGTTATATTATATGTAGGAGATATTCTTTCTGTATCATAACTAATACCTCTAACCCCATCTGTATCAATTTTTAATTCTTCTATTTCTAATTGTATATCTCCTATACTCTCATTAAGAGCCTTATAATTGTAAAGTGTCCATTCAACCTTTTTATATAATTCCTTATCTATTTTCATATCTATATCTCTCCTTCTTCTTATCTCTATTTTTCTTTTTCTGATCCATAAGACCGTCTCTATCTTTCATAATCATTTCTAATTCTTTTAATCTCTCTGGAACCACTGCAGCTCTAGTGATTAATTCTGTAATATCTTTTCTAGCCATGGCCCCACCCTCTAACTTATCATCCTAAGTTTTTCAATTGTTTTTCTATCCAATAAATCTTCTATAGTTATTTTTTCACTAGCCTTTTCTTGTATATCTTTAAGGTCCTCCTCTACGCTGCTATACTTCTTTCTTATCCTCTCAACCTCATTAAACATATCTGAACTCATTTTTCTTATACAGCTTGCTTTTTTGCACTTATCACAACTCTTTCTATCATTGCATTCCATGTTATAGCACATGTATTTCACTCCCCTTTTAACAAATAAAAAAGGCACTCCTAGCCTAATTACTTAGGTTAGAAGTGCCTCCGTTACTCGGTCAGCACAATTTATTTAATTTTCTCTTTATATGTATTTTCTAGTTTTATAACTAAATCTCCATTTATATTTTTAATTCCCATTTCAAAAAAATTCAAATCCCCTATCTTTTCTACTGCATCTATTAATTCATCTACTTTATCAAATATCTTTTTCTTAAGTTTATTTTTATTTGCCATATATATTGCCTCCTATCTTGATATTAGATCCTTTATTCTATTTCTTATATAATCATCTTTATAGAATTTATTTCACCATCCTTAACCCCTCAAACATGCTTATTTGTCTACCTGCTTTTCTAAGGTCATCCCATCCTATAAAATCATCATCTAGTATATTCTCTATAGCTTCCATTGTAGTAGCCCAATCCTTGCCTAAAGTAGCCACCATGTTGCTCCAATCCTCTATATTATGCTTTATTAGTGTTCCATCTTGATGTATATGTCTAAGCTCATGATATATTAATGCTATCACTTGGGATTTACTCATTTTATCCGTATAATAACCTCTTATCTCCATTACATACTCATAACCTGTAATACTTTCAAGTTCTTTATTAGCTTTTTTTATTCTAGCAATCCATGGTTGCTTTGATATTCCTGGTTCCCATTCTGTATCTTCTATAAAAAGTATCTTTTCTGATTTTATATGTCTTATCTCATCAAACTTTTCTATAAGTCTTTTAGCTAAAGGCCCATATAAATAGTTCTTTATCCAGTGTTTATCTCCAAATTTACCATTATCAAGCTTTCTTATGAATCTTATTTTGCCTGAATCATATAGGTTAGCTACCGATATATTATAGCCACCTGAAAACTCTATTTTTTCAATTTCTTCTCCACTATCTTCATCAAATATTATTAATTTTCTTTTCACATTACTCCCTCCAGTCCTTCAAGATAATCAAGTACTATTCCACTTCTTGATTTTACTTCTGTCATTATCTCTACTGGTATGTAATTAAATCCTCTCTTCCCTTTGTTAGCCTTCCATCTAACCCAGTAATCAATCACCTTATTACCTTGTATCAAATATCTTTTATCAAACATCTTCATGTAACATAGAATAAAACTTACTTCCCCCATATATAATGCTTCTTTTATGTACTCAATTTGATGTGACTCTATATTTTTAAGTGGCAATCCTCTATCTTCCTTTTCAACCTCTTTACAATCAAAAGATATTGATATTCCTGGTTTAACTGTTCCCCTAAAATCTAAAGTTGATTTACCTACTGGAAATGCAGATACTATTTTCTTTCCTTGTCTTTTCACTTGCCATGGAGTACTAATCTTTTGTATTAGAGCTATCCCTCTATTTTTATAACCCTCATTAGCTTTTATTATTTCTTCCTCAAACAACATACCTTTATTAGCCATCTTATAATTTTTTATATAACCTGTATCTCTCATAATCGCTCCCCTTGATATATCCATTTATTCTATTAAAACTTAATTTCAAATTTCCCCGATTTTACTTCTACTCCTAAGCCTTCTATGTCTAATACTTCTCCAGTAGTCTTATTTATTATCTGTCCATCTGCTATTGCTAAATTCTTTTTAAGATCTCCCCATGCTAGATCCTCTTTAGTTTTTATATAATCTTCATATCCTTCTAATTTTTTAAGATTCTCTAAAACTTTCTCTTTATCTAATTTGAAATCTTCTTTATCTTTTTTTATAACTAACTTTCCACTTGGTAAACTATAAGTCTTTTGAGTCTTTGTATCTTTAGTTTTAACTGTTTCTATATACTCTCTCAATTTACTTTCAAAGAAACCTGTCTCATTCTCCATTTTCTTTTTCTCTTGATCTAATGCTGCTTTAACTTGCTCTATTTTTGCCATGGCTACTTTTTCAAATCTTTCATATTCCTCTCTAGATTCTTTTATCTTATCAAGTGCCCAATCAGCTGTATTGTCGTTATCTATCTTCCAAGTTTCTCTTTCTTCTTCCTCTACACTTAAAAATATATCTGATAATCTATAATTTTCATTCACTATATTTTCCTCCTCAATCACCTCAATGGTAATATGTGTTAATTTGTTATATACTAGTTCTATATTTTTAATTAAGAAAGGTGGTTTTAAATATTGTCTATTCTAATATTAAAGCTTTTAGCAGCTACTATTCCTGCCATAATTCTTTATTTTTTTAATATAGAATTTAATTATAAAACCAAACTTTCAAAACTAAATAGATCAATAATTTGTGCTTTATTTATAATTACAATTGCAGTTAATCATTTTATTACTGGTAATGATTTATTAGATAGCCCTGTTGGAATTTCTATATACCTTTGTTTTATTTATATGTTATTCTAATAATTTATATCTAAAACTTCATAGTTTTAGTTTTCAACTCTGCTTTTACTTGCTCGATTACTTCAAGCCATGGCTTATGACTTTCCTTTTGTATTCTTTTTTCAATTAACTTCACTGTCTCAAGTAAAAACTCCCATATTTCCTCCTATACTAAATTTCTAATCCATGTTCTACTAAATGAAAATTTGAACCTAACCTATCCCCTTTAAGAATTATTCTATCCTCTAAAACAGATACTTGATTTACATCATTTACCCCACATATAAAACAACCTTCATCTTCATTTCCAAACACCAACTTTTCATCTTTGATAAAGTAATAATCTATACCATGGATAGTTTTATTAAACTCTTCAAGAATGTTGTTTAACATATTATGCATATTGAACTTTTCTTTTTTTATGTAAAACCAATTCCCTTTAGAATCAGCACATATACTTGCTTGTTCTCCTTTTATATTTTTTAAATCAATGATTAGTTTATCAACCTCATTAGATCCTTTTTCTTTTATATCTACATTAACTATGCTCATACCTATTAACCCTTTAATATCTTCTGCATCATGTATTTCTTGTAATTTCATATTTATTTCCCCCTTATTTCTTGTATCTTAATTTTGTTGTTATCTATAATTTAGGTGAACAATATGGTCAGGTTTATAAAATACGTCCTATTGTAACTCCAACTACAATTCCAATAACCAAAACAACCACTCTACTATGAAGATACATTGCATTTTCTGATTGTATGCACCTCAAGGTCATTATTTTCATATCAAATTCCTCAATCTTTTTTTCAAGTTTTTCAATCCTTTTTTCTAGTTCCATTGTTCCTTCTTCCCTATCTCTTATTGAATTTATTTACTTAGTTTATCTATGCATTTGCTGCATATATTCTTACCTTCAAAATACTTTGTATCTTTAGCTTCCCCACAAAATACACAGCTTGGCTCATATTTTTTTAATACTATCCTTTCTCCATCAACATATATTTCAATTGGATCCTTATCTGCTACATTTAATGTTTTTCTAAGTTCTGCAGGTAAAACTATTCTTCCTAATTGATCTACCTTTCTAACTATTCCTGTTGATTTCATATTCAATCTCCTTCGATTTGTTTTTATATTATTTAACCTTTTGTATTAAGCTAACTTAATTTTCAACTCTCCTTTTGGCGTACATTTACTAAAGCATTCTCTTAATCCTGATGGATGTTCAAATACATATAAATTCTCTGTTTCACATACGAATAGTAGTCTTTTATTATTTGACTTTCTTCCTCTTCTATTTGTTAAGTCATAACAGCTAGATTCTGTTGTTTCTACTAGGTATACATCCCCTGGGGTTAATACAATTTTTCTATGATTTAATATTGATTTAGTATCAATTGGATTTACTGTGCAAGGTATTCTTGCCATTGCTCTTCCCCCTTGTTAAATAACTAGTTTATTTAATCTATGATTAAAGTTTTTTCCTACAAACTCAATGATTTTACTCTCACACATTTCTATAATTCTACTTCCTATAGCTTCATCAATATTTAGCAGATTATCTGATGTGTACTCGCTAGATACTATAATTGGAGCACCTTTTAAATACCTGTAATTAATTAACTCGAACATAATATTTATATCTGATTCAGTTACTTTCCCTTTGAATAAATCATCTATAAGCAGCACTGTAGCATTCTTATATTTTGATATCTCCCTTTGGTAGTAATATTCATCAATCATATTTTGCTTAATTTGAGTTATAAAGTCTCTATATTGCATGTATAGGACACCAATGTTTTTTGACATTAAAGCATTTGCTATGGCTATAGATAAATGAGTTTTACCCGCGCCCACTTGTCCTAATAAAGCTATTGAGCTTTGCTTATCAAAGTTAGCTATATAATTTACAGCCTTCTTCTTAGCTTTTGCAGTAAGTTCATTAGTAGCTTTATAATTCTTCAAGGTCTTTTCTCTGAACGCCTCAGATATTCCACTATTTTTTAAAATCCTCTCATACTGCTTTCTTTCTCTACACTGGCAATACTCCATAGCATCTAGTTTTGGATCATATATCATTTCTCTATCCTTGCATTTAGGACAATCATATTCCGAGTTCATCAATGAGCTTGTTGAGTTGTTCATCGTTAAGTTCTGCGACTTCATCACTGAGTTTGCACTCTGGTGGCTTGTATCCCTCAAAAGAGTTTGCACTCTCTTTTTTAGAAGTGTCTCTATATCCATTTCTAACAACTCCCTTACTGTTTTTCTTTTCTTGATAGTCTCTTTCATAAGCTTCAACAGCTTCTAAGGTTAGTAAGTTATTCTCTCTCCATCGTTTTAATACACCTTCGATATAGGCTAGATACCTCTTTGAGTTACAAACTGCTATTTCAATTGCTCTTATGATTAATCTATAATCCATCTGATCATCATCTAGATAAGCTATTAACTTTTGAGCTTCAATTGGAGTTATTGGATGAATATTTTGATCGAATACTTTTTTTATTTCTGAGAACTCCTTATTACTACTACAAAAACTCTTTGTAGTAATCTTTGGTATTGCTCCGTCACTGTGTCGGTGTGAGCCGTCACCATGACTTTTTAAAACGTCATCTTGACTTTCCGAAATGTCACTCGAAGGGTTGCTATCGTCATTTTGTCCTTTGTTGGTTCTTAAAGCTTCATAGTAAAAATTAATGTCTATTTTATAATTTTGTAGTGTATATCCTTTTTCAAATAAAGCTTTTATTAGATTCATGAAATTTACTCTATATTGATATGTCCTGTCATACTTATATTTAGGGTTTCTTCTTCTATCTAAGTAGCCTTTTTCAACTAAGTTATCTAATTTACGATTTATTGTTTTTTCCGATGCTATATCCATTAATTCTTCTTTTAATTCTGATGCTTTTTTATAGATCCATCCGTTATTTAGCTCCTGTATTAATTCATTTTTTTCTTTGTATTGTTTAACTCTTTCATTTTCTTCGTTTATGAATTTATCAAAATCTTGTACTTTTTCACTCCAATAAATCATTTGATTTAATAAAATAGCTTCTAACATTTCACCCGTTATAGCTATGTACTCTTCTTTTATTACAACTTTCCTAAGTTTATCCATTACTTCACCTTCTTTTGTATAAAATTTATAAAACCCGTCCATAATCTAAATAAGAATATTCCTTAAAACCTTAATTTTAGGGGAGTTAATTCTCCCCCAACTACATACTTTTATTTCCCCCTACTCCCACCAATTAAAGAGGGCATCTTTGGTGGGAGTTTTAATTTCTATAAGGCTAGTACCTTCTATTTCTATCAACTCTACTCCTAAGGGCTGTGGTAGAGCCTCAAAGCCATAATAATCTATATCCTGTTGTAAACTTAATCTCTCTATTGGGTCCATAACCATACCTCCTAGCTTAATGGAGTTCCTTCAAAGTCATCCTTTAACTTAGACTCTATCTCTTCACAGATTTTGTTATAATCCGTTTTCTTAACATCTTCACTTGATGTATAGCCATACTTTCCGATTATCTCTTTTACTGTATCTACACTTCCTTGTGCTATTGCGAACATTCTCTTTGCTTGAGCTTTGCTTATCGTTCCTGATGTATCCGTATATGTTTGTTTAGAGCTTTCATCTATGTTTGTACCATTTAAGTCCATATCTTCAAGGTCTTGAGTGAATATATCTGAAAGTGAAGATACTAATAAGGTTGCATCGACTAAAGCTCTTTTCTTAGCCATCTTCAATATTGTGTTATCTATGGTAAATGGATCTAGTTTTTTATATTTGCTTTCTCTAGTATTGCAAGCTCCCAATCCTTCTGTAATTAGCATTTCATTTTTGTATAATCTGCATCTAACTTGATATTGAAAAAAACCATTCTCAAAGTCTCTTGTTGAATCTACTATCTCAAATTCACTTCTAAGTCCAAGTAACATCAATATTTTTTCTGCTCCTGGTTTTAAAAGTGTTGGTTTTTTAGTCCCAGGCACAACCCCAAAGTCATGATTCTGTCTTAGAGTCTTTTGTATTACTGATTGCATTTGCCCTATTTTAGTCATTGTATTTGCTAATTGGTTAAGGTTAACCGAATCTATTATTGATACTGTGCTTGGCATTACTTGTACCTCGTTATTCATTTTCTGTTCCTCCTATGGTTATTGCTTTTAGTTTCTTTCTATCTAAGCCGAAATTTCTATATTGCTAACCTGTTCTTTTTCTAATCTATTCTCTAGTTCTCTTATGGCTTGTATTCTAAGGTGCAACACTCTATAGTGTTTTGTATCATTCACATTCATCTTAACTTCTTCAAGCTCTCTCTTTAGTTCATTAAGAGTAATATTTACCTCCTATGCTACATGTACTTTGCTTTCAAGTTCATTTAATCTATTTACAAACCAATCTCTTGTATCTGATAGGTAATTCTTTAACTCTATCTTTGTAACCTCACTTATAGCTTTATCAAGTTCTTTAATCTCGTGTTTGCACTCATTTATCTCTTCCAATACTTCTAGCGGTATATATATCATCTTCATATCTCCTTCTTAGTTTTTTTATAAATCATCTAACTTTTTTATAAAAATTATTGTTTGAAACATTTTTTTCGTGTTATAATTCAGATACATTATTTTTTTAAAAATTAATTTTTAAAGACTTTTAAGTTGCCGCTTAAAGGTCTTTTTTTATTTCTGCTAACTTTTCACCTACTACTAAATCTATAGTATTTAAAATCTCTTCAAAGTTATCAAAGTTCCCTTTTTCTTTAGATATTTTAAATAAAACTTTTATAGATTTTATAGTTTGTGATTGATCTGCTAGCTGTGAGTATTTCTCGTGATTAATCAAAAACTTTATATGCTTAACCATATTAATGCCTTCCTCTCGTTTGAGCATATGATTTAGAAATTACCTTTCTTTGAATTCGTTTATTTATACTTTTAATAGGAATTCCTATTTCTTCTTCAACTCCTACTAAGAGCATTCTCTTCCATCCAACTGGATCAGCTATTTGTTCCATCAAATCACTTATCTTTTCGATTTGTTCCTTGGTGTATTCCTTACCTGTCATATTCTCCAGTACTATATTGAACAGTTCCTTTTGTGCTTTAATGGATTCTTCTTCCTCTTCAATGTTCTTTGCTATAAGTCTTATTAAGTCACTCTTAATCCCTGAGTAGTATGGTGTAACAATTAAATCTGCATCTAGTTCATTTACGATTTCAAGCCTTAGTCTGCTGCTATCCAATATGTCAGGTATCCTCTTTTTTATATCTATTGGGATTTGCCTTTTACCTGCTTCCCATTCTGATATATCCGATTGAGATACATTCAATAAGATTGAAAATTGCTCTTGGCTTAAGTGCTTTCTTTTCCTTTCTCTCTTCATTAGAACCCTATAGCACATTTCACACACCCTTTCTATTTAGTTTTCAAATGTTTATCACCTAGAATATTTTCAATGTCTATATTCCTCTATATCTTTATTCCATGGCACTTTGCTACAATTAAGTTAATGATAAATGTTTAATGCTTTTAGAATCCTTACTTTTAAGGACACCTCTTGTAATTTAGAAGTTAAATCTCTTACCTTACATGTAAATACATATCTCCTTATTCTCCCCTCCCTCTGTCCTTCCTTGATTGTCATATACTCACCCCCTTTCATATATAAATATCTTTTATGAAAAATCTTCACTTGGATTAAAGTTTTTAATATTATCAAGATCTGTGAAGTCTTTTCCACTGGCTTCATTTATAAATCGTGTAAGTTCAAATCTTGTAACTTTTAAATCTCCTAATTTTAATGCTGTTATATGTCCTTTTCTTATAAGGTCATACACTTTATTTACATTAACTCTTAAAATTTGAGCTACCTCTTTCACTTTTAAAAGTTTTAGTGACTCTTGATTTGATTGATTTTCTAATATGCTATTTTCGATTTTCATATTATCCCTCCTAATTAATTTAATTTTTTCTAGTGTTATATAACTTGATTTTTAATATATTTATTTAATGTAAAAATACTATTATTTAGGCTAATCTACGGTTTTTGTTTCTTTTTGGGACATTAGTTTTTAAAAAAATATTATCATCTTTAGCTTTTAATTCTTTTTTTATTTTTAACGCAAGACTAAATGATGGATTTTTTAATCCCAATTCTATATTTGTATATGTAGTCCTTGCAACTCCTAATATTTTTGCTAATTGAGCTTGTGTTAACCCAAGTTTTTCTCTTTCATTTTTTAAATTTTTTCTCACTATTTTCACCTCCATAGTGTCCCATTTAGCAACTTTTATATTTTAATTATAGTCCCATTTAGAAACATTGTCAAGAATATATTTTCTTTTTGGGACATTTATTCTTAAAATGTTTATTTTAGGGACATTTTAAAGTACAATTCTATTAGAGAGGTGATTACATTGGCTTTTGCAGAAAGAATGAAGCAACTTAGAAAAGAAAAAGGTCTAACTCAAGAAGAGTTAGCTGTAATAATAAGCAAAAACCGTTCTACTATTGCAGGTTATGAAACGGAAAGAAAAGAACCTGATCATGATACATTAAAGAAAATAGCAGACTATTTTGAAGTATCAATAGACTATCTATTAGGACAAAGTGATATAAAAACTACTACTAATATAGAAACCAAAGCCTATCACAATCTTGATGTAGGTGGATTATCAGAAGAAGCTATCAAACAGATTGAAGACTATATTGAATTTGTTAAGCAAAAATATAATCCTGATGGTACATTAAAGAAAAAATAATTTAAAGAATCCTTTTTTACTTTATAAAGGATTCTTTTTTTATTAAAAAATATTTATATTGCTTTTTTACTTTGTCAAATTATGTTATAATTTGTTTAGAACATACGTTCGGTGCAAAAAAGGAGGATTAATATGATTTCAACAGAAAAGTTAGAAACTATCTTAGATAAGTGCCAAATATTAAAACTATATGCTCCTCTACCAGAATCAGTATTGGGATATTATTACTGTCATAAAGATTATTACATAATTTTAATAAATGAAAATATAAGAAATAATGAAAGATTATACAGAGCTGTATTAGCTGAGGAAATTGGCCATTATAGAACTACTATAGGAGATATTACTCCTAGAAAGTATATGTGTTATAACGAAAGGATTGAACTTGATAAAAAAGAATTAGCTGCATTAAAGTGGGCTACTGATTTTTTAGTTCCTACAGATAAGCTTATTGATACTATAAAAAATAAAATTGGTTTTACTTTTAATGAATTAGTAGATTATTTCTATGTTACTGAGGAGTTTTTGATGTTAAAGTTTAAATTTATGGCTAAGCAGAAGATTACTTGGGAGCTTGATGATAAGATGTATTTATGTTTACATAGTTTACCTACAGTTAGTATTTTCGCAAAAATGTAAAAAGCCTATAATTTGAAATTATAGGCTAAACTTATACTTATATATTAAGTTTCAACTGAATAATGCCATCTTTCTTGTTACTTTTTATTGATTTTAATTTACGAACAGTTATTTTTTCATCTCCACAGGGAACTCCAACTAATAGCGGTGACTTCTTAATATGCTTGTTGCTGTTTTGCTCAACTTGTTTGTAATTAAAGTTTGCATAACAATATAAACAATTATGTTTACATGTATTATACTGTCCTATATCAACACTTTTAACACAACCACATACCTCTCTTTGAGTATCATCTTTTTTTATATCAATTTTTGAATCTATAATTTCTGATATTAATGTATCATCTATACATTTTCCTTTTTTTATTCCATAATGACTTAAATCAATAGCTTCTGAACATGTTTCTATATCTATATTATATTCTTTTCCTATATTTGAAAAGCGTTCTGCTATTTCATATATATCTTTTTCATTTAATTTAATTATATTTAACTCTTTAGTATTTCTTTCTGTCTTTTTATATAAATCTAAAAAACTTATTACACATTTATTTGTATAGTTGCTTAATTCAGATGCAAATTTCTCAAACCATTTATAATGATATTCTTTAGTATAAAAATCATTTATAAGAATAGGATCATATCTCCATATGACTTTTTCTTTACCTATATTATTCGATAGCGTTTTAAACGTTTTAATTATATCCTTTTTACTTCTAATATTAGTTTCAACATCTTTTCTATAAGATGTTAAAGTAAATTGGAAGTAATAATTATACTCTCTTAATTCATCTAATCTATTCATCATTGGTAAAGGATCTTTTGTCCAAAAAACAAAACAATCTACGATATGAGTATTTAACTCTATCTTGCTTATTTGTTTAGTATTGAATGGATTTTTAACATATACATATCCTTCCTTTAATCTATAAAAAAACCAATCACTATAAAATGCTGGTATATCGGTTCTTCTACTAACACTTAAAATCATATTATTCTCCTTAAATAATTATTTACTTAGCTTCTTAATTTGATATTTTATATGTCCGGTTTTCAAAATAGGCCACTTATTAAGTAGTGACTCACAATCATGTTCACATGAATTATATCCATTTTCCTTATATTTATTACAGTGATTTAATATCTGTAGAATTTCACTAAGTATTTCATCTGGGTAAATAAAATCATCAAAAAATTTTCTAATCCCTACATTTTCAATATAATGAGTATATGTAGTTTTATCATCTAAACATTTATACTTATGTTTTTTTTCAAGTACATTAATAATTTTTACAAGTCTACGTGTATCAATATCATCATTTAGTTCTCGTATTGATGAAATTATATATATATCTTCATGTTTAAATTTTGACCTTCTTAACATATCTAATAATTTCTTAAAGTCCTTCTCAGTAAACTCTCCAATAGACTTAGGAAATATTAATATGTTATATCCATCCCAATCAAGCTTATCCCAGTTAGATATATCTTCATTGATGAAGTAATATTCGTCATTTTCTAAATCAAATCTATAGCTCCAATTAATTTTATCTACTCCAGTATAGCATATTGATTCATTATTTCTATCTAAGGCAAAATGTAATCCATAATAATCTATTCCACACCCTGATCCAATTGATAATACATTATAATCTTCTAATGAATGTTTTTTAATTAAATCTGAATAAACATCAAAATATTCAAATAAATATGCAGGAAAATACCTTAATAAATATAATTGTTGAATAATTCTATTTGAGTAATTTGGAATATTTGCTGAATCAAATCTCAAATTTTTAAGCTCACAACAGCAATCCATATTATCCAATTCTTCTATAAAATCATTATATATCTGTTCCATACTATTCTTTAAAAAATCTCGCATACATTCCTCCTATAAATATTACTTTTTATAATCTATATGCTTTAAATCTTATAAATTTTACTTATTTCATCATTTTTTAATAATATAATTTATATACACTTGAATATTACTTTAGGTATATTTTACCATATAGTAGTGTTATTTTGTAATAATTTAGCAGGTATTTGAAAATATATGTATAATTACATCTTATTAGGTGTTTCTAACAGGTATTATATTTTAATATATTTTCAACTAAGGGAGGAATTTGATTGAAGCTCTATACATTTCTAATGAAACATATAAAAAATATATTTTTTACTCTAATAATTACAGGAATTTTTTTTGTGAGTATTGGATGTATTATAGGTCAGTATTTGAACCTTCACACGATGCAATGGATTAAAGAGATACTTCAGTCATTAACTGAAAATTTTGGTGTTGCTTTAATATCATCTGCAGTAACGATATATTTAATAAAATATGATGTAATTAACATGATTCAAAAAGATAATTTAAATGATTTGGGTATTAAAAATATTATTAAAGGACGAGATAATGTCTTCAATAGAGATAAAGATAGCGTTATAAATAATTTTAATTCATGGGAAGATTTTTTTAAAAGTGCAAATCCCAAACAAATAGATATTATAGGTATATCAATGTATAGTTTTTTTATGCCAAATAACATAATCGACTTACTTATACAACTAGCTTCAAAAAAATACAAAATCAGAATAATATTTGCAGATCCAGAAAGTAATGAATTAAAATTCCAAGAAGAAGCAGAAAATAAACCTACTGTTTTAAAAAATCATATTAGACACGTAGTAAGTACAATAAAACAATCAATTTTAAATAACTCAAAAAAAGATGATATATATAAATACATATCAGTTTATTATTCTAGAACTTTACCTAAAAATTTCTTGGTTAAATCGGGAAATAAAATGATTGTTACTCCTTATCTTCTTAGAGGACCATTTGAATCTCCAACATTAATTCTCGAAAATAATTCTGAAATTGGATTTTATAAAGAGTATAATCATTATATTGATGATGTAATAAAATATTCAAAACAAGTTAAATTAGTTGAATCAGATTCTTTACCATTATCAAAAAAAGAATCTTATTTACATGAAGAAAGTGCTCCTACTATATAAAGCTATTTAATGATATTAAATAAGCCAATTAAATAAAAGGTAATTATTACCACTACCTTTTTTAATTGGCTTATTTACACAATCTAATTATCACATCTAATATATCTTTTAGTAAACTCCTCTCGTTAATAAATTTAATATACTTTCACACAAAACATGTTCATTTACTAAATTAAAATTATCTTTTTATATTACTTTTTAAATTTAAATAAATCTAAAAATAGAACAGTATATAATCAAATTAAATTTATCAACTCAATTCTGCTTTCCATATTATAATAGTTAAGACTATATTGAATTGTAAAAAAACTAAGTTAATGCTTATACTTGTAATATATTCCTATCATACTCATATTTTAGCTTCTTCAATCTTAAAATCAATCTCGTATTCAAATAAACTAACATTTTTAATCTGTGATACCGCATATTTTAATTTTTCATCTATGCTCTTTGCTACAATAATTCCTGAAACTTTTTTTCCATTTGAAATATGCGTTTCTACCCAGCCCATATATCTTAGAACCTGTCCAAGAGTTGCATCATTTCCTCTACTAAGTTTTAATTCAAATATTACGAAATTCCCTTCTTCATCAACCGCTAATACATCTATAATCCCAACACCTGTTCTATATTCTACTCCATCCGTTTCATTATCATCAACATATAAGTTTAAAGTTTTTCCTCTAAATTTAATGGTATCTAAGTTCTGTACAATAAAATCTCTAAGATGCTTTTCAAATGGAAATGTATACTCCAACGCTTCTTTTTTTCAAATATACCATTTTTATTAGTATTTTCTATTTTCTCATTTACATTTTCTCTCAAAGCAACAATTAACTTTCCAGTTTCATCTTCTTTTATTTCCCATATTCCATGTTTATCTGGTCTATATTTTTCAACTTCACCTCTGCCAATTGTATATAAATAATCATATTTTGTATTTGCTATTCTTGATTTTTTATTTTCAGGATAATGAATTCTAGTTCTATGATTTACTGTACAAACAATAATCTGACAATTTATTGTATTATCATTGACATTATCATATTTACTATGAATATATTTCTTAATTTCAGAATACGTTGCTTTTTCTCCAATATTATCCATAGCTTCCTTAACCATTTGCCATACGTATGGCCTATAACTCATTTAATCACACCCTCTTTGTTAACTTATTTTTATAATCATTCTTTCAATTAATTAGATATATAAAAATATTTAACTTTTCTTCATAATAATATATATGTAATAATTTCTGAATCTATTTCTTTTATTGTTTATTATTTTCATAAAAATATTTATAATATATGGCCTTGACTATTTCTGTTGGTCCATTTTCCATTGCTGATTTGTACTTAGTTTTCAATATATCACTAGCATGTTTTATTCCTATATTAGCATATTTATCAAGTGTCATCCATGAGCTCCAAGATACATCAAAGTGATGAAAATCAAATTTTTCAGGAAAACATACAAAATCAAAAAAATGAAATATTCCAAGGAATTCTCTATATGAAAAAATATCTTTGATTATTCCTTGTTCAGTAAGCCTTGCTATTGAATACAGAGGATTATTTGTATTATATAGATTTTCTGATTTTCCTAATATATTATTACGGCATAGAACAATAAGACGATTTTTCACTGCATCATTATACTCTAATCCTTTATTAATCAAAGCTTGGTACATTTGTTTTAATGAAAGAACCTCTATTTTGCTTTGTAAATAGCTATTTATTTCACATCTTAAGTTTAAATTAAGTATAGGATATATTTGAATTATAAAATCGTCATAATATACCATTAAATTATTTTTACAATAAACATTAAATTCACTGGATAGATCAAATTCTAAATAGCAGTTATAATAGTAATCTAAAAATCCACTCATATTTCCTAATAAATGAATCCGATCTATAAATGCAATATAATACTTATTCTGCTCCAAATCATTATTAATAAATGATTCAATAAATGATTCAATAAATGATTTTAGTATATTTTCAGATATTACTTTACTATGCTTTTGTAGAATTCTATTTATATATTCCATTAGACTTAAAATAAAATTGAAACACATGTTATACTCATAATCATTATTTACTTTTATTATTTTTTCAAATATACTAATAATTTTCTTGAAAATATAATTATATTTACTTTCCTCATATAATACTTTCTCAATAACAATTAAAAAGTTTTCTAAAATATCTACTGTTTTACTTGTATTAAGGGGCAGTACAACATCTAATGAACTAATCATATTTTCAAGGGAATTAAGTATATAATTTTTCACTTTTTCTGTTGCACATATATTATTAATATTATGTTTTTCAAATAAAAAACGTAATTGTTGTGGTTTTAAATAATAAATTGCAATAAATATATCATTTTCATTTAATAATGTTCTTTCGTATTGATCTCCTGTTTTTTTATCAACTATTCGCATATTGCTTTTAGGAGAAATAAAGCATAGTGATAAATCAATGTATTCATAAAAAATATCTTTTAATTTCGATAATTCACAATTTGCCCCCTGATATCTATTCGTTATAATGCAATTTTCAAAAAGGTATTTCAAAATATCATTTAAGCGAGTTTTCAATTTTTTATAAGAGATATTTTTTTCTCCAAATTCTGTAGTAACACTATGATAGTATGGGTTTAGCCTATCGGAAGTTTTAGTTTTAGTAATAGCGACTTCTGAATATAAAGACTCAAATCCATCTAAATAATCTAGTAGTGTTGAATATCTATTTTTAATATCTTCTTGTAATACATTCGTTATATTTTTATATTTGGCTCTATCAGATTGAAGAGTGACAAATAAATTATGTTCGATAATTATTAGGTGAAAATAATCTTTACATTGTTTAAATATAGGTAAAAGACTTTCCATTAATTCTTTCATTTCTTCATCTTCTCCCCAAAAGTAACATTGCAGATATGTAAATTTCAAAATATCAATAGGATTAGATGAATTAGATAAACTATCTTTAAGATTTTTTATACCTTTAAAATCAAAATTAAACATTAAAGGAGTAATAGTATGCCTATTGTTACCACTTATATCAAATTTACAATCATTTAATTTATCATATAGTTGTAATATCCCAGATTTAACAAAAACACTTTTAATGAAATTAATTTTTTCTGACTTTATTTCACTTTTTAACAAAGAAATAACTTCTTTTAGAGATTGTGAAGTGTATTGTGGATTATAATAAAATATATTATTTACACAAGAATCCCAAGGATAAAAACACTCTAATACTCTAAATAAGTCTTCCGAAGTAATCATATCTATATTTTTAACCCACTGTAAAGAATCATAGATATCATCAATATCTTTATTATACCTATTATCATCTACAATATATTTACAAGTCCTATATAAATTTTTCCCAAGTGGATGATCAATATAGTCAATATCCAATTTTAGATATTTTTCAGGTATTTGTTCAGCTTCAATAATAAAAATATTTTTTTTCTTATAATATTCTTTTTCAAATTTATTAAGTGGTTGTAAATTTGGATTAATAAAATAGTGTTGCTTTCTTAGTTGACTGCAATCATTATCATACTTTTGTATTATATATTCTACCCAAGACATAATAAGTTTTAAATTATAATCACCTAACCTATAACCGACAAATAAAAATGTATGATCTATAAGAAGAGACTTAATATAAGTTTCAATTAAAATATGTGTGTTAGAATACTTTAAATAATCATCCTCTTTTAAAACCATATGTTCAAAATTATCTAAATCTCCATGCATCTTTATTAAAAAATTTGTTTTTGGAGCTGAAATTAAATCACTATCTTTAGAAATAACCTTGTATTTACTTAAATCATCACCAACAGGACATCCATAAATATTATTCTTAGCTAATGACATTTCAATTAAACAATCAAAATTCGTTGTAATTATATGATGAGGATTTAGTTCAAGTAATAGATCAACTATAGGATTAGTTGTTGGCGGTAACTTTCCATAATTGTTTTTGAGAATTTCTTTATATCTAATCGAATTTTCATTATAAAAATATTGAGGAATTTTTAAAAGTTCATCTGTACTATACTGCTTATTCTGATCATGCGAATATTCCATTTCTGTATCAAATATCTTTATAATATCATTCCACGATTTATATCCAGAATTATTCGAAACTCCAGCGCCTATAAATATAACCAGTTTATTTTGCTGTGATTCTTGCTTTATTATGTTTATCATATTTTCTATTTCTTTTCTCATAAATATACTCACCTCCAATTAAATTCATTTTACTAATATAATTATTAATAAAATTACATATATGATTTAAATGTATTAATATTTTTATAATGTGTTATTTAACTTTCAATTTAGTACAATAAAGTTACGCATTTTCCTGTATATCGTCTATTTAAAGTTAGGTATATTCTACCATAAAAAGTATGATTTTATATTTTTTTGTATTAATTTGGAAGGAGTTCTTATATAAATGATTGAATTTTATTATGTGCTAAGGATGAAATCATTTGAACTATAATTCAAAAGATGTATAAACTATTTTCTTTATTGTCCTACAATTTTACTAGAGAGTAGTTTACTATATTTCTACTAAAATACATAACTATAGTTGAAATATGTAAAGGAGGTAAATTATGATTTATGAAATATTACACTATTATAAACGAAATTTAAATACCTACAAACTTGTATTTATTCATATTAAATTTTGGTATTTTTTATTACTTACAACAGCCTTTATTTTGGCTCCTATTGCTATAGCTATATGTGTCCCAATAATCAAAAATCCATTGTATGAAAATCTATTTTTTATATCAATTTTTCTGATATTATTTGCCTTATTTTTCTTCATAAATAATAAAACCAAGAAAGTCACTTATAGTGTATATGATATATCTTCAGAAGAGATTATATGGAATTCATCTAAAGTTTTAAGAGTAATTCATAATTTTAAAAAGAAAGAAATGTTGAAGTATTTAAGAGAAGAAAATGGAGAGATTGATATAGTTGAATTAAAGAAATTATCAAATATTGCATCCATTGAAGCAGAAAATTTAAAAGTTAAATTCCCTATTATTCCATCAGTTTTTGCTGCACTTTTTATATCACTATGCAACAATTTTTTAAATTGGGTTTATAGCACTGGTAATATCAAAAATTTAGATGAAGCTTTAAGTATATTTAAAGATGTTTCTCTTATGATTTTCACGATTCTTGGATTATATCTAATGTTAAGTGGGGGATTTAGTTTAATTCTTAATGATATTTTTAATAAAGATAATCAGTCAATGATGAATCTTTCAAGATTGTTAAAAGATATATGCAATGATTTAGAAAAAGAAGAAGCAAGAATTAATTCTTCTCAAAATGAGTGCAAAAATATTATCGATAGATTTGGTAATATTTTAGCATAAAAATAGAAAAGTGCTTTTCTACTATGAACAATATAGATTGGAGAAAATATAATGAATTTAATAGGCTTATGGTCATCAGACATATTTTATTATGATAGTTTTGAAGATACAATTATTGGATTTACAGAAGAAGGAACGGGGTTCATAACTTACATGCGACCACTATATTACGATATTATCTTATTCAAATGGTTTCTTAATGAAGATAAGCTAATTACACTGAAAGGATATAAAAATATAATTTCTTGTGATGATGAACTTGAGGAATCAAAAGATGTAGATCTTTTATTTGAAAATCTATCGATTAAAGTTTCTACAGATAAGAACGCCCATGGAGGTTCTATAGATACAATTGAATTTTCACAACCTATAATGGGTGATTTAAGTAAATTCGGATTGCTTGATAAAGATATTCTTAGTCATCCTATATCCAAAGATGTTATACACCTTAGTACATTATAATTGCTGCTAAAAATTTAGTAAAATAATTGTTTAAAGATATATGAACTAATAATTATAAGTTTTAGATATAAATAATAAAAGCATCCTACACGGATGCTTTCATTATTTTTCATAGTTTACCTACTATTAGTATTTTTGAAAAAATTTAAAATAACCCATTCTGACATAATTCACAAGGAGTTATTCTATGTGTTATATATAATTAACAGTTATATTACTTTAAAGCTATGTATGTTACAATTCACTTATTCTACATAAAGGTTTCCAATTAAGGTCTTTTGCATCTTTTTCTGTTATCTTTCTTACTACATCTAAACAGTCTTTATCACATGCTCCAATATGGATAAAGTTCTTCTGCGCTTGTCTTAAAGATGTTGTATTTGCGCCTCCTATATAATCTGGATTAATAAATTGGATTGGATCATCTTCCCAATAACATATTTCGCATATATCATATATAGAATTATCCTCTAGCGTCTTATATCCGCAACATGGACAAGTTTTCATTCTTTTCACCTTCTTCTTATCACATGAATATAAAATTATTGAAAATAACTATAGTATTTACGAATCTAAACTAAAATCTAATTTCATAAATATTTATCCTTATATATTCTAATTAATCTCCATAATTTTTAGGTACACTATATTGTTTATGATATAGCTGTCCCTATAGGAATTAATACACTACTTGATTATAATCAATAATTATATACTTTAATTAATATTTATATATATAAATATTAATTCTAATTTATCATATCTATTTTTAAACAATAGTGTTTATCTTATTAAGTATACTATTGTAAATTCACTTTTAATTCCATAAAATCGTAATGTAAAAATATCCTCATTAACTCTATTTTAAATATAATGCTTAATAAAAAATATCAAAGATAATTAAAACAGATTTAATTACGTATCCTAATTTAATAAGCTATAACAATATCAATTATTCTAATTATTTCTTCTATTATCTGCCTATCATATTTATCTTCATTATCAAATAATTTCATTTCCTCGTTGGTTTTTAAATTTTCAGATTCTCTTTGTAATAATGATATATCATTTGTATATCTAACCATTAATTCTAATACTATTGATTGATAATCATCTGTCCATTTTTCTATCAAGTTTAATTTTTTTAATCTATCTAATAGTAAATTTCTACCTAATAAATATCTATAATAAAATATTCTTATTTTTCTAGGCGTAACATCTTTTATACTTATTATATACTTGTTCAGAATGTCATACTCAGAAGATGTTATTTCATAGTCATTATTAATGGTCATAGAATCTTTATCATCATGTTCAATAGCAATTGTTGCTTCATCTTTTGCTTTTACTGAATTCTTATCATTCGATAAGTTTAAACTCTTATTACCTTCGTATGAAATCAAATTTTCAGATCCATAGTTATTCTCTTTTTTATTAATATTCTTATTATCTGTATTATTATTACTACTATTATCTATTTTTCCCTTGGTATATTCATTTAATAGATCTAATATTTCTGAATCTTTTAACGAACCTAATTTTACAGCACTAATGAATAATTTATCAAAATATTCTCTCATCATATTATTTTTATTTTCTTCGCTTATTAAAGTACTATATTTATTTTTTATTACATTTTTTAAAATTCTATCATCAATTGCAACCACTACAATTACCTTTTTAAGAATTTCTTCATCTTCTAACATAATTCTTAAGGAGTCAATAATTTCAATTATTCTTTCTTCTTTACATCTATCTAAGTCATCAACAAATAATATTATCTTATCATTTTTTTTATTCTTCATCCATACATCTAGTAATATTTTCAATTCTTTTTGTATCTCAGCTTGGATACCTAAATATTTCGTAAAATTATTATTTTTTGAGTATTCTTTAAATAGTTTCAAAGCTGAATTCTTAAATTTTGAACATATATATGTCATTGTGCTAAATCCACCAACACCAAGGGCTATTAAAATAGCCTTTACTCTAGTAAATAAATATTTGTCTAATCCTATAGCCGATATACCAGCAACCCCTACATACAATAAAAATATAAATAATTTTGATACTCCTTGACTTTTTAAGTTTATTTTTAGATTTTTAACATATACTTGATATTTTTTATTAGATTCTAAATACTGGTTAACAAAGCATTCATAAAGGTAAACCCAACTTGCGGGTGTATCTTGATACTTCCATGGGTGAAAATCTATCCTAATATATTTCGGATTATTATCCTCCTTCAAATTTTTCCATATTAAATCCATCAGAAAAGTCTTTCCCCTTCCCCAATTTCCAAATATACCTAACATCATACCTTTTTCACTTTTTAATCTTTTTATTAACTCAGAATACTCATTAGCAATTTCTTTAGCTTCTATTACTGGATCAACATCTTGTCTATCTATAATTCTAAAATGTCTCCCCTTTGTTTTTGATTCTTTACTTTCTTCAAAATTCTTTTCATCTATACTATTTATGTATTCTTCTAATAGTTTACCTAACTGACTATTTTTATCTTTGATATTATTTAAAATAATATTTTTATTATCATCATCCAAATTATATATATATATAGCCGCAAAATATTCTTGTAAACTTTTATGTACAAAGCTAAATAAGTCCTCTTCTTTATAGATTAATTGCGTGTTCGGAAAATATCTTAGAAATTCAGTTTCATTTACTTTATGTTTTGAAATTATTTCTTTAATATCATTCATTGAAAAAATATCTTTGTCATTCAATAATAAAGTATATGCTAAATGAGCAAATATATATATAAGTTCTTTTCTACTCACATTTAATCTATTATTAATTTCGTCATCATATATTAGTATATCGTGTATAAATAAATCTATGATTTTACCTGTTTCATCTGGAATTATATCATACCTATTAAATGTCTTATTTATGAGTGAAACCATCAAAGGACTCTTTAGTAAGTCTCTTAGCAAAGGATTTTTAAGTATATTCTCCTTCATTATTTCATTATATAAATTTTGATTGATAGAGTTTAAACCCTCTTCTAAGGAACTATTTAACGCAATATATTTTATATTTTTAAGTTTTGAATCCATTTTGTGTCTTGATGTAATTACTACAATTGAGTTTTTGTATTTTAACATAAAATCAATTATAATATTCTCAATATCTATTTGATTAATACATTCATCTAATCCATCTAACATTAGTATAAATTTATTCTTAGATAAAAAATCATGCACTTCATTATTATCTAGTAAGTTATTAAATACTTCTTTTTCAATATATTTTTGTATATCCTGATATATAAATGATCGTAAGCTAATAAATATAGGCAACATCGCCATTCTATTTTCCAGTATTTTCATAAACATTTTTCTTATTAAATAACTTTTACCGGTTCCTGCAGATCCAATAATTACATTTATTGTTTCCATTGAAAGCATATTAAAAATCTGATCTTCTAAAAACTTATCACTATTTACAGACAATATTCTGTTTCTATAATTTGGTGATAATGAGAAAATACCTTCAGATTTACTTATATAGTCAATTAAAATCTTCTCTATTTCACTTTTATTTTCACCTTTTATATTTAAATGTTTAACAAAATTAGTAATTAATGAATGCTCCATAGTTTTCTCCTTTTTACTTTGTAAATATAATATACTCTGTATTACTTTAATTACTTCAAACCAATCATTTTCTTTTTTAATTCATTTAGTAAAATCAGGTTTATTTTACCATAACATTAAGTTCTTTTGTATTATTTTGTGGTAACTTAGCAGGATTTTACATGTTTTTAGATAATTATATACTTGAAATATAAAAATTAGATAGTATATGACATGTTAGAAAGAAGGTTAATTAATGAACCCAACAGCACAGTTTCAAAAAGATATAGAGATTAAACTAAGTAAATATTTAGCCAAGAAAATGGAACAATTTCGAACATGTTCTCAAAGAAGATATGATGAAATTAAATTTGATTACATATATCAATTAAGCATAATACGCAGTAACCCGCAATATGCTCATATACAGTATGATGACCATTGTACCTTTAATGAATTACTGATAACATGTATGTCCGAACCAAAGACTCAATATAATTTGAACGATTATTCAGATTTATTAGATGCGAGTCAAAGCATTTACTCTCCAAGAATTGATTTAGCGATCTCTCCTGCTATTAAGAAAAAACGAAGTAAAAAAGTAAGCTTAGGAAACTACAAATTAAGTGAAGATGTTAAAATTTATAAACTGCTCCATGAAATTGATTTTATTAAAGAAATAGAACTAGCAATGAGAAGAGAATCTTATATAAATTTTCGTAATCATCATCTAGACACTACCTTCTATATTAATGATGCTACTATTCCTAGAGAAACTTATATAAATGGTCGTCCATTACATTTGTTTGGAATTGAAATTGAAAATCAAACTAACCCAAAACACTTGATGGGTGATTTTATGAATGCCTTGAGTTTATCAAAAATTCCAATTGTAGTTGTTCCTAGTGAAAAATTAGATAACTGCATGAAAATGCTTATATATGTTTCTACCATTAATAATCTCAAAGAAGTGCCACTATATAGCTTATTAGAGAAGGTTATTGTGTTAACATTTGATCAGTTTATATCTATATTAAATAATATAATTAGTCGCGATATCGGCGAAACTATTAATAGCTATGGATTGAGATAATTAATATTTATAATTGCTTTTAAAAATAAACCCCTTTTGATCTAATTCAAAAGGGATTTATTTTTCTTATGGTATATATAATGGTAAATTATATTCTTATTAAAATTTTTATTATGGTACTATTTAACTTCACATTACTAGACTCTAGTTTTCTCAAAAGAATAAGCCTTATTCACTGCTATTCGTTTTTAGAACTGATTTATTCATAATACCTATTAGATGTTGAGCAAACTCATTTGTCAGACGAATCTTATCCTGACCATACATCAAGGAATTCAAATTGTTACCACCATTGTCTGTGATAGGGCTGTTACCATAATAAGTACTTTGAACATAAGCTAATGTATTTCCGAACTGTGGCCAGTTATCACTATACTCAGGTAATAGATTTTTCACATTTACTCCCCATGGCCATCTATCCCCCGGTCTCATTTCATCATATTCAGATATAACTTCAAAGTATCCCAATAACTTTTTTACAACAACACCATAACAAATAAGAATATCACCTGGTCTTACTGCTATTGGCTTCTTTGCAAAATGAAGTTCTTCTGTATCACTTTTCGGTCTCATACCTTCGGTATATGGAGAATCTTTTGAGCCAATAGGTTTAATAAAATACCGTCTCTCTGATTCTCTTTTAACAAGCTTCTGTTTGTACAGATGACTCACTCTAATATTGACCTTAATCCCTTGTTCGAACTTCTCCTTTTCAGGATGTTTATCAACTTCTATTATGATCTTGTTCAACTCTTCATTAGAAAGTGGCTTTGTTGAAAGAGAATTTAAATCATCAATAATTTTTATTAGTTCAAATGCTTCAGTTATCTCAACTCCCCACTCATGACCATGATTAAGACCACGCTCAGTGAAGTTAGCTGAAGTGATGATACCCCTAATCGGATTGCCGCCTTTCATAGCAATGTAAATCTTACCATGCAAATTATTATTAATCTGTACGCTATAATTTATATCGTTGTTTTGAATACAACTTATACGATAAGACTTAATTGCTTTCACTTTCTTGAACAGCTCCGGTGAACCATCCTTTAGTGTAGTAATTAATCGTATGCTTTTTATTGAAGTATTTTTTATATCCTTCAAAAACTGCTCAAAACTCTCCATTAAAAACGGGCTTACCAGTATAAACTCATCCGCGTCTTCAATAAGTGATAGAATTTCATCCTTGTGATTCCCATTTAAATTATTTATAATTCTCATTTGCCACCTCTCTTTATTTCAAAAGATCTTCAATTGTTGGATCTATACCATAGGCTATCAATTCTTCAATTTTTCTCTGAGCATTAAATCTATTAGCTTGAATTGCAATCTGACATAATGTTTTTGCTGCAAGTTCTTGAACTAAATATGGCGCATTATTCCTTATCAAACTATAAGATATACTAGTAAACACATCAAACCTATTAAAGTTATGCCTACCGTCTCTCATTATGCATGCATCATCATGATATTTGAAAATGGCTTGCATAACTTCCAGCATCCTCTTTTCATTATCCTCAATAAACGTAAGTATAATATATGTCATATGTGCATTAGTTGCTATTGTATTGCAAAGATCTTGACCATTCAATGAATAAAGATAATTCTCAACATCCTCATCATATACTTGATCTTCAAATTTCTTCTTAATAGCATCCTTCCTCTCTTGATTCTGATGATACGAGATTGCTTGCTCAATCCCATGGATTAATTCACCTGCATCAGAAAATCTCATATTTGAGTTTTCACTCGTTGCCTTTTCAACTGGATTGCGCATAAAGTGCTTACTATTTCTAGGATCACCAGTCATTATGAAATTGATTAATCTACCTAGCGAAAATACATCACTTCGCTTATCACCTTCTTTTAGCTGCATAAATTGCTCTGGTGCACAATAATGATATTGTCCTAAAGAATGAGTCCTCATTGTCCTATGAGAATAGAACATGTCCAAATCTTTGCCCAATCCAAAATCAGAGATTTTCAATTGACCATTAAAAATCAGCACATTATTCGGGCTAATATCACGATGAATAATGTTTCTATCATGAACGTTCTTCATCACATGTAAAACCTGACGAATCATATCAATTTTATTTAACTCTGTACTCTCTAACTCCTTCATAAACTCTTCAAGAGTCTTTTCTGCGATTTCCATTGTGTAGGAATACTCCGAATCGTCAAAATCATAAATGGTAATAATGCCTTGAATATCAGATAGACTTTTTGTAAGGTCGTACTCTCTTCTAAATCTATGCTTTACCCCTTTTACTGTTTTAAAATCATCCTTTAACTTCTTTACAACCAATCCAGATGTTCTCAATTTGTATACATTAGCAAATCCGCCTTCACCAATGAACTCTAAATCTCCATCTTCTGATATTAAAAAGTATTCATTAACACGTTTGTGTATCTTATATCCTTCGATACTAATCTCATCATTTATGTATTCTAAAATTTCTTCAATCTTCTCAACTGCTTGAACATCGTTTAAACCACTATCTTTCATAACAAAACTCTTTGAAAATATAAGATTTAGAAAATTATCAAATTGGTTACTGTTAATGATAACTTTGATCTTTTCAACTGTATAAAACCACCTTGAAGTTACACTCTGATCCTGTGTATAATTCAATCCAAAGTTACTATTAAAGAACTCTACAATCTGGCTCAATGATTTATATGAATAGTATCCCTTAGTATCACCAATTAGAGCCTCTGCTATATACCTTATGCTTGCTTCACTTAACATATTAAACCTCCCTTTGTACATTAGGAAATGCGTTTACAAACATTATAATATCCTAAATTTGGATAATTATAAAGGGATACTTAGTTTACTTATATACTAATTCATAAACTAGATTACATAGTTTTTGATTATATATAAAAATAGACATCCCAGATAACTAATGTCTATTATCAATTTAGATGTGAATCTATTATTTTAGGATTTATCATTTAAATCCTTTAGAGATAAGAGCTCTCATGGAGATTCTATAGATACAATTAAATTTTCACAACCTATAATGTGTGATTTAAGTAAATTTGGATTGCTTGACAAAGATATTCTGAGTCATCCTATATACAAAGATATTATACACCTTCGTAAATTATAATTAATTTTACAATACAAAAAACAGTACCTTTTATAGATACTGTTAATCTCTTTTAACTATAACCCTTACTGTTTTATTAGGTTTCAAACATTTTTCTTTAAGTTGACAACCTGCACAAATATAATCGATAGAAGAATATATTTGTTTTCCCGTTGTAGTTTTGCTAGAGGTAGGTATTAATTTCTTTTTATTTGGACATATGTATGTATTATGTATTTCATCATATATAAACATATTATTTTGAAAAAATTTCCCATTAAAATCTCTAATATTAATACCTTGAACATCTATTAACTTTTCAGTTTTTGTTCTTTTATTATACGTATTTATATGCTGAAATAATTTTCTCATATCCTTTTCATCAAACCACCAAGCTTGAAAACGAATGATTCTATTGCTTTTATTTGAATAGTCTTTCCTTCTTTTTATATGTACATTGGTCATTTTTTGATGTCTATAAACATGCTTTTCGGTGATTGATTTAATATCATTAATATAAATAGTTCTTGTTCTTATAGTACCTCTGAATTTCACATAATTTTCTCCAAGTTCTATCTTTATTCTTCTTGTAATAAGACCAATTATATTAATAATATAACTCCAAAAGAGACTATACGCCATTATTGTTATCAGTATTCCAAAATAAAAACCATCTGACATTAAACCCGTGCTATAAGATTTTTTTAATTCTAGCAAAGATATTATTAATGGTATTGAAGATAGAAAAATTGCAGTTATCCCTAATCCCATATATTCACTATATTCTTTCGGATACATTACATAGGGTTTTTCTTTTAATCCATTCAGAAATTCATCTAGATCTAGTTGGTGTTTTGTAAGTTGTAATTTTCTCGATTTAATCGTCATTATTTTTACACTCCTAACATAATTGTACTTATATTTTTAAGTGTTTTCTCATTTGATAGTCATATTTCCTTAAATATTTAAATTTTACCTTTTTATTCCTTATATGTAAACAAATCTTATCATATTGTTAAATTCTTTTATACATTAAGTTTAAAAAATTTAATAGAATTTTTTATATCTATTTCTATTGAGTAATATTTTATGATTTAGTATATTATAGATATAGAAACTAAAAAATATAATAATTAAAGAGCAGAAAAAACTGCTCTTTTTTAGAAGGTTTCACAGAACATACATTCGATAGGAGGATTAAAAAATGCAAGGTGGTGTAAGAAAAAGGGGGAACACTTGGTACTATTATTTCGAAGCTGGCAAAGTTGATGGTAAAAGAAAAAAGATTGAAAGAAAAGGAGGTAAAACCAAGAAAGAAGCTCTTATAGCGCTAAGAAAAGCTTTAGATGAGTTTGATAAATGCGGTTCTACAGTTAATGAAAGTAATATAAGTGTATCTGATTACTTTGATTATTGGTTTAAAGAATATGTTTTAATAAATTGTAAATATAATACTCAAGTATCTTATCAACGCATAATAAACAATCACATAAAACCAAACCTAGGTATCTACAAATTAAAATCATTAACACCTGCAATACTTCAGGAATTCTTAAACGAAAAATATAGAAATGGTTTTTCTAAAAATACTCTATCTAATTTTTACGGTGTGTTATCTGGTGCATTAAAAGCAGCTATACATCCATATCAATTTATCAAACAAAATCCAATACAATATGTTTCTATGCCTAAATACAACAATATAAAAAAAGATAAAGAAGATCTAAAGATTATATCTTTAACTGATTTTAAGAATATGATAAATAGATTTCCAGAAGGAAGTAATTTTTATATTCCTTTGCAAATTGCATTTCATACTGGAATGAGAGCTGCCGAAGTGTGTGGCCTTACTTGGGATTGTGTAGATCTTAGCCATGGCAAAATAAAAGTTGAAAAATCTATTTTCAAGAAAGGTATGGAATGGTGCTTTGATACACCTAAATCAAATTCTTCTCAAAGAGAAATTCTTATAGGTAAAACATTGATTGATATTCTGAAAAAACATAGAAAATCCCAATTAGAAAATAGACTTAAGTATGGAATTTACTATAATGATACTATGTATAAATTTGAAAAAGCAGATAAGTTGTATAATAGTGCTGATTTAATTTGTACTAAGGAAAATGGGGATTTAATATCCACAGATAGTTTAAAATATTTGAGTAGAGTTGTGAATTATGAACTTGGAATTAATTATAATTTCCATTCTTTAAGACATACTCATGCTACTATGATGCTAGAGTCTGGTGCAAATTTAAAAGATATTCAAACAAGATTAGGTCATAGTAAACTTTCCACTACTGCTGATACTTATTCACATGTTACTTTAAAACTTAAGCAAGATAGTGTTGATAAGTTTGAAGAAATGTTAGTATCTCAAAAATAATTTGCCACCCAATAGAATCCTGCGGTGGCAAGAGGGTGGCAAATCATTGTTTTTATATTATTGAAACCTCTGAAATCAAGTTATTTTCTACGAAGTAATACAACAGTTTCCATATGAGGCGTATTAGGGAACATATCCATTCCTTTAACCTGAACTATCTCATATCCACCATCTTCAAATCCAACCAAATCTTTAACTAAAGTCTTAGGATTACAAGATATATATAAAATTTCCTTAGAATTAAATCCTACTATATCCTTTAAAGCATTCTTGTGAATTCCTGGTCTTGGTGGATCAACTATAATTAGATCTGGCTTTGCCTTTATAGACTTAACCTTCTGAGCAACGTCCCCTGCTATAAACTCACAATTAGTTATATTATTTATTCTAGCATTTTCCTTAGCAGCCTCTACAGCTTCTTCAACTATTTCAATACCAATAACCTTTTTCGCACTCTTTGATATCATCTGAGCTATAGTTCCCGTTCCACTGTATAAGTCAAATACAACCTTATTTTTTTGATCTCCTATAAATTCAGAAGCTATTTGATAAAGTCTTTCCGCACCCTTAGTGTTAGTTTGGAAGAATGAGAATGGAGATATCTTAAACTTAAGTCCAAGTAACTCTTCATATATATAATCTCTTCCATGAAGTACATTCAACTTGTCACACTGAACTGCATCTGCAAGTCCATCATTTTCTGTATGAAGAATACTTACCATCTCACCATTAGTACCAAGATTTAATAACATATCCTTGTACTCAGTCATATCAAAATCAACCTGTGTAGAAGTAACTATATTAACCATTATCTCATTAGTATTAAGTCCTTTTCTAACAACTAAATTTCTAAGATATCCTGTGTGAGGCATAGTTTTGTAGAAAGGAAGTTCTTTACTTTCAAAGTATTCAACAGTACTCTTAAGTATCTTTCTATAATCCTCATCTATTAACATACAAGTATCAACAGTTATTATATCCATGGCTCTTCCCTTTTTATGAAAACCAAGTGTTAAAGGACCATCCTTTTGCTCATCTCCAAAAGTATACTCCATCTTATTTCTGTACTCACGATTTTGAGGACTTTCCTCAACTCCTAAAAACTTAAATCCAACAAAATCTTCACCAGAGAATAAATCAAGTATCTGACCTTCCTTTATCTCAAGTTGCTCATCATAAGGAACAGAAAGCATTGAACATCCACCACATGCACCAAAATGATCACAAGTATCACAAGTCTCCATATCAGACTTTTCAATTAATCCAAGTGACTTTCCATCTATCTTATTCTTTCTAATCTTCTTTATTAAAACCTTAAGAGTCTGTCCAGTAATACCACCCTTAACATCAACTCTCTCACCTTCTACATAACCATATGAACTTCCACCAAAATCCATCCCATCTATCTTAAGCTCCACTACATCTCTCTTTTTCACACTCTACCTCCACCATATAGTATTTTAAATATCTTTTTAATAAACGTTCAATAAAAATCTTAATTATACATATAACACCTAACTTAGAAACTAAGAATTATTCAATTTAAAACCCATAATAATCATCCATCTAAAAATATTCATATCAAAATATAAGAGAATGATTTTATATATTTTGCTATAAAACTTACTCTTTTACGTTTAATAATCCGTTTAGTATCTTCCCTCTATCCTATCGGATTTTAAATGCCTTTTTAATAAACATTCTAATGAAAGTCTAATCTATGCATATAATAAATAACTTAGAAACTAAGAATTATTCAATTTAAAAACTACAATAACCATATATCTAAAAATCTTCATATCAAAATATAAGAGAATGGTATTATATATTTTGCTATAAAACTTAGTCTTTGACGTTTAATAATCCGTTAAGAAGTTTCGTTGTCTGACCGTAGGGAGTTTAGAAACTTTAGGATTGTTAATAAGTCAGAGACTTTAGTTTTATCAAAATATATTTACATGAACGTTATTTTGGTATGAAGATTTTTGCCCATACAAACTATTGAAAATTTAATAATTTTTAGTTTCCGGTCAAGCATCCTACTTCATTAATTCTTTAAAATCCTTAATATTTTTCTTTCCTTTAGACTCCAAATACTCTATAAAACTCTCCATAGAATTATTTACAACAAGCTCCTCAGGAATTCCAAGCTCTTCAAATACTTCCTTAACATGATCAAATCTTCCTATTTGGAATGCTATATGAGTATCTGTTCCTGCAACTAATTTAACATTCATCTCCTTAGCCATCTTAGCTATTTCGATACAGTTTTCTCTGCTTCCAACTCTACTCTTTCCAAATGAACTATTGTTTATCTCTATTAATACATTATTATCTTTTGCAGCTTGTAATACTTTCTTTGCATCTATGTCAAATGCTGGATTTCCAGGATGTCCTATTATATCTACGTACTTGTTTTCCATAGCCTTAATAAGTGCATTAGTGTTCTCTTCCTTAGTTCCAGGCTTTATACAAACATCATGAAGACTTGCAAGTACCAAATCAAGCTCTGGTAAAAACTCATCATCCATATCTAATTTTCCATCATAGTCGATAATATTAGCTTCTACTCCTCTTAGTACAAATACTCCATCTATAACTCTAGGTATTATCTTTTGATTACCTATATGATATATATGTGGTCCACCTGGCATTGCTGGTGCATGATCCGTTAAAGCAAACATCTTAAGACCTACATTTTTAGCCTCTCTTACTAAATCATGAACAGTACTATATGCATGTCCACTAGCAATCGTATGACAATGTGTATCAAATTCGAATTTCATATATTATCAGCTCCTATTTTGTCTCTAATAACTCTAGTTCTTCCTTAGTTAACTCTCTGAATTCTCCAAGTTCTAAACTCTCATCTAATTCTAATTTACCCATTTGTATTCTTTTTAAATATACTACTTCTTTATCTACACTTTCAAACATTCTCTTAACTTGATGAAACTTACCTTCATGTATAGTCAAGTTTATCTCAGATATATCATCACTTTTTAATATTTCAAGCTCTCCAGGTAGTGTCTTATATCCATCATCTAAAACTACACCTTCTTTAAAAGCTTCAATATCTTCATTTGTAACTACTCCATTTATCTTTGCAAAATACGTTTTTGGAACGTGTTTTTTAGGAGACAATAATCTATGAGATAACTTACCATCATTAGTAATTACTAAAAGTCCTTCTGTATCCTTATCAAGTCTTCCAACCGGAAAAGGATTGAATGCTATATGCTCCATATCTAATAAATCAATAACAGTTTGATCCCATTTATCAGTTGTTGCTGAAACACAACCTGCTGGCTTATTCATAATTAAGTATATAAACTCTCTGTAATTGATTTTTTCTCCATCAAATAATATCTCATCATTTTCTGGATCTACTTGAGTTGAACTCTTTTTTACAATCTCTCCATTAACAACAACCAAACCTCTTTTACAAGATATATTAACCTCGGTTCTACTTCCATATCCGATATTAGATAATACCTTGTCGATTCTCATTTTTTTAGCCATAATATCCTCCTACACCCATCTCCATGATTTTTCATATCCGTTCTTTAATGTTCCTCTATTTAACTTTCCAAATCCAAGTGGGTATCCGTCTACACATACAAGGTTGAATCCATTTTCACCCTCTGTAAATATTGTTTCTCCCTTTAGATACTTTATAACATTTGTATCATTTGAATCTAAATTTATAACTCTTTTAAAATCTTCTTTTTTAAGTGCCATTGCAAGCGCCTGTGATGGTTTAAATCTATTTTTAACTACTTTTCCAAGTAAAAGTCCCGTTCTAACAGCTTTTAAGCTTTTAATATCTATCATATCCTTTGGAGCTAAATATAGATTATCATTTATAGTTATAAAGTTTCCATCTAAGCTTATATTCATGTTCTCTTTTTCAAATTCTTCAAAGCACTCAGGCTTTTTCTTATTCTTTAAACGCTTGTACTCTTTTGTTTCACCATCTACCTTTTGTAAAAGAGCTAGAAAGTGTCCTTCTCCATTTAACTTATGAGGCCATAGTCTTCCAACTTCTTTAACTCCTAATCCTTCAGAAATTCCACCGATCTTTTCTATATTAAGTAGCTCAAAGTTATCGTTCTTATCTAAGAACTCTTGTATCATATTCTCATTCTCGTCTTTATTAAATGTACAAGTGGAGTATACTAACTTTCCTCCAACCTTTAACATCTTACCTGCTTCATCTAGTATTTCCCTTTGCATCTTCGGGTATATACTTATATCGTCTTTTTCCCAGCTCTTTATAAGTTTTTCATCTTTTCTAAACATCCCCTCACCAGAGCAAGGTGCATCTACTAAAACTCTATCAAAGAATCCTTCAAAGTTTTTACAAAGCCTATCAGGAGAATCATTGACAACTAATACATTATGTACTCCATACATCTCTATATTCTTAACAAGAGGTTTTACCCTATTAGAATTTATATCATTAGTTACAAGCATTCCCTCTCCTTGAAGTCTCGATGCTATTTGAATACTCTTTCCACCAGGTGCTGCACATAAATCTAGTACCTTGTGTCCTCTTTTAACATCTAAAAACTCAACTGGTGACATTGCAGATGGTTCTTGTATATAATAAAGTCCTGAATTATAAAAAGGATGTTTAGCAGGTCTTATATCTTCTTCGTAATAAAATCCGTCCGTACTCCAAGGAATTTTACTTAAATTAAAAGGAGAAATCTTCAAAAATTCCTCTACAGAAATTTTAAGTGTATTTATCCTAAATCCATAATATCTTTTTTCATCATAACTTTTAAAAAAAGTATCGAATTCATCTTTTAATATTTCTTTCATATTATCTAAAAATTTAACTGGTAATTTCATATTAATCTTCTCCTAGAAATGTTCACCATTTTCATAGTATTTTTCTTTCTCAAATGTAGTAAAAGCTAAGTCTAAGCTCTCAACCTTAAGACCATCTCTTATACTATCAGTTATAATCTTTGCTACTTTATCTTGAGTATCTTGTCCTCTATCAAACCAAGCGACCTCTATAAATGGATATACCTCTTCTATTTGTCCATTTCTTATAGCTACTGATTGAATACACTCTATCTCAAAATAATCTCTTGGGCATTTAACAACCTCAACTAATTCATCTACCATTTTCTCACTTATTTTACAAACATCATTTGCCTGAATTCCTCTTATTTTAATCTGTGGCATACTTCATCCTCCTCTACACGCTCTCTATCATTTATTGTCAAATATTATTATACTTTTTATTCTCGATGATTACAATATAAGCTACATCTATATGGGTTTAAAATACTTTTTTCAAATATATTTTCTATTTTTCTATTTTAAAATTAAAAAAATAAAATTTTTATATTTCATATTTTATAATTTTGCATTATAATATTGAGTATAAAGAGAATAATACATATATATTGTTTTGTATTAAATTTATTTAAATTCAAAATTATGGAGGTACTTTATGTTAGTTTCAGCAAAAGAAATGTTAGTTACAGCTAGAAAAGGTAAATATGCAGTAGGTCAATTCAATATCAACAATTTAGAGTGGACTAAGGCAATTTTATTAACTGCTCAAGAGAATAACTCACCAGTTATACTTGGTGTATCTGAAGGTGCAGGAAAATATATGGGTGGATTTAAAACTGTAGTTGGAATGACTAATGGTTTAATAGAAGAATTAAACATAACTGTTCCTGTTGCACTTCACTTAGATCATGGTAGTTACGATGGAGCTTTAAAAGCTATGGAAGCTGGTTTTTCTTCAGTAATGTTTGATGGATCTCACTATGATATAAAAGAAAACATAACTAAGACTAAAGAAATAATAGATATAGCTCATGCTAGAGAACTTTCAGTAGAAGCTGAAGTTGGTTCTATAGGTGGAGAAGAAGATGGTGTTGTAGGTGCTGGTGAAATAGCTGATGCATCTGAGTGTAAAGCAATAGCTGAATTAGGTGTTGATATGTTAGCAGCTGGAATTGGTAATATTCACGGTAAATACCCTGAAAACTGGGCTGGACTTAACTTTGAAGCTTTAGGAAACATCCAAGATGCTACTGGAAATATGCCACTTGTACTTCACGGTGGAACTGGTATCCCTGAAGATATGATAAAAGAAGCTATCTCTTTAGGAGTTGCTAAAATAAACGTTAATACTGAATGTCAATTAACATTTGCAGCAGCTACTCGTAAGTACTTCGAAGCTGGTAAAGACTTAGAAGGTAAAGGATTTGACCCTCGTAAAATATTAGCTCCTGGATTTGAAGCTATAAAAGCTACTGTTAAAGAAAAAATGGAGTTATTCGGATCTGTAAACAAAGCTTAATTAACATATAAAAGCATATAAGAATTTCATAATTATAATTAAGGGCATAGAATTTATTTTCTATGCTCTTTTACTTTTCCTAAATTAAGTGTATAATGTTTAGTTGTAATCAAAATTCCGTATAAAATGAGTTCTAAATTTGAATTCATTCTTTATAATACGAATTAAAATTTTATATATTAAAAAATTATAAAATTTTAGTTTTATCCTAGAGCTAAAAGTTCTAGAACTACATTTTCAACTATTTTAAGCAACGAAGTCTATAGGACTCGTTGGCGACATAAGTCAATGCGTAGCATTAGACAAATTTTATTTTAATTACATATATTAAAGGAGGAGTTTTTTATGCCATTAGTTACTACTAAGGAAATGTTTAAACTTGCTTATGAGGGAAATTTCGCTGTAGGTGCATTTAATGTAAACAACATGGAAATAGTTCAAGGAATAATTGCTGCCGCAAAAGAGGAAAACGCTCCCGTAATTCTTCAAGCTTCTGCTGGAGCTAGAAAATATGCTAACTCTATATACTTAAAGAAGTTAGTTGAAGCTGCTATTGAAGAAAGTGAACTTCCAATTGCTCTTCATCTTGATCATGGTGATAGCTTTGAAGTATGTAAACAATGTATAGACGATGGATTCTCATCTGTTATGATAGATGGATCTCACCTTCCATTTGAAGAAAATGTAGCACTTGTTAAAAAAGTTGTAGATTACGCTCATGAAAGAGGAGTTGTAGTTGAAGCTGAGCTTGGAAAATTAGCTGGTGTTGAAGATGCTGTTAATGTAAGTGCTGAAGATGCTACTTATACAGATCCTGCTCAAGCTGTTGAATTTGTTGAAAGAACAGGTGTTGATTCACTTGCTATAGCAATTGGAACTAGCCATGGTGCTTACAAATTCAAAGGTGATGCTAAACTTGACTTTGCAAGACTTGAAAAAATAACAAACTTACTTCCTAACTTCCCATTAGTTCTTCACGGAGCTTCTTCTGTTCCTCAAGAATACGTTGAAATGTGTAATGAATTCGGAGGAAATATCCCAGGAGCTAAAGGTGTTCCAGAAGAAATGCTAAGAGAAGCTGCTAAATACGGTGTATGTAAAATAAACGTAGATACAGATCTTAGACTTGCTCTTACTTCAGCGGTTAGAAAAGTATTAACTGAAAAACCTGCTGAGTTTGACCCAAGAAAATACTTAGCACCAGGTAGAGAAGCTATCCAAAAGATAGTACAACATAAAATAAAAGACGTATTCGGTGCTTCTGGCGCTGCTTCAAAATTAAAATAATACAAAAATAAGGGTGTCTAAAGACACCCTTTTAATATTTATTTCGTATTTATATAAACAATTCTTTCATCATCTGGTTTTTGTATAGAAAGATTTTTCAAAGAATCTTTATTTATTATAATTTCCATTTCTTCTCCTGATTTTACTGGCATTTTAGAAATATCTTCTCCTTTTAAAACTTCAACTGCCATTTTTCCTGATGTATATCCTAATTCATAATAATTGATACCACAAGTTGCTAGAGCTCCTAATTCTACTGAACCTTTTTCAGATGCAATAATAGGTATATTCTTCTCTTGAGTTTTTTGAACTATAATTGGCATTGAAGATACTACTAATTGATCCGTTGGTGCATATAATACATCTACTTTATTAACTAAACTACTTATAGCTGTATTTACTTCATTTGTGCTAGTAACCCCTGCTTCAACAACAGAGTATCCATACTCTTTAGAGTATTTTTTTAATTCATTTACTTGTACCTCAGAATTAACTTCACTTGTATTATATAAAACACCTATTTTTTTAGCATTTGGAACAAGAGTTTTTATCAATTCTAATTGCTTACTTACAGGTACATAATCATTAGTTCCAGATACATTTGTTTTTGGTTGTTCTAAAGATTTAACAAGTTCTGCTGAAACTGGATCTGTTACAGCACTAATAACTATAGGTATATCTTTAGTTGAATTATAAGCGGCTTGTGCTGAAGGTGTTGATATAGCATAAATTAAATTTTTATTTTGAGATACAAAATTCTTAGCAATAGTCTGTGTTGTAGCTATATCCCCTTGAGCATTTTGGAAATCTATATCTATATTCTCCCCATCTTTATATCCACCATCTTCAAGAGCTTTAATGAATCCTTCTCTATTTTCATCAAGTGCACTATATTCTACTATTTGGGTAATCCCTATTTTTATTTTGTCATCATCTTTGCTTCCACATCCAGTTAAAATGCTAACTCCTAATAATCCCATTAAAATCATACTTTTTACTAATTTTGTTGTTTTCATAATTATTTCCTCCCTAATATAATTTGTATTTCTTATACTGCATACTCGAATTTTTTGAGTATATCTTCAATAGTTAATTTCTTTTTCATTTCTTCATCTGCATCTAATATGACCTCACCTTTATGTAGCATTATTAATCTATTTCCATATTTAAGTGCATGGCTTAGATTGTGTGTCACCATTAATGTCGTTATATTTTTTTCTTTAACGATTTTATTAGTTAACTCCATAATTTCATTAGATGTCTTAGGATCTAGCGCTGCTGTATGTTCATCTAAAAGAAGAAGCTTTGGATCATTTACACAAGACATAATAAGAGAAAGTGATTGTCTTTGTCCTCCTGATAAGTATCTAGCTTGTGTATCTAAATATTTTTTTAAATCAAGTGATATATCCTTTAACAGATATTCTAATTTATCATTATCATGTCTAAGACATTTTTTGAAATTCAATAAATTACCTTTGTTTAAAGCTAGAGATAAGTTTTCTCTGACTGTCATTGATGGACATGTTCCCATCGATGGATTTTGAAAGACTCTACTTATAATTTTAGTTTTTTCATGTTCTGGTAGTGATGTTAAGTTTGTATCTTCTAATATAATTTCTCCTGAAGTCTCTTTCAAGACTCCTGAGATAATATTTAGTAAAGTGGATTTTCCTGTTCCATTACTTCCTATAATACTTACAAAATCTCCTTTATTTACTTCTAACGAAAGATCTTCAAATAATTTATTATCTTGTCCATATGGATTTGGAAAGCTTTTGGATAATTTATTAATTCTTAACATATTCTCTTCTCCTTAAAATAGATATTTTTTGTTTAAGTGCAGGTGTTTTCAAATCACCCAGTGATAAGAATAAAATTATTATGAAAGAAGTAATAAGTTTTAAATCTGTTGAAGTCAATCCTGCATTTAAAGCTATATATATAACAAGTTGATACAAAATAGTTCCTAAAATAATTATGCTAGTTTCTTTGATTTTAAATATTTTGCTTATAAATGATTCCCCTATAATAACGCAAGCAATACCTAGTACAAGTGTTCCCATTCCCATAGATACATCTGAAAATCCTTGATACTGAGCCATTATACACCCAGAAAAACTAACTAATGCATTAGATATCATAAGTCCTAAAATCTTAATTTTTCCAACTTCTATACCAAGTGATTGAACCATTTGAGAATTATCACCAACAGCCTTTAACGTATATCCAAGTCCTGTTTTTAAAAATAAATCTAATAAAACTTTGCATATAACTATAATTGCTAAAGAAATTATTATAGGTGAAACTGCTGATTTAAATATGTTATTCGTGTTAAATAAAGCAATATTAGCCTTTCCCATAATTCTTAAATTAACTGAGTACAAAATTCCCATTACTAATATTCCTGATAGTAAATTTGAAATTCTTAATTTAACATTTAAAATCCCAGTTAAAAGTCCTGCTATTAAGCCACCTCCAATTGCCAATAAACAACCTGTAATAGGTGAAAACCCATTTTTTAAAGATATCGCTATAATTGCTCCTCCTAATGAAAAGCTCCCATCCACAGACATATCTGGAAAATCTAATATCTTATAACTTATATAGACCCCCAATACCATAATTCCTAAAATTAAACTTTGTGTAACTACTCCAATTAATGCATCCATATACATTCTCCTTTCTTTTTTATATAAAAAAAACCACATGGGCTTTTCCATGCGGCTTTTTCTATATAATAGTAAATACAAAAAAGCCACATAGATTACCTATGTGGCTTTTATTCATATATTAAAGAATGAATAACTTTTCAAATTTAATAGCCAACATAGATACAAACCCTAAATGTTTAATCGATTTCGTTTTCGTACGAATTCGGGGCTTGCATCTATGTTTTTATTTCAAACTAGACACAAACCCTATCTAAACTTGCTATTAAAAAAGAAGCTATTTTTTATATTTAATAAATTATTCATTCTTCATCTCTCCTCAACTATTTTTCTTACAATTTATTTGATATTGATTCTATATGCAAACATATCATTTGTCAAGAACTTTTTAAAATTAATTAAAATAAAAAAACAAGAAAATGCTATTATCTACTCAATTCAAATCCAAAAAAATTTTTATTATCTAGTCTAACTTTATTCCCCTTATCACTAGTTAATACAAGTTGTTGAACCGTTCCACCTCCACTTCCAAAATTTCTATTCCAAATAACATTATAATTATCTAAACTTAATAAAAATAATTTAGTCTCATTACCTTCTAACTCAAACACCGCTCTATCTCCATCAAAAGTATAAAAACTAATAGGATCTATTCCATCTTCTCTATAAAAAGGACTATCTATACTCAAATAAAAAGTCTTTTTTTCATCACTATAATTAGTTAGTTCAAATTCAGCTATAAATTCAACAAACTTATTATCTTCATACCTATAATTCATACTGCTGTGAGCAGGATTATATCCTATTGCTAATAACCCTGAAGAATTTTTCTTTATATTTTTTGCAGTTATGCCTGTAATTGAGTAAAATACGGTAACTAATACTACAAAAATTAAAAATACACTTCTTATTCTAATACCTAAACCATCTATAACATACTTTCCTACTAAATGTAAAAATATCATAAAAAGAATTCCAAAATATATTATCGTTAGATGGTTCCCACTATAATCACCAGTCCAGGCCTTTAATCCAACAAATTCTAATATATAATCCCCTAAAGCATGAGTATAGGGAGTTGTAAGCATCATATAAAAAGTAATTGACATTAAAAATATCAAGATACCCGCTTTTGTCTTATCGTTCATACTAATACCACCTTTCTTATACATAACTACGTAATAAGTATATCTTACTATAAAATCACAATTTTTTTGAATTATTTTCCATTAAACATAGACATAATTAAATTCTTATGCAAATGAAATCTTGGTCTTTTTTTATGCTTTATTTGGGATATTAAAAACTGTACTTACAAAATGAAAGGTATTAAAATGTTAGCGAATGATTTAAATATTTTTGTATAAAACTCGGATTATAGCGTTTGAATATCCGTTAAGAAAGTTCATTGTCTGACCGATAGGGAGTTTAGAACTTTTAGGATATTCAATAAGATATAATGCTTAGTTTTATTAAAAATATTTAATACATGAACGGTATTTTAATGCCTTTCATTTTGGATTGAGTGCATAAATCTGATTATATACGAAATCTAAGTACTTTAATATTCTTCAATATAAATTAAACCATAAAAAATAGGCATCTCTAATGAGATACCTATTTTCTAGTTGAAATACTTTGAAGAACCTTTTAATTGTCTTTTTGAAACTATTCTAGCTAGATCAACTAGCTTTGCAGTTTCTATATTTTTAAATGAAATACAAATTACAAACTTAACGTCTGTAAAAGATTCATCTAAATCGTAAATTTCATATTTGCATTTTATATCTTCATACTTATATTCTTCTTGAAGATCATCTGCTACATCATCACATATTTCTTTTAAATACATCTTTATATCTTCAAACAAAACTTGTAGATATTCTTCTTGATCTACATCATATTGTTCATACTCTTCTTCCTCTAGGAATTCAAATTTAAAAACAGATTTATCTAATTTACAATCAAACACCATAATATCTTTCTGATTTATAGAATCTGATATATCTTTTACATATCCAAAATCAGCCATTAAAGTCAGTATTTCTTCTACTGATTTACTTTTAACTGTTCTTGCACCTTCTTTATTTTCAAAAGTTATCTCTATCAAAATTTCCCCTCCTAATTAAAGTGAAACTTAATTCAAATTGAGTATTTACTCCACATAATTATCTATTATATTTTTTATTTCCTTCCAGCTAATAACTCTTGTTACATTCTCTAAATCTATATGCTTGTTATAGTTTGCATCCATTAAAAGTACTTGTATTCCAGCTTGTGCCAAGTCTTCAGTATTTTGAGGATTATCTTCTATGAATAAATCACAGTCTAACTCTCTCGCCTTATCGACCTTGTAATATCCTCCTAGATAATACACATCTATTTCAGGGAAATTATTAACTCTCATCCATTCCTCTGTTACATCCTTTAAACCTTCATTTCTAGCTGTTACAAAATACAAATTATGCTTTTTATTAAGCTCATGTATAATGTCACTTGCTGAGTCTAGTGGATTTGCACTAAGATGTATATCATAACCTTTATGAGTATAAAATTCAAGTATTTCTTCAAGAGTAGTATCATATAAATCTTCTAATTTACATGTATTCATATCTTCTTCTTTTAAATCTTTATTAAAATGATCGTTAAAATATTCAATAAAATAATATGGATCAGTAACTGTTCCGTCTATATCTATACAAATGTTCAATTTCTTCATATGCTACCTCCGTAAAGCGAACCTTTAAATAAGGCTACTTATTATATTATTGTCTATTTTTATATAAAAATCAAGTAAAAGAAAGACTGTTATTATTTTTTTAAATTAAATTTTACCTTATTCATCTTGTCTTGGCAACTATGAACTAATTTATCCGATAATTTCAAATTATTTTTTATTTTAATTATATACTTTGGGTTCTTCTTATCTAAAAAATCTATACCGTAATCCATGGCCTTCTTTCTTATATAAAAAGCCTTTTGTATATCCATCTTCGCATCTAATAAAAGCTTTGTATTTTCTTCATCTTTAAACTTAGGTACCTTTAAGTCCTTATACATTAGTTCTACTTGCTCACATTTTTGTCTACTATTTTGAGCTTCTTTCAATAGTTCATCCATATTAGCCTTACCCTTTTGCAATTTCTTTAAAACCCCATAACATTTTCTAAGAGGAACAAGTCCCTTTTTCTCTATATCCTGTAGTTCTTTTTTAAAGTTGTTAAATATTTGTAACTCATCTAACTCTTCTTCTTTATTTTTTTCATCTTTTTTGTTGTCTGAACTATTTCCTTTATTAGTCGAGCTATCAACAACATCTAATTGATCGTTATTCAAATTCTTATTATATTCTTTCTCTATATTTATAACCTGTACTTGTGAGTTATCATATTCAGATTTTTTTTCTAAATTTTCTTCATTAGAATTTATTTGATTATTAACTTTTTGTTTCGATGCAGTATTTTGTTCTTTATTTTTTTCATCATCTATTTTCTTATTTATATTATTTACACTCATCATATTTATCATTTCATAATTTTTGTATTTAATAGCTTGCATACTATCGTCAATATCACTATTCATCGCAAAAATGGACGAAATAGTCAGTATATATATTAGTGTAAACATATATTTATTTTTATTTTTATATGTTAAAATTATAATTATAGGAATCAAATATAATATAACTAATAAAATTTTATTCATAAAATTTCACCTCTTAATGTTTTCTAAGTATTACTATATTATTGTTTGATAGATGAAATTTTATACACTATTAGGAGGTCTTCTCATGAATATTTCAACTATATACCCAATTTTAGGCATGTTTTTTTTAATATGTATCGTCTACTTTTTTGCAATTAAAGTATTTAAGTTGCCTCAAAGAATGTATGCTTATTTAAACGAGATGGATAAAAGAGAAAGTAATATAGACTATTCACGAAAAAAATAGATATTTCAAATAATTGCTTCACTTGTATTTATGTGTATTTTTAGATATAATACTTTAGTTTCCATATATCTATAAATTACAAGGGAGGTAATTAGTTGAACAAAGACAACAAACTAGGATATTTAGCAGTTATTTCAAGTAATATAATTATAGGACTAGCTTTTTTATTTACAAAAAAAGCTGTAACTGCTACTGATCCTATCACTACTTTATTCTTAAGGTTTTCTATATCTTTTATAGTTATGTCTTTTGCTATTTTATTTAAAATAGTTAAAGTTAATTTTAAAGTAAAAGATTTAAAAAAACTCATTTTTATGTCTACATTTTTTCCAAGTGGATTTTTCTTATTCCAAAGCTTCGGTCTTAAATATGCATCATCATCTGAAGCTGGAATTATAAGTGCTTTGACACCCGCTATAATATTGATTCTTAGTATTATCTTTTTAAAAGAAAAAACTAATATAAAGCAAATACTATCTATTATACTTTCAATATTCGGGGTTATATATATATTCTCAATGAAAGGTATGTCTTTAAACTTAGATAATTTTTTAGGTCTTTTCCTAATTTTTATTTCTTGTATATGCTTCTGTATATTTAGCATCTTATCAAGGAAATTTTCTAAAGAGTTTACTCCAGTTGAGATATGCTTTTTCATGCAGCTGTTTGGATTCATAGTATTCTTAACTATGTTCATTTTTAATGGAAATGATTTCAGTAATACAGTTTTATTACTTAAAGATGTATCATTAATAGGTCCAATACTGTATCTATCTGTTTTATCAACACTTGTAACTACTATTCTTAACAATTACTCTTTATCTAAAATAGAGGCTTCAAAGGTAGGGGTATTCTTCAATATATCTACAATAGTATCAATAGCAGCTGGTGCATTAATACTTAATGAACAGATATTTTATTACCATATAATCGGATGTGTACTTATAATAATGGGAATATTTGGAGCGAATTACTTTTCTCCTAAGATAGAGACTAAGCATATATCTAAGAAATCAGCATAAAATCATTTTTTACATAGTGGTTAAAACAAAAAAAGAGGGTTATTGAAATGTTAGCTACTTTTAAGTAGCGGTATTTCAGTAATCCTCTTTTTTCGATTAAACACATAAATTATTTACTTAAGCTTCTCTAAAACCCCTTTAGCATATTCCTTAGCTCCAAAGAGCGACATATCTCTATAGTTTCCACATTGTATTTCATTAACTGCTGGAATTTCGTCAGCTTTTAATACTTTCTCAAGACTATTTATAAGTGCTTTCAAAACTATTTCCTTATCTATATCTCCCACTAATATAAGATAAAACCCTGTTCTACATCCCATAGGAGATAAATCTACAACATCATTTAATTCTTCTCTTATAAATCCAGCCATTAAATGCTCTATAGCATGTAAGGCTGCTGTTGGTATAGCTTCTTTATTAGGTTGAGTAAATCTCAAATCAAACTTACTTATTATATCTCCTTTAGGAGTTTGAATTCTTCCACATTTTCTTACAAATGGAGCTGTTACCTTAGTATGATCCATTGTAAAACTTTCCACTACAATATTTTCCACATTAAATCCCCCTTTATTTTTTACAAGCCCAAGTTCTACAATTTGAGCATGTATTTGTTCCCTTACAGATTTCACTTTTATATCCAGTTGGATAATTTGTTTCTTTTATTTGATAAGACCACCCTACAATTGCTGTCACTGATTTTACAGGTTGTAATAAAAAGTTCGAGCTTACATTTATATCTTCGTGAGTTTTTAATATATCTAATATATTCTTTTGATATCTTAAATCCCAATCTCCATATCCTGGGCTAAACCTTAAAGAAGAATGAACTCCTTTTAGAAGGTTTTTGCCTACAAGATAGTTGTGGAATTTATCTATTACTATCTCCACTGCATGTGAACCCAAGATATCGGCTATAGAGCTTTTTTTTAACTCACAACTAAGATATTTTTCTTGAGAATATTTAGGTAGCTCATCTCCTATGCTAAGCGCTATCAAAGTTATCTTATGACATCCTGAGAGCCCTTTTGCTAAATAAGCACTGTCTATCTCTATTTCATCTAGTACTACATTATCCTTTTCTATACTTTTTATATTCATATCTTTATAATATATACATGGTTTTATATATTTTTTGATATTTAAAACCTCATTTTCTAATCCTCTTAGTTCATCTACTCTTTCACATATAGTATCTATTTCTTTTTCTATATTAAAATTATATAAAACATTTACGTCCATAAAATATCTCCATATATCATATTAGTGAATCTACAAGCTTAACAGCACTTACTGCGTCTTCACTATATCCATCTGCACCAGATTTTTTTGCAAATTCTTCTGTGACTACTGCACCTCCAGCTATTATTTTAATGTCAGGAAGTTCCTTTCTTATATATTCTGTAGTTATAGCTATCTCAGTCATAGTAGTAGTCATAAGAGCACTTAAAGATATCACATCTGCTCTTTCTTCTTTAGCTGCTTTTAAGAACTTATCAGGAGATACATTCTTTCCTAGATCAACTACCTTATATCCATGTGATCTTAACATAACACTTACCATATTCTTTCCTATATCGTGTACATCTCCCTTAACAGTTCCTATAACTATAGTTCCTTTAGTTTTAAGGTCAAAGCTAAATGTATCCTTTATAAGATCAAATATCTTTTCAACTATCTCCGCACTAAGCATTAATTGAGGAAGGAAGTACTCTTTGTTTTCAAATTTCTGGCCTACTATATCTAGTGCTTTTATCAAGCCTTCATCTATTATTTCTGATTTATCTATATTTTCATCTAAAAGCTTCTTAGCTATATTTATTGCTTTATAGGACCCATTCACTATTAATTTCTTAAGTTGATCAACTGATATAATATCGCTTGATTCATCTATTTTAGGATTTGAAATACTTTTTTTACTGTTTAAACTTATATAATTAGTTGCATTCTGATCTCTATTTGATAAAACAGATGCTGCTTGATAAGAATTCATAATATTTTCATCTAATGGATTGAGTATTGCAAGATCTAATCCATTTAAAATAGCCATAGACAAGAACGAACTATTTAACTTACTTCTGCTTGGAAGTCCAAACGATATATTACTAACTCCTAGAACTATGTTTACACCTAATTCTTTTTTTATAACTTTTATAGCTTCTAAAGTTTCAATAGCTGCATTATTATCTGTAGAAATACTTATACACAACGGATCTATGTATATATCTTTTTTAGGTATATTATACTCAATACATCTATCTACTATTTTTTTAGCTATTTCAAGTCTTTCCTTTACAGTGTTTGGTATTCCATTTTCATCAAGAGTAAGACCTATAACCCCTGCTCCATACCTTTTAACTATAGGAAGTATTGATTTAAGACTTTTTTCTTCTCCATTAACAGAGTTTACTATAGCTTTTCCATGATAGTTTTTTAAAGCTTGCTCTAAAACATTTTTATCTGTAGAGTCTATAGATAAAGGTGCATTTACATTCTTCTGAATTAAATTCACTAAATTTTTCATAACATTTACTTCATCTATTCCATCAGTTCCCACATTTACATCTATTAAATGTGATCCATTTGAAACTTGAATTTGTGCCTCATCTTGAGCTATTAAGAAATCTCCATCTTTTATTTTTTGAGCTAGTTTTTTATTTGCTGTAGGATTTATTCTCTCGCCTATTATTTTTGGAATATAGTTCTTACCTATGTTTACTACTTCTTCTCTACTTGCAAGTGTTGATACTTGTTCTATATCTCTTTTTACAACTTTCAAATCTTTGGCTCTTTCTTTTATAAACTTAGTATGTTCAGGAGTAGATCCACAGCATGATCCGAATATATTAACTCCTATTTCAAAATAGGGTTCAATTTTTTCTATAAAACTTTTACCATCTAATGGATAATGTATGCTCCCATCTTTTACAACAGGTAACCCTGCATTTGGTTGAACTATAACTGGTAAACAAGTAGTTTTACATATCTTTCTAGTAACCTCTAATAATTCTTCAGGTCCTCCCGAACAGTTTACTCCAACAGCACTAGCACCTAATGACTCTAATACTATGGCTGCTGATTCTGGTCTAACCCCTGTTAATGTTCTATCTCCTTCATAAGTCAGTGTACATATAACTGGTATATCACATACATCCTTTGCAGCTAAAAGAGCTGCTCTTATCTCTCCTAAATCATTGAATGTTTCAAGAAGTATAAAGTCTGGTTTTTTGCTTGATAAAGCATTTATTTGTTCTTTAAATATCTCATATATCTCATCAAAACTATTGTTTCCTATAGGTTCAACAAATTTTCCTGTAGGACCTACCGATGCAGCTACATATTTATTGTATTTATCAGCTATCTTCTTAGCTATTTCTACTGCTTTTGAATTAATCTCATATACTCTATCTTCAAGATTGTACTCTTTCAGCTTTACTCTACTTCCACCGAATGTGTTAGTAGTTATAACATCTGCTCCTGCTTTTAAATATTTTTCATGTATTTTAATAACCTTATCTGGATAATCTACATTCATAAGTTCAGGGCAGTGACCAGCCTTTAATCCCTCTTCCTGCAGCATAGTTCCCATGGCACCATCAAACACCAATAGTTCTTCTAGTATATTTGTCATAAATATCACCCCTGTAATAATTCTAAAGTCAAATCATAATCCTTCATAGGAAATATATGAATCCCTTTTGACATCCCCTTTATATTTGAGTATGTCTCTTTTAATATATTTAAAGTCTCTTGCTTCCCACCTTTTTCAAGTCTATCTATAAGATTTTGAGGAATATCTATTCCAGGAACATTTTTATTTAGATAATTTGCAAACTTCACAGACTTTAAAGGCATAAGTCCGTATAATATTGGAATATCTATGTGTTCAACTTTTTTCGTAAACTTTTCTAGTTTTTCGATATCAAATACAGGTTGAGTCTGGAAAAAGTTTACGCCTCTTTCTATCTTTTGATGAAACTTATCTAACTCTTTTTCTAAATCATCACTACATGGATTTACTACTCCGCCTATGAAAAAATCAGTTTTTTCTTCTAGTTTATTTCCACTAAAATCAAATCCATTGTTTAGTTTAGATACAACTTGAGTAAGACCTATAGAGTCTATATCAAATACACCTGTAGCATCTTTGTGATCCCCAATGTCTGGTTTATCTCCTGTTAAAGTCAATATATTTTTAACTCCTAGAGCATTAGCTCCTAGTAGCTCTGATTGAATAGATAGAATATTTCTATCCCTACATGCAAAGTGAAATATAACTTCAAGGTCAAGCTTACTCTGTATTATACTTCCTAAAGATATAGGACTCATTCTCATGTTGGCCATAGGATTATCTGGTATATTGACTCCATCTATTAATTTTGCTAGCTTTTGTATCCTAGCTATTTCAGAGTCTGAACTACCCGACTTCGGTGGTTCTATCTCTATAGTAGTTACAAATTGGTTTTGTTTAATTTTTTCCCTTAATTTTTTCATATTAATCCTCCCTATCTTATTGAGATCAATGAGATAAGAATCCTAAATAAAAAAACCTCTTTCAACTGAAAGAGGTTACAATTCATAGAAAGCTTATCTTTCAGCTAATTAGCTGCTGGATTTAGCACCGATGCACATTCGTGCCGGTTGCCGAGACTTCACTGGGCCAGTTCCCTCAATCTCTCTCGATAAGAGTTTATTTTGTTTTTTTATATACTATATTATCTTGAAATATATGTCAAGCATTTTTTTCAGAACATTTTATCATTTTAATATTTTTAACAATTTATTCATATTTTTTAAGCCCTTCTCTAAAAGCCTCAATAGTTTTCTCATTTTCATCTAATCTATATGTTCTAGCTGGGTTCATGTTTTGATCCCAATCTATTCCATTCCACCATATAGCAACTTTTATATTTTTGAAATATTTAATATTACTAAACATTTCATTCATCCAATTTACTTTATCTCCTCCTACACTGTTACATCCGAACTCCGTAATCATAAATGGTTTATTAAAGTTCCTTATATACTCATTGTAAAGAGGTACATATATTTCATTAAAATTCCTCCATTTTTCGCCTTCATAATACGTTCCAGCATTATATCCTGTAAGACCTATTATATCTACATACTCATCTCCAGGATAATAATTCAAATAATTGTTCCACTTAAAATCTGGAAAAGAATTATCATGTGGATTCCATACCCAAAGCACATTCTCCACTTTATTAGACTTAAATATTTTATATACATACTTATATACATCTTTAAATATATCTGTATCCTTAGAATAATAGTAACTAGAATATGTACACCAATCTCCATTCATCTCATTGTTTAATCTAAACATTACGGGATGATTAAACTCTTTTATTTTTTTTGCATAATCATTTAGAAAATCATCGTATTTTCCATCTAATATAGAATACATAATAGTTGTATTATCTTTATTATCTAAATGCATAGTTTGAAGTGTCAACAATACAAATCTATCATTGTTGTATGCATTTAACATCTCTCTCATAGGAAAACCTTCACTAGAAAAAGACTGATATTTGACTAAGAATTTAAAAGTGTAGTCTAGCTTTTTTTCAAGAGAATTTAAAAAATCAAAACTTTCAGGGGCAGTATTTTCGAAAATTCCCCACTTCAATTCATCATTCTTTAAAAAATATTTTTTATAAAACAACATAGTCTCTTCATTTAAATTCTTATTCTCTAAAGTATCACAGGTTCTTAAATCTTTGTTATCACTTATAACTTTAAAGCTACCTATAATCTTTATATATTGCCTAGGGTGTTTTAAAGCCTTAGATGATTTAATAATTATAGTATAAGCTTCAGTTTCACTTTTTATAAACTCTGCACTTACATAATAATTTTTATCATTTTTAACTTTTGAAAGTTTTTTACGTCTCCATTTTAATAAATGTACTTTCATATTATTTATTTTTAAATTTTTATCAAGCTCTATTATATGATTTTTATTGTTTGCAAATTTATTACTATAGTTTATATAAGATAAAGAAGAAGATATATTATCCTTAAAATCATCATGATATATTTCTATTTTCATATCTTTATCATATACAACAGTTTTGATATTTCCTAAGGATTTGTCTATCTTCATTCTTTTAGGATATTTAAAAGTGTATAAATTATTACCGTCTACATAATCAACATATTCATCATAAGCATAATTTTTATATATTTTGAAGTTAGAAATACTTACAATTGATATTATAAGTATTAAAATTATTATTAAAAATTTTCTTATATTCAAAATTTACCCCCAGTTTATTATAGTCTTAATTTATTTTATTTAAGACAAAGGATAAACATTCCATAAATAGTCTTTATAAGGATTTTAAATGTCTTATGTACTTGATTTATGTAAATTTAAAACTATCTAGCAAAATACAAAATATTATTATAGATACTTTCAATTTTATTTTTCCAGAAATTTTTTCTTGAATTTATATAACCTCTAAAACACTGAATTAAAAACTACCCTCATTAAAATGTTAGCTACTTTTTGATTAATATTTTTACATACAACTTAGATTACGACTACAGAATATACGTTAAAAAACTTTTTTGTCTGACCATAGGGAGTTTAAAAGTTTTAGTATATTCTGTAGGCGTAGTCTTTAGTTGTATAAAAATATTAACTAAGTAGCGGTATTTCAATGAGGGTAGTTTTTAGGTTAACTGCTAATTAATATTCATAAATATCCTCAAACTGCAATTTATAAAGATCACTATAAATTCCATCTTGATCTATAAGCTCCTCATGACTTCCACACTCTGTTATACCATCATTAGTAAGAACTATTATCTTATCTGCATTCTTAATAGTAGTAAGTCTATGTGCTATAACCAGTGTAGTCCTATTTTTAGAAAGATCGTACAAAGATTTTTGTATTATTCTTTCAGTTTGAGTATCAAGGGCAGATGTAGCTTCATCTAGTATTAAAATAGGAGGATTTTTAAGGAATATCCTAGTTATTGCAATTCTCTGCTTTTGACCTCCCGATAATCTAACTCCTCTTTGACCAATATAGGTATCGTATCCATTTTCAAGAGCTACTATAAACTCATGTGCATTAGCTTTCTTTGCAGCCTCTATTATTTCTTCATCTGTTGCATCGTACTTTCCATAAAGTATATTTTCTTTTATAGTCCCTGAAAACAAGAATACATCCTGTTCTACAACTCCTATATTTTTTCTTAAATCACTTATTTTCATATCTTTTATACTTATTGAATCTATCTTTATATCTCCGCTACTTACCTCATAAAATCTAGGTATTAACCTTAAAAGTGTAGTCTTTCCAGCTCCAGAAGGGCCTACTATAGCTATAGTTTGTCCGGATCGTACACTCATATTTATTCCTGTAAGTATACTTTTGTTGTTATTATATCCAAAACCTACATCATAAAATTCTATGTTTCCTTTTAACTTATCAATAACTACTGCATCTTCCTTTTCTTTAATCTCAGGATCTATATTCATAATCTCTATAAATCTTCCAAATCCCGCCATACCTCTTTGATAGTTTTCTATTAACGCTGTTATCTTTCTTATAGGCTGTAAAAACATAGATACATATAATAAAAATCCTACCAAATCACCTGTTGTTAGTTCTTTATTGTATATAAGATATGATCCATACATTAGTACAACTAAATTTATCATATTTGAAAAAAATGTTATCCCACTAAAAAATTGTCCTAATACCTTATATGATTTCTGTTTTGTCTCTTTAAAACTTTTGTTGCCTATATCGAATTTGGCTTCTTCATATTCTTCATTGTTAAAAGCTTTTACAACTCTTATACCTGATATAGAATCCTCAGCCTGAGCGTTTATTTCTCCAACCTTTACCCTTAAATCTTTAAATGATTTTTTTAACTCTCTATTTTTTATAATTGCAAATGTTAGCATTATAGGAATCATAGAGAATATTACCAAAGTCATCTTTATATTTAGTGTAAGCATTATAAAAAACGAACCTAAAAATGTAACTAATGCTATAAATAAATCCTCAGGTCCATGATGTGCAAGCTCTGATATTTGGTTTAAATCATTTACAATCCTTGACATTATCTGTCCAGTCTTTACCTTATCGAAATACGAAAATGAAAGCTTATTTATATGTTTAAAAAGTTTTCTTCTCATATCATACTCTATTCTGACCCCTAGAGTATGCCCCCAATAATCTACTATAAACTGAAGTATAGCTCTTAATATATACAGTGTTAAAAGCAGTATTCCAAAGTACATAATCTTTTTCATATTTCCACTTGGTAATAAATCATCTATTATTTTTTTAGTGAATACTGGGAATACAAGATTCATTAAAGACATTATAAATGCACAAGTAAAATCTAGTATAAATAAAGATCTATGAGGCTTATAGTATTTGATGAACTCTTTTATCATTCAATCACTCCTTTCTTAAGTTTCACTTTACTATATTATAAGTTTATTTTTCTAAATGTTCACTATATTTATTCATAAAATTCGTCTAGTAGCTACGCACTGGCTCATGTCGCCAACGAATCCTACCGGGCTTTATTGCTCAAAATAAAAAGAACTCCTTTACTTTACGAAAAGAAGTATCTGATTAAAATTTATTTTTTTGTATCCTCATTAACATGGACATAATTATAAGTCCAATAAATACAGCATTAATTGATGTTACAATTAATGTACCTATCAACAATATTCCTAATTTAAAAATCATCAATGCTATTATTAGCATACTAATTAAAATTGTTCCACTCCAAAATTTCAGTTTAGAAAATTTACTTATTTGAATGTTACTATTTGTATTTACATTCTTATCTTGAATAGCATTAAGATATGCTATTATTGCTATAAATCCTATAAATGTACTACCATGCTGTAGAATCTTATAGATTGGAATTTTAAAATTTAAAATATCTATATACTCTGATAGTAATCCTATATTCTTAACGAAAATACCTGTTTTGTGCGTAAATCCATCCCAAACAATATGAGTTAATGCTCCTAAAATAGCTGAGTAACAAAACACAATGAATTTTGATAATGAATTTATTCTCCAATATCTTTTTATTAAATAACGATATCTATTGCAATAAGGTTTTGGTAAATTAGATATTATAGGCTTTTTCAATATGTAATGATAAATATAAGCTATTATAAATATAATTGGTAAATTAAAATAAAATTGTCCTAGAAATGTATGTCCAACTATTTGTATTGGTCTAAAATGAATGAAATATTCAAAATCAGGAGCCATTGTTCCAATTATTAATGCTGTAAAATCTAGATACTTAGTTTGTTTAAATCCAAAAGGCAATACAATAGATGGATGTGCGAATGTAAATGGCATATTTCCCTACCTCTCACTTAAGTTTTTTGTCTTATCAATTTTTCTTCTATTATACATCATAAGTAAAGCCTTCTCTAGTATACTAGAGAAGACTTCTATAAATCTCTTTTTTGAAATTTTCTAACCGCTAATATAAGCATAGCTATTATATATATTATAATATAAATCATCATAGCAGAGCTTGGTTGAGTTTTGGCACCCATCAAACTACCAATGCTTAAATTTAATCCAGATGATGTAGTAAATAATACTGAAGAAGCTTTTTTGTAAATTATATCTGATGGTATTATAAGACTAGTTATAATACCTATATTGCTTAAAGCCTGCTTTGTAGCTTCAACAGTAATAACTCCAGACATTTGCTCTAGAAATCCACCTATCATACCAAAGAAATACATTATAAGCAATGTGATTCCAGATGCCATTGTTGACATTGAACAACTAAAAAATATTCCTATTGATGTGAGCAAAATTGGTAAAAGATATAGTGTTAGTAATGATTTTAATATAGAATTAAATGGTAAATTAACTATCATTCCTTTTCCAAAGAATATATTAAATCCTATTATACTTAAGTAAAAAAAGGTAACATAAGGTATTAGTACTAATAATATTCCTATATATTTACCCAAAACTATTTCATATCTTTTTATAGGCTTTGCAAGTATAGCATCATATGTTCCATTATCTACCTCAGTCGAAATAGCTCCAACACTTGAGAATATAGATAAAAATGATACGATAAATACCATAGCATAAATTCCCATAGATATAAGTTGGCTAGATATAGTAGCTCTAATAAAAGGTTCTTGTATTTCTAATGAGTCATATGCAAAGTTTAGTGCTGTTGCGTATAATATTAAAAAGATAGCTGTAAGTCCAAGAGTTAAATACAATATTTTTTTCTTTCTTATTTCAATAAATGTAAGCCTTATTATTGTACTCATCTTTCGTCCGCCTCTCCAACTGTATTTATAAATAATTCTTCAAGTGCATTTTCTTTTCTCTTTATCATATATAACAATCCATCATTTTTAACTATTGTATTTACAACCTTTGGAATAGTCTTATCATCAACATGTATTTCTATATTATTATTTGATATATTGACAATAGGGTCAATCTTTTTTAGATCATTTATAATCTTATCATTTATATTTTCTACTAAAGCCATTACTGGTGAATATATTAGTTCATCCATTGTTCCTACTTTTTTGATATTACCTTTATCTAGTATAGCAATTCTATCTGATATCAGTTCAACTTCACTTAATAAGTGAGTATTTAAAAATATCGTTTTTCCTTGATTTTTCAAGTCTGATATAATGTCACGAACCTGCTTTCTTCCAACAGGATCCAGTGCACTTGTTGGTTCGTCCAAAAACAGTATTTTAGGATTTGAAATAATAGCACATCCAAGACCTATCCTTTGCTTCATACCCTTGCTGTATTCTTTTAACTTCTTTTTTTCATGACCCTTAAGCCCTACTATTAAAAGTACTTCTTCTATTCTCTTTTTTATATCTTGCTTACCCATCTTGTATAAAAGCCCGTGATTGAATAAAAGCTCATACCCTGTAAGCCAATTTTGATATTGAAAAAGCTCAGGTAAATAACCTATTTCCTTTCTAACTTCTACATTACCTATATTTTTTCCTAGAATCATGCCTTCTCCAGATGTTGGATGAAGTATTCCTAAAAGTGTTCTTATAAATGTACTTTTTCCAGCACCATTTTTTCCAAGGAAACTAAAAACTTCCCCCTCTCTTACAGAGAGGGAGATATTAGCAAAGCCACCTTTTCCATTAAATTGTTTAGTTAAATTTTGAGTTTGTATAACCATAATTAAAACATCTCCTCAACAGCTTGTATTACTTCTTTTTCTTCACAATCACTGTTTATCATATACGTATTTCCTTCATAGTTAAAAAATATACCTATATTCTGATAAGATTTCTCCTTATTTTTTATTAATACAGCTTTTTGTCCATTAATAGTTATATCTTTTTTTATTTGAGATTCTGGATTATACGGTATTACAAGTGTAGATTCCAACTTATCTATAGATGCAAATTGTCTTTTTAAATTCTCTGGTAAAATTTTCATAGTAATCAATGTATTTATTAAATCTTTTTCATCTACATCTTTTGGAATTTTGATCTCAGGTGTTTTCATTTGTATAACTTGTATATAATCTTCTCTTGAGCTTTTATCCCCTTGTTCTTTTTTATTCATTGTATATGACATAGAATCTTCAAAACTAATACCGAAGTTCTTATTATCTAAAGATTTTGGAAGCTTAGTATCTTCTCCCAAATAAGCTAATAAATCATTAGCTTTATCTACATCTAATTTCATATTTAAATTTGATGCTGGAATTTTATTTACATATTCATATTTAAACTTTTCAGTTTCTTTAATCACATTGTCTATTTTTAATTCTTTTTTTATCATATCTTCTGTTGGGTTATCTAAACCTGGTAGTGCTTCTTCTTTTGAACTTACACTTAAACTTCCCATATCACCTATTTCAAGTTCCCCTGTACCTTTCTCAAATAAAGCTTGAATTTCTCGTATATCTTGCTCATTAATAGCAACACTTTTCACTTCTTGAACTCTAAAAATCTTTAAAAAATCTTCTGCCATAGCTCTAACAGGCTCTGCAAATACTAATCCTGCACAAATAACTAACCCTGCAGCTAATGCAGTCCATCTTTTCATATTTTTATTCATATTTATAACTCTCCTTTTTTCTACCTTTATATTTGGTCTTAATGGTATCTGTAAATCTTTATTTAATAAGTTCTGTACTGATTTATCTTGATAATTTAATATATCGTATTTTTGCTTACATTTTGGACAAGAATTTATATGTCTTAATGCTTCATCTACATCGCCTTCATAGCTATTATCTATTATTTGTTGAAGTATTTTTTCTTCATAGCACATTCAAATCACCTTCTCCTTCATATAGTTTCAAAAACTTTTTCTTTCCTCGTGCTATAATCTGACTTATATTATTTTTAGGAATACCCGTTGCATTGTGTATTTCTTCATAAGAGTATCCTGAAAATTTTAGAATAAGACATGTACTTTGTTCATTTGAAAGACTAGATAAAATATTTCTAACTGATTTTATCTGTTCATTTCTAAATATCTGATCCTCTATACTAAATATATTGTTTACATCTTCCAACATATTTTCTTCTCTTTTTAACCTTCTTTTTTCACCTCTTATGTGATTAAGTGCTAAATTAGTAGCGACTTTAGATAACCAGGCTCCTACAAACTCTATATCCTCTTTAGTGTTATAGTACTTTATAAATACTTCTTGAGTTATATCCTCTGCTAGTTCATTACTTCCTAATAAGTAATATAATTGTTTGTATACTACTGTATAATATTTTTCGTAGTCTATTTGAAATTGTTCTTCTTTTAATTGTTTTCTTCTTAGGATCCTAAAAATCTTGATCACCTCCTGCTCTCATATATATAAACACCACTGTATAAAAAAAAATGACACTTTTATAAAAAAAATTTTTAATATAATAAATGCCATGGCTTTAGTCTAAGCCATGGCATCCAATATACTAATCTTCCTCAGGTTCAAATTCCCAGTCAACTTCATAATACCCTTTTGTATTTTCCCCAGTTGCAATAAGTCTATATATAGTATTCTTCTTAATAGGTACACTTATACTCCATTCTTCATTTGTATAAAAAGTTTTAACTGGTTCTCCATTATATTTATAAAGTCCAATCTTTAAAGATCCTTTTTTAACCTTAGATTTATAATTTATCTTTAGATTTCCATCCTTAGGATATCTTATTTCAGCTTCTTCGCTCGAATTAAAATCTGAATAACTACTTTTGAATGTATTCTCTGTCTTAATAACTTCAGCATTATCACTTCTTTCATAATTGGTAATTTTATTACTATATGTTTTACTTGAAGATGCTGTCATACCTATAGCATCTCTTTCATAATTGTTAAATCCCTTATATATCAGCTTAACAGTTAATAATGCTCCTCCAAACAATAATACTATAATTAAAGTTAATATAATTAATAATTTTGTTATTACTTTTTTGTCAACTTTTATACTTTTAAACATATCTTTACTTTGTAAATTATACTTCTCTTCATTGTCGAAACTTTTATTATGATTAACTATCAGATATGTAAGAAAACCTAAATGATATGGAACAAATGCAGTAGTTAAGGTCCACAAAAGAGTATCTAGTCCTTTATTCTTGCTATCTTTATACACATAAATAACTGTAAATATCCAAAACAAAGCATTACATATGCTAACTATAATGCTTGCTCCAGCTAATAATGACATACTTCTCATCATATCTGAAACTATACCATCAGTACAATTAATCTCATACATCTAAATCATCCTCTCTCTATTTATCCGAAATCTAAAAGTTCTAAAACTCAATCTGAATTAAGTTTTACTTTATATCATAATAAATATTATACACCATTTGTATATTTATGGTAATGAATGTATATATTTTATATTACTTTTCATAATTTTCTTTCAAAAATATATAGTATGAAACCGATTCCTATGGTACAATATCCTATAATACAGTTAAGGGGTGATTTTGATGGATTTAAATAAAATACCTAAAATAGAGCTACATTGCCATCTTGATGGAAGTGTTAGACCTGATACAATATTAGATATAGCTAATAAAGATAATATAGATATTCCAACTTATAATATAAATGAACTAAAAAAATATATAACAGCTCCTGAAGAGTGCCATTCTTTAGATGAATATTTAGCTACATTTGATATAGCTAATAAAGTCATGCAAACAAAGGAAAATATCAAAAGAATTGCATATGAACTTCTTGAGGATGTTTCAAAGTACAATGTAAAGTATATAGAGATGAGATTTGCTCCTTTGTTTCATATGGCAAAAGGACTTAAATTTGATGAAATAGTTCAAAGTGTTTTAGATGGAATTAAAGAAGCTGAAAGTAAGTTTGATGTAAGAGGAAACGTAATACTATGCTGTATGAGACATATGAGTGCTGATGATGCTATATTTGTAATAGAAGAAGGTAAAAAGTTTTTAGGAAAAGGAGTTGTTGCAGTTGACCTTGCAGGTAGTGAGAACTTAAATTTTCCTGAAAAGTTCAAAGAAGCATTCGACCTTGCTAAAAGTTACGAATATAATATAACAATTCACGCTGGAGAGACTGGAATTGGTGAGAATGTATTTAAGTCTATAGAGATGCTTCATGCTCAGAGAATTGGCCATGGAGTCTTTGCTAAAGACTGTGTTAAATCATATCAAATGCTAAAAGATATGGGTGTTACACTTGAAATGTGCCCAACTAGTAATGTTCAAACAAAGGCAGTTAACGCATACGAAGAGCATCCTCTAAAAGATTTCTTAGATGATGATATAAGAATTAGTGTAAATACAGACAATATGACTGTATCCGATATAGATTTAGACAGAGAGTTCAAAATATTAAATGAGATTAATAAGTTGACTGAAGAAGATTTCAAAAGAATCTACCTATACAGCGTACATGCATCATTTGCATCTGATGAGGTTAAAGAAGAATTAAGAAAATATGTATAATAAAACAAGGGTTATTGAAATTTTTAAAATTTCAATAACCCTTATTTTCATTAACTCTTAATATTTATTTTACCTTATAGTAAATTATAAAGTTTTCACTCTCTCTTTTATTTTATATATTTTTTCTATATTACTCCACTAATCAAAATATATTAAAAAAGTGCTAAATAGAACGCGAATTTTGTCGAATAATATTTTAGTGCATTATTTAATAAATTAAAAGAGGTGAGTTGTGTGAAATACTTTAATAAGTTTACAATCAGAACCAAAATTTTAGTAGGATTTATATTTGTTTCTTTAATTACAGGATTTATAGGATTTACTGGTTATAAGTCAAGGAAAAGTATAATGAAAAATCAATATGAAATTGCAGATGTTCGTCTTCCTAGTGTAGCATCGCTATTAATATTAAGTGAAGCTCAAACAGCTGTACTTGTAGGAGAGCGTGGACTATTCAACACTAATATGAGGGATACTGACATTAGAAATGCACAATATGCTTATATTGAAGCTGCTTTTAAAAGAGCTGATGAAGCTTGGAATACTTATGCTCCTCTTCCACAGTCAGAAGAAGAAGCAATACTTTGGAAAAAATTTATACCCGAATGGAATCACTGGAAAGAAGGAAACCAGTTAATTTTAGACCTATCTAAAGAAAAAGATAGATTAATTGCATCAGGAGTATCTTTTGATGATATTCAAATACAAAAATTAGATGAACAGGTTTATGAAGCTTCTATGAATAATAGAAAACCTTTTATTACAGCTGAAAGTACCCTTAATCAAATTATTGATATAAATATGGCTATAGCTAAAGAATCAAGTGAGCAAGGAAAAATAACATATGAAAATACGCGAAAAACAATTAGTATATCCATTTTTTTAGCTGTGTTATTATCAATATTGCTTGGTTTTATTATATCTATCAGAATAACCAAACCTATTAATAAAACGATATATATGTTAAAAGATATAGCTGAAGGAGAAGGTGATTTAACTAAGAGACTTGATGTTCACTCTAAAGATGAAGTAGGTGAACTTGCAAAGTATTTCAATTTGTTTATAGATAACATTCAAGAATTAGTATCACAAGTAAAATATAATGCAGATAATTTAGCAGAATCATCTAGTCAAATTTCTTTAACTATGGATCAGAACAATAAAGGAATAGAAGAAATAGCTGTTGGAATATCTCAGGTATCAGACAGCTCACAAAATAATGCAAGTGTAGTTGAAGAAATAACAGCTAGTATTGAAGAGCTGGCAAGCAGTACAGAAATTATTTCTCAAGAATCAAAAAATGCATTCCAAAGTAGTAGTAACGCTTTAAAAATTGCAAATCAAGGAGCTAAAAATATAAAAGAAGTAGTATCCGCTAATAATACAGTTCAAGAATCAACAAAAGATGTCTATGAAGCTATAGGAGAGCTTAAAGTTTCGTCAGATAAAATAGGTGAAATAGTCTCAATAATAACTAACATTTCAGAGCAAACAAACCTACTTTCATTAAATGCTGCAATAGAAGCAGCTAGAGCAGGAGAGCACGGAAAAGGTTTCGCAGTAGTAGCAGATGAGGTTAGAAAATTAGCAGAAGAAAGTAAAGAATCAGCCTTAAGTATTAATTCTTTAATAGGTGAAATTCAGATTAAAGCTGATAATGCTAATACAGCTATTTCAAAAGGACAAGAAGTAGTAGAAATAAGTGTTGAAAAATCAAATGTAATAAATGAACATTTCAAAAACATACTAGATTCTATAGAAGATATAAATGGAAAAATTGAAATGATATCTGATTCATCAAATAATCAGTCACAAGTAGCTGAAGAGATAACAAAAGCCATGGATGAAATATCTGTATCAACTCAAGATAATGCAAGCTCAGTAGAGCAAATGAACGGAATTATAGACGGTCAAGTGAGCTCATTTGAAGAGATTGGTGCTAGTGTAGAAGAATTGCGAAATGTTGCATTTGAATTGAAAGATAAAACAGATCAATTTAATGTAGATTAATCATAAAAAAAGTATACGATTATATAATCGTATACTTTTTTTATATGGCTTATACTTATATTATTTGTTTAACTCTTATCATTTATTTTACTAAAATGAGATGGTGCAGGAGCTTTTATAACAATTAGTTCGAGAACATCATCATGAAGATTCTTTACATTCATTTTTGTGTTATAAGGAATTTCAAGTATATCCCCTCTTCTATATTCATGAATTTCTTGTTCATCTAATCCTATCGATAATATTCCTTTAATGACTGTCATATAAACATTAGAATTAGAATAATGTTCAGGTAATCCGTCTTCCTTATTAAATATCATATGAATATAATTTATATTCTCATCCATAATAATTTTTTCAACAACTGTATTATTTCCTGTACTGTAATGAAAAACCTTCTCCACCATAAATTTTCATCCTCTTTCATTATTTATTTTAGTATTAGTATAATCATTTACATTTATTTCATATACTATCATCTTATAATTAACGAAATATTTTTTCGGTAATATATGTTACCTATAGTATTCCCATTTATATCAATTTTGCAGAGTCAATAGTATTATGTTATTATTTAACAAATGTAGTTATAAATCCACGGATATCTTCGTTAAGATTTTTATAGTAGAATTTACTATTATGGATGTACTTTTAGTCATTCAAAGGTTATTGCGCTTTTATCCGTAAATTTATCCACTAAGGAGTTTTGATTATGAAAAATAAACCTTTTGAAGATAAATTAAATTTATTTGTAGCATATTCTTTTGTTTGTGGACTTATTGGAATAGTTTTATATTATTTTTATTTATGTTATTTAATAGAATAGTATATTCTCAAAAAAACTATTTTTTCTTGAATACACATAAACGCTAAAGCTATATTAAAAATGAAGCTTATTAAAATGTTAGCTTATTATTTAAATATTTTTGTATAAAACTTGTATTATGTCATTTGAATATCCGTTAATAAAGTTCGTTGTCTGACCAACGGGAGTTTAGAACTTTTAGGATATTCAATAAGACTTAATACTTAGTTTTATTAAAAATATTTAACACATAAGCGGTATTTTAATAAGCTTCATTTTTCTCTGAACAGCTATACTATGATTTTAAAATATTAACTAATCTTATAAACTCTAGCCTCATAAGACTTTAACTTTATAACATCCGAATCAATCTCATCTACCTCATAATTACTAATACATATCTCAAATTTTTTCCCCTTATACTCATCAGGAATCTTAAACTCAACTTCCTTATCAAAGAAATTAAGTATAACTAAAACAACTTCATCATCTAACCTTCTGACATAAGAGAATATATTCTCATCATCTTTATATAAAAGATTTAAATCCCCATACACCATAACAGGATTTTCTTTTCTAAACTTGATAAGCTTTTGATAATAGTAGAATACTGAATTCTTATCTTCTAATGCTCTCTTAACGTTTATTTCTTTATAATTAGGATTGGCTTCAATCCAAGGTGTTACATCACTAAAGCCTGCATTTTCACTATCATCCCATTGTATAGGAGTTCTAGCATTATCTCTTGATGTTGGCTTTATTCTCTTTAGAAGTTCATCATGTGATACTCCTTCATCTATTTTTTCTTTATAGTAATTTAGAGTTTCAACATCTCTATAATCCTTCATATCATCAAAATAAACATTAGTCATACCTATTTCTTCACCTTGATATATATATGGAGTTCCTTGGAATGTATGAATTAAAGTAGCTAGCATCTTAGCAGATTCTACTCTATATTCTTTATCATTTCCAAATCTAGATACCATTCTAGGCTGGTCGTGATTATTCATGAATAGTGAATTCCAACCTCTATCCTTTAAATCATCATACCATCTCATAAATATATCTTTTACATCCTTTAGCTTCCAATTAGAATCTAAGAATTTATCACTTGGATGATTAGGCATATCCATAAGATCAAAGTGAAATATCATATTAAGTTCATCTCTGTTCTCATCTACATATAAGTGTCCCATAGAAGAAGGTACACAAGGAGCTTCTCCTACTGTCATCATATCGTATTTGCTAAATACTTCTTTATTCATTTCTTTTACATAATCGTGTATCTTTGGTCCATTTATATATATTCCATCAGGGCTATCCTCTACGTCTGGGAATCCTTCTTTTTTAGAATACATATTGAATACATCCATTCTAAATCCATCTATACCTTTATCAAGCCAGTATTTCATCATCTTGTATATATCGTTTCTCATATCTTCATTTTCCCAGTTTAAATCTGGTTGTTTTTTAGTGAATAAATGTAAATAGTATTGACCTGTTTCTTCATGATACTGCCAAGCACTTCCTCCAAAGAATGAGTTCCAGTTGTTTGGACAACTTCCATCTTCTTTAGGATCTGCCCATATATAGTAATCTCTATATGGATTATCTTTTGAAGAACACGATTCTACAAACCACTTATGTTCATCAGAGCAGTGGTTTACCACTAAATCCATAAGTATCTTTATTCCTCTATCGTGTGCTTCCTTTAATAATCTATCGAAATCCTCCATAGTTCCAAACTCATCCATTATATCTTGATAATCGCTTATATCGTATCCATTATCATCATTTGGCGATTTATATACAGGAGACAGCCATATTACATCTATTCCAAGTAACTTCAAGTAATCTAGCTTCTCTATTATTCCATTTAAATCTCCTATTCCATCTTGGTTTGAATCTTTGAAACTTCTTGGATATATTTGATATACTACTGCTTCTTTCCACCATGTTCTTTTCATATACATCTCTCCTATTTAATACTTCCAGCTGTAACACTCTTTATAATGTGCTTTTGAGCTATAAAGTAGAATATTATAACTGGTATTATAGTTAATGTAAGTCCTGCAAGAGCTAAATGCCACTGCTTAGTGTACTCTCCAAAGAAGAAGAATGTTCTAAGCGGTATAGTGTGAGTTTCTGGTTTATTTATAATTAAAGATGGAAGTAAGAAGTCATTCCATATCCAAACAGTATTCAATATTGATACCGTTATAGTTATAGGCTTTAATATAGGAAATATAATGTACCAGAAAGTTTGCCATTTGTTACATCCATCTATAGTAGCTGCTTCATCTAATTCTTTAGGTATACCCTTTACAAATCCGTGATATAAGAATATTGAAAGACTGCATCCAAATCCTAAATACGTGAACATAAGTCCCGGTATGTTTAACATGTTAAGTTTTCCCATCATACGTATAAGTGGTAGCATTACAGCCTGGAATGGTATTAACATTGCTGCTATAAATGCAAAGAATATGAATCCACTCATCTTTGTTTTTGTTCTTTCAAGCATCCATGCTGCCATGGCTGAACATATAACTATAAGTATTATACTTCCAACCGTTATCATAAGAGAATTTAAAAACACATGAAAGAAATCTAGTCTATCAAATGCCTCTATAAAGTTCTCAAAATTTAATGATTCTGGTAATCCTAATGTATTTTGAAATAATTCTTTTTTAGTTTTAAAAGCATTAACAATTATAATATAAAAAGGTGAAAGGAATATTAAACCAGCTATAACACCTATTAGTCCTAAAAGTAACTTTTTAGTTTTCATTACATTTCCACCTCGCCTTTTTTACTGATATATACTTGACTTAATGTTATTCCTCCTATAACTAAGAAGAAAATAACTGCTTTAGCTTGTGCTACACCCATATTGTTAAATTTAAACGCTGTATTGTAAATATTCATAGCAAGCATTTGAGTAGAGTTTGCAGGTCCTCCTCCTGTTAAAGACAAGTTTTGATCGTATAACTTGAATGAGTTTGAAAGAGTTAAGAACAAACTAACTGTAAATGCCGGTCTTACAAGTGGAAATACTATATGCTTTACTCTTTGCCAAGCATTAGCTCCATCGATTCTAGAAGCCTCTATCAATTCTTGAGGTATATTTTGAAGTGCTGCTATATATATAATCATTAAATAACCAGACATTTGCCAAGACATAAGTATTACAAGTCCCCAGAAGCCTGTTTCAGTATTAGATAACCATCCTAAAAGCCAACTATGTCCAGTAGCTTCTCCTAATGCTGCAAATGCCTTTGTAAATATAAATTGCCATATAAATCCTAATATAAGCCCACCAATTAAGTTAGGCATAAAAAATATTGTTCTAAGAACATTGCTCATCTTAAGCCCTCTAGTAACTAATAATGCTAGAGAAAAACCTATTATATTTATAGTAATCACAGAAGCTATCGTAAATTTAGTTGTGAATATAAATGATTTTAAAAATCCCTCATCCTTAAAAACTTCCATGTAATTTTCAAATCCAATGAATTTAATATTTGAACTTATACCATTCCAATCTGTAAATGAATAATATATTCCGAACAAAAGTGGTATTACAACTATTAATGTGAAAGCGAATACTGCTGGCCCTACGAAGCCCCAAAATTCTAATCTATTCTTTTTCATTAAACTCTCTCCTTTACTATGAACTTCAAGCCACCTATTTTTTTACTTTTTTAAAAATAGGAAAGTCTATTTAGACTTTCCTATTTATGATTTTATTATCTATTTTCTTGCTTTAGCCCAAGTAGCTTTAGCATCTTCAACTAATTGTTCCCAAGTCATATCTCCTGCAACATATTGTTGTATATCTGCTCCAAGATTATCCATTCCCCAAGCTGATGGATATCCCATGAATACCCACGGCATAGTTTTTCCTTCATTAGAATATCTTATTATTTCCTTAGCTAATGTATCTTTTGGTTGTAAATTATCTGCATCATATCCTTTTAATGCTGGTATAAATTTAAATTCATTTATTACTAAGTCTTTTCCTTCATCAGAAGTATATAACCAGTTTAAGAAATCTTTTGAAGCTGTTTTTATCTCTTCACTTTTAGCATTGTTTATTGACCAATACATTGGAACTCCAACTGGTATAGAATCTTCTTTTACTCCTTCAAGAGGCATAGGAAGCATTCCTATATTAGCTGCTAATTCTTCATCAATACCTGCTACACTTCCATAAGCCCAGTTACCTTGTTGAATTATAGCAACTTGACCTAATGAGAATAACTCTTCAACTTGAGTTGAGTAATCAACACTATTTAAAGAAGCTTTCTTTCCATCTGGCATATATGCATAATCTGCTTGTAAGTCTAAAAGTTTTTTTAATGAATCTGCATATTTAAATTCTAATTCCTTTGCATTAAATGCATTAGTTACATTTCCAAACTCATTTGAGAAAGCAACATTTGATAAATGAAGCCCAGTTACCCAAGTTTCTTTTGCTGGGAATGCAAATACAGATTTAAGTCCTAATTCTTCTTTTTTAGAATCAAGTGATTTAACTGCTTTTTCTAAGTCAGCAAATGTTTTTATAGATTCTGGATCTATTCCAGCTTTTTTGAATAATTCCTTGTTATATATAAATCCATATCCTTCTTGATTGAATGGCATACCGTATATTTTTTCATCTTTAGTTACAGGAGCTAAAGTTCCATCATAAGCCTGAGATACCCAAGTTTCAGTAGATAAATCTTCTAATTTTTCACTCCAGTCGATCATATCTTGTGGTCCACCTATATTGAATATTGCAGGTTCTTCTCCAGATGCAAACTTAGATTTTAAAGCTGCACCGTAGTCATCTCCTCCACCTACTGTTTGGATGTTGATTTTTACATTAGGGTTTTTCTCCATATACATATTAGCTGCTTTTTCTAAAGCATCTTTAGTCTCAACTTTAAATTGGAAAACATCTACATTAACCTTATCACTTGCAGTATCTTTAGACGAACCACAAGCAGTTAATGATAGCATTAATGCTAGAACACATGCAAATACCGAAAATACTTTTTTCTTCATTTTCACCTTTACCACTCCCCTTGTAGAATTTAGTTGAATCTTTGTGCAATCGTTTGCATTAAATTGTAAAAAAATATAGGCTATAGACTTATTAATCCATAGTAATCTATCTAAATCGAATAGAGTGAAACTTAATTCAGATGGAGTTTTTGCTCCAACTGAATTTTTAGTTAAACTAATCCAGAAGCTTTAGCTTTCGGGTAGAGTTTTTTCACCTTATTGGATTTAAAACTAAATTGATTTTGTAGAATCTCTTTCTATTATCTTGTGAGATATAATCTCTTTTTTCAATTCACTTTCATTTCCTTCTAATATGCTAAATAGTTTTTCACAAGCTCTTTTTCCAAGTTCAGTAGAATTAATATCTATTGAAGTTATAGATGGATTTGAATACTTTGCCAAAATACTGTTATTAAAACTAGCAAGCATTATATCCTCTGGAACTTTATAATTTTTCTCTTTTATCTTTTTCATAGCACCAAGACTCATAAGATCATCGGCAACTATAATAGCATCTGGTATATCATCTAAATTTAAAAGCTTGTCAGTAAGATTATATCCACTTTCTTCTAAGAATTTATCAAATATAAGATATTCATTTTTAAATTCTATATTATTATCTTTTAGAGCTTTTTTATATCCTTCAAATCTATTTTTTATAACTACTGAGTGAAGTTCCCCTCCTATAAAAGCTATTTTTTTTCTTCCTTTTTCTATTAAAAAAGACGTCAATTCATAGGATGCTTTCTCATTATCATTATCAACACTAGTTATATCATCGTATTCAAGACAAGAACCTATTAACACAAATGGAAACTTGTTGTCTCTCAAATACTTTATAGCTTCATCATTCTCATTAGAACGAGTAAGTATCAATCCATCAACTCTATTTCCTTTTATCAAACATCTTAGTACATCTATTTCATCTTCATTCTTATGACTTGTAGAAATTAATATATCATAGCACTTATCAGATGAAACTATACTTATACCTCTTAATGATTCTTGGAAAAATGGATTCATTAATACATCTTCTGTTCCATAGGGCATTACAACACCTATAGTATCCGTTTTTTTATTTGCAAGTCTTCTTGCTATAGAATTTGGATAGTAGTTAAGTTCATCCATAATTTCTAAAACTTTCTTTTTGGTATTCTCGCTTATTCTCGCATCTTTAGATATCACTCTTGAAACTGTAGAAGGAGATACACCTGCTCTTTGTGCTACATCCTTTATCGTAATACTCTTCATTTTACTACTCCTAATAAACTATTTTTTCTCTGTGCAATCGTTTGCACTAGTCTTTGTAATGTAATTTTATCATCTAAATTTTTTAAAATCAAGAATAAATTTTTAATTTTTCAGATTTTTCGATAAAATCCTACAAAAGTATATTATCTTCAGTTTCAAGATCAAATAAGTGTATTTTATTGCCATCCATAGCTAAAATTATTTCATCATCATCGTGTAACTTATATCTAGCATTCAATCTAGCAGTTACATTTTTTCCACCTACATTTAAATATGCATAAATTTCTGCTCCCATGTTCTCCTGTATTTCAACTTTTGCATTAAAAGATGTCTCCTTAGAGGCTTCTATAAATACATTCTCCATATGAATATCCTCTGGTCTAATTCCTAAGAATACATTCTTCCCTATATATCCTTTTTTCTTTAATATTTTGCCTTTACCCATAGGTATACCTATTTTAACATCATTAAATGAAGCTACTATATTTTCTTTTTCTTCACTTATAGTTACCTCTATTAAGTTCATTTGAGGGGCTCCAATAAATCCTGCTACAAACATATTCTTAGGATTTTGGTAAAGTTCTTGAGGGGTAGCTGTTTGCTGAACAATTCCATCCTTCATTACTACTATTCTGTCTCCCATAGTCATAGCCTCAACTTGATCATGAGTTACATATATAAATGTAGTTCCAAGCTTTTTATGAAGCTTACTTATTTCAGTTCTCATTTGAGTCCTAAGCTTAGCATCTAAATTAGATAAAGGCTCATCCATTAAGAATACCTTTGGCTCTCTAACTATAGATCTACCTAATGCTACCCTTTGTCTTTGTCCTCCTGATAAGGCCTTTGGTTTTCTAGTTAATACACTTTCTAATCCAAGTATCTTGGCAGCTTCTTTTACCTTTTCATCTATTTGATCTTTAGGAACTTTTCTAAGCTTTAGAGCAAATGCCATATTATCATAAACAGTCATATGAGGGTATAGTGCATAATTTTGAAAAACCATAGCTATATCTCTATCCTTAGGTGGAAGATCATTAACTACATTATCACCAATCTTAAGTTCTCCTGAAGTTATATCTTCAAGTCCTGCTATCATTCTTAAAGTGGTAGACTTACCACATCCAGAAGGCCCTACAAGTACAACAAACTCCTTGTCTTTTATGTCTATATTTACGTTTTTAACCGCTTTATATCCATTATCGTATTCTTTACATATATTACTCAATGTTACATTCGACATAAAACCATCTCCTTAAGTTTATTTAGCAACCTTATATAATCTAGCCTCATATGGCTTTAACTTAATCATAGATATATCATCATGATGCTTAACATCATAATTAGATAATAAAAGTCCACTATGATTTAATTTAAAATCACTGCATTCATATAAAGCGTCAGTATCTTTTAGATTACATATAACAACTACTTTTTCCTCTCCTAAAGTACGAGTATATGCATATATTTTATCATGTTTTGGTAAGATAAGGTCATATTTTCCATATGTGAACACTTCATTTTCTTTCTTGATATTTATCATTTTTTTATAAAAATTTAATACTGATTTTGGATCTTTTAACTGATTAGCTACATTTATATCCTTATAATTAGGATTAATACCAATCCAAGACTTTCCAGTTGTAAACCCTGCATTTTCTGTCTGATCCCATTGCATAGGAGTACGAGAATTATCTCTTGAACTTGCCCATATAAGACTCATTATTTCATCATGAGACATACCTTCACTTCGTTTTATATTGTACATATTCTTAGTTCTAACATCGTCATATTCATCTATATTCTTAAATGCTACATTAGTCATACCTATTTCTTGACCTTGATAAATAAATGGTGTACCCTGCATCATAAAATACATAAGTGCTAATGATGTTGAACATTCTCTTAAATATTCTTTGTCATTTCCCCAAGTGGATACAACACGTGGTATATCATGATTTTCAATATATAGTGCATTCCAGCCTTTATCCTCAAGTCCCATTTGCCACTTAGTAAGCACCTTTTTAAGCTCTACTATATCTAATTCTTTATTATTTTGAGCATCCCATAGATCTAAGTGTTCAAATTGGAATACCATGTTGAATTTACCTTCTTTTTCACCAACCCAAAGCTCTGCATCTTCAGTTTTAACTCCATTTGCCTCTCCTACAGTCATAATATCGTATTTTGCAAAAGTGTTATCTCTCAACATTTCAAGATATTTATGAATTCCATCTACATTCATATGCTTATCAAAACAAGATACATATCTAAGACCTTCTTCATTAGGCATATCCTTTAATCCCTTTTCCTTATTTATATGACTAATTGCATCTACTCTAAAACCATCAATTCCCTTATCAAGCCACCAATTTATCATATTAAATACTGCTTCTCTTACATCTTCATTTTCCCAGTTTAAATCTGGTTGTTTTTTAGAGAACAAATGTAGGAAGTATTCATCAGTTTTTTCATCATATTTCCAAGCTGATCCTCCAAAAATACTCTCCCAGTTGTTTGGTTCTTTTTCATCTTTTCCTTCACGCCATATATACCAATCACGTTTTTCACTTTCTTTTGAAGACTTTGATTCTACAAACCAAGGATGTTCATCACTTGTATGATTAACAACCAAATCTATTATAAGTTTCATATCTCTGTTATGAACTTCATTTAATAAATTATCAAAATCATCCATAGTTCCAAATTCATCCATTATATCTTGATAATCACTTATGTCATATCCATTATCATCATTAGGGGATTTATACATTGGACAAATCCATATTACATCTATTCCTAAGTCCTTTAAATAATCCAGTTTAGAAATTATTCCGTTTAAATCACCTATTCCATCTTTATTTGAATCCATAAAGCTTCTTGGATATATTTCATAAGCTACAGCTTCTTTCCACCACACTTTTTTCATATAGAACCCCCCTTAATATAATCTTATGCAAACGATTGCATGAACATTAAAAAAATATATTTGCTTACTAAGCTTAATATTAATCCTTAGTGCAAACGGTTGCATTAATGTATAAAAAAATATATCGAATTTTATAATTATTTGTAAGTAATTTTCTTATTATAAGAATATTATAAATTTATATATTAGTCAAGCGTTTTCCTCTGAATTTATAATATTTTTTAAATTTTCATTCAATTTTTAGTTATTAATTTCTTATAGCGTAAAAAAAGAATAGCTGAAGCCCTCTAAAGCTTTAGCTATTCTAGATTTTTATATTTTAAGCGATAGTATCTACATCTTGCGAACCATTTAATTCATTTTTACCGTTTGTTTTCTTTGCAATTATAGGTAAGATTAATCCTAGTCCTATAAGAATAAATGGAGTTAAAATGTTAAGAGTAATTTGGAAGTACCACTGCGATGTATATGTTTCTACACCTTTTGGGAAAATCCCCATAATACATACAAATGCAGTAAATACAAAACACCATAAACCAATTCCAAATCCTAACTTAGAATTTTTTACAAATTTATATTCTGAAGAGTACGTTCCAGCCGCAGCTTTTCTTAAAGCCATATATGCTAAGAATACCCATAAATATCTCATTGGCATAACAACTGAATTTAGGTCTAATAACCAGTTATACAGTGAATTCATGTCACCAATACCTAATGCAGGTATTATTATTAGAATACCAACTAAAACAGTAACTAGTTTATATCCATTTATTGGAGCTCCATATTTATTAGTTTTAGTTAATGCCTTAGGAATATATTTTGAATCAGCATCTGCTATTAATACTTTTAGCGGAGCATCTATTGATATCATTAATGCAGATATTTGAGCTGTTGTATTAGATAAAGCATATAAAATTAAGAATACATTTCCTAATCCATAGTATTCACCTAACTTTTTAAACGCATAATATTGTCCATTCATCTTTAAGTCTGAAGCAAGATTATTTGCATCAAACATCATTCCCATTGCATATGAACCTAATAGCGCTGATATTGCTACCATTACTGCTAAAGCAATCATTCCCTTTGGAAATCCTTTAGATGGATTTTTCATATTATTAATATAAGGGGCTATTTTTTCTGATCCACCTACTGCAAATACTAGCATAGATATTGTAGTAAAGTATGCAAAATCAAAAGTTGGAATAAATGTTTTAAAACTCATATTTGTTGTTGCAGGCTTAATACCTGTAATTGCAGGTGCTGTAACCATTAATAATATGTATAATAGCGACATTATAAATACTGATGAACCTGCTAAAGTTCCTATTCTCTTTAGCGAAGTAATACCTCTTGATGCAATCCATACGAAACATATAAATACAAGTAGTGAGATTGTTTGTAAAGTTAAAGGATCAATATTCTTAATTATACTTCCATCTTGGAATAAAGCCCAGCTTAATGCTATCATTACCCCTTGAGGCTTTTGTGCTAAATAAGGTACATGTACAACCCAATAAGTCCATCCTGCTAAATAAGCTAATCTGCGACCCATTGTAGTTCCTATCCATGAACTTACTCCACCTTTTCCCTCTCTAAAAGTAGCTCCTAACTCTCCTACCATTAATGCATATGGTATAAAATACATTCCAATAATTAATATCCACGATACAATTACTTGTAATCCTTGATTAGCAAAGTTATTAACAACATTACCAAATCCCCATACAATAGCAAAACACATTAAGGCGAGATTTCGCCACGTCATGTTTTTAGATTGATTATCACTCATAATATAAATTTCCTCCTGTTTAGTTCAATGCTTGAAATCTTTTTCAATCACTGTGTGTTTTTTTGAGTTTCTATCCCCTTATTATTTCCTTTTTAAGATTAACATTATTTTGATTAGTTTACAATCATTTTTTGCAATTTTTCTTGCAAAAACTTATATTTTTTTGATTTTTAAGTTGCATTTTCTATTCATTCCGTTCTCAATTTTTTTCACAAAACCCTCCATTTATCATTGTTTTCTGAATTTTAATTGATTATTTTTTATACTTTCATTTTTCAACTTTTTGCAATTATCCTTTCATTTTTCTTGCATATACTCTATATACTTAATGTTTTTATCAACAAAAAGGAGTATGAAAAACTTTTTTAGAAAAGTTTTTCATACTCCTTTAATTTCTTACATTATATCTAGTATATGTTTCTTTATTTCAAAGTCTTTTGGAGATTTTATATTTTCATCTTCAAGTGATGCAAATCCAGAAGCTGTAGAGTTCTTATCTCCAGCCTTCAGAGGGTGGAATATTAGGACTCTTAGCTTTGAGATTAAGCTTCTACAAGCTCATCTATATTCTTACCAGGTGGAACTATTGGATAAACTCCAAAATCTTTATCTATATTACACTCTATAAACACAGGCTCTTTTCCTAGATTGCAGTCACTTAAAGCTTCATCTAGTTTATCAATAGAATCTACACTATATCCCTTAATGCCATATACATTAGATAATGCTTTATAATTCATATCAAAATCATTATCAGTTTCAGAGTATCTTTCATCACAGAATAAACCTTGCCATTGTCTTACCATTCCAAGAGTTCTATTATTTAAAAGAACTATTATAACTGGTAGCTTATATTTTGCTATGGTTAATAATTCATTACAATTCATATTAAAGCTTCCATCACCAGTAACTAGCATAACTTGTTTATCTTTATTTGCGACTTGTGCACCAATAGCCGCTCCTAGTCCAAATCCCATCGTTCCAAGCCCACCCGATGTTATAAATTGTCTATCATTTTTAAAATTAAAATACTGTGCAGTCCACAATTGATGTTGACCTACATCTGTTGCTACTAATACATCTTTGTTTAATTTTTTATTTAATAATCTAAATATGTTTTTAGGATGAAATATTTCTCTGTCAATTTTATATTGTGATTTGTAGTTTTCAATATTATTTTTCCAATTTGTATTATCTTTAGAATACATATATTTAGTAAGTTGTTGTAATATTTTTTTTACATCTCCTACAACATGATACTGAGATTCTTTGTTTTTATTCATCTCCGTAGCATCTACATCTATATGTATTATATTGGCTTTAGGTGCAAATCCTTCAGAGTTTCCTATAACTCTATCACTAAATCTCGCCCCTATAGCTATTATCAAATCACTATTTGTTACAGCTAGATTATTCTCTCTAAATCCATGCATACCTACAAGACCAAGGGATAATTCACATTCTCTATCTATACTTCCAAGTCCCATTAAAGTATTTACAACAGGAGCATCTAACTTATTTGCAAACTCCATTAGCTGTTTACTAGCGTTTGCTATTTTAATCCCTCCACCTGCATATATAATAGGTTTTTTAGATTCATTTATTATATCTACTACAGCTGATAAGTCTAAATCCTTTTCATATTCGTCCTTCTCATCAATATCTAAAGTATGGGATAAATCTTCTTTATATTCTGCCAAAAATATATCCTTTGGAATATCAATAAGTACAGGTCCCGGTCTTCCTGTAGTGGCAATTTTAAAAGCCTCTTTAATTATTTCAGGTATATCATCTACATCTCTAACTAAGTAATTATGCTTTGTTATAGACATTGTGACCCCTGTTATATCTATTTCTTGAAAAGAATCTCTTCCAAGTAATGTTGTTGGAACTTGACCTGTTATTACAACAAGTGGAACAGAGTCCATAAAAGCCGTTGCAATACCAGTTACAGTATTAGTAGCTCCAGGACCTGATGTTGCAATACATACTCCTACCTTACCACTACTTCTTGCATATCCATCTGCTGCATGAATTGCACCCTGTTCGTGAGCAGTTCTTGTATGATTGAAATACCCATATCTATATAGTGCATCATAAAATGGAATAACAGCTCCTCCAGGATATCCAAATAGTGTATCTACACCTTGCTTTTTTAGACTATCAAGTAATAATCTAGCTCCATTCATAGTTCGTCTCCTTTCCTTAATTATTTAAATACATACCGCTCCTTTTGAAGCACTCTGAACTATCTTCGAATACTTTCCAAGGTAACCAGTATGTTTTTTAGTTTTTAACTTTAAGTTTTCTCTTCTTCTACTTAATTCTTCATCATCAACTTTAAGATCTATAATTCCTTTATCTATATCAATACTTATCAAATCTTTATCTTCAACTAAACCTATCATTCCACCATCTATAGCCTCTGGACAAACATGTCCTATAGCCGCACCTTTAGTTCCCCCCGAGAATCTACCATCTGTTATAAGTGATACACTATCATCAAGTCCCATTCCGACTAATGCTGATGTAGGTGTTAACATTTCTCTCATTCCAGGACCTGCCTTTGGTCCTTCATATCTTATTACTATTACATCTCCCTTTTCTATTTTCCCACCTAAAATACTATCAACAGCCTCTTCTTCACTATCGAATATCTTTGCAGTAGATACTGTTTTCATCATGTTATCTTTAACTGCGGATTTTTTTACAACTGCACCTTCAGGTGCTAAATTTCCAAACAACACCTTTATTCCACCATCTTTACTAAAAGGATTATCTATATCCCTTATAACTTCGCTATCTTTTTTATCTTTTAATATATTTTCTAACAATTTTAAACTTACTGTAGGTACATCTAAATTTATCAACTCTTTCTTTGACAATTCATTCATAACAGCCAAAACTCCACCAGCATTATCAAGATCTTCTATATGATGATTTCCTGCAGGACTTAGTTTACAAAGATTTGGAGTTTTAGAGCTTATATAATTTATATTGTTTAAGTTAACATCTACACCAGCTTCCTTTGCTATTGCAGTTAAATGAAGAACAGTATTAGTTGAACATCCAAGCGCCATATCTACAGTTAATGCATTTTCAAATGCTTTTTCTGTGAGTATATCTCTTGGATGTATATTATCTCTTAACAAATGCATTATCTGCATACCGGTTTTCTTTGCAAGTCTTTTTCTACTAGAATATACTGCTGGTATTGTTGCATTTCCATCTAGTGCTATTCCCAATGCTTCTGTCATACAGTTCATAGAATTTGCAGTAAACATTCCAGAACAAGATCCACAGGTTGGACACGCACTTTCCTCTAAACACTTCAATTCATCTTCTGTCATTTTGTTTGAGCATACTTTTCCAACACCTTCAAATACAGTGGTCAAATCTACTTTTTTATTATTAAGCCTACCTGCAAGCATAGGGCCTCCACTTACAATAATGCTAGGTACATTAATTCTTGCAGCAGCCATTAACATTCCCGGAACTACCTTATCACAGCTAGGTATTAAAACTAATGCATCAAGTCCATGCGCCTTTGCCATTATCTCTATACTATCTGCTATTATTTCTCTACTAACAAGTGAATACTTCATCCCTTCATGATTCATAGCAATACCATCACATACTGCTATTGATGGAAACTCAAGAGGGGTTCCTCCCTCCATTAAAACACCTCTTTTTACAGCTTCTGCTATCTGTCTAAGTTCAACATGTCCCGGTACTATTTCATTAAATGAATTTACAACTCCAATAAGAGGCTTATCTATTTCTTCATCTGTAAGCCCTGCTGCTTTAAGTAGTGATCTATGTGGAGCCTTAGTTATCCCTTTTTTTACTTTATCGCTATTCATATATCCCCCTCCTATCTAGCTAAATCGCTACTCTTTTATCCAAGACATCATACCCCTAAGTTCTTTACCAACTTCAACAATAGGATGCTCTAGTTCTCTTTGCTTAAATGAATTAAATACAGGTCTATTTAGTTTATTCTCCATTATCCAATCCTTTGCAAAAGCTCCAGTTTGTATTTCTGTTAAAACGCCTTTCATCTCTTCTCTAGTTTTATCTGTTACAATTCTTCTTCCAACCATATAATCTCCATACTCAGCTGTATCACTTATACTGTGTCTCATTTTCTCAAACCCACCTTCATATAAAAGGTCTACTATTAGTTTCATTTCATGAAGGCATTCAAAGTATGCTACTTCCTTTTGATAACCTGCATTAACCAATGTTTCAAACCCAGCCTTTATAAGTTCAGTTACTCCACCACAAAGTACAGCTTGTTCTCCGAATAAATCAGTTTCTGTCTCTTCTTTAAAAGTAGTTTCAAGTACTCCAGCTCTTAATGCTCCTATTCCATAAGAATAAGCAAGACCTAACTCTTTAGCTTTTCCTGTATAATCTTGATGTACTGCAAGAAGTGCTGGAACTCCTTTTCCATCTTGATAAACCCTTCTAACTAAATGTCCTGGTCCTTTAGGTGCTACCATAAATACATCTACGTTTTTTGGAGGTACTATCTGACTAAAGTGTATATTGAATCCATGTGCAAATGCCAGTGCATCTCCTTCATCTAAATTATCCTTAACTTTTTCATCAAATACTTCTTTTTGCTTAGTATCAGGAACTAACATCATAACAACCTGACTAACCTTAACAGCATCCTCAACATTCATAACTTCAAGTCCATCAGCTTTAACCTTATCTCTTGATTTACTTTTCTCATGTAAACCCACAACAACATCAACACCGCTATCCTTTAAATTAAGTGCATGTGCATGCCCTTGACTTCCATAACCTAGAACAGCAACCTTCTTTCCCTTAAATAACTCTAAACTAGAATCCTTTTCATAATACATTTTACTCATCTTAATCTCCCCTTTTATATAATTTAATATCTTAATTTTTTAGAACTATATATCACTATACAACTTTTATTTCTTTAACATCTGCAAGTTTAGATATCTGCTTAACAACACTTCCAGTCAATCTCTGATCATATACAACTATATCCAAATCAATATGACTACTCTGAGACTTCATATTAATCTCTTTTATATTAAATTCTTTTCTTCTAAGAACACTAGTTACTCTTATAAAAGAATCTATCCCCTGATTTAACCTTGCACAAACTCTACTTTCCACTATCTACACACCCTTTCTTTTTTATAAAATAAAAAAATCTTCCGTCTCTATAAATACATAGACTATGTATTTATAGGGACGAAAGATTATATTCGCGGTACCACCCTATTTGCAATTTCAAAAACTGCCTTCTCAATTCAGATCGACCAAAATTAAATACTTTAGTGAATCCTAACCATATATCGGTGGTAACCGTCCTTATTTACTCGAAAAATATCTTTCAACTTGGCAACTCAGGAGTGATCATTATATACTCTATTTAATCCAACTCTCAGCAAATGTTGGTTCTCTGTAATTAAACTCGAATATTTTTGTCTCCATCTTCGTTTTTTTATATTAACTTGTTTTGCGTTAATATGAATTATAAACTCTTTAATATTTAATGTCAATTGTATTTTTTTATTTTTTTGAAAAAAATATTTTTTATGAATTTTCTATCATTTCTATTTATCAAAAACAAAAGCAACCCAACTCAAGTTAGATTGCTTCCGTTTTTTCTGTATTTTTAGTTAACATAATTTCAATTTTCTCTACAGGGAGTGGTTTACTAAATAAGTATCCCTGATATTCTTCACAACTAAAATTATCTAAAAGTCTCAATTGTTCTTCTGTTTCAACTCCTTCTGCCAGTACTTTTAGCTTTAATGCTTTAGCCATGTCAATTATAGCTCTAGTAATAGAACTATCTATATTGTTATAGCAAATATTATCAACAAATGATTTATCTATTTTTAATACATCTATTGGAAAATCCTTTAAATAACTTAATGATGAATATCCCTTTCCAAAATCATCTAATAGTATTTTTATTCCCTTGCTTCTTATTTGTTCTAAAATTTTATAAGTATATTTTTTGTCTTTCATAGCAGCGGTTTCAGTAATTTCAATACTTATAGATTCATAACTAACCTCTGTATCTTCTAATATAGATTCTAACCTATCAAGAAAATCATTTTCATAAAATGTTTTTCCAGAAATATTTATAGAAATATTGGGTGGATTTAAACCTTCATTTATCCACTCTTTAATTTGTAAACAAGATAACTCTAATATATGTTCATCTAGCTTTTTAATTAAACCAGTTTCTTCTGCTACTGGTATAAAATTATTTGGATAGATCAATCCTTTTTCAGGACATTTCCACCTTACTAAAGCTTCTAATCCAGTAATTTTATTTGTTTTTATATCGACCTTAGGTTGATAATGGAGAATAAATTCTCTTTTTTCTAGTGCATGTTTAAGCTTATGTTCAATTTCAATATTTTTATCCATTTGTTCACTCATTTTATAATTATAAAATTCATAAGTATTTCCTTGGTTTTCTTTAGCTTTATACATTGCTATATCAGCATTTTTAAATAAAGTTTCTATATCCTTCCCATCATCAGGAAATATTGAAATTCCCATACTACAAGTAACCGTAAATTCTTTTTCTTTTAATATAAAAGGTGGGGTTTTAAATACATTTATAATATTTCTTACAATATCTATTATTTCATTTGTTTCATTAATATCATTTAATATTAATATAAACTCATCTCCACCTAAACGCGCAATTGTATCTTCTTGTCTAGTAACTAATCTTAGCCTTTTAGCAACTTTTTTTAAAATATAATTTCCAGCATTATGTCCTAATGAATCATTTATTAGTTTAAATTTATCTAAATCAATAAATAAAACTCCTATTTTAGTATTGTTTTTTGATGCTTGCTCAATATCTAATTTTAATTTATTTTCTAAAGACCTTATATTAAGTAAATTAGTCAACGGATCGCTCAATGCTAAATGATTTAATTCTTTTAAAAGCGTATTTTTTTGGTTAATAATTTTATAAAAACCGTATACAATAAATATTATTCCTAATCCAAAAAGAAATTTTTCAAATATGAGATTTTGCCATTTTGAAAATGGAATAAATTTAAGTTCATCAAGAGAATCATTAAACATTGAAATAGCAAAGATTGCACACCCAACACTTAATGTCTTTACTTTAAGTTCTAGTGAAATTATAAAACCAATTACAATTAAAATTAAGCATATTCCTTCGAAGATGAAATCACTAATATCTATATCTAAATTGTTTTTTACTAAAATAAAAGTTATTAATAAAAATAATGATGTTAAAATAATAAATATTTTCATAATATTTTTCTTGTCATTTTTATTATTCATATAAATTCTCCTATATAAGATTGAATATACTAGATTAAGTAAAATTTAAAATAAAACTTTAAAAGTCTTCTCTTATATTATATATTACTCTTTCCATTATTTCTAATGATTCAGCAATTTTTTTTATTTTATAACATAATAATTTTGGAACAATGTTATTTTTTATACTATAGAATAAATCAAATAAAGTTTTATTAGATTTATTTCTACAAATTCCTTCTATTTTTCCAAATTTTCATCATCTTTTTTTGATTTTGTATTTATCCAAAACTAAAGCCAACTAAATTTAGTTGGCTTACATCTTAAAATCTGTATTATATTATACATATAATAATATATGTAATTATATACCCGTTTAATAATTCATTAATCTAAGCTTTAATTTTTTTCAAAATTTCAATTAATGATTTCAATTTTTCTATCGAAATATTCCCCATAAAAGAAAACTGAATCCAATTTCTTTCCAATAAATATGTGCTTTCATAACTAATTAGATATCCATTATTTTTTAAAAAATCTCCTATATTTTTAGAGCTATATTCACTTGAAATAGGAATAGTTATAACGGCTGGATTTCCTAAATTTTTATCTACTAAAGGTGTCATTCCAAGTTTATCTAATTCTATTCTTGAATAGTTGTTCATATCTTCAATACTTTTGAATTTTTTTCCCTTATCTAAATTTTTTAATGAAGTGTATAAAGCTTCTGTTAGATTTGAAGAAATAGTGTAAGGAATTCCTTCTTTATTTTTGTATGTATATAAATCTAAATATCTTGGAATCTTATTTTTAGACTCTAAAAGTTCATGATTGTAAAATACCATACTTAGCCCACAATAGGACTCTAACCCTTTTCCACTCACACAAGATGCTAAATATACTTCACTTAAATCTACTTCAACATTTCCTATAGAACTTATTGCATCTAAACAAAATAAAACTTGTTTACTCTTGCAAATTTGACTTATAGATTTTATATTATTTAAAACCCCTGTAGATGTTTCGCAGTGAACCATATAAACCCATTTTATACTTTCATTTTGATCTAAAATATTTTCAATTTTTCTCAGATCAAATGACTCTCCCCATTTAATTTTGTACTCTTCAAAATTTAATTCAAATCCATTTGCATGATTAATAAGTCTATCACCAAATTCACCGTTACTTAAAATTAATCCTGTTCCTTCTAAAAGTGATATTTGTGCACAGATTATATCATTGGCCAAAGTACCAGATCCCATAAATATTTCAACATATTTTGCATTTACAAAATCACACAATGTGTTTTTGAGATTTAAAAACATATTTTTGAATTTTTCCGATCTATGAGATATTGGAATTTCACTGAAAGTTTTTTTTACTTTTGTTGATATTTCAACAGGTCCTGGTAAAAAACTGAATTCTTGTTTAGGTCTTAATAAATTTTTCAGATTATAGCTTTCCTTAGTTATATACATAGGTTGAAATTTTGATTTATCATTTCCCACTATGGGCCCAAAAGGTACAAATCCTATATGCTTATATAACTTTTGTTGATTTAAAATTCCTGAAATCAATACCATATCATATTCTTTATCTTCTATGTACTGCATTACTATTGTTAATAATCCTTTTAATAAACTGCCTTTTCTATATTCCTTTTTTACAGATAGTAATCTTATCTCACACATTGATTTTGCAGGTGGAAGATACGAATCAAGATTTTCTAATTTTTGATCCAAAGAAAAAGGACGTTTATCCCTAACTGCAAGCATTCCTAATAGCTCATTATTTTTTAAAGCAATAAAATATATATTTTCTTTATCAAATTTATCTTTTAAAATTTTACTCTCATTTTGTTTATGTTGAGGTATTTCTTCAACAAATGTTTCATAATTTAATTTATTTATTTCTTCAAATTCAAAATCATATTCAGCTATTTTAAATACTATAGAATCTTTCAATCGTTAAACCCTCCTTATGTTGAATTTATATAATATATTTAATAGGTTTATTTCAATTTCAATTTCAATATATAATCTTGTATATTCTTTTTATGAGCATAAATAATAACCAAAGTAATTAGAGTTAAGGATATACTATCTATTAATCGTCCATTTTTAAATAAAACTTCTATAGGAAGCAATATATAAGCTCCTAATCCGCTAATTTTATAATCTCTCAAGAATATAAATAAAATAAAAAAGGATATAGACATTAATATTAATAAATTATAATCAAAACATAGGAAAGCTCCTAAACTTACTGCTATTCCTTTTCCACCTTTAAAATTTAGCTGTATTGGGAAAATATGACCTAATACTACTAGTATTAAACAAATTTGAATCACTATGCTTGTTTCTCCTAATAAATATTTACACATTAATATAGCTAAAAACCCTTTTAGAGAATCTCCTAATAAAACTATTAAAAATCCTTTTTTTCCATATAGTCTTGAAACATTAGTAGCCCCAGTGCTTAAACTCCCTATATCTCTAATATCTTTTCCATATAACAATCGTACAAGATAATATCCTGTATTAAAACATCCTAATAGATAACTACTCATCATAATAAAAAACAACTTTATATACAAGATATATTCAATCTCCTTTTTCATTAAATTTAATCAATAAATCATAAAGCGAAACTCAATTCAGATATCCATATTAAAAATAACGCTCGTTGAAATGTTAGATACTTTTTAATTCACATTTTACTATAAAACTTAGATTGTGACGTTTAAATATCCGTTAAGAAACTTCTTTGTCTGACCGTAGAAAGTTTTAAGAAGTTTTAGGATATTTAATAAGTCGTAATCTTTAGTTTTATTAAAATGTCAATTAAGTATCGTTATTTCAATGAGCGTTATTTTCGCTTAACCACAAAACTATAGTTGTAATAAATTATATTTCTCTAGTCCATTATTTTAACTAATTTAAAATCAGTATAATCACATGATGTCAAATAATACTCTACATTATTTCTTGTTCCTTGAAGCCCAACCTTAAACCACTCTTTTCCGTGTAAATGTCCATATATAACTTTTTCAACATTATACTCTTCATAAATCTTAGTAAATTCAGATTCCTCAAGTTTATCATTAGTTGGTGGATAATGTGTTATAACTATAAATTTATTAAATCCCGCTTTTTTAGCACTATCAAGAGATAATTTAAGTCTTTTTGTTTCTCTTTTATATACTTTCTCATCATCTTCATCAAATTTAACTTCATTAGGGCAAAGCCATCCTCTTGTTCCACATATTGCATAGTCTTCGTACTCATAAAAATTATTTTGTATGAATTTCATATTGTCATAAAGATTATTTAACTTGCTTATTGAAGTCCACCAATAGTCGTGATTGCCTTTTATTAATATTTTTCTTCCTTCAAGTTCGTTTATATCATCTAAATCTGGAATAGCTTGATTTAAGTTCATTCCCCAAGAAGTATCTCCAACTATAAGTACAGTATCTTCAGACCCAACTTTTTCCTTCCAATCAGCTATTATCTTTTCTTTATGTCCTATCCAGTTTTCTCCAAATATATCCATTGGCTTGTCTACTACCTTGCTAAGGTGTAGGTCTCCGATTGCATAAATAGCCAAATTTTATCACTCACCTTTTTATATGTTGCGTCTTTGTATGTATTTAAAAGACCTTTTATTATTTTTACTCTTATACCTTGTCTTATACCTTAAAAATTTTAATAAGTAATTATTATCTTGTCCAGTGGTCTTACATTGAAAATGTGCTTATAACTAATTTATAAGCACATTCAAATTAATTTTTATCGTATTTATCTAGTATAGAGTCTATCTCACTTCTTAACATTATAATTTCTTTTATGTCCTCTATATCGTTTATTTTATCAAGTCTCACCTGAAAGTCTAGAGCTTTTTCAGTTTCTCCTAAAATATATAACTTTCTAATACTATCAAGTATATCTTTAACCGTAAGTGATTTCATTTCAAACATAACTTGAGCTCTCATTATTTCTTCCCTTATCTCACTCATTTCTTGGTCTAGTAAAAACGCTGCATCTCCTGCACGTCTTAATCTATTAGCAATATCTTCAGGTATATCCTGTTGATATTTATATTTTAAAGAATGCTCTATAGTACCCCAAAAATTCATAGCAAGAGTTCTTATTTGAATCTCAGCTAAAATTTCTTTTAGCCCCATGGCAGTCTGTATAGGATATTTTATAATTATATGATAACTTCTATAACCACTATTTTTATAATTCTTAATATAATCTTTCTCATATACTACACTCATATCTTTTCTACTCTTAATCAAGCTTACAAGACTATATATATCTTCAACAAACTGGCACATAATTCTAAGACCAGCTATATCCTCTATCTTCTCTTCTATTTCATCCATATGAACATCAAGTTTTTTAGCTTTTGCTATAATAGATGATATCTTTTTGACTCTTCCAGTTACGAATTCTATAGGAGAATATTCCCCATTATTTCTAAGTTCTTTTCTAATATTTTTAAATTTTACTTTTAACTCCTCTACTGCATATTCATATGGAGTTAATATAGTTTTCCACTCTCTTAATTCCATTAAAATCACCCTCTAGCCTGTATTTTCATTGTTGTAATTCCCCAATATATTTTAACACAAAGTAGTTACCATTAACTACTATTACTTAAAATTTCCCGTTATAATTTAGAATTCATAAAGTAATATATTTTCCCATTTTCAAATTGATAGTCTATTTCTCCACCTTCTACAAGATACGAGATCATAGAAGATAATGTTGCATTTGAAAAATAATATTCTTTATAGTTTAGTTTAAGCTCATTATATTCTATAATATCTTTTAACAATTCTTCTCTAGTATAAGGTGTCGTCAAAAACTCTCTTATTTGATTTAAATACTTGTGTATAACTTCTTTGTTTATCTCTACTAATTTTACAGCTTCTTCTTTATCAAGTAAAGCCTTTGCATGACCCATAACACAAAAGTCAAAATCAATCTCCTTTATTTTGTCTAGAGTATTTAGCTGCTCAGATATATCAAATAGAAAAGGAAAATTGTATTTTTCTAAAATACTTTCATTAAACAAAGAATCTCCAAGATATAATACCTTGTCCTCTGTTAATACACCTATACAACCTATACTATGACCTTTAAGTTCTGTTATTTCAAACTTTTCATTGTTTAACTTAGTTTCACCCTCAAAAACTACTTCATCTATACTGAACTTATTTTCTCTATTTTTGAAATAATCATCAAGTAATTTATTAGACCTTCCACCATATACATAAGTTGAAAATAAATACGGATTATCTATAAATGTTTTTGCATCTTCTGATGCTATAGACTTAGCTCCAGTGTAATGTTCTAATAATACTTTGCTTGCCCCATAATGGTCTGAGTGTTCATGGGTATTTAATACATACTTTACACGAAGCCCCTTACTATCAAATAATTTTATAAGCCTATGTGCTCTAGAGTTTGAAAGACCAGGATCTATGATAAGTACATATTTATCCTTAAACACATAAACACCAGAATTAGTTCCTCCCTTTATATAATAGCTATGTCCTTTGATTTTCTCTAGTTCCATATTACCCCTCTTTTCTTAAATCAAGAAATTTGTCTACTCGCTAACACGGTGACTCATCTCGCCAACGATCTCTTTCTTGACAAGTTCTCCACAAAACAAAAATATTATAATTTCCTATAAGACAAGAGCCTTAACTCTTCTTAGTACCTTATAAGAATTATTCTTAGTTATATTAATTCTTATATTACTCGCAACATTGTTGAAGAAAATAGATTCTATAAAATATTCTACAATCCCTCTATCTCTAAAATCAATATCCATTATTCCCTTAGAATAAAGCTTCGAATCTATAACCATCCCTCTATCATAATACTTCATTCGCTCATCTTTGTTCATATAATCTAAACTCGGCTTAAACTTTTCACAATACTCTATTTTATAGTTTAATATACTCTCGTCTACCTTAATATTATGCTCTTCTTCCATATATCTTGCAAACTCTATATTATCTTTTTTTATTCTCTCATAATTTTTATTATAATCTTTTTTTCTCCAATGTCCATATATTCTACAATTAAGAGGCCTTACCTCATATATCAAACACCTATTGTTCGAATCTTTAAATGGACACGGCATCTTTTCCTTATACTCTTTAAAATAGTAGTCTAGTATTTTTTCCATAACTATATTATGTACATTTTTATTTTTGTTTAAATAATTGTATATATTTAAAAATTCTACTAAATTTGCTCCAACAGACTCCATACAACATTTTCCACATCCTATACAGTCTCCATTGGGTATACTATTATATAAATCATTAAGTTCTTTAAAAAGATCGTTTTTTAAGCAATAATCTATTCCTAAGTTTATATCATCCTTTTTTATACTAGGCATTAGACTCTCTCCTTGATATAATATTTTAATAACCTAAATATTATATCAAATTTTAATTTGTAATTGGAGGTATTTCATGAATAGATACACAAAAGTAATAAGACCACTTGGTTCTTATTTTGTAAAAGACTATGAAAAAAAGAAAAAAGATTTAATAAAAGTAAGGGAAATAAAAGAAAGTACAGTTAAAAAATTCTTTTTAAATGGGGATTGCGAAGTTTTGGTTCATTTTGAAGAAACGGGTAAAGAAATTTTAATAGATTTTTTCAGTTCTGAAGAAGATATTAAAAAATATCTAGGCGCTTCATTTATCAAAAGATAATGAAAGTCAAAATAATAAACAATCCGTCTTCAGGAACCCAAACACTTCAAAAGAATTTAGAAATTATAATCGGGAGATTAATACTTGATAATACATTAAAAGAAGTTGATAAAGTAGACACTACTATAGACTTTGACTACTATGGTGAAGTTTCAAAAATGAAAGATCAAAACTATGATTTATTGATAATAGTTGGAGGAGATGGAACTGTAAATAATGTTATAAATGCAGTAGCTAAAAATGACATAGATGTTCCTCTTTTAATACTTCCAGCAGGAACTGTCAATGATCTTGGAAAATACTTAAATCTTCCAACATCAATTGAGGGAGTATGCTCTATTATTAAAAATAATACTGTGAAGGAAATAGACTTATGCAAAGTTAATGATAAGTATTTTATAAACGTTGCAGCTTCTGGTCTTTTAGCTGATATAGCTATCAAAACACCTGTTAAGTCAAAGACTGCATTTGGAAGTTTTGCATATTATGCTCAAGGCATAAAAGAAGTTCCAAAACAATTATTTGAAACGCTCAAATTCAAATTTGAATACGACAATGAAGTTTTAGAAACTGAAGCCCTTTTATTTTTAGTTTTAAATTCTAAATCAGCAGGAGGCTTCTCAAACTTCGCACCAAAGGCAGATATAACCGATGGATTATTCGATGTATGTATAATCAAAAAATCTTATCCTTTAAATACAGCAGGAGTATTTTTAAAGATATTCTCAGGAGAGCATATAAACGATCCTAATGTTGTATACCTACAAGCTGATAATTTAAAAGTAGATTGCTTAAATAAAGAGAACTTACTTATCGATGTTGACGGTGAACACGGTGGTACTTTCCCAGCTACATTTGAAATAAAGAAAAAAGCTTTAAAAGTTATAGTTGGAGTTAACGACAAAAAATAACCTGAAATTGCTTAATATTATTTATTAAATTTTCATGGGGGAGGTATTAAATAATATGTACAAATATACTTATGTTGAAGCAAGTGCAGAAGGATTCTTTCATCCAGCAAACCATAGAGAATTAATTGACAAATATAGTTCAGAAGGTTGGAGATTCGTTAGTGCCATTCCTTCATTATTTGGAACTCATGGCGTAATTAAACAGTTCGATTTAGTTTTTGAAAAAGAAGAAAAAGAAGAATAATAGAAAGAGCAAATCTATTTTTAAAATGGATTTGCTCTTTAATTTCTCTAAATAAGAGATTTTTTAAATTTCTCTGGATCTGATACCCTCATATTTAATATATATCCACAATTAGTACATACTTCTGCTGTAACTCGTGAAGAAGCAATTATAGCATTAATTGGTTTGAGTTTAGTATAATCAATAAAGTTACCTCCACCAATTTCTGTACAACCACATTCTGGACACTTCTTTTTTTCTTTTTCCATAGTACAATCCCCTGTTTTTACTATAATTTTTATTTAATATTCTCTTCCCCATCAACAGCAACAAAATCCTCAAGTTTTAGAAGATCTTTTTTACCTCTATTCCCTTTAGTTGTTTTCATAACCCCATTCTCGTCTGCTTTCTTTTCTATGTATTCTCCTGTTAATAAGTTATAATCCATCTCTTGTGTATACTCATCTGTTGACGTATGAAAAGAACCTATTGTGGCTCCAATTAAATACCAATCATTATCTTGATATCTAAATCTATAGTTACCATACCATCTCCAATTGCTACCACCATAAAAACTAATTAAAATAGATCCATTATCTATTGATATTCCTTCAAATGGATCTCCCCAAATACCACCTTCATCAGCTCTTAATATTGCTTTTTCAGCTTTTGTTGAAAGTGTATATGTACCATCTTTATTTCCAAAAGCTATTATTAATTCCCTATTTGGAGCTTCACCTTCTACTTTACTAGTTCCTTCTATTACAACTGCTATATCATCTATATTATCTTTATTTAAATCTCCTTCTACTTTTTCAACTATATTCCAACCTTCTGGAACCAAGTCAGATACTTCACCTACATTATTACTTTGTTCTGTACATCCTGTTAAAATAGCACACGCTATCAAAAATAATACTATATATTTTTTTATATTCAATAAATTCACTCCTTAGTTTATTTTAATTAACTTTTTTATTTTTAGAAAAAACTTCCTCACTCAGTTCATCTATATCATTTTTCATGCCTTTTAGCTCAGTCAAAACAACTACAAACCCACCAAATATAAATCCAAGGATTGATCCCCATATTCCAAAGATCATTCCTATGCAACCAAATAAAATGCATGATATAAATAAAAATAAAATATTCATATTAAATTTCCTTTCTTATCTTATGTATTATCTCTTTATATGCGTTAGCATAAAATGAAGTGCAATTACTATTAAAACTTTCTATTAACATGTTAGTGAATACTTTTAGATATTTTGACTAATATAACTTAGTTTTTATCGTTTAATAATATGTTAAGAAATTTATGTGTCTGACCGTAGGAAGTTCGTAAATTTTAAGATTCTTAATAAGATAAAATCTTAGTTTTATTCAAAACATCGTTGTATTTGCGGTATTTTCATAGATAGTTTTTGATTACCTATACAATTCAATAATTTACCATTAAAGTATATCATAGTTCAATTTAAATTTTAAAATTCTACTTATAATATATTGTTTTTGTAGTAAAATAATACTTAATCTAATTAAATAAGTAGGTGATATAATTGATTAAAAATATTGGATACGCTTGTATAAATACCCACTTAAAACCTCGAACATTCAATGATTGTAGGCTTAATTCAATATACAAATACGGTATAAATTATCTAAGAGATAAAATAATAAACAATCTCTATCTAGTAAAAGATATTTTACTATGGAATATTAAAAACGATATATATATGTATAGAGTAAGCAGTAGATTAATTCCTCTCGTAACACATCCAGATGTTATAAATGACTTTGATTGGAATTGGAAAGAAGACGATGAAATATTAAATATTATGAAGGACATATCAGACATAGTTAAAAGTTACAATATAAGACTTTCTATGCATCCAGACCAGTTTACAGTTTTGAACAGCCCTAATGAAAAAGTAGTTCAAAATAGTATAATAAATATAAAATACCACTACGATATACTTAAAAGACTATCTGGAAATGATATGATAATTCATACAGGTGGAGTATATAATGATAAAAAATCTGCTTCTAAAAGATTTATACACGTTTTTAATTCATTAGAAGATAATTTAAAAAGTATGATAAGGCTTGAAAATGATGATAAATCATTTACAGTTGAAGATGTTCTTTATATAAGTTCAAAAACACATATTCCAATAGTTCTAGATATTCATCATCATAAATGTAATAATCCTAATAATATAGATATTCAAAATTATATATCTGCTATAGTAAATACATGGGAAAATACAAGTCTAATACCCAAGCTTCATATAAGTAGCGGGCGTGATAATAAATTCGATAGAAAGCACAGTAACTATATAGATATACAAGACTTGAATTATCTTTTAAAGCTTATGAATAAATATAACTTTGATATGATGGTTGAAGCAAAACAAAAAGATAAATCGGTACTTGAGATAATAAATATATTAAAAGACATTCCTTAATCATTAAGGAATGTCTTTCAATATATCCTAACAGTTATTTACATTTTCTATAACGAAATCGCCTGCCATTTTTTTTAATTTATGCGTTATTTCTCCTGCTTCATCTTCATTTACAAGAGCTATTAAATAATCTCCCGCTGAAATAGTAGTTTTCCCTTTTGGTATTATTTCTACTTCTCCTCTTTTTATAGCTACTAATAAAGTATTGTGAGGCCAATTTATTTCTTTGACCATTTTACCATCCAGTTCAGTACCTAGACATACTGCAACTTCTAAAAGTATTTTTTTAGATTTATCTCCACGAAACTCATTATTTCCTTTTTTATGTAAAAGTCTTTCAAGTAATGATTCATATATAGGTTCTGAATTTAATATATCAGTTACAATATATGCAATTATAGAAACAATAGTTAAAGGAAGTAGATGACTAAAAGATCCGGTCATCTCTGTAATCAAAATACTACCTGTAATAGGGGCTTTAACTATAGCTGTAAAATAGCCTGCCATGGCCAATATAATAAAATTACTTATATACTGACTATCCATATGAAAATACTTAACAATAACACTTCCATATAAATCCCCTGTTAATGCTCCAATTACTAGTAAAGGTAAAAATATTCCTCCAGGTGATCCTGATCCATAACTGAACATTGTAAAAATAAACTTAACTATTAAAATAATACACACCATGTTTATTGTATACTTTCTTTCTACTAAAGAACCTATAAGTTCATGTCCTCCACCTAATACCTGTGGTAAAAATAATCCTAGTATTCCTGCCATTAAAAATGGTATCATTGGTCTAAATTCAACAGGAAGCCACTTTTTTGAAGTATAAAAATCTTGTGTCTTCATAAGAGTTTTATTAAAAAATACACCAAATATACCTAATATTATTCCTAATATAATTAAATATATATATTGATTTAGAGGCAAAACATAAAGACGTCTAAAATCAAAAACTGGTTTTAAACCAAAAAAGTTCTTAGCTACAAAATCAGCTGTAAGTGATGCAGACATAGCTGATAATAAAACTAATGGATAAAAGTTTTTATGAACTTCTTCTAATGCAAACATCACTCCAGCTAAAGGTGCATTGAATGCAGCCGCAAGACCCGCACTAGCTCCACTAGTAATTAAATATTTTTCTTCTATCTTTACTCTTTTGAAAATTCTTGAAAAACCCTGACCAACAGAAGCTCCAATTTGAACTGAAGGACCTTCTCTACCTAAAGACAAACCTGCTCCTATCGCTAGAACTCCGCCTATAAATTTTCCAACAATTATTCTAAGCCAATTCACATTTAACTTTCTAAGCAAAATCCCTTCTACTTGTGGAATTCCACTTCCTCCAATCATTGGTTCTTTTTTTATCATAATTCCAACTATATACGCAAGTAAACCTAATATTATAAACCAAATAGGAATCAAATAACTCTTCTGTGTTTGTAAAACATAGATCTTGTGAGTTAAATCTCCTACTTCTTCTAATAAGAATCTGTATAGTACTACTAACAAGCCAGATAAAGCACCTACTACTATACCTTGCATAACCAGTTTCAAACGGAAATTATGCCAATGAAACAGAGTATTATAGGTATTATTCCTATCTTTCATACTAATACGCCTTCCTTTCTAATATCTTAAAATACACACTAAAAAATTCGTCTACTCGCTAACGCGGTGACTCATGTCGCCAACGATCCTTACAGGCTCCGTTGCTCAAAAATAGTTGCAAGTACAACCTTTTTCAATAAGGTATACACAAAACAAAAAATGATATACCTTCCTTAAGAATTAAAAAATGACCTATGATTAGGTCACCTTAAATTAACGCTAAAGCTTATCAGTTATATCAATCTTTTCTCTTATATACCTAATGTCTTTAGCGATCATGGGTATTATCCCTAAATAATTTATTCCAAATAGTAGTATAACATAAAAAGGTACAATTATGATTAAAAGAATAGGACTTACAACTATTAACCCTATTAATATTATAGGTATTATTACTTTAACTATAAATTTTAATACCCCAATCATGTCTTCTCCATACTTAATTCTTTTCTCAAATTCTTCTTTTGTCTCCAAAAAATCTTTACAGTGTGAGCAAAAATATTCTCCGTTGTATATTTCTTTTTCAAAGTACTTTATCTCTTTTTTACATCTAGAACAGTTCATAATTTAAGCTCCTTAAACATAATAATCAATATGTCCACCCTGAACTTCTTCTGGTTTTTTCAAATTTTTATAAACTTCAAATACAGTTTTATTAACACATACTCCAAAATAATTTACTATAAAAATACTAAACCCCATTCCAAAATCACCTGAGAAGCTTAGTATATAAACTGCACAACTTATAGGTAAATATAATACTCCACATTGAAACATCATTTTTATAGTAAGTCCTAAATTGTTCATTAATACATTAATACTTTCTTTTAATCCTGAAATTAAAGATATATTTTCTGCCACTATTACATATTCCGCATAAAAAAATGGCATATACAAAATAGATATCCAAATAAAAGCTTCATCTATAAAACCCAATAAAAAAGGTATATAGCATATTAAATTTAATAAAAACAATCTACACCAAAATTTATTTCCAAAATATATAAAATCCCTTAAAGAACAACTTTTATTCTTAATATCATTTATACTACCTAAATAACCCGCCTCTATAAAGCTCATTAAGCATATAAAAGTAAGAAAAAGAAATATATTAAATAGTGTAAGTTCATTTATAATTCCAAGAAATGCTCCATTTCTATATTCAAGTAAAGGACTAGGAAAATTTTTAATCATATGCTTTACACTAGGTGGTGCAGATATTATAGCCATTTTAAATGAAATCATATTTAAAGCTGGAATATATTTTGTATTAAATATTTTTTCATAGGAAATTAAGTTTAGAATATCCATAATACAAGGTATTAAAATTATCCATATGGATTTATTTATACTTTTTATAGATTCTTTGAATATTTGTTTTAAGTTCATTACTCACCTCTTGTTATAAAGTCTGCTATCAAATATAATCTAATTATACCATTAATTGGAGGTCTTTTATGAAAAAACACAGTTTTTTAATAACGTTTATACTACTTTCATTATTTACTTTTTTATCTTACTCTTATCAAAGGGAAAACTACGAAGATGTAATTAAACCTTATATAAATATAGAATCTGAAAGTTTAGGTACGATAAGGAATATAGAATTTTATAGTATCTCTAATCATCCTAGCTTAATAATTTTATCAACTAAAAACGAACAAGGTATAGATTATTCATACCTAAATCTATTAGATATAAATACAAATAAAATAACACAAATTGATAAATATAAATCTCACAAATATCTAAATAACTTTGTAACTCGTGATCATTTTTCGTCATATAATATAATAACTGCTTGTAATTACGGAATAGTTAATACAGAGGTAGAATATGATGATGATGGCTTACTTAAATTTAATCCAGAAAAACAAGATATATTCAAATTTGAAAATGCAGATAGTATGGACTTTAAAAATGGTGCATTGTTTTTTTCAAGCAAAGGTGATGATTTGATATATAAGCAAATCTTACATAATGATTTTTTTGCATCATTTACAAACAATAATACACCTAATCAGCAAACATTTTATAAAAAACCGCTCTACATAGTCAACTCAAATTCACTTGATGGCTGTTTATCTTATACTAAGGTCAATAAAGACAGACTTGACCTTTATAGAATGTACTATGGTGGTGAATCTATAGATATTTTTAATAAACCTCTTATTAAAAATATAGTACATGCTAGAGAATTATATAATAGTTATGGTTTTATAGGTATGAATATTAATTCTGACTCCAAATTGAATATATTTATGATTAGAAATCAAAGCGAAGATCAAGATAATTATAAAATTGATACTATTGACTATAATACAGATATGTTTGGATCAGTTCCATCTATTGACTCTTTAACATTTAACGAAGATTATACATTGGTATATACTTCATATGATAAAAATAATAAGGGTAAGATAACATCTATAGGGTATACACTTCATAAATATCAGCAACATCCAAAGACTATTTTAGAAGATGAAAATTTGTATGGACCTGTTAGAATACAAAAATATAAGGTTAATGATAAATACGTTAAAAATATTATGTATTTTACATACGAAGATGGCTTAACTAAAGTTAATTTCTGTGATATGGATGGAAATAAAATCAAAAGCATCAGCCTATAAGCTGATGCTTTAATTTTTCTATATTTTAATTATTGATTGCAATGATACCATATTTAGATGAATCTTGTGATGAACCAAACCATATTTCTCCATTCCCAACCATTACCCCTTGATAATTTACAAAGGTATCTTTAACATCTTGATTTAAAAGAGCTTCTTTTACTTCTTTAGTAAATATATTATCATAGTTTTCTATAAACTCTTGTGGAGTTTTAATTTCTCTAGTAGATTTATCATGATTTACTCTTAATGGATATAGAATATACTCTGACACTTTTTCCTTATTATCTTCAGATACGAATTTTTTTACTTCATTAAACATTTCTTCAAATTTAACAGGATCATCAATTCCTCCTACATAGTATCTATTATCCTCATTTTGATCTTCCTTTGAATTTTCATTATCTGTACTCTCAGAAACAATTACGTCATCTTTAGATACATCAGCATCTGATTTATCATCTTTCTCACAACCTGTTAAAAAGCTTATACTACATATAAGTATTAAAATAAGACTCATAATTTTCTTCATACTTATACCTCCTTTACAATATGTTTACTAAACTAGTATACTACAATAACTTACCAAAACAAATATGAATACTTGAAATTTTAACTATCATACAAAACTTTATATTTTAAATGGAATATACTGTTCTTATATAGTTACTCGAAACAGTTTTACAAAATAGAATAATTATTATACAATTGTATACACAATGCAATATCATTCGAAAGGACTTGATTTTATGAACAATAAATCTAAAGCAATTCTTTATATGCTTTTTTCATCATTTTGTTTTGCTTTAATGGGGGCATTAGTTAAATTGGCCGGAGATGTTCCTACTATAGAAAAAACTTTCTTTAGAAATCTTATAAGCACATTTGTAGCTGGCTTTTTAGTTATTAAAAACAAGAAAAATTTCTTTGGTAAAAGAGAAAATCAAAAACATCTAATTTTAAGATCTATTCTTGGAACTATAGGTATGATCGGATATTTCTATACGATAGACAATATGTTACTTTCAGATTCCGCTATGCTGAATAAGTTGAATCCTTTCTTTGTAACATTATTTGCTCTATGGTTCTTAAAGGAAAAACCCTCTCGTATACAAATACCATCTTTAATAGTTGCTTTTATAGGTGCTCTATTTATAATAAAACCTCAATTTAATATAGAAGCATTCCCTGCATTTGTAGGTGTTATATCTGCTGTATTTGCAGGTGGAGCTTATACTATGGTAAGACTTTTAGGAGATAAAGAAGAATTTTATACTATAGTCTTTTATTTCTCATTTGTATCATCATGTATAATGTTTCCTTTAATGATGATAAATTTTAAGCCATTAAGCTTACATCAATTTTTTATACTTATGATGACTGGAATAGTTGCATCCCTTGCTCAATTCAGTTTAACCTTGGCTTATAAGCTTGCACCAGCTGGCGAAATTTCAATATACAATTACACTAACGTAATTTTTTCAGGACTATTAGGATTTATGCTTTGGAGTGAACTACCAGATGCTTTTAGTTTTATAGGTTATACTTTAATAATAGGTTCTGGATTTGCTATATTTTTATATAATGCAAAACAAAAAAATGGATAAGTAATCTTATCCATTTTTTACAATATCATAAGAGCTATAAAGTTATTAATAGCATGAATACAGCAAACTACCCAGTAAGGATGCTTTTTCTTTTGTTTATATACAGTATAAGCATATGCCCATATACTTCCTACAACAAACATATGAACTACATATTGTGGACTGTAGGTATGTCTTGATCCAAATATTGCTCCAGATATTAAAATTCCTATAAACTTCCTATTATTCAAAAACTTTATCTTATTGCATATATCAATTACAATCTTTTGATATAACAGAGTTTCAATTAAAGGTGCAATAATAACACCTACTATAAGCATAAGTTTCTTAGACTCTTCTGGATCAAAAGGTGCCGCTCCATTATTATCAGGAAAAAGCATAATTACAGGGCTAAGAATTATAACAGATAAATACTGTATAAGTATTATACATAACATAAAAGTTACTACATCTGTATTGTATAAGTAATTATGAACCTTTAAAATCCGATTCTTTATCCTATCAAATATAGATTTCTTACAATCACTATAACCTTCCACTTAAACACCCCCCTATATTTAAACTTACTATTGATCTTAAATACTCAACACTACTTTTTCTTCAACTTTTTCAATATTTATTACCCTATCCTTATATTCTATTTCAAAATTACTAAATGCAGAATATAAATCTATATCTCTTAACATATGGCAAGTCATTCTAGTTCCATTTTTGCTAAATCTTAAAAGTATAGCTTTTACCATTTGGAACTGTATTCTAGATATATTTAAGTCATTATTCCCTATATCAAGATCTACACTTCTATAGTTTATATCTATAAATAAATCAACATCAAATTCATCTTCTCTTATAACTCTTACTTCATAATCACTTTCCATTTTAAAATTTCCATTTATATACATAGTATTCTCCTATACAAATTTTTTGACACTTTTTCCATTTAAATAATCACACTTATCGCCTTGATGCATATCATTAATTTCCAAATACTCATCTATCATATCTTTTATCTTCCACCACGAAGTATTCCAATTGCAAAACAGTGTATTTTCTTCAGGTGCCCTACCTATAAGTCTGTGTATTACTATATCTTTTGATATATACTGTAAAAATACACAAACTCTTTTCACATATTCTTCTAACTCTATCATTTCTATTTCTTCATTCTCATACTCACATGCCATCTTAGTTCCTTTAGCTATATAAAGTGAATGTAGTTTAACTCCATCAACTTTAAGAGCAGATAATACCTTAGCATTTTCTATAATATCATCCATATTATCATTTGGAAGGTTTAGTATTAAGTGAACTGTAGTTTCAAATCCGTATTTTTTGATTCTTATAACTGCATCAATTAACTCAGCTAATGTATGACCTCTATTTATTTTTTTAAGTGTATGATAATTTACTGTTTGAAGTCCAAGCTCTATAGATATGTTTACACCCTTTGATTCAATACCTTTTAATATTTTTAGATATTCATCATTTATAGCATCTGGTCTTGTAGACACTGATATCTCCACTATATCTTCAATAATCGCCTCATTCATATATTTTTCAAACTTATCAAGTTCCATATAAGTGTTAGTATAATTTTGAAAATATGCTATGAACTTGTTTGCCTTATATCTTCTTCTTATATAATCCATATTCTTTTCTAGTTGCTCTTTTACCGAAAGAGTATTCTCTAAAGATTCAAATCCAGCTCCAACATCTGCACAAAAACTACAACCTCCAACTCCAACTGCACCATCTCTATTAGGACAAGTCAAAGGTAGATTTAAAGGCAGTTTGTACACCTTTTCTCCATACTTTTCTCTTAAATATTTTGAATAAATTCTATATCTATCTTCCATAATATCCTCCAATTAAATTAATTTCTTATTCATTATAACAAAATTAATATTTATTTGTATTTTAAAAAATTTATAATTTACTATTCATTATAACAAAATCTCTGTTTTGAAATATATTATTTTTTTATTAAAAAACTTTGTTATTGATTTCCACAAACTTTAAAAGACTAAATTAAAAATTTACCTAATTAAAATGTTAGCTACTTTTAATCAATGTTTTACTATACAACTTAGATTGTGCTGTTAAAATATCCGTTAAGAAAGTTCTTTGTCTGACCATAGGGAGTTTAGAACTTTTAGTATATTTTATAAAGCAAAATCTTTAGTTTTATCAAAACACTGATTAAGTAGCGTTATTTCAATTAGGGTAATTTTAGCTTAAGCACAAATCTAACAATATTAAATATAAATAAAAAAAATAGCAGGAAGATTCCTGCTATTTTTAACTTATTTATTATTCAACTATTATCTTAGTTGCATTTGTAATTGGAGGTAAACTTCTTGTCATAGCTCCACCGTGATATGCTACTACCTTACTTCCCTCTTTGATATCTGATTTTGATAATTCTTTTCCTTCTTTATCAACGATCTTAGTTTCATCAGTTATATTGAATTTTATTTGATTGTAAAGTCCATTTCCTTCAACTAACATATAGTTACCTTCTAAACTCTTAACATCTCCTGTCATAGCATATACTCCTTTAACTACTACTTTAGTTGCATTAGTGATTGGAGGTAAGCTAGCAGTCATCATATTTCCATAGTATACTTCAACTTCAGTTCCTTTAGCCAAATCATCTACACTTAAGTTTTGTCCAGCTTCATCAACTATTGATGTTTTATCAGTTATGTTAAAATTTATTCCATCATTCATGTTTCCTACAAGAAACATCATTCCGTTTTTCACATTAGTTATTTGAGATATATTTCCTTCTTTTACATTAATACTTTTAACTACTACCTTCTTTGCACTAGTTATTGGAGGTAAGCTCATAGTCATCATATTTCCATAGTATACTTCAACCTCAACTCCTTTAGCTAAAGCATCAACAGTTAATTTTTGTCCAAGTTCATTAACTATTACTGTTTCGTCACTTATATTGAAATTTATTCCATCATTCATATTTCCTATAAGAAACATCTTACCATTTTTCACATCAGTTATTTGTGTTATTTTTCCATCTTTCACATTAAGATTAGCAACTACTATTTTTTGAGCATTTGCTATAGGAGGTAAGCTTCTTGTCATTTTTTGATCATGGTAAACAACTATTTTACTTTCATCCGTTATATCATCTTTTGATAATTTCATACCATCTAAATCTACTATTTCAGTATCTTCATTTATATTAAATCTTATTTGATCATACATTCCTTCACCATCAACTAATATAGTATCATTTTCTATTTTAGTAACATTTCCAAACATTTTATAAAGTCCTAACTCTTCATCAAAATATTTGCTTCCACCTGTATACATGTCTTCTTTTTCCTTTATTGATACTTTTAAATCAGAATCTACAGTTATAGTGTACTCTTTTGTATTTGTTGTTTTATCTTTTTCTTCACCCGGTCTATATGATTCAAATTTTATTATTGTTGTTCCTTCCTTTAATCCCTCTAATTCCCAAGTATGCTTTCCTCCAACTCCACAAATAGCTATATTTTCATCGTTTGAAAGTTCGCTATCTATTTTATCTTGTTGATAATTATCAGAAACAACTTTAACTATACTTTCATTTTCAATACTATAGTGCCAAACATATCCTGTAGTTGGATTTTCACTTAATGTTATGCTGTTATTTTTTTGTAAAATAACAGTATTACTCTCTTTATCCCAAGAAACATCGTATCCAAAAGTTTCACATACAAATCTTAAAGGTACAAAAGTTCTGTTGCTTATCAATTTAGCTGATGAATCAAGTTTTACTTGTTTTCCATCTACATTAGCATGTTTTTTATTAACAGGTAGTTCAACCTTCTTACCATCTAGCTCAATTGTAGCTGTTTTTGAATCAGCATCCCAAGAAGCTGTTCCTCCTAAATATTCAGTTATAAATCTTACTGGAACTATAGTTCTTGACTCATCTTTTATTAACATAGGTTTTTGATCTGGAAAAGGTACTATTTTCCCATCAATATTCACATTTATAATTTTATTTGGTGCATTGCTAATTAGTACTGGAACTGGATTTTCTCCTTGCTCTGATATTAGTATAGGCTTTCTAATGTCTATACAAGTAGTTGGCTTTTCATTTGCAAATACTGGCATCATATTAGTTAATAAACTCGCTCCTATTAAAGTTGTAGCTATCGCTTTATTTTTTATTTTCATTTTAAATTTCTCCCTCCATATTGTTGTCTATACTTATTAGACGATATGAATTTAAAAAAGTTCCATAAAAATAAAAAAATTCGCTTCATGCTATCTCATGGCTCATGTCGCCAACGATCCCTAACGGTCTCCGTTGCTCAAAAATAGTTGATATTCCAATTCTTTAATCAATATCATGTAACATTTAAAGTTATATACTTAATTGATTATAACTATTATATTTCTAGCCTATATCCAACTTTATATACTGTTTTTATTTCATCTAAGTCTAGCTTTTTTCTTAAACGTTGAATATGCATATCTACAGTTCTTGTTTCTCCTAAATAATCATATCCCCAAACCTTCTCTACTATTTTTTCTCTTGATAAAGCTAATCCTTTATTTTCAATAAGTAATTTTAAGAGTTCAAATTCTTTCAAGGTTAGCTCTATATGTTCTCCCTTTTTCTTTACAATTCTCTCTTCTAAAAATATTTCTAAGTCTTTTAAATCTAAATGATTTTTTCTTTTTCCATATCTTCTTAAAACTGCTTCAACTCTAGCTAAAAGTTCTACTGACTCAAAAGGCTTTACAATATAATCATCCCCGCCTATTTTAAGACCCTTAACACGATCTGACAAAGAATTTTTTGCAGTTAAAAAAATTACTGGTATGTCTTTATACTTTATCTTCTCCATAATCTGAAATCCATCTATATTTGGAAGCATTATATCAAGAAGAATCAAATCATAATTTTCATTTTGTACAGATTCTAAAGCATCTTTTCCATCGTAAATTTTTACTGTTTCATAACCTATCATATTTAAATTAAGTTCAATTAAATCAGATATTGCCTTATCATCCTCTACAATCAAAATTTTTTCCACTTTTATATCTTCCCTTCTTATCTATACATTGCAAAAAGTATAAGATACAAATCTTATACTTTTTGATTTTATTTTAGAAAATTGCCCAAAACAGTATTCTTTTTGCTTTCGTGTCTAATGTAACTCTAACAGTTTTACTTTTATCATATTTAAAATCCATCTCACAATGATTAGGATAAGTTAATTTATTTTTTTTTGAGAATTTCAACTTTTTAATATCATTAACTAATTTTTTCCTGTCTATATAATTTAAAGCTAATTGCTTTGCTTTTTCTATATTTATCTCTTCCCTATCCTTCTCTTCATATCTATCTATCGGTCCGTCTCCTGCCCCTATTAGCTCTCCTGTTTTAGCCTCAATATAAACATAGGGAAGCTCACTCTTTCCATTCTGTTCTAATCCTTTTTTATCCTTAAAACATACCCTCCACCAAGTTCTATCTTTTTCCATAAGCTGAATATCATCAATTAAATCTTGTGGATCTAGTTTTTTATCAAAATACTTTTCAATACTCTCTAAAGCTATTTTTTTTGCTGTTTCTCTATTTATATTTAAATTTTCTCCTTTTTTACCATATTCTCTTATAATACATTTTTCCATGTCTATAACCTTTTTTGTTCTATTATCTATTCTAATATAAATAAAATGATCTTCGTTATATCTGTATTTAATATGGGTTTTATCATTTTTATCATCCACTCCCACATTAAATAATTGAATATTTTCATTTTTCTTTACAATGTTATTCTTTTCAATAAAACCTTCTGCTACTCTTCTCATTTCTTTTATATCAACCTTATCATATTTTTTTATATCTTTTTTAATATCTATCTCATGATTGTCTATCAAATTAACAATTTCACCTGTTTGTATATCTATTCCCCCTCCATATGTAGGAGTTTTGCTATTCCCATATCCCCAGCGTACTACCCAATACTTATTAGGCCAAAGAGTATCTTCTTCTTGTAACAAAATTTCTTCCTTAAATTTTTTTGTATCTACTTTTTGATTAAAATATTTCTCTAATCCATCCAGAACAATTTTTCTTGCTTCAGCCTTTGTGATTTTAGCATTGATCTCTTTATTTTCAGCTTTCTTTATGTCATCCTCTTTATTTACCTCTTCTGTCATTAATTCGTTCTTCTGTACATGAGCATGTCCCATACATCCTGTAGTAAATAAAATAACTATTAAAACCACAGGGATTATTTTTTTAAAATTCATTTATCCTCTCCCCTTCCCTTTTACTTTCAAAAAAAGTATACTACGTGGTTTTATACAAAATATTTATAAATTGTAAAATAGTTGTAACATTTAAGGGAATATAATTCTAACAACAGTTCCATAATTGATTTTGCTTTCTATTCTGAGTTTTGCTTTATGTATTTTAGAAATTTCTGAGCATATGCTAAGTCCTAACCCTGCTCCATTATTTTTTCTTGTTCTGGATTTGTCCACCATATAAAAAGGCTCTAGAACTTTTTCTAAATCTTCTTTGTCTATTCCTATTCCTTCATCTTTTATTTCAAGAACCGTTTTATTATCCTCATCTTTGTATAGTTTTGAATCTATTTTGCTATTCTCGTAAGAAGCTTTTATAGCATTATCTATCAAATTTGCTATTAATGTCTTTACTAAATCTCTTTCAACCAGTGCTTGTCCATTCCCATATATATTTAAATTTATATTCTTACCTTCTAGTTTTGGTGTTACAGTCTGTTTTATTTCCAATAAAATATCTTCTAGATTTTCATTTTTCATATCAAAATCTTCTTTTTTTAATAAAACCAAATCCATCATTTTTATTGATAATTTTTCTAATTGCTTCCCTTCATTCAGTATATGATTCATTCCTTTTATAAATATCTCTTCATTGTATTTTGTTGCTAATAAAAAATCTGCATATCCAATAATAGATGTGAGAGGGGTCTTAATTTCATGTGTAAAATTATCAATAAATCGCTGTTTTTTATTGGCACTTTTCTCTAATTCATTTATTTTTTCTTCTACAGCTGTTGCCATTTTATTAAAGTTAGACGCTAAAATACCAACTTCATCTTCTGTATTTATGTTTACTGTTTCTGAATAGCTTCCGTTGGTAATTATTTGTGTAGCATGTATAAGTTTATGTATGGGCTTTGTAATATATTTACTTAAAAAATACATACCTACAGCTAGAAGAACAAAGCTTATCAACTCTAGTTGAATAAAAAAATAATATTGTTTTTTTCTATCTTCATACAAATAAGTTATATCTCTAACATATGAAAACTTTAAATCCCCTTCTTCTAACTTTAATAAATTGGTAATGTATAGAAATGTTTGGTCTCCTACATCTCTTATAATGTATCGTCTTCTATCTACTAATGGATTTTTTAATTCCACTCTTTCTCCTTCAATCTCCATATCTATATTGCTGAAAATTTCATTGTTATCTTTATCTAAAATCTCTATATAAATCTTTTCATCATTAGAACTCTCTAGATAACGTTTCATCATGATTTCTAAAACATTTTTCTCAAAAACTTGCGAATATGTTTTTCGATCTTTTATAATCATCTTCACTCCAGAATAAATACTAGAGTGTTCACTAAGACCTCTCTCTATTTCTCTATTTAAGCTTAAATTATGGCTATTCTCTAATAAGAAAATTCCCCCTATATTAAATACAATCAAAAACAAAACCAAAGAATATACAAATATCTTTTTCCAAAATTTCATATTACCCCCTAATTTATCCTTTTATAATATTGATTTTATTTTATCATAAATTATTTTTTTGGTAATAATATAAAGTGAAACTTAACTGAGATTAAGTTTTTAATTCAAATGATTTTTAATTGTATAATTTACATTTGTATAAATAATAACAAATACAGATTGACAAATATATATTAATATCGTAATATTATAATATAACGTACTATAGGAGGAAGCTATGGAAAACTATAAAACTAATCCACAATTATTTGATGAGTACTCAGAACTTTTAAAAGCCTTAGCTCATCCAGTAAGACTTTGTATAGCAAAAGGCCTTTTAGATGCAGGTTCTAGTAATGTATCTAATATGCAAAATTGTCTTGATATGCCTCAGTCTACTATATCTCAGCATGTTTCAAAATTGAAATCAGCGGGTATTATAAAAGGTGAAAGAAATGGACTTGAGATAATTTACAGTGTATCAAATGACAAAGTAAAAGATATAATAAAGGCATTATTTTAATGTGCCTTTTGTCGGAATTTATATTGTAATATTTTAATATATGAATATTAGGGAGGTCTGAATATGAGTAAAAAAATAATTATAGTAGGTGGAGTTGCCGGAGGTGCTTCTACTGCTGCAAGACTTAGAAGATTAGATGAAAAAGCTGAAATCCTTATGTTTGAAAGAGGAGAATATATTTCTTTTGCAAACTGTGGTCTTCCTTATTATATAGGTGAAACTATAACTGAAAGAGATGCACTACTTGTTCAAACTGTTGAAGGTATGTCTAAAAAATTTAATATGGATATTAGAAATTTAAGCGAAGTTATTAAAATAAATAAATTAGATAAAACTGTTACAGTTAAAAACTTGAGAACAAATGAAACTTATGAAGAAAGTTATGATGTATTAGTACTATCTCCTGGTGCCAGTCCAATTAAGCCACCAATTACAGGTATAGATGATGCTAAAAATTTATTTACTCTTAGAAATATACCTGATACTGATAATATCAAAAAGTTTGTTGATAATAATAAACCTAAAAAAGCAGTTGTTGTAGGTGGAGGATTTATAGGTATTGAAATGGCAGAAAATCTTCACGATAGAGGTGTTGAAGTCACTTTAGTTGAAATGGGCAATCAGATAATGGCTCCTGTTGATTATGAAATGGCTAGTATTCTTCACTCTCACATAAAAGATAAAGGTGTAAATTTAATTCTTGAAGATGGAGTTAAAGAGTTTAAAAACAATGGAAAACAAATAATTCTTTCAAGTGGAAAAGTTATAGATACAGATATGATTATATTATCAATAGGTGTCAGACCTGAAAGTTCACTTGCAAAAGATGCTGGTCTTGATATCGGTGAACGTGGAACAATAAAAGTTGATGAAACTCTTAGAACTTCTGACAAAAGTATATATGCTATAGGTGATGCTATAGAGGTTAAAGATTATATAAATAAAAAACCAACTATGATTCCATTAGCTTGGCCTGCTAATAGACAAGGAAGACTTGCAGCTGATCATATAATGGGAAGAAATGTTAAGTACAATGGAACATTAGGAACATCTATAGCAAAAGTATTTGATATGACAGTTGCTTCAACAGGTAATAATGAAAAAACTTTGAAAAGACTAGGCATTAAATACAAAGCTATACATGTACATCCAAACTCTCATGCTGGATATTATCCTGGTGCCTTCCCTATATCTTTAAAACTAATATTTGATCTAACTGATGGTAAAATATTCGGTGCCCAAGCTGTAGGATATGATGGAATTGATAAACGTATTGATGTTATAGCTACTGCTATTAAAGGTGGTCTTAATGTTTTAGATCTTCCAGATTTAGAACTTTCATATGCTCCACCGTATTCATCAGCTAAAGATCCTGTTAATATGGCTGGATATGTTGCTTCTAATATAATTGAAGGTATGGTTGATGTTGTTTATTGGGATGAAATAGATAAAATAATTGAAAACGGAGGTCTTTTAATAGATGTTCGTGAATCAATTGAAAGAGATATGGGATATATCAAAGGTTCTATAAATATTCCTTTAGGAGAAATAAGAGGTAGACTTGATGAAATACCAAAAGATAAAGAAGTTTATATAACTTGTCAAGTTGGACTTAGAGGATATCTAGCTTCTAGAATATTATCTCAAAATGGTTACAAGGTTAAGAATTTAGATGGAGGTTATAAAACTTATTCATCTGTATTTGAACCAAGTACTTCTAACAGTTGTGACTGTGGTGTTACAGATTCTGGAACAACTAATATCGAGGAGGATTGCCTTATGGAAATAGCACCTACTATATCATTAAATGCATGTGGACTTCAGTGTCCAGGACCTATTATGAAGGTATATCAAAATATAGAAAAGATGAATGAAGGAGAAGTTTTACAAATAAGTGCAAGTGATCCAGGCTTTGCAAAAGATATTGCATCTTGGTGTGATAAAACAGGAAATACACTTTTAAAATCTGATTTTGAGAACAATTCATTTAATGCCTTAATTCAAAAAGGTCAAGGTGGTAATTTAGTTAGATCAAATGATTCTAATACGTTAACTGAAACAAAAGATGGAGCTACTATGGTTGTATTTAGTGGTGATTTAGATAAAGCTATTGCTTCATTCATAATAGCTACTGGTGCAGCTTCTATGGGTAAAAAAGTAACTATGTTCTTTACATTCTGGGGATTAAATGTTTTAAGAAAACACGATGCTCCTAATGTAGAAAAGGATACTCTTGAAAAAATGTTTAGTATGATGATGCCAAAAGGAACTTCTAAACTTCCTTTATCTAAAATGAACATGGGTGGTATGGGTGCTAAGATGATAACTCATGTTATGGAAAAGAAAAATGTTGACTCACTTGATACTTTAATAAAAAATGCCATGGATTTAGGTGTTCAAATAGTTGCTTGTTCTATGTCTATGGATGTTATGGGACTTAAAGAAGAAGAATTTATAGATGGAGTTGAAATAGGAGGAGTTGCAAGCTACCTTGGTGCAGCTGAAGATTCTGGATTAAACCTATTTATATAGTATAATTTTCTATAAAATAAAAAACTGATTACTTTAAAGTAATCAGTTTTTTTGTTCATTTTCTTTTTCAACTTTTCTTATTTTAACTCCTGTATTTAACAATACTCCTGTTATTATAAGCATAGCTGATACTAATTTTATAATGCTTATGCTCTCTCCCAATATGAAGTATGCTAGTATCATAGAAAATACTGGTACTAAATTTACATATAAAGATGTTTTGCTAGCACCTATTTTTTTTATAGATACTTGCTGAATTGAATATCCTATTACAGATGCAAATATAGACATATAAAGAACTGAAATCCATCCTTTTATACTAGTATTCGGAATATAAACCCACGGTTTTTCCATTATAACAAATGGAATCATAGATATTACACATATCAAAAAACTATAACTTGTAACTACCATCGGCTTATATTTTTTAAGTGCTTTTTTAGATATTACTGCATATGTAGCCCAACACACAACCGCAATTATCATCAATAAATCACCTATATTGAACTTAAAATTGGCTAATAATTTTAAATTTCCATTTGTTATTATAAGAATTACTCCTAAAAATGATACTAATATAGATATTATATTCTTTAGTTTTATATTTTCTTTAAAAAACACAAATGCTAGAACTGTAGTTATTATAGGATTTGTAGCTGCTATTAACGAAGAATTTACAGCAGTAGTATATTTAAGTGCTAAAAAGAAAAATACATGGTATCCAACCATACCTATTATACCTAATTGTACAAATAAAAATATATCCGCCTTTTCAATCCTATAATTCTCACCTTTTTTAATCATAATTGCGAATGTTGCAATAACTGCAAAGAAAAATCTAAAGAATGTCAATGAAAACACGGGAAACTCAGCTACAGAAAATTTACCTGCGATAAATGCACCTGACCAAAATACAGTTGCTATTATCATAAGGTAGTTATCTAGCCTACTTTCCTTTTCTAAAACCTCTTTCACATTATCCCCCCTCAATACTTCAATATTATTAGATTATAATTTATAGTATTTTATTATGCAAGTTTTAATGTTATTTTTTTCATATAAAAGTAAAAAATGCTTATTAAAATAATATTACATTACAATTATTTTAATAAGCATTAGTTCTAATTAAACATTATACAATTTTTACATATCAACCTTTGTTCCTATACCAAATTCAATAGCTTTTTGATATATTTTGTTAGCTGTAACTATATCTTGAACTGCGATTCCAACACTTTTGAATATAGTTATTTCATCGTCATTTTCTCTTCCTTTAATAGTTTTGTTGATAACTTGTCCTAATTCACCACTTATTTTATCTTTTTGTATCAATCCCTTGTTCAAAGGTATTATTATATCTCCTGCTTCTTCAAGACAAGCATCAACTGAATCAACGTATAATTTATCAGCATTTGATATTATATATTCATCCATTTCCTGCATTTGAGGTGTAAATGAGCCTATTCCATTTATATGTGCACCTTTTTTACTAGTTCTCCGTTGAATACAGGCTTATTTGAAGATGTAGCTAGTGTTATTATATCTGCATCAACAATCGCGTCATCCGCATCCTTAGCCACTATAATTTGAGTTTTATACTTAGATAATTTTACTTTCATCTCATCTACAAACTTTTGAGCCTTCTCTTGATCTCTTCCATATACCTTAACTAGTTCTAATTCTCTAGCTTCAAGAACAGCTTCAAGTTGCTTACAAGCTTGTCCTCCTGTTCCAAATAAAGCTCCTATCTTACTATCTTTTCTAGCTAATATATCTGTTGCAGCACCAGATGCTGCTCCTGTTCTAAGTTGTGTTAAATAAGTTCCATCTAATATACAGTTAACCTCACCTGTTGTGTTATCCATAAGTATCATACTAGCAGGTACTACTGGCTTGTTTTTACTTGCATTATCAGGAAATATAGATACAATCTTTATTCCTGCATTATCTAAGCTCTCAACATATCCTGGCATAAATAAGTTTATACCATTGTTCTTTTTATTCTCTAGTTTAGTTCTTAAAGGAACTACACTGTCATTATTCGAAAAAATTTCAAATGCTCTTTTATCTGCTTCTATAGCGTCTCTCATACTAAATACCTTATCTATATCTTGTTTGTTTAATAAAAGCATTCTATCCCCTCCATATTATGTAATATAATCATCTATTTTAAAATAACACTACAATAGAAATAAGTAAATACTATTTTTAAAAATGTCAAACCTAAACTCTAAAAAGAATCATCTATAAAAAAATGATATAATTTCCTTAAGAATAAAAAAGCAGTTAATACCTAGTCAATGTGACGAGATATTAACCGCTTAAATTAAATTTTTGCTATTTACTAAACATACTTAATAAGATCAATTTATATTTACAACATAATTCAAAAGAATAATAACTTCCTATTCATTATAACAAATTATTACTCTTGAACGTCTTCAGGAAGGATTTCAGGGAAATTAACTGGTTGATTAAAATCATAATACTTATACTTGATAGTATTACTCATTTCTATATTCATTTTATCTATTGTTATAGTACCTATTTCTGTTTTATCTATGAACTCAAGAATTTTTGTGTCCTTATTAATATAATATTTAGAAGAAGTGTTTATATTACTATAAGCAAACTTTTTAAGTAATTGTTTTTTTATTTCTTCTTTATTTATTTCTGGATTTGTTTCAAGTAAAGATTTATCACATATTTTATCCATAACTTTCAATGCAATTTCCTTTCTAACATCGTTCTTTGCATTTAAATTAATTACATAATACTCTTTACCATCAATTAATGTATCTTTATCATAAGTAGCAAAACGATTTATTACCTCTTTGTCTGTCTCTCTTAAAATTTCTATAAACACAGGATCCATAACTTTTTTTATCCATTTATTTTCACCCATTCTGCCGTAGAAAACATTTTGATCCCAAAATTGCTCAGAAGTGCTTAATGGATCTATTAAAGAAATTGATTTATAATACTCTTTTCTTGATTTTTCTGATTCTTCAATTATACCTACTACATATGATTTATCATCCATACTTTCATCAATCTTTTGCTCTTCTTCGATGAATTTTCCTTCATTGTTTGGATCAGGTATTTTTTCTATTGAATAACCTGTAAACTTTTTGTGACTATTTAGCTCGGACGTTACTTTAACAGTTTGAGATTGATTATATATTCCTTTTTGAATCATTTCTGATGCAGTCAAACCATCTTTTTTTATTCCCTCTTGTGCCATAGATGTCATAGTCATTGATAATATTAACAGTAGTACCATCATCAAAGTAATTATTTTGTTTTTCATTTCTACCCCTCCTAATTTTTATTTATTGTAAATAATATCCATTAATTACAATTATACTCACAAACTAATTTTAAGCAAGGGTATATAATAAATAATAATCAGCTTGTTCTATATTTCTAATTCTTTTATTTAATCGTTATCTATATGGATATATTCACATACTAAAAAAGATGGTTATTTAAATGTTAGTGAATCTTCTAATTTATTCACCGTATTTAAATAACCATCTTTTTTATTTACATTACCCAATAAAAAATCGCATAAAAAAAAATTACGTGGCTACGTCCTACTCTCCCAGGGGGCTGCCCCCCAAGTACCATCGGCGCTAAGGAGCTTAACTTCTGTGTTCGGAATGGGAACAGGTGTATCCTCCTTGCTATAATAACCACATAATCTTTTTAATTGTTGGTGCCCAGAGGCGGAATCGAACCACCGACACGGGGATTTTCAGTCCCCTGCTCTACCGACTGAGCTATCTGGGCATAAAGTGGTGGGCCTTCAGGGACTCGAACCCCAGACCTACCGGTTATGAGCCGGGCGCTCTAACCAACTGAGCTAAAGGCCCACTTTATGTTTTGTGGAGCTAGTGATAGGAATCGAACCTACAACCTGCTGATTACAAGTCAGCTGCTCTACCGTTGAGCCACACTAGCATATAGTTTGTTACATAATAAAGACCCAAAGATATTTCTAATCTATGAGTTTATTCTTAAAATTATTTGGCGACCTGGAAGGGACTCGAACCCTCGACCTCCAGCGTGACAGGCTGGCATTCTAACCAACTGAACTACCAGGCCAAATAATTGGTGGGCTCAACAGGGCTCGAACCTGTGACCCCCTGCTTGTAAGGCAGGTGCTCTCCCAGCTGAGCTATGAGCCCAATTATTAATGGTGACCCCTAGGGGAATCGAACCCCTGTTACCGCCGTGAAAGGGCGGTGTCTTAACCGCTTGACCAAGGGGCCAGGTTAATACTTCCAAAATTGATCAGATTTAATAAAAGGTTAAGTCCTCGATCTATTAGTATTCATCAGCTGAACCCATTACTGAGCTTACACCTTGAACCTATCAACCAGGTAGTCTTCCTGGGATCTTACTCATAAAGATGGGAAATCTTATCTTGAGGTTGGCTTCGCGCTTAGATGCTTTCAGCGCTTATCCATTCCATACATAGCTACCCAGCTATGCCACTGGCGTGACAACTGGTGCACCAGAGGTATGTCCATCCCGGTCCTCTCGTACTAAGGACAGCTCCTCTCAAATTTCCTACGCCTGCGACGGATAGGGACCGAACTGTCTCACGACGTTCTGAACCCAGCTCGCGTACCACTTTAATGGGCGAACAGCCCAACCCTTGGGACCTACTACAGCCCCAGGATGTGATGAGCCGACATCGAGGTGCCAAACCTCCCCGTCGATGTGGACTCTTGGGGGAGATAAGCCTGTTATCCCCAGGGTAGCTTTTATCCGTTGAGCGATGGCCCTTCCACGCGGAACCACCGGATCACTAAGCCCGACTTTCGTCCTTGCTCGACCTGTATGTCTTGCAATCAAGCTCCCTTTTGCCTTTGCACTCTTCGCACGATTTCCGACCGTGCTGAGGGAACCTTTGGGCGCCTCCGTTACATTTTGGGAGGCGACCGCCCCAGTCAAACTGTCCACCTGACAGTGTCCCAAGACCAGATTCATGGTCTATGGTTAGAATCTCAATATTACAAGGGTGGTATCCCAAGGGTGACTCCACGAAAACTGGCGTTCTCGTATCTCAGTCTCCCACCTATCCTGTACATGTAATATCGAAATCCAATGCCAGGCTACAGTAAAGCTCCATGGGGTCTTTCCGTCCTGTCGCAGGTATCCGGCATCTTCACCGGAATTACAATTTCACCGAGTCTTTTGTTGAGACAGTGCCCAAATCGTTACGCCTTTCGTGCGGGTCGGAACTTACCCGACAAGGAATTTCGCTACCTTAGGACCGTTATAGTTACGGCCGCCGTTTACTGGGGCTTAAGTTCAATGCTTCGACTTACGTCTAACACATCCCCTTAACCTTCCAGCACCGGGCAGGCGTCAGCTCCTATACATCGTCTTTCGACTTAGCAGAAACCTATGTTTTTGGTAAACAGTCGCTTGGGCCTATTCTCTGCGGCCTCTTCGGGCATACACCCTAATGAGGCACCCCTTATCCCTAAGTTACGGGGTCATTTTGCCGAGTTCCTTAACAAAAGTTCTCTCGCTAGCCTTAGAATTCTCTTCTCACCCACCTGTGTCGGTTTGCGGTACGGGTACCTTTAATCTCAGTAGAGGCTTTTCTTGACAGCATGAAATCGACTACTTCGCTACTTAATTTCGCTCCCCATCACACCTCAGAATTGCACCGACGGATTTGCCTATCAGTGCTCCCTTAATGCTTGGACCTACATCCAATAGTAGGATAGCCTATCCTTCTGTGTCACCCCATTCTTCAAACGATTATCGGTAGTACAGGAATCTCAACCTGTTGTCCATCACCTACGCCTTTCGGCCTCGGCTTAGGTCCCGACTAACCCTGAGCGGACGAACCTTCCTCAGGAAACCTTGGGTTTTCGGCCCGTAGGATTCTCACCTACGTCTCGCTACTCATGCCAACATTCTCTCTTCACTGCAGTCCACTAGTCCTTCCGGTCTAGCTTCAACCCGCAGTGAATGCTCCCCTACCCATTGACAAAGTCAATGCCGTAGCTTCGGTAGTAAGTTTTAGCCCCGATAATTTTCGGCGCAGGATCACTCGACCAGTGAGCTATTACGCACTCTTTGAATGAATGGCTGCTTCTAAGCCAACATCCTGGTTGTCTGTGCAATCCCACATCCTTTACCACTTAACTTACATTTAGGGACCTTAGCTGACGGTCTGGGCTGTTTCCCTCTCGACTATGAATCTTATCACCCACAGTCTGACTCCCAAGCAAAAGATAAAGGCATTCGGAGTTTGATAGTCTTCGGTAACCCATAGGGCCCCTAGGACATTCAGTGCTCTACCTCCTCATCTCTAAGCTTGAGGCTAGCCCTAAAGCTATTTCGGGGAGAACCAGCTATCTCCGAGCTCGATTGGAATTTCACCTCTACCCACAGCTCATCCCCGCACTTTTCAACGTGCGTGGGTTCGGACCTCCACGAAATTTTACTTTCGCTTCATCCTGGCCATGGGTAGGTCGCTCGGTTTCGGGTCTACGACAAGTAACTGAATCGCCCAGTTAAGACTCGCTTTCGCTACGGCTCCAGACCCTAAGTCCTTAACCTTGCTACTTATCGTAACTCGTTGGCCCGTTCTACAAAAAGTACGTGGTCACACTAATAATGTGCTCCCACAGCTTGTAGGCATAGGGTTTCAGGTTCTATTTCACTCCCCTTCCGGGGTTCTTTTCACCTTTCCCTCACGGTACTATACGCTATCGGTCACCAAGGAGTATTTAGCCTTGGGGGGTGGTCCCCCCAGCTTCCCACAGGGTTTCACGTGTCCCGTGGTACTCTGGAGTACGCTTGATGGTCTTCTCGTTTAATCTACAGGACTATTACCTTCTACGGTGGGTCTTTCCAAACCTCTTCGACTACAATACCTCCATCTTAATAAGCATATCCTCAACCCCTATGAAGAAAACTTCATAGGTTTGGGCTAATCCCCTTTCGCTCGCCGCTACTCAGGGAATCGATTTTTCTTTCTCCTCCTCGGGGTACTTAGATGTTTCAGTTCCCCCGGTTCCCCTCCTTAGACTATGAATTCATCTAAGGATACCTAGACATTACTCTAGGTGGGTTTCCCCATTCGGAAATCTCCGGATCAAAGATTGCTTGCATCTCCCCGAAGCTTATCGCAGCTTACCACGTCCTTCATCGGCTCTTGGTGCCAAGGCATCCGCCCTACGCCCTTAATAACTTAACCTAAATTTATTTAAATCTGTTCAATTTTCAAAGTACTATTTTGAGGAATAAACCCTCAAAATTAAACAGTAGGTTATTTCTCCTTAGAAAGGAGGTGATCCAGCCGCACCTTCCGATACGGCTACCTTGTTACGACTTCACCCCAGTCATTGATTTCACCTTCGGCAGATTCCTCCTTGCGGTTGGATATCTGACTTCGGGCGCCCCCAACTTCCGTGGTGTGACGGGCGGTGTGTACAAGACCCGGGAACGCATTCACCGCGACATTCTGATTCGCGATTACTAGTAACTCCAGCTTCATGCAGGCGAGTTTCAGCCTGCAATCCGAACTGAGACTAGCTTTAAGAGATTAGCTTGACCTCGCGGTTTCGCAACTCTCTGTACTAGCCATTGTAGCACGTGTGTAGCCCTAAGCATAAGGGGCATGATGATTTGACGTCATCCCCACCTTCCTCCGAGTTATCCTCGGCAGTCTCTCTAGAGTGCCCATCCGAAATGCTGGCAACTAAAGATAAGGGTTGCGCTCGTTGCGGGACTTAACCCAACATCTCACGACACGAGCTGACGACAACCATGCACCACCTGTCACCTCAGTCCCCGAAGGGAAAGCTTCGATTAAGAAGCGGTCTGAGGGATGTCAAGCTTAGGTAAGGTTCTTCGCGTTGCTTCGAATTAAACCACATGCTCCGCTACTTGTGCGGGTCCCCGTCAATTCCTTTGAGTTTCACTCTTGCGAGCGTACTCCCCAGGCGGAGTGCTTAATGCGTTAGCTGCGGCACCGAGGGGGGTAACCCCCGACACCTAGCACTCATCGTTTACGGCGTGGACTACCAGGGTATCTAATCCTGTTCGCTCCCCACGCTTTCGTGCCTCAGCGTCAGTTACAGTCCAGAGAGCCGCCTTCGCAACTGGTATTCCTCCTAATATCTACGCATTTCACCGCTACACTAGGAATTCTACTCTCCTCTCCTGCACTCAAGCCCTACAGTTTCAAAAGCTTACTACGGTTGAGCCGTAGCCTTTCACTTCTGACTTGCAGGGCCGCCTACGCACCCTTTACGCCCAGTTATTCCGGATAACGCTTGCCCCCTACGTATTACCGCGGCTGCTGGCACGTAGTTAGCCGGGGCTTCCTCCTAAGGTACCGTCATTATCTTCCCTTAGGACAGAGCTTTACGACCCGAAGGCCTTCATCGCTCACGCGGCGTTGCTGCATCAGGGTTTCCCCCATTGTGCAATATTCCCCACTGCTGCCTCCCGTAGGAGTCTGGACCGTGTCTCAGTTCCAGTGTGGCCGATCACCCTCTCAGGTCGGCTACCCATCGTCGCCTTGGTAAGCTTTTACCTCACCAACTAGCTAATGGGACGCGGGTCCATCCTACACCGATAAAATCTTTGACATTTTTAAGATGCCTTAAAAATGTATTATCTCGTATTAGCATATCTTTCGATATGTTATCCGTGTGTATAGGGCAGGTTACCCACGCGTTACTCACCCGTCCGCCGCTAAGATTAAGAAGCAAGCTTCTTAATCTCCGCTCGACTTGCATGTGTTAGGCACGCCGCCAGCGTTCATCCTGAGCCAGGATCAAACTCTTAAATAAAAGTTTGTCAGTACTCAGTAACTGACTTTATGTGTTGTTTCCGAAAATCACTGTTTGTGATTTATTTATAACCTACTGTTTAATTTTCAAAGTTCATTTGTTGTGTTTCGTGTTTGCCTCGTTGTTGAGGACAAGTAATAATATATCAGCTTTTAAATGATCCGTCAATACTTTTTTTAAATTTTATATATATTTTTGTATATATAGGGCTAAAAATGTCTTTAAATGCGAAAAATCAAATACATAATGATTAAGTTAGTAACTATGCTTAGTTAAATCAAAAATCAGTTTCCATTGCTGATTTTTATAAAATATTATCTAAGCATAATATGGTTTAATTATTATTAAGTTTCTTTATCTCAATAATCAGCCATTAATATATTATGTCAAACTTAATAATAATTAAAGTGGTATATATTTGCATTATTTAATACCACTACCAACATATACATACTAATCATTATATATTTGATGTTATTTATACTCTACATTTGTACGTTATTTTATTCATATTTTCATAAACTTATTTATATCTTCTTCTATAACCTTAAGAGAGCCTCTCCAAAATTCTATATCTTCAAGATCGATTCCAATAAACTCACCTATTTCTTTTATATTTTTTCTGCCTGTTACAGATAAAAGTTCATTGTATTTATCTACAAAACTCTCTTTTTCTTTTAAATACATATTATAAAGCCCCTTTGAAAATAAAAGACCAAATGCATAAGGAAAATTGTAAAAGTTTTCATCTGCATAATAGTAATGTGGTTTACATGTCCACATATATGGATGAAGATAATCTTGATCTAAGCCATCTCCATACGAATTTTTCTGTGCTTCTATCATAATTTGTTTTAATTCTTCAACAGATAAAGATCCTTCCTCTCTTTTTTTAATCATTTCACTTTCAAATAAAAATCTGCTGTATATATCTACTATTACTTGAGCATTATCTGATATATCATTTTCTAGTATAGTTATAAGTTCATCTTCTTCTAATTCCTTCATAGCTGCTTTTTTGACTATAGTCTCACAGAATATTGATGCCGTCTCAGCTATAGGCATAGGATATGTGCTATTAAGATATTTTTCATCCTTAAGACAATAATCATGATATGCATGACCAAGCTCATGAGCAAGTGTTACTACATCATTAAAGTTGCCTGTAAAATTTGATAAAATTCTACTTTGCTTTATAGCATGTATATTCTCACAAAATGCTCCACCTCTTTTTCCCTCTCTAGGCTTTGCATCTATCCAATCATTTTCAAATGCATTATCTGCAAATTGAGCTAGCTCATCACTAAAAGTCTTAAAATTGCCAACTATATATTCTCTTGCTTCTTCATAACTGTATTGTTTATCAAATTCACCTACTGATGCAAACAAGTCATAAAATGGAAGTTTATCGTGTCCAAGTATCTGAGCTTTTTTATTATAAAATTTTCTAAACATAGGTAGACTTTCTTTTATCGCATCCATTAAAGTATTCAGTATGTTTTCATTCAATCTAGAATCTATTATTGTTTTTTGTAAAACACTATCATATCCTCTTAAATTGCATAATGTTATAGCCTCTCCCTTTATACTATTAAGAGCCGCTGCAGATGATTCTTCTATTTTTTTATAAGATCTAATTTCGGCATCATAAGCATTTTTTCTAATATTTTCATTTTTATCATAAGCCATACTTCTTACAACAGAAAGTGGTAATTTCTTGTTTTCATTTTCAACCTCTATATCTACCAATAAAGTAGACGTTAACAGTTCCTGAAGTTTAGTCCAAGAATCAGATCCTGTATTTTTCATCTTAGCTATACTCATTTCTTCTTTATCCGTAAGCAAATACTTATAGTTATCTTTTATTTCTTTAATATAAAAACTATATTCATTTATTAAATCCGACGAATTTATAAAAGTTTCTATATCCTTTATTTCTCCTATATATTTCTCAAACTTAACTTTTGAACTAGTTATTTGAGTTACATCTTTTTCAAGTTTCTCAACAAAACTCAGAGCCTGTTTATTCTTAGCATCTACACTTAGTGTAAGTTGAGCATACGATATTAATTTCATAAACAAATCAAAAAAATCATTGTAGTTAACTATTATATACTCGATTTTTTCTTTACACTTGTCGTAAGAAGTTAAATTCTCCTCACTCCATTTATTTATATCTTCTATATATTTATAAAATTTATCTAAATCACTCTTAAATTCATCACTATCAAATGACTTGTATATATCATCTAAACTCCAAAATAAATCCATAAAAATCCTCCTTATTTAAGTTTTGCTCTATAGTTTACAAAACCTATACCTTTTATTTTGTTTCTATATATAGAACTTTATTCATTTTTCAAATCACTTAATTGTCTTATTTTTATATTTTCTTATCTAATCATCTAGAATAATATATAGAAATTAATTTTTTTATGTTTTTTAGTAGTTTTGTGCTTTTTATTTTTTCCTTAAACGCTATTACCCTCTAGGTTCTTAAACTCGAAAATAATGCTTATTGAAATGTTAGATACTCTTCTTTAATATTTTTTTATAAAACTTAGATTGCGATACCTAAATATCCGTTAAGAAACTTCTTTGTCTGAGCAAAGCGAGTTTAAGAAGTTTTAGGATATTTAGGTAATGCAATCTTTTAGTTTTATTAAAATATTATTAGAGTATCGGTATTTTAATAAGCATTATTTTCCACTTAGACACCTAATAGATGTTCTTAGTTTAAGCTAATAAATTATTTCTATATTCTCATATCCAAGTCCTGTTAATATATTTTCTAATAATTTTTGTGTATTCTTATTTGATTGTTCTAAAAAACCTTCTTTTATCATTTTTTCTTCTATACTCTTTTTTTCTTTACTTATTTCTGTGAATACATCCTTTATTTGAAGTTTATTGAATAAAGAAGTTTTTTCATCATATACATACATACTTTTTTCATCTATTGTATGATCTAGTATTTGAGCTTTTTTTATTTTTAATTTTATCTTATTATTTTTATTTTCAATTATCTTAACATCATTTAAATCTATTCCAGTTCTTATTATTCCATCGTATTTTATTAAAAATGATTTTTGAGTAAAAGGAATTTCTAAATCTTTTATCTTTTTATTCTGTTTAAAAGATACTACATTTGTATAATAATATTTATTAACAGACAGTTCTTGTATTTGAGATATTTTCGAGAATATAGTAGTAGAATCTTTTTCTTTATTAAGTTTTAATATGTTTCCACTTGTTAAAATTGTAAATACTATAAATATACTCAAAAGAATCATCAAAATTTTATTTTTATCATTTTTATCTATCAAATTACCCTCTCCTTTTGATATAATAATGTTTTGAAGATTTAATATAATAATAAACATAGAAAGGAGAAATATCAATGTCAACTTTAATATTTGGTCATAAAAACCCAGATACTGACTCAGTTACTTCGGCCATAGCATTTTCTCATCTTAAAAATAAATTAGGTTTTAATACAAAACCGTGTGTTCTAGGAGAGATAAGAAAAGAGGCTGAATTCGTTCTTAACTACTTCAAGTTACCTCATCCTACTTTTATAAAAGATGTTAAAACTCAGGTTAAGGATTTAAATTTCGATAAAATACCAGGGGTAAATCCTAATTCTTCAATTTTATCAGCTTATGAAACTATGGAAAAGTCAAATTTAAAAACGCTTCCTATAGTTGATGATAACAATAAATTACTTGGAATAATCACTATGAAAGATATAGCTATGAATCTTGTAAACGGAAATATAGATCGTCTAAATACAACTCTTTCAAACATAGCGTCTGATTTAAATGGTGATATTCTTGTAAAATGTAACGATATCGTAAATGGAAAATTATCTATAATAGCTTTCTATTATAAAACTATACAAGGTACTCTATCTGATAAAGATATAATAATAGTTGGAGATAGATACGATGTTATAGAACATGCTATTGAATCTAAGGTTCAATTAATAATATTAACTGGCGACAATGAAATACCTGAAAAGTACTTAAGCTTAGCTAAAGAAAATAATGTATCTATAGTAAGAGTTCCAAATGATACTTACTCGGCTTCTAAATTAATACACCAATGTAATTTTGTATCATCTATAATGAACTCTGATATAGTTAAATTTAAGGAATGTGATTATTCAGATGATGTAAAAGAAGATATCTTAAATACTCATTATAGACATTATCCAGTTATTGATTCTAACAACTCATTCCTAGGATTCTTAGGAAGAGCTCATCTTTTAAATCCTAAGAAAAAGCAGGTTATATTAGTTGATCATAACGAAGAAGCTCAAAGCGTTGACGGTTTATCTCAAGCTAATCTTCTTGAAATTATAGATCATCATAAAATAGGAGGAATATCTACAGCTGCTCCTATTAATTTTAGAAATATGACTGTTGGAAGCACATGTACTATAGTTTATACTATGTTCAGAGAAAACAATATAGAAATACCATTTGAAATTGCAGGAGTTCTTATATCTGGTATACTATCAGATACTCTTTTATTCAGATCACCTACAACTACTGATGTAGATAAGGCTGCAGTTGAGAATCTTAATAAAATTTTAAATCTAGATATAGAAAAATATGCTATGGAAATGTTCAAAGCTGGTACTTCTCTTGATGGATTCTCAATAAAGGAAATAGTTAATATGGACTTTAAAGAGTTTAATCTTGAAGGATTAAAGACAGGTATAGGACAAGTGTTCACTTTAGATATAGATTCTATATTAAACAAAAAAGATGAATTCTTAGATTATATAAATGGTACAGATTACGATTTATGTGTTTTAGCTATTACAGATATAATAAAAGAAGGATCTTATTTAATATACAAGAGTAAAGATGAATTAATCTCTAAATCATTTAATGTAGAAGCTTCTCAAGGTATATTTGTAGACGGAGTTGTTTCTAGAAAGAAACAATTAGTACCTAATTTAACTGAAGCTCTAAAATCTTCTAAATAGATAAAAAACCAGCCAAAGGCTGGTTTTTTTTATTATTACATTTTTTCTACTTCTGGATATTCAACTCCAAATGTATCAACTGTAACTTTTTTCATTTTTTGATCTTCATAAGGCTTATCAGAATAATCTGTATCTGCTGCAACTATTTTATCAACTGCTTCCATTCCCTCAGTAACTCTTCCGAAAGAAGCATATTGGTTATCAAGATGCGGTGATCTTGCTACCATTATAAAGAATTGAGATCCAGCTGAGTTAGGAGCTGAAGTTCTAGCCATAGAAAGAACTCCTCTTTCATGCTTTAAATTATTCGTATGTCCATTTTGAGAGAATTCTCCTTTTATAGAATATCCTGGTCCACCCATTCCTGTTCCATCTGGGCATCCTCCTTGAATCATAAATCCAGGTATTACTCTATGGAATATAACTCCATCATAGTGACCTTTTTTAATTAAAGATATAAAGTTGTTAACAGTATTAGGAGCTATATGAGGATAAAGTTCAGCCTTAATTATATCTCCATTTTCCATTTCAATTGTAACTATTGGATTATTTTGCATTAATATCTTCCTCTCTGTTTAAATATAATTATGTAATTTTACAATTATGACTACATAATTATATCAAATTTTTAGGTTCTAGTTTTAATTATTTCTGTTTCTAGAGATTTTATATCATTTAAATCACTTTTTTGTATTTTATCTAAGATTTCTTTTCTATATTTTTCTGATAGTAAATTCTTAGATCTTAAATTATCCTCTATTACATCAGTCCAATTTATTTTTTTCCTATTGTAGTAAACGTCATAATCTACAATTCTCATTCCATCTTCTAAAAACTCAGATCCTACTAAAATCTTTTTTATATATTTTGGATCATAAAAGGTGAAGAATCTAACTCTATATACCCCAACAGCCATAAATAATCTAGGGTAATCTTTAGTCCACGATTCTCCAAGTATAACTCCCAATTCTAATCCCTCTAGTATTTTTAATAATCTATCATAATGAAGTTCGTAAGCTCCATATCTATCATATATTTTTATTTCTATTTCATACCAATCTTTATTATCAAGCCCTGCATTTAAGTACCTTAATGCGTGTGCTCTCATTGTTTTTATTAATGAAGAATAATTCTGTCTTATATAAAGAGCATCTTCGTTTATATCTGTCATATTTACCCTTCTTCTAATAGGTTTTTCTGTAAATGCAACTATAGTTCCTTCATCATTGTAATTTTCTAATAAATTTATGATATTATTTTTCTCATACTCATTATCTTCTTTAATTTTGTCTATTATTTTATTTAAATCTCCAAATACTCTCATAAAAATTATTCTCGGTGCTATTCTTGAATATGTTATATAGTTTTTAATATCGTTATTCAGTACCTTGCATAGTATAACATCCGGCTCATCTTGTAGTATTAATATATCCATACATTCATTAGATTTAACTATTTTTGCAGCTTTTTGCACTATAAATATTATAGTATAGTCTTCATTTGCAGCCTGAAAGGCAGATGTTATATCACATTTTGTAGCAGCACCTAATTCTTTTCTAAAGTATCTTTTAACCTCATCTACATTATTACTTTCAATTATTAAAGATTTTGGCCCTCTTCTAACTATAGAAAACATGTTATCCTCTCCTTATAGTCCTATTTTTCCCTTTCTAAGCCTTTCGTCATCTATTCCGAACGGATAAGCTAGATATTCAACTTTTTTTGTCTCTGTATATATAATGTTTATACTTTGGATTCCATTCAAATATATTTTTTCATTATCTATTTTATTTTTTATGTGCAAATTGTGACCATATAAATTATATTCTTGAGGATCTTTCATTATTTCATCAGAATAATGGCTTATTCTAAGTTTTGCGTTTTTTATATTTATATTTTCGCTTATATCTATTATTTCAATTTTATCTGATATATCCTGTAGTGTTTCTTTTTTATCATGATTTCCTAAGCATATATATATTTTTTTTGCATTTGATTTTAATAGTATATCTACTAAAACTTCAAGTCTTTTGCTATATCTATATAGAGAATAATGGCAGAATTCAAGTTTTATATTATCTACTAAGTCACCAGTATGAATTATATATTCTGGATTTATTTTTTTTATTAAATCTTTTAAAGCATAAAAAAAGCTATAAGGTGTATCTGATATATGAAGTATTACTTCTTCATTTCTATTTCTTATATGTTTTGGAACATAAACCCTACCTATAGATCTGTTTAAAATCACTTTAAGTTTTTCCATTAAATCATTCCTCATACTTATATATTTACTTAAATTATACTTTATATTATTTAAATTTTCAAAATTTAGTTTTTATTACAAAAAAACTACCTATTAAAATAGGTAGTTTATTCTGCTTCGCTACATAATTCTTTTGTCTCTATATATTCTAAATCTAAGATTTTCAATATTTGTTTTGCTCTTTCCTTAGTACTTCCACTAGCTTCTATATAATTAATATTTTCTGCTTTTAAGAATGTAAGTATGGCATCATCTACTTGCTTTGCTATTTCTTCATCTTGCCATCTCACTCCATCTTGAACGTACCCAAATTCTCTTGGTAAATATATTATATGATCGTATTTAGGTATATCTTCTAACGCTAAACAATATAAATCTTTTAATATTTCAGTTTCTTTTCTAGTTCTCTTCTTGTCTCCAAGCATAAATCTTCCGTAGATATAAGGAACAAATGTAGCATAGTCAGTAAGAGCATAGTCGAATTCATCAAGTTTATCTTCTAATCTCTTTTGTCCTAAATATATGCCGTATTGTTCTGATATAGATTCAATCATTCCTTTATCTCTTAAATAATCAGTTGAATATTCAAGTGCATATCCTGTATTAAGTCCTGCTATCTTCATTTCAACATAAAGATGTTGTATTAAAGTTGTTTTCCCACATCTTGGTCCACCTAAAACTGCAATTCTCTTAGCCATCTTTTCTTCACTCCATAATTTCATTTTTTTGAGACGACTAATATATTATACTAGTTTTTTTATATTAATTCAACAAAATTCCCTAAACTTTTTGACATTTCCAATAATTTCGTTCGCCATTTGTTGCCTTTTCATATCCTTCATAAAATAAGTCTTCGCAGAACTCTTTCTCAAATCTAAGTGTATCATTAGGTTTCATATCTGTATCTGGCTCTATCACTACAATATCATCTTTATTGTAATGCTCTAATATATATTCAGGTATTATATATCCTTTTTTAAGAGCTATTACAAATAGTTTGTTCACTTTTTTATATATAAATGGAGATAGTAAATTATTATTTAGTATCCCTCCATCTAAATTATATCCTTCGTATTCACCGTTTAATACATCTTCCTTAAATGTATCAAATACTTCTTTTGAGTCAAATGTACGTATTAATTGTTCAAAAGATACTTCTTCGTTTATTTTACATGGAAGAAGAGAACTATTCTTTATATAAGATAGAGCTAACTGCTTATTGTATCCTTTTATATTTGTAACTATTTCTCTTAATTTATTATCTTTAACATTTACATAATTAACATAAAGATCTGTATTATCCCCAGTTCCATCATCTAAATTATTTAAATTGTTTATAAGTTGTGAATTATCTACGACTTTTCCACAGATTTTTTGACTTGCTAACTCATTGCCGCCAATATTTATCCACAATTCTTTGAGTTTTCTAACATTTTCTGTGTATATAAAATATCCATTAATAGCACCGATTGAAGTTCCCGATACTATATCAAATTTCATCCCTTTTTCATAAAGCCCATATATAACTCCTGCTGCAAAAGCTCCTTTAGCTCCTCCTCCAGGCAAACAAAGTCCTAACATAAAAATCTACCCCTTTATACTTCATAGAATTTCAAAAAGCTTTTATACGCAAAGTAGTGATCGTCTACTCCACCCAATTCTCTAACAGAGTGCATAGCAAGTATAGATGTTCCGATATCAACACTATTTATATCTAAATGTGTAGATGATATAGGTCCAATAGTTGATCCTCCAGCTTGGTCTGATCTGTTTACAAACTTTTGACAAGGTACTCCAGCTTCTTTACATAAAGCTTCGTATACAGCTATTGAATAGCTATCACTTGTGTATTTTTGATTAGCATTTATTTTTATAACAGGCCCTTTATTTATTACAGGTCTATTAGTAGGGTCATGCTTTTCACCTCTATTTGGATGAACAGGATGAGCCATATCAGCAGATATAATGAAAGAGTTGTATATGCTTGTAAAAAATTCTTCTCTATTTTTATTTAAAGATATAGTGATTCTCTCAAGTATGTTTTTTAACATATTAGAATCTGCACCTTGTTTTGTAGAACTTCCTATTTCCTCATTGTCAAACATAACAAATACATTTATTCCTTTTGTGTTGTTTGAATTTATTAATGCGTGTAGACTTGAGTGAGCCATGGCTAAATTATCAAGTCTAGGAGAAGAAATAAGTTCTTCATCAAGACCTACCAAGCATCCCTTTTCATACTCATATAAAAATAAATCAAAATCCAGTATATCATCACAAGGAATACTTATTTCTTTGCTTATCTCTTTTAAAAGCAAATTATCTTTTTCTAAACTTTCATTTACAATTGAAACAAGTGGAAGCATATCCGTTTGCTTATTCAACTCAACACCTTTATTAACATTTCTATTCATATGTATAGCAAGGTTTGGAATAATGCATATAGGCTTATTTATATTAACAAGTACTTCTCTTGGCTTTAATATATTCTCACCCTTAACAGCAACCCTTCCTGCTATACCTAACGGTCTGTCCATCCAAGTACTAAGAATTGGTCCACCATAGACTTCTGTGTTTAACTTTAAATATACCTTTTCACTTACCATTTCAGGATTTGGCTTAACTCTAAAACAAGGAGCATCACTGTGAGATGCTATTATTCTAAAACCTTCCTCATCAACATTATCAGAATTTATCTCAAAAGCTACAAGAGCTGAAGAATTCTTAGTTACAAAATACTTTCCACCCTTTTTAATATCCCACTTATCAGTTAACTTTAACTCCTCAAATCCTTCTTTTTCTAAAATATCTACACTAGTCTTAACAGCATGAAAAGAACTAGCCCCCTTATAAGCATAATCAATAAGATCCTTAGCAAACTCTTTTTCTCTCATATTCCATACCACCCTTTTAATATAATTTTATTTGTATATGATTTTACTTTAATCTCTTTGAACTATTAACAACTATTCTTAAAAATGAATATTATTGAAATGTTAGAGAATGATTTAAATATTTTTTTATAGAACTTGCGTTATGTCGTTTTAATATCCGTAGAGAAAGTTCGTTGTCTAACCAAAGGGAGTTTAGAACTTTTAGGATATTAAATAAGACATAATGATTAGTTCTATTTAAAATATTTAACACATGAACGGTATTTTAATAATATTCATTTTTGCTAAATAACCAATATATAATGATCTTTTTCCATAAATATATTAAATTCTAAATTACATTTAACTTTACATACTCTAAATTGATACTCTTAATCCCCTTATTATCAAAAGCTATACTAACAGTAGAACCATTCTTGGCTACAACCGTTCCAGTTCCAAAGGCAGGATGCTTAACTTTAGCTCCAAGCACTACCTCTTTATTATCTATATCCTTAGTGTCTTTTTCCATATGTCTTTGCTTATACTTTTCAACTATACTATTTTGTTTTTTTAGTATCTTGCTCTCAGGCTCATTCTTATTAAGACTTTTTAAGCAATCTTTAGGAAGCTCTCCTATAAATCTTGATATCCTAGAATAGTTAGTCTTTCCATATATAGTTCTTGAAGATGCATAAGTCATATATAAAGTTTTCATAGCTCTTGTAATTCCAACATAACAAAGTCTTCTCTCTTCCTCAAGCTCTATCTCATCAGTTAAAGCTCTACTTATAGGGAATACACCTTCTTCAAGTCCTGCCAAAAATACCACTGGAAACTCAAGTCCCTTAGCACTATGAAGAGTCATTAATGATACATAATCATCATCTTCATCAGAAGAATCCATATCAGATATAAGTGATATAGTTGCTAAGAATGTTTCTAAATCCTTTTCTTCACTTGTTTTTTCAAACTCGACTGCAACAGATAAAAATTCCTTCAAGTTCTCTATTCTAGTTTGATTCTCTATACTATCATCCTTCTCAAGCTCTTTTATATATCCAGTGTTTTCTAAAACCTTCTCTATAAGCTTAGTTACACAATATACATCCTTCATTGCACTAAGAGCTGATATAAGAGTTGTAAATTCTCTCAACTTACTTTTAACTCTAGTTGACACATCAATATTCTCAGCATCATATAAAGAAAGATACATACTCTCCTTCTTTATAAGAGATACATCTTCTATTTTCTCAAGAGTTCTAAGACCTATACCTCTTTTTGGAACATTTATTATTCTCTTAAGAGAAATATCATCCACAGGATTTTGTATAATTCTCAAATAAGCTATCAAATCCTTTATCTCTTTTCTCTCATAGAACTTTATACCACCAAATATCTTATACTTTATATTTTGCTTTATTAAAGCTTCCTCTAGTGCACGAGATTGTGCATTTGTTCTGTATAATATAGCACAGTCTCTATACTCTATACCTTTATCGTTATTCATTTTTTTTATACTATGAGCTATAAAGTCTCCTTCTTCTCTTTCATCTCTTGACTTAAAAGTTCTTATTCTATCTCCCAAATCACTCTCAGTCCATAGTTTCTTATCTTTTCTAGTTATATTATTTGCTATAACCTTATTTGCAGCGTCAAGTATAGTTTGAGTTGATCTATAGTTTTGCTCAAGCTTTACAACTAGAGCATCCTCATAATCCTTTTCAAACTCAAGTATATTCTTTATATCTGCACCTCTCCAACCATATATAGATTGGTCATCATCTCCTACAACACATAAATTACCATGTCTTTTAGCAAGCATATTTACAAGCTTATACTGTGCTCTATTAGTATCTTGGTACTCATCAACCATTATATATCTGAATTTTCTTTGATAAAAATCTAGAACACCTTCATTATTTTCAAGTATCTCAATAGCCTTCATTATAAGATCATCAAAATCAAGTGCATTATTTCTCATAAGTCTTTCTTGATATAAAGAATAAACTTTTGCTATATTGCTCATTCTAAAATCATTTTGATGGATTTCTTTAAATCTTTTTGAATTTATCATCTTGTCCTTAGCATCAGATATATGACCAAGTACAGTCTTTGGTTCATACATTTTGTCATTTATATTAAGCTCTTTTATACAATCTTTCATAAGTGTCATTTGATCCGATCTATCATATATGACAAAGCTTCTAGTATATCCTATTTTATCTATATCTTTTCGAAGTATTCTAACGCAACAAGAGTGAAAAGTGCTTATCCACATATTTTGTGCATCAGAACCTATTATACCCTCTACTCTTTCCCTCATCTCATTAGCTGCTTTATTAGTAAATGTTATTGCCAATATGTTCGAAGGATGTACTTCTAAATCATTTATAAGGTGAGCTATTCTATAAGTTAAAACCCTAGTCTTTCCAGATCCTGCTCCTGCTAGAAGTAGTAACGCCCCGTCCGTTTTAAGCACTGCTTTTCTTTGCATATCATTAAGTGTAGATAAATCCATTTAATTTCTCCCTTCACATAAGTTTTAATATATATTAAGTAAAATTTCCCTTTAAGTTAAAAAAACCTATAGACAATTTTCTATAGGTTTTAATTTTTGCTCATTATATTATTTTATCATATATAAAGTAGTATATACAAATTTAAAAGATATATAAATTTATCCGAAAGTTAAAAGTTCTAAGTCTCCATCCTCTAAAGGCTGGAGATAGGAACTTAACAACTTCTGGATTAGCTTACCCAAAAGGGCACTTACGCAACTAAAAATTCAGTTGGAGTAAAAACTCCATCTGAATTAAGTTTCGCTTTATACCATTTCAACTAGAGAGACTCTTTTTTCATCTAAAACATCTATTTCTATTTTATTATTTAATATAGCTTTTTCTAGATCCTTAACCTTATTCTCCACACACAATATCCCACTTTTAACTTGACCTAAGACATTATTTATTTTATCTTGAACCATCATATCAGAGAATATATTATCAAAAAAAATATCTCCAAATTTATCAAAAGTAGTTATATTAACATCAATTTCAATATCTACATCCTTTAACTCTCTTTCAAATTTTTTGATAAGAGACTTAACATTATTTATTATATCATTTGCTTCATTTATATGATCATGTTTAATCATAGAAGACATTAACCCTCCACCAAACATATCAAATACACCCCAACTATGAGCAGACTCAAACTTTTCCTTGGCTTTGTAAAGCTCCTTTAAAAGTATCTTTCCTGCATCAACCGCTTCTTTTAACTCTTTATCTATAGATTTTAAACTAGCTATTTTATCTATGTATTTTTCATATTGTTCTTTTGTAGATGTATTACTTTTTAAAAGTTTTTCTTCTTTTTGTATCCACAATATATTATACTCTTTATTTAAATCATACAGCTTATCTACTTGATCTTTCATAGCCAGTATTTGTTTTTTCGTACTTTCTATTTCATGCTTAGTGGACTCATATATTTCTTTAGCTTTTAAAGCTTCTATTTCCTCTTTTTCAATCTTTTTATCCAAATTACCTATAATCTGTAAAAAAAAGCTCGTTAATGAACCATTTTCTAATTTATCAACATCCCTTTGCTCTTTTTCCCATCTTTTTCTTTGAGCTTCTATTAGTCCTACTAACTCATCATTTCTTTTTACTAAATCATCAAGTTTACTTTTTTGTTTTTCACAAAATAATATTTCTTTTTTTAATTCTATTAATCTATTTTCCATTCCCTCACTCCCCTTTATCTTAAAAATTTACATTTGTCTAAATAATTTACATATTTTTCATTTCATTATATCACGTTTATAAAGTGAAACTTAATTCAGATGGAGTTTTTACTCCAACTGAATTTGTAGTTGAACTAATCCAGAAGCTGTTAAGTTCTTATCTCCAGCCTTAAGAAGATGGAGTCTTAGAACTTTTAGCTTTCGGATAAATTTGAATTAAAAAAACCTATAGAAAATTTTCTATAGGTTTTAATCTTGCTCATTATATTAATTAAGTTTTACTTTATCATATCTATGATATATTATTAAATCTCTATTTTTTTATCATAAACCCTACATGTCATAAAATAAATTATAGCAGTTACAAATAATATTATTGCAGAAGTCACAAACAATCCAGACCCTACATCATTTAGAGCCCCCATGAACTTTTCCATATTATAGTTTATAACTATATTGTTAAAAGTAAGGCCTATTTTATCTAAACCATCCATCATAAAGCCTATAATTTTTCCTCCTACATATAATATAGCCAAAACAGAGCCAAAGCTAATTAATTTAGAATACTTTTTAAAAGTCTTACCTATTATAGATGATAAAAATACAGCACTTACTAAATATAACAGTCCTACTATTGAAAAAATATATAAACTTGTTCCAGCACCGAATACTCTTATATCGAAGAACTGTTTTATTTCTTGTGTATACGGTGTTCTATTTAGAAAAATCATAAACTGTACACCCATAAGAACAATCACTGATAAGCTATATACTATATATTGAGTTATTACAGCCAAAAACTTACTTAAGAATATTTTTTCACTAGATACAGGAAGGCTCATTGAAAGATATATAGTATTATCTTTGAACTCCTGATTTATAAGCTTAGATTCTGATAGTATTAAAGGTACCAAAAATGTTAGTGGAAGTAAAAACGTATTTATTAAGAAACCAGATTCTACAGCCCATCCATTGTAAGTTTTATAAAGAAAAAATATATTTACAATTAAAACTAAACCTAAAAACAAAATAGTTCCCTTTTTAAATTTATTCAATTCCTTTTTATATAAATTAAATAGCATTTCTATATACCTCCTTCATAACTTCACTTAAAGACATATTATATTTCATCTTTATATCATCTACATTTCCTGAAAGTTTTACCTTTCCATCTCCTACAAATATAACATCTTCAAATATATTCTCTGTTTCTAAAATTTCATGAGTAGATAAAATTATAGTTTGTTCCCCTTCTCTATAATCTTTTATTATCGTTTCTATTATTTCTTCTCTAGTTAATATATCAATTCCCGATAAAGGCTCATCCAGAAGCACAATCTTTGCATTTCTAGAAAATGTAAGTAAAAGTTTTATTTTAGCTCTCATTCCTTTAGATACTTTACCGATTACCATATCTTCTTCTAGATTTAAAAACTTAAGTAATTCTTTATATTTATTACAATCCCAATCAGAATAAAACGAAGATATAAAATCCGATATTTGTTTTATATTCATGTTAGAATATAAATAATCTATTTCAGGAAGATAAGCAATATCTTCTTTAGTATTTATACAAGGCTCATCTCCATCTATTAATACTTTACCACTATCTGGTTTATTAAGTCCTGCAATCATTTTTAGTGAAGTTGATTTCCCTGATCCATTAGGCCCTAATAAACCTATTATTTTTCCAGGTTCTATTTTTAAGTTAAAATTATCTAATGCTTTTACTTTTTTGAAAGTTTTATTAACGTCTATAAATTCTATCATTATTATCACTCCTTATATTTTTTCCTGCCATGATTTTATTAATTTTATTGTTTCATCATCTTTAATTCCTAAAGATCTCATTTCTTCAACAAATTTAATAAGAACTTCACTTGCCATTTCCTTTTTTATTTGATTTAAAAGTTGTTCCTGATCAGATATAAATGTACCTTGACCTCTTAATGTCTTTACTAAACCCATACTCTCCATCTCCCTATATGCTCTTTGAACTGTATTAGGATTAACCTTTATATCTTTTGCAAGTTCTCTTTGAGAAGGTATTTTATCTCCTAGTTTTATCTCTCCTCTAATCAACCTCTTTTTTATATCTTCTATTATCTGAATATATATAGGTTTACTATTGTCAAATTCCATTTAAAACCCTCCTAATTGCTTCCGTAAAGAAACAGTGCACTAATTAACTACTACACTATTATAGTATTATCTTTTTTTTATTCTGTCAACTCTTTTTTAATTTTATTTCTAATCGACAAAACTATACTTTTTTCATCGAAGGTATATATTTTTTTATGTAGAACTGTATATTTATGTATTTTTTCACATAAAAGGAGATTTTTTTATGACTAATAAAAACAAATTTTGGTGTCTTTTTATATCTATACTATTAAGTAACATGTTATTTTTATGTAATTTTTACTCTTTTGCAGAAGAAAAGATGAATCATATATTAATTATCAATTCCCAAAATATGTCTATACCTTATACTCATGATGTTGTAAGAGGTATTTATTCAAATTTAAGAGGTAAAAATAATATAATTCATGTAGAAAATATGGATATTCAAATAAAACCAGATCACAAATATTTCGATACTCTATATAATCTATATAAATATAAATTTAAAAACTATAATTTCGATATCATAATAGCTACAGATGAAGATGCTTATTATTTTTTCGAAAAATATGGAGATAACTTATTTGAAAATTCTCCAATACTTTTTTGTGGAATTAATGAACCTAGTATCCTTAATAAAATACAATCTAACAAAAGATTTTATGTAGTTGAACAATCAATAGATATAGAAAAAACTTTAAATTTAGCTAATAAAATTCATCCAAATAATACAATATTTATACCTGTTGACCCTAAGTTATTAAGCTCTCACTATATGAAGTTGTTGAATAATCAAAAAAAATATTATAAAGATAAGGGTGTAGATATATTAATTTATTATGAATCTAATATAAACAAAGTATTAGATAAGATGAATACTCTAAAGCCTGATTTAACCCTCATAACTCTTACTGAATTCAAAACTGACAATAATGATAATTACTATATGAATAATTTAATTCAATTTGCTTCTAATAAAAAAAATATACCTTCATATTCCTTTTGGAGCAGCATGATAAGCACAGGTATAATTGGAGGATCTTTATGTGATGCATATGATTTAGGAAATACGTCAGGAAGGTTTGCTCTAAAAATAATGAAAAATCCTAAGTACGATGTTCATAAGGTATCTAATAAAAATAAATACATGTTTGATTATAATCAATTAACTAAATTTAATATACCAATAAATAATTTGCCACTTGGATCTAAAATCAAAAACAAACCATCTAATTTTTATAGTATATCTAAAGATATGATATATGCATTCGCGGTTTATATAATATTACTTTTAATTCTTGTAATATTTATACTTCTTGTAAATATAAATAAAATTAAAAAGCTACAAAAAATACTCAAATCAAGCACAGAGGACTATAAAAATTTGATTGAGTTTTTACCATTTGGAATATTAGTTCACGATAAAGGTAATATACTATTTGCCAATTCTGCATTTTTAAAATTGTTTAGATATAAAGATTTAGATTCTATAAGAAATACATCTTTATACAATTATATACACAAAGATTTTCATGAAAAAATAAAAGAAAGGTTAGAAGATCAACAGAAAAATATATATTCACCTTATATAGAAGAATTAGGTATAACTTCTGATGGTGAGCTTATAGATATAGAAGTGTGTGCATACCCATCATCCGATGATAAAAATTATACAGTTGCCGTAGTCAATGATTTAATAGAAAAAAGAAAAGCTGAAAAACTTAAAAATAAAATACTAGAAGAGGAAAAAAGACTGAAACAGGCTCTTGAATACGATAAATTGAAAACTGAATTTTTTTCAAATTTATCTCATGAACTTAAAACACCTCTTAATTTAATTTTTTCTATAACTCAATTAATAGAAAGTAATTTGAAAAATGATCAATTAGTTTGTACCTCAAGTAATACAAGTCACCACATAAATATCTTAAAACAAAACTGTTATAGAATGCTAAGACTAGTAAACAATCTTATAGATATAACAAAACTAGACTGTGGTTATTTTAATATAGAGCTTCAAAATCATAATATAGTAAGTCTTGTAGAAAATATAACTCTATCTGTAAGCGAATATATAAAAAACAAGCAAATATCTTTAATATTTGATACAAATGTTGAAGAAAAAATAATGGCTGTAGATCCAAATGCTATAGAAAGAATTATTCTTAATCTCCTATCTAATGCAATTAAGTTCACAGATTCAGGAGATTCGATTATAGTTGATTTATTAATCGAAGAAGAATATGTAACTATATCTATAAAGGACACAGGAATTGGTATCCCGAAAGATAAATTAAAAATAATATTCGATAGATTTAGACAGGTGGATAAATCTCTAACTAGAAATAGAGAAGGAAGCGGTATAGGTCTATCACTTGTAAAATCTCTAATAGACATGCATAATGGCTCTATAGATGTTAAAAGTGATTATGGATATGGCAGTGAATTCATAATAAAACTTCCTGTAACTACTGTAGATAATATAAATAAAGTAGATTCAGTTTATGTAAAAGATAAGTATATAGAAAAAATAAATATAGAGTTTTCAGATATATACTCTATATAAAAATTCGTCTAGTCGCTACGAACTGACTCATGTCGCCAACGATCCCTACCGGACTCCGTTGCTCAAAAATAGTTGTAAGTGTAGCTCGTAAAAAGGACCTAGGTTTCGTATAAATGAAATCTAGGTTCTTTTTTATCTTTTTTCTTAGTTGGTGGGTTATGAAAAACTAGCTACAAAAATACCGCTAATGTAACGATATTTGAATATAACTAAGCTTCTGTCTTATTAATAATTCTAAAATTTACGAACTCCATACGGTCAGACACGCAAATTTCTTAACGAATTATTAAACGCCAAAAACTAAGTTATATTAATCAAAATATCTAAAAACATTCACTAACATTTTTATAGCTAGTTTTAATGGTAGTATCACTATATTTTAAAATTTGATCTTACCCCATTTCATTCTGTTTCATGTATAATCACTATAATCTTGTAAACATTTTAGCTGTTTTTATATCTTCATCTCTTACCATAATCACGTAATCTTTTTTTATAAGCGTTAGCTTTATTTCACTTTTATATACTAAAAATGAGCCTTATTAAAATGTTAGCTACTTTTGATTTGATATTTTACTATAATACTTAGGTTGAGGCGTTGAAACATACGTTAAAAAACTTCTTATGTCTGACCGTAAAGGAGTTCAAGAAGTTTTAGTATATTTAGCCTTAGTATTATTTTTTCGTATCTCAAACTCTTTAAGTAGACATGTAAGATTTTTATTATAGACATCAACTTTATTTATATATCTACATACTAAAAAAGATGGTTATTTAAATGTTAGTGAATTTTTTAAATAGATTTCAATAAAACTTGTGTTGTATCGTTTGAATATACGTAAAAAAACTTCTTATGTCTGAGCCTAAGCGAGTTTAAGAAGTTTTAGTATATTTAATAAAATACAATACTTAGTTCTATAAATCTATTTAATGAATTCACGGTATTTAAATAATCATCTTTTTCAATTAACAACAAAAAACGCATAAAAAAAGATTACGTGGCTACGTCCTACTCTCCCAGGGGGCTGCCCCCCAAGTACCATCGGCGCTAAAGAGCTTAACTTCTGTGTTCGGAATGGGAACAGGTGTATCCTCTTTGCTGTAATAACCACATAATCTTATCCTATTGTAAAGCTAGTATTGATTTTATTAAAAATTAATACTTTCAAAATTGACCAGATTTAATAAAAGGTTAAGTCCTCGATCTATTAGTATTCATCAGCTGAACTCATTACTGAGCTTACACCTTGAACCTATCAACCAGGTAGTCTTCCTGGGATCTTACTCATAAAGATGGGAAATCTTATCTTGAGGTTGGCTTCGCGCTTAGATGCTTTCAGCGCTTATCCATTCCATACATAGCTACCCAGCTATGCCACTGGCGTGACAACTGGTGCACCAGAGGTATGTCCATCCCGGTCCTCTCGTACTAAGGACAGCTCCTCTCAAATTTCCTACGCCTGCGACGGATAGGGACCGAACTGTCTCACGACGTTCTGAACCCAGCTCGCGTACCACTTTAATGGGCGAACAGCCCAACCCTTGGGACCTACTACAGCCCCAGGATGTGATGAGCCGACATCGAGGTGCCAAACCTCCCCGTCGATGTGGACTCTTGGGGGAGATAAGCCTGTTATCCCCAGGGTAGCTTTTATCCGTTGAGCGATGGCCCTTCCACGCGGAACCACCGGATCACTAAGCCCGACTTTCGTCCTTGCTCGACCTGTATGTCTTGCAATCAAGCTCCCTTTTGCCTTTGCACTCTTCGCACGATTTCCGACCGTGCTGAGGGAACCTTTGGGCGCCTCCGTTACATTTTGGGAGGCGACCGCCCCAGTCAAACTGTCCACCTGACAGTGTCCCAAGACCAGATTCATGGTCTATGGTTAGAATCTCAATATTACAAGGGTGGTATCCCAAGGGTGACTCCACGAAAACTGGCGTTCTCGTATCTCAGTCTCCCACCTATCCTGTACATGTAATATCGAAATCCAATGCCAGGCTACAGTAAAGCTCCATGGGGTCTTTCCGTCCTGTCGCAGGTATCCGGCATCTTCACCGGAATTACAATTTCACCGAGTCTTTTGTTGAGACAGTGCCCAAATCGTTACGCCTTTCGTGCGGGTCGGAACTTACCCGACAAGGAATTTCGCTACCTTAGGACCGTTATAGTTACGGCCGCCGTTTACTGGGGCTTAAGTTCAATGCTTCGACTTGCGTCTAACACATCCCCTTAACCTTCCAGCACCGGGCAGGCGTCAGCTCCTATACATCGTCTTTCGACTTAGCAGAAACCTATGTTTTTGGTAAACAGTCGCTTGGGCCTATTCTCTGCGGCCTCTTCGGGCATACACCCTAATGAGGCACCCCTTATCCCTAAGTTACGGGGTCATTTTGCCGAGTTCCTTAACAAAAGTTCTCTCGCTAGCCTTAGAATTCTCTTCTCACCCACCTGTGTCGGTTTGCGGTACGGGTACCTTTAATCTCAGTAGAGGCTTTTCTTGACAGCATGAAATCGACTACTTCGCTACTTAATTTCGCTCCCCATCACACCTCAGAATTGCACCGACGGATTTGCCTATCAGTGCTCCCTTAATGCTTGGACCTACATCCAATAGTAGGATAGCCTATCCTTCTGTGTCACCCCATTCTTCAAACGATTATCGGTAGTACAGGAATCTCAACCTGTTGTCCATCACCTACGCCTTTCGGCCTCGGCTTAGGTCCCGACTAACCCTGAGCGGACGAACCTTCCTCAGGAAACCTTGGGTTTTCGGCCCGTAGGATTCTCACCTACGTCTCGCTACTCATGCCAACATTCTCTCTTCACTGCAGTCCACTAGTCCTTCCGGTCTAGCTTCAACCCGCAGTGAATGCTCCCCTACCCATTGACAAAGTCAATGCCGTAGCTTCGGTAGTAAGTTTTAGCCCCGATAATTTTCGGCGCAGGATCACTCGACCAGTGAGCTATTACGCACTCTTTGAATGAATGGCTGCTTCTAAGCCAACATCCTGGTTGTCTGTGCAATCCCACATCCTTTACCACTTAACTTACATTTAGGGACCTTAGCTGACGGTCTGGGCTGTTTCCCTCTCGACTATGAATCTTATCACCCACAGTCTGACTCCCAAGCAAAAGATAAAGGCATTCGGAGTTTGATAGTCTTCGGTAACCCATAGGGCCCCTAGGACATTCAGTGCTCTACCTCCTCATCTCTAAGCTTGAGGCTAGCCCTAAAGCTATTTCGGGGAGAACCAGCTATCTCCGAGCTCGATTGGAATTTCACCTCTACCCACAGCTCATCCCCGCACTTTTCAACGTGCGTGGGTTCGGACCTCCACGAAATTTTACTTTCGCTTCATCCTGGCCATGGGTAGGTCGCTCGGTTTCGGGTCTACGACAAGTAACTGAATCGCCCAGTTAAGACTCGCTTTCGCTACGGCTCCAGACCCTAAGTCCTTAACCTTGCTACTTATCGTAACTCGTTGGCCCGTTCTACAAAAAGTACGTGGTCACACTAATAATGTGCTCCCACAGCTTGTAGGCATAGGGTTTCAGGTTCTATTTCACTCCCCTTCCGGGGTTCTTTTCACCTTTCCCTCACGGTACTATACGCTATCGGTCACCAAGGAGTATTTAGCCTTGGGGGGTGGTCCCCCCAGCTTCCCACAGGGTTTCACGTGTCCCGTGGTACTCTGGAGTACGCTTGATGGTCTTCTCGTTTAATCTACAGGACTATTACCTTCTACGGTGGGTCTTTCCAAACCTCTTCGACTACAATACCTCCATCTTAACAAGCATATCCGCAACCCCTATGAAGAAAACTTCATAGGTTTGGGCTAATCCCCTTTCGCTCGCCGCTACTCAGGGAATCGATTTTTCTTTCTCCTCCTCGGGGTACTTAGATGTTTCAGTTCCCCCGGTTCCCCTTCTTAGACTATGAATTCATCTAAGAATACCTAGACATTACTCTAGGTGGGTTTCCCCATTCGGAAATCTCCGGATCAAAGATTGCTTGCATCTCCCCGAAGCTTATCGCAGCTTACCACGTCCTTCATCGGCTCTTGGTGCCAAGGCATCCGCCCTACGCCCTTAATAACTTAACCTAAATTTATTTAAATCTGTTCAATTTTCAAAGTACTATGCCATTCGCGATTGCGAAGACTTAAGTATTCCATCAACAATTTTACAAAAAAAAATTGTCGATCAAAGTACTATTTTATTTTTAGCATAACTAATGATGAAATCTTTAAATTTCATCAAAATGGTGGAGACGAGGAGAGTCGAACTCCTGACCCCTTGCTTGCAAGGCAAGTGCTCTCCCAACTGAGCTACGCCCCCATATTGTGCTTTAAAGAGTTTTAATAAACTCTCAAAATTAAACAGTAGGTTATTTCTCCTTAGAAAGGAGGTGATCCAGCCGCACCTTCCGATACGGCTACCTTGTTACGACTTCACCCCAGTCATTGATTTCACCTTCGGCAGATTCCTCCTTACGGTTGGATATCTGACTTCGGGCGCCCCCAACTTCCGTGGTGTGACGGGCGGTGTGTACAAGACCCGGGAACGCATTCACCGCGACATTCTGATTCGCGATTACTAGTAACTCCAGCTTCATGCAGGCGAGTTTCAGCCTGCAATCCGAACTGAGACTAGCTTTAAGAGATTAGCTTGACCTCGCGGTTTCGCAACTCTCTGTACTAGCCATTGTAGCACGTGTGTAGCCCTAAGCATAAGGGGCATGATGATTTGACGTCATCCCCACCTTCCTCCGAGTTATCCTCGGCAGTCTCTCTAGAGTGCCCATCCGAAATGCTGGCAACTAAAGATAAGGGTTGCGCTCGTTGCGGGACTTAACCCAACATCTCACGACACGAGCTGACGACAACCATGCACCACCTGTCACCTCAGTCCCCGAAGGGAAAGCTTCGATTAAGAAGCGGTCTGAGGGATGTCAAGCTTAGGTAAGGTTCTTCGCGTTGCTTCGAATTAAACCACATGCTCCGCTACTTGTGCGGGTCCCCGTCAATTCCTTTGAGTTTCACTCTTGCGAGCGTACTCCCCAGGCGGAGTGCTTAATGCGTTAGCTGCGGCACCGAGGGGGGTAACCCCCGACACCTAGCACTCATCGTTTACGGCGTGGACTACCAGGGTATCTAATCCTGTTCGCTCCCCACGCTTTCGTGCCTCAGCGTCAGTTACAGTCCAGAGAGCCGCCTTCGCAACTGGTATTCCTCCTAATATCTACGCATTTCACCGCTACACTAGGAATTCTACTCTCCTCTCCTGCACTCAAGCCCTACAGTTTCAAAAGCTTACTACGGTTGAGCCGTAGCCTTTCACTTCTGACTTGCAGGGCCGCCTACGCACCCTTTACGCCCAGTTATTCCGGATAACGCTTGCCCCCTACGTATTACCGCGGCTGCTGGCACGTAGTTAGCCGGGGCTTCCTCCTAAGGTACCGTCATTATCTTCCCTTAGGACAGAGCTTTACGACCCGAAGGCCTTCATCGCTCACGCGGCGTTGCTGCATCAGGGTTTCCCCCATTGTGCAATATTCCCCACTGCTGCCTCCCGTAGGAGTCTGGACCGTGTCTCAGTTCCAGTGTGGCCGATCACCCTCTCAGGTCGGCTACCCATCGTCGCCTTGGTAAGCTTTTACCTCACCAACTAGCTAATGGGACGCGGGTCCATCCTACACCGATAAAATCTTTGACATTTTTAAGATGCCTTAAAAATGTATTATCTCGTATTAGCATATCTTTCGATATGTTATCCGTGTGTATAGGGCAGGTTACCCACGCGTTACTCACCCGTCCGCCGCTAAAATTAAGAAGCAAGCTTCTTAATTTCCGCTCGACTTGCATGTGTTAGGCACGCCGCCAGCGTTCATCCTGAGCCAGGATCAAACTCTTAAATAAAAGTTTGTCAGTACTCAGTAACTGACTTTATGTTTTGTTTCCGAAAATCACTGTTTGTGATTTATTTATAACCTACTGTTTAATTTTCAAAGTTCATTTTTCGTCCGTGTCTTTCGGACAATTAATAATATATCACCTTTTAAAACATCCGTCAACACTTTTTCTTATTTTTTTACTTTTTATTTTTTTCCATGTGTATTTTTAGTTGAATAAAGAAAAAATATGAATAAGAATTTATATAAAAATTAAGGAGGTTTGATTATGTCTCATAAAAATCCAGAAGACAGAATAGATGAAGATTACAATAGCAAAGATCCTAAAACACCAGTTAGACCTTTAACAAATACAGTTATGCCTTTTAAAATGAAAGATGATTCAGAGTATGATTTAGATTACATGGATCCTTTAAGATCTTCAGAATATCATCCTTTTATTCCATCTCATAATAATTTATCTAGTAAAGAAATAGATAAAAAAACGAGATAGCCTAAAGGCTATCTCAGTTTTACCACACTTATACTATTTAAAGTAACTACTATATTTTTAAAACTCTCATTGCATTAAATACAGCTAAAAGAGCAACTCCAACGTCTCCTAAAACTGCTAACCACATTGGTGCTAAACCAAAGAATGCAAAGACCATTATTATAAATTTAATAGATAAAGATAAGAATATATTTTGATTTACTATTTTTTTAGTTTTGTTAGCTATATCTATAGATTTTTTTATTTTTCTTAAATCATCATCCATTATTATCATATCTGCTGCTTCTATTGCTGCATCTGATCCTACACCACCCATGGCTATACCTACATCTGCTCTGGCTAAAACTGGTGCATCATTTATACCATCACCAACAAATAATAAGCTCTCTCTATCTTCTTTATTTAATAATAGTTTTTCAACCTCACTTACCTTATCATCAGGAAGTAATTCATATTTATAGTTTTTGATACCAACTTTATCTGCTACTTCTTTTGCGGTACTTTTTCTATCGCCTGTCAGCATAGTTACATCTAATTTGTTTAAGCTTTCAATTGCTTCATTAGAAGTTTCTTTAATTTCATCTTTAATAACTATATATCCAGCAAAAGTATTATTTACACTAATATATACTATAGTTCCATTTTCACTAGTTTCTTTAGCATTTTTAATCTCACTATTTATAAAATTAAAGTTACCACATAAAATTTCTTTATTTTCTACTAAAGCCTTTATACCTTTTCCTTTAATTTCTGTATATTCTTTTATAATATTTTGGTTAATCTCATTTTTAAATTCCTTTACTATAGATTTAGCTATTGGATGAGTAGAGAAACTTTCTGCATAAGCTGCAAATTTTAAAACCTCACCTTCACTAAATTCATTAAAAGTTTTAATATTGTTTACTTTAAAATTCCCCTTAGTTAATGTACCTGTTTTGTCTAATACTAGATATTTAGAGTTAGATAGTACTTCTAAATAATTCCCACCTTTTATCAATATTCCATTTTTAGAAGATGCTCCAATACCTGCAAAATAAGTCATAGGTATAGATATTACTAGAGCACAAGGACAAGATACAACTAAGAAAGTCGCTCCCCTTAATATCCAAGTGGAAAAATCTTGATTAAATAATAAAGGTGGTACTACTGAAGTTAAAAAACCTATTAAAACCACTATTGGTGTATATATTTTAGCAAACCTAGTTATCCTAAGTTCTGTCTTAGCCTTTTTAGAACTTGCATTCTCCACTAAATCTAATATTTTACTTACAGTAGATTCTCCAAAAGTTTTAGTTACTTTGACTTCAATCAATCCATCTAAATTCAAAGATCCACTTAAAACTTCTTCGTTTTCTTTTACAAACCTAGGATCAGTTTCTCCAGTTAAAGCTTTAGTATCTAAAGAAGATATCCCTTTTACAACAACTCCATCAAGAGGTACTTTTTCACCAGGTTTAATAACTATTATATCCCCTAATTTAATATCTTCTGGATTTACTTTTTTAACTTTATTTCCAATAGTTATATTTGCATAGTCTGGTCTAATATCCATAAGTGAAGCTATTGATTTTCTTGAAGATTCAACTGCTTTCCCTTGGAAATATTCACCGACTTGGTACAATAACATAACCATTATACCTTCAGGATATTCACCTAAAAACATTGAACTTGCAGAAGCTATAGCCATTAAGAAGTTTTCATCAAATACTTCACCACGTTTTATATTTTTTAAAGATCTATTTATTATGTCATATCCTATTATTACATATGATAAAACAAAAGGTATATATTCAAATCCAGTTTTAGATGTTTTTAATATAAATCCTAGTGTTAAAAAAGCTATAGATATTAACATTCTTAATGTCAAAGTATTCTTAGTTTTTTTAGTCTCTTGCTTATAATCTTTATCAATTACTTTAACATCTGGCTCCAGTTCAGTAACTATATCATTTATTTTTTTTGTTATATCTTGAGTATTTTTATCTACCTTAATTTCTAAAGTAGATAATGCAAAGTTTAATTTCAACTCATAAACTTCATCTAGATTACTTACTATTTTCTCTATTTTACCAGCGCAACTTGCACAATTTAATCCTTCAAGTAAATACTTTTTTGTTATGTATCTACCAGTATCTACTATACATTCAACATCTGGTTCAAGCTCTGTTACTAAATTAATTACAGTTTTAATTAGTTTATCTTTATTCCCATCAAATTTAATTTTTAATATAGAAGTAGTGAAATTTAAATTCATATCTATTACTGAATCTAAATTTTTAATTTTTTCTTCTATTTTGCCAGCACAACTTGCACAATTTAACCCTTTTAACTTCATAACTAAGATTTCATTATCTTCCGATTCACACATTTCATTATTTTCTATATGGTTATCTTCATGATGACAACTACAGCAATCACCATGAGAATCTTCGTGATCATGAGAACTGCAGCACTCATCATAAGAATCTTGATGATTATGAGAACTACAGCAATTGTCATGAGAATGATCATGAGAGTGTTCATTTTCATGTTTATTAGAGCAGCATTTATCTTTACACATAGTATCCCTTCTTCCTTAATATATATTTTGGTATTGTGATTATCTATGATTTATATGAGCAAGACCAGTATCGAATATCTGTTTAACGTGATCATCATCAAGAGAATAATAAGCTACCTTACCTTCTTTTCTAAATTTCACAAGTCTTGCATTTTTTAAAACTCTTAGTTGATGAGATATAGCTGATTGAGTCATTCCTAAAAGAGTAGCTATATCACATACGCACATCTCCGACATAAATAATGCGTATATTATCTTTATTCTAGTTGTATCTCCAAACACCTTAAAAAGCTCAGCCACATCATACAACGTCTCTTCTTCAGGCATTTTACTTCTAGCATTTTCAATTATATCTTCATGTATAACATTACAAGTACAAGTCTGTATTTCCTTATTCATAACATCCTCCTTATATATATGAATAGTTATTCATATGTTTATATATTCATTATATTCCCTTATAATGTTTTTTGCAACAACAATTTATTAAACCCCTAACCTAAAAATGAAGCTTATTGAAATGTTAGATAATTTTAATTAATATTTTTCAATAAAACTTAGATTGTGCTGCTAAAATGTCCGTCAAGAAACTTCGTTGTCTGAACACAGTGAGTTTAGAAGTTTTAGGATATTTTATAAGGCAGAATCTACTAGTTTTATAAAAATATTAAGTAATTAACGTTATTTCAATAAGCTTTATTTTTCTATTAGACACTATATAATTTCATAAAAAAACCTCAGATTATTTCTAATCTGAGGTTTCAATACTTTTATTCAGTTTTAAACTTTCCGACTTCATCCTTTAATTTATCTGATAATAATTTAAGTTCATCAGAACTTTTAACCATATTTTCTACAATAGCTAATGTCTGCTGTGTGCTAGCCGAAACTTCTTCTGTTGAAGCACATGTTTCCTGTGCTAGCTCTGATATATTGTTTATAGATAGAACTATATCTTCTTTACTATTTATCATATCATTATTTAAATTTTTAACATTGCTTATATCATTTGATATATTTGATATATCGTATGATATTTTATCGAATATATCTCTAGTCTCTACTACAGATTCTTGTTGCTGTTGTAAAGTCTGAGATACATTCTCTATACTTTTAACAGATATATTAGATTTTTCTTGTATTTTTTTTATTAACTCTCCTATTTTATAAGAAGCTCCAGTTGTTTCCTCTGATAACTTTCTTATTTCATCTGCAACTACTGCAAATCCTTTACCAGCTTCACCCGCTCTTGCAGCTTCAATAGAAGCATTAAGTGCTAATAAATTTGTTTGACTAGCAATTGCATTTATCGCCTCTATTATATTGCTTATTTCTTTTGAACTCTCTTCCATATCCTTTATAGCCAAATCTAGTTCTCTACTATTGTCAATCGTCTGTTTAGTTTTATCTGTAAGATCTTTTACAATTTGTATACCCGATTTATTTAAACATACAGTTTCTTCAAATTTAGCATTTATATCAGTTATTTCATTTGATATTGATGTTATACTATTTGATAAATTATTTGCCTTTTGACTTCCTTGCTCTGTATCCTTTGCCTGTTGATTATTGCTACCTGCTATTTCCTCAATAGCATAAGCTATTTGATTTGTGCTATTCTCAGTTATATTAGACATCTCCTCTATATCATTAGAAGTTTTATATACCATTTCAGAAGAAAGTTTTATTTCATTTAAAAGATTTTTTAAACTTATAATCATATCGTTGAAGCAGGTTCCTATATGACCAAATTCATCATTAGTATTAATATTTATTTCTTGGCTAAAGTCACCAGTACTAGCTCTTGTAATTGCATCTTCTAATTTTTTTAGAGGCTTTGTTATCATATTGCTTATTATATTAGCCAAGATTAGAGCTACTATAACAGATATTAAAAGTATTAATATAGATGCATTTTTAATAATATCTACTTCTTCTTTTATTTCATCTTTAGAAAAATTGATACCTATTGTCCAACCAGTTCTTTCATTTTTCATAGAATACATAAAATTATCTTCATCTATTTTGCTTCCTGTTTCTGAAATAAATAAATTTTTATCTTCTTCACTTAGATTCTTACCTATCGTTTTTTCATCCTTATTTACTACAAACTTTCCATCATTACTTATGATAAATATATAACCAGTTTTACCCAATTTCATATTTCCATATTTTTTAGCAAAGCCTTCTAAATCAACATCTATTCCTACAACTCCCATTATCTGCCCATTTGAATCTTTCAACGCCTTACATATTGTAAAATTAAGTTTTTTAGTATTTGCATCTATATAGGGGTCTGTATATACTATTTCTCCATTATTCTTAACAGCTTCTTTATACCACCCTCTTGAAGTTGGGTCATATGATGGATTATCAGACATAGCATTACCTAAATCTGCAAACATCCTTTTATTCTTAGTTCCTATGTACGTAGATAAAAACTTATCATTACTTTTAGTTATGTCATCTAAAATCTCTTTTGTTACATACTCTATATCTTCTTTACTAGTTAAATTTCCATCTATAATACCATCTTCTACTTTTACTAAATCTATAAAATTTTGATTATTAGCTATAACATCCAGTGTATTTTCAAGTCCTATGAAAAATTCCTCCAAATTTACATCTATCTCTTGTGTAATTTCATCAGAACTTTTTATCAACCTCTCTTTTATAATCTTATTAGATTTTGTATATGATAAAATCGATGAGGCTATTAAAGGTATTAATATAGCTGCAATTATTATTGGAAACAATACAGCTTTGATGGATTTTTTTTTGTTTCTTATCTTCATTGTTTCATCTCCTTTTATATCAAATGCTATATAAACATTTCTAGTTTCAATTATATACCATTTTATTACATTTTTTAAATATAAATAAAAAAGTTCTTCTTTAAAAGAATCTTAGACGTAAACTTTTTTGAAACTCATAACGAAATTTATATTTATCCACAAATTAAAAAGGAATATAATTTCCTATTCGTTATAAAAAATAGGATATATTGATTATATCCTATTTTTTTATTTAGTTAATAGTTAAATATATCAATAAAATATATTATTTAATATCTTATCTAAATTTTCATCATCCTTTGATGTTTTATATATTATTTTTCTAACTCGTTCAGGATAGTCAGTTATTATATTGTCTACTTTTAATGCATTAAACTTTTCTATATCTTCATCCGTATTAACAGTCCATACATGTATCTGCTTATTCTTATCATGTATGCTTTTTATAATCTTAGGAGTAACCCTAGACGATTCCATACTATAAAAATCAACATCTAATTCAGATATATCTCCAACAGACATATATACTATATATCCAGTTTTTATTTGTGGATTCAATTTTTCCACTTGCTCAAGAACATTGTAAGTTATAGAAGTTACTACACATTTATCCACCAAATTGTTTTTTTCTATTATTTTAACTACATTCTCAACCAAATTTTTTTCGTGACCATTTATCTTTATTTCTATGTTTAGCTTTATTTTATTTTTGCTAGCTTTTATCACATCTTCCAGCAAAGGTATATTTTCTTCCTTAAATTCATTAGAATACCAGCTTCCTGCATCTAAATCTTTCAAATCCTCATAATCTATTTCCCATATATTTTTATCAATACCAGTTACTCTTTCTATACTTTTATCATGAATAAGTACAACCTTACCATCTTTCGTTTCTTGAACATCTATCTCTGCATAATCAGCCTTATCCTCTATAGCATACTTTATAGCACTTAAAGTATTCTCAGGGGCCTTAATAGAACTTCCTCTATGTGCTGTTATTTGAATATTATACTTTTCATTTAATGAATCATATATTTGGTAACTTATATCAATAGTAGATACTGCTACAATTATAGTACTTAACAATATTAACTTTTTTCTATTTTTATAAAGTATTTTTTCAAAACTATTTTCAAGACTTGATTCTTCCATCTCAATAGGAGATAACTCTTCATTTTCTTTAATACTTCTTATATCAAAATAAAAGCATGTTATCATCAATGTGTTCAAAGGAGCTACAATCAATGATATAAATACAGAAACTCCAGTTGATATTACAGATATAAATGCAACTAATGGAATTGCTATAGAATTGTTATCAATAAGTTCTATAATCATTATTAATACAGTTACATAAATGATAACAATTATAAATGAAATTATACCAACCAATATATTTAATATAAATATAGTAAATAGAATTTTAAAAAAATATCCTTTAACTAGATTTTTACTTTTCTTAATTGAATCTGAAAAACTCTTTTTTTCTAATATAGTACAATGTAGTGCAAATATCCAACTTACAACAAAATATGTTACTACTAATGTAATAAATACTATAAGTAAGCTTCCATTCAACGATTTAAACAATGTATCCTCAATAAATTTTGGTATTTGTATATTTTTTATAAAATTTGATCTTACTCCTAAATTTGAGAACGGTATAATAAATAATAAATACAATAGTATCTGGACTGATCCCAAACTCATTATAGCTGGTATATTTTTTATGCTATACATAAAAGTATCTTTAGTAGATATTTTTCTATTAAAATGAGATTGATAAGAAATAATAACCAGACCAATTTGTTCTATAAACACAATAAAAAAAGATACTACTCCCATAATAAACATAGCCATCATACCCTGCTTACTAAGTCCAAAATTAAGTATCTGTTTATTAGTAATCACATCAAATCCATTATTATGTATAAAATGATTCAAAATCATTAACATAAACGGAATAATTAAAAAACTAGTAATGCCTTTATATATTGATTCAAAACCTATATATCCCCAAAAATTATGTTTGAAATTAGATATAGAATAAGTTATTAAATTTCTTACACTCAACTTACTTTTAGCCTTCACGTCATCACCATCCTAATATTGTTCCTATAATATTATACAATATTGAATGATATTTTTTATATTAAAAACACCTTAAAAATTATTATAAAAATCTTTAACAACAGTCTCACTAGTATATACATATTAAATTTTCATATTAAAATCCGACTTAAAAAAGATGAGTATTAAAATGTTAGTTACTTTTTTGAATCAAGTAACGGTATTTTAATGCTCATCTTTTTTTGTATAACACAAATATATTTTTTAATAAATTTTCGCTTTATCCTACACGCTTTTCTTCCTTATTAATTAATATAGTAGAAAAATAAGATATTTTATCTTTATCTAAATCAGCTAAGTTAGTATATACTTTTTCTTCATTCAAAGAAGAATTACTAACTAAAATAGCATGGTCTAATAAGTTATTCTTTTTAATCTTTTCTATTATCTCCTTAAAATTCTTGTAAACCTTCATAAGAACTATAGAGCTGTAATTTTCTAATGCATAATCAAGTTTAGATTCATCAGTAGTGCAAGGAACCACTATTAACGGTTCTCTATCCATAACTAATGGAAAGTTTTGATTTGATGCTATATTTGAAAAAGATGATATACCAGGTATAGTCTCAACCTCAACCTTATCTCTTACTCTTTCAAGTAAATATACATATGTACTATATATCATAGGATCACCAAGAGTTACAAATCCTACATTTTTTCCATTCTTAACATCCTTTTCTATTTCAACAGCTATTTCATCCCATGCTTTAGTTTTTTCTAAATCATCAAAGCTCATAGGAAAATGTCTTTGCTTTATCTCAAGGTCTTCTTTTAAGTATTCTTGCACTATAGATAAAGCTAAACTCTTTCCTTCTTTTTTAGGCTCTGGAGTATATAATATATCTAACTCCTTTAAAGTATTCACCGCTTTAATTGTAAGTAAGGAACTATCTCCTGGTCCTGTACCTATTCCATAAAATTTGCTCATTTTCTATTCCTCCCTTTACTTGATTTCTTTATAGCTCACATAGATTCCCATTAAAAAAAATACTGTAAAATATATAAATAAGATTAACACTGAAGAGTAATTAATCGTACCTGTTAACGCAATAGATCTTAGACTCTTAGTTACATGAGTAAGAGGTAATACCATTATAATTTTTTCAACTACAGCAGGCATTTTGTCTAACGAAAAGAATGTTCCACATAAAAATGACATAGGAGTTATAACAAAAGTTGTAAATCTATTCATATCATAGTGATTATCTATTACCATAGCCGCTACATATCCAAATGCAGAAAATAGCATACTGTTTAAAATACATACTAGTAAAAACATAAAATTTACATTTATATTAACTCCAAATAAATAAGAAACCATAAGTATTAAAAAACCAGCATACAGACCTCTAAGAGCTCCCGCTATTATATACCCAAGTGTTAAAAGATACATTCTAACAGGTGCTGTCATATAGTATTCAAAGCTTCTCTCATGCAATTTTGCAACTGTAATTCTTATAGCTACAGCATTAAAACTTGTATTCATAGTTGATAGAGCGATTATACCAGGTATTATGAAGTATATGTATGTATGGCCCTCTACTACAACCCCATCTCCAAGACCCCATCCAAATGCTATTAAATAAAGAAGAGGACTCATAATAGCTCCAGCAGTTATTCTAAATGCTTTCCTTTTAAAGAATATAAATTCTCTCCATAAAATAGTTGCAACTTCCATTTAAATTACCTTCCTATTTGTAAAATTATAAAAAACATCTTCAAGACTTAAATCTCTAAGTATAAAACTTTCTTTAATATCATTTGAGAATTTATTTGCATCATCTATTGTTTCAAAATATCTATATCTAGTGACCTTATTTTCATCAAAATATTCTATTGTATATCTACCAAGACTACTTTTCAGATTATCACTAGTATCCTTATAAAATATTTTTCCCTTATCCATAAGAGCTATTTCATCACAAAGACTTTCAGCTTCTTCTATATAGTGAGTGGTTAATATTATAGTCTTTCCCCTATCTTTCATTAGTTTCAATATATCCCATATTTTTCTTCTAGAGTTTAAATCTACTCCAACAGTAGGTTCATCTAAAAAAAGTATTTCTGGATCATGTATTAAAGCCTTTGCTATCATAAGCTTTCTCTGCATTCCACCAGATAGCTTTTTTGACATTCTATTTTCTACTTTTTTAAGATCCATATGATTTAGTAAACTTTCTATTTGTTCTTCTCTTTGCTTTCCTGTTATACCGAATAGTTTAGCTGACAATATAAGATTCTCCTTTACTGTCAAATCCTTATCCAAGTTCATGTACTGAGGAACTATTCCTATTTGTCTTTTTAAAAATACATTATTTCTTTCCATCTTCTGATCCATTATATATATTTCTCCACTTACAGGTTTCAAAAGACCTATAAGCATATTTATAAGAGTAGTTTTTCCAGCACCATTAGGTCCTAATAGCCCAAAGAAACTTCCTTTTTTTATAATTAAATTTAGATCATCGACAGCACAGAAGTCACCGTATTTTTTTGTAACATTTTCAATTCTTATAATTTGATCCATATTAACATCACCTTATTAATTAATAGAACTTAATAAATCTAGAGATTTTACTACATCTTTTCCTGTAACATATTCCTTAGGATTAAATTTATTGTTTTTAAGGGTCATAATCTTATTATCTATTATCATTTGTACTATTTTTTTATTTTCAACTTCCGCTATATCAGAAATATTAATTTTAGTATCAATAGGTTTTATATCACTCATAATAAATAATACTTTTGCAAATTCTTCTCTTGTAACCTTCTTATTAGGATAAAAATATTCTTTATCGTCTTCTTTAAATCCATCAATGTATCCAGATGTAACTGCAGCTTCTACAAAATTTATCTTTTCATCATTCATATCAACATCTTCAAACATTCCATAAGTATGTCCCTTATGATCTTTTCTGTAGTACTTAGATGTAGGAACAAATACAGGCTTATGTTTGAATTTAACTACTATTTCAGCTAGCTCTTCTCTTGTTACGTCTTCATCAACATCATATTTAGAGTAATCATCGAATATCTCAGGATAAAACATTCTACACATTTCATTTATACCATCTAAATATCTAAATGTAGGGCTTGATATTATCTTCTGATTTATAACGTACACCCTGTCATTTTTTATAGCCTTTATAGTATCAAATCCTGGACGTATAGTTATAGAGTGTTTGTTTCCACCTGCATTCATAACTCCATTTTGAGATACAAATACATCTATATCATCAGCTTTTTCAAGTATACGCTCTGTTCCATATGAAGCAATTGAACTACCTTCCTTTATAGGCTTTACATCACTTGCTACATTAATTCCTCCTGCTATATCAATAGCCATACCAGGCATTGAATCTACAGTTACAGTTTTGTAATCTTGCTCTGATGATTCAAAATATACATTTACCTTATCATCTATATTTTTAGTTTTTTCTTTTACATCATCTATTTTTGCATAAAAATCCTTTAGTAACTCATTAGCTTTATCCTCAGTCCCAGTTAAAAAAGATAGTTTTTTTATATAATCATCAAATTCATCAAAAGATTCAGGATATAGTGATACTACATTAATCCCAGCTTTTTCTAAAGCCTGTACAAAATCTGGACGAGATCTATTTATAAAAGGTCTTATTAAAACTAGATCGGGCTCTTCAAGAATTATACTCTCAGGATCTGCATTTTTATAATCAAATTTCTTTTTTTCAAGCACCTTAGCTGGATATATATCACTTTTTCCAACACCTATTATTTCATCATCCATACCTAACTTGTATAAATTTTCTGTATGTGCTGAATAAAGAGATATTATCTTTTTAGCTGGTTCAGCAATATTTATTTGCTTTTGATCATCATCTACAAAACTTATTTTATATTCTTTATTATCTGCCGAATTATTTTGAGTTGTATCTGAACATCCAGTAAATAAAAGTATACTAGCAAAACAAATCATTATAGATAATATCTTCATGTTATATTTTACCATATTTAACCTCCACGCATAAAAATCATCAGTAAATACTGATGATTTTTATAAGTTATTATTCTTCTGTAGTTTCTTCTTTCATAGCTTCTTTTGCATGATTTACGTACATATCTTGTACTTTTTCATTTTCTCCTAAACCATGTAAATAAGTTTCAACTACAAATCCTTCTTTCTTTAATACGCTCTTCCAAGAATCTTCTTCATCTCCTGCCATATCATTATTAGCATGATCTCCTGCAACAACCATTAATGGCATTAATTTAACTTTTTCTATATTGTTTTTCTTTAATTTATTTATAACATTATCAAGTGTTGGATATCCCTCTACTGTTCCAACATATGCATTAACTCCCATGTCTTCAAACATATAATCTAAGCATGAATAAGTTGCATTAGCATAGTGATGAGTTCCATGACCCATGAATACTACAGCTTCATTTTCTTCTAATTCTCCTATTTGAACTTTTAAAGCTTCTACTAAATCTTTATAGTCTTGAACACTAGTAAGTAACGGAGAACCCATTTTTATTTTATCAAAATCATCTTTATATTGATTTACAACTGCAGTTAAATCATCGTATTCAGCACCATTCATAACATGAAGTGATTGAACTACAACTTCACTGAATCCTTCTGCTTTTAATTTTTCTAAAGCTTGAGTTGGCTCATCTACTTCTATACCATCTCTTTCTTTAAGCTTTTTGATAATTATATTTGATGTAAAAGCTCTTCTCATTTCATAATCAGGAAATGCCTTGTCTAATTTTTCTTCACAAGCTTCTATAGTAACCTTTCTAGTATCTGCATAACTTGTACCAAAACTTACAACTAAAATAGCCTTCTTGTTTGGATCTTTCTTAACTTCCTTTTCTTCAGTTCCAGCAGCACTTGAGCATCCTGCTAACATACCCCCTAAAAGCATCATACTTACTAATAATGCCAAATACTTTTTAATTCTCATTTAAATCTCCTCCTTATATATTATTATTAATTTTAAGCACGTATCAAAAATCCTTTATCCTCTATTTGGTCTACCTCTATATCAAATACATGTGCTATGAAATCAGTAGTCATTACATCTTTAGTTTGTCCTTTAGCAACAACTTTTCCCTCTTTAAGCACACACACTTCATCACTAAACATATATGCTAAGTTAAGATCATGTATAACAGATATGACAGTTAAATTCTTAGTTTCTACTAATCTTTTAATAAGCTTTAAACATTTAATTTTTTGAGATATATCCATAGCCGAAAATGCCTCATCTAAAAACAAAACCTTTGGATCTTGAGTCAATGCTTTTGCTATCATAACCCTTTGAAATTCCCCTCCACTAATCTTAGTTACAAGAGAATTTGCAAACTTCAAAGTGTCTGTTGTTTCCATAGCTTTATAGACTATTTTTTTATCTATTTGGCTAAGCTTATTAATCCTCTTTAAAAATGGCTTTCTTCCCATCATAACTATTTCAAGACATGTAAACGGAAATTTTATATCACCTTTTTGATTAATTATTGCAAAATTTTGTGATAATTCCTCTACTCTATAATCTGAAATATTTTTACCTTTATATTGAATAATTCCTTTATGATTACTTAAGTATCCAGTCAATAAATTAAGTAATGTCGTCTTACCAGATCCATTTGGCCCTATTATAGATAAAAATTTTCCTTTATCTATATCTAAACTTATATTATTCAATATACTTTTTTCATTATATTTAAAGCTAACACCTTCAACCTTAATCATATAACCACCCTCTGAATTTATTGTATACTCTTATTTTTACTAGTAAATATGTATATAAAGAACGGACCTCCAAACAAAGTAGTTATAACTCCTACAGGAATATCTATATTAAATAATGATCTTGATATATTATCTGCCATTAAAAGTAATATAGCTCCTAGCAAAGATGATATTGGTATAAGATATTTGTTATCAGATGTCAATGAAAACCTAACTATATGTGGAACTACAAGACCTATAAATCCTATTATTCCACTAACCGATACACAAACAGCGGTTATCAAAGATGCACATATTAAAAATATATTTCTTGTTCTTTTAGTATTAACACCTAATGCCCTAGCTTCTTTTTCTCCAAAAGCTAATATATTCAAATCATCAGCAAAATATATGCATGCAAATGTACATATAAGAATAATAGGTAAACTTACAATAACTTGAGACCATGTTCTTGAGTTAAGACTCCCCATAAGCCAATAGACAATGGCAAAAACCTGTTCTCCAGATGTGCTTTTTAAGAAACTTATACCTGCTGATAATATAGAGCTCACTATTATTCCCGCTATAATCAAATTAGATGAACTCATATAACCATCTATATTAGCTATTTTCATAACTATAAGCAACGTTACTATTGCTCCCATAAATGCAAATGGCATTATAGGCATAGGCGTTTGTATTATAAATATATTAATATATATACAAAGTACTGCTCCAAATGCTGCTCCTGTTGAAACCCCTATAGTATATGGATCTGCAAGAGGATTCATAAGAAGAGATTGAAATATTGCACCTGATACAGCAAGTCCTCCTCCTACTAATAAAGCTACTAAAATTCTAGGTAGCCTTATATCCCATACAATAGCAACCTTAGATTTACTTATCCCACTTAATATATCATTTCTTGATGTTATCTTTGATACAATAATTTTTACAACATCCATAATCTTAATATCTGCCCTTCCTACATTAACAGATATTATAAGAAGTAACACAGATAAACATAATAATACTATACCTATTAAAAATGCTTTTTTTCTTTTAGTTTCTAAGTTATCCATTATGTTGTCTTCTTTTATCATTAAATACCTCTTCTTCCAAAAAAAAACTCCTATAGGAGTTTTTTGATATGTATAATCTTAGGATATAATCCATCAGTTATCATAATGCTAATCTCCCTCCGAAATAGCTTATTCAAATTATAGGCAGGTATCCTGACTCACAGTCATCCTACTCCCTCACCTTCCCAGATTTACCCAGTGGTTTTTGAGGTTTCGTTACTGCTTACAGTAGCGGGGGCTGCGTCAGCTTTTCACTGATCTTCCCTTTTAATTTTAAATAAAACCCATAATTTTTTATTTAATTTGTAATGTTTACATTCATATTGTATATTAATATATATTAAAAAGAAAGTATTTTTTTTATACATTTTTTTGCTATTTTTCACAAGAGACGACATTTAAATTATATTTTTTTTATATTTATATATTTTAAATCTATATTGTAAATTAAAATTGAATTTCAAAAATATTCTCTAATAATTAACATGATTGTATAGTATATCCTATTACAAAATTATTGGAAAACACCTTTACATATTTTAATAAAAAGCATTTTTATTTAATCTACATCTAATTATTCTTTAATATTTTACTATGATACTTAGGTTTAAATTTTGAAATATACCTAAAAAAACTTTTATGTCTAACCGTAAGAGAGTTTAAGAAGTTTTAGTATGTTTCACAAAGTTCTACCTTAGTATTATTTTTTCATATCTTAATCTCTTCCAGTAATCACCTAATCTTTTTTTATAAGTTTTACATACTAAAAAAATTCGTCTACTCGCTAACGCGGTGACTCATGTCGCCAACGATCCTTCCAGGCTCCGTTCTCAAAATTCACTCCGTTCATAGCGCCAACAAGTCTAACGAATCTGTTGCTTAAAAATAGTTCTAAATCTAGCCTTTTCAATACGTTATCTACAAAACAAAAATGATATAGTTTCCTTAAGCATAAAAAAGATGGTTATTTAAATGTTAGTGAATCTTTTAAATAGATTTCAATAAAACTTATATTGTATCGCTTGAATATACGTAAAAAAACTTCTTATGTCTGAGCCTAAGCGAGTTTAAGAAGTTTTAGTATATTCAATAAGATACGATGTTTAGTTTTCTAAATCTATTTAATGCATTCACGGTATCTAAATAACCATCTTTTTCTCCTACATATCCATATAAGAGAACGTAAAAAAAGATTACGTGGCTACGTCCTACTCTCCCAGGGGGCTGCCCCCCAAGTACCATCGGCGCTAAAGAGCTTAACTTCTGTGTTCGGAATGGGAACAGGTGTATCCTCTTTGCTATAATAACCACATAATCTTTTAAGTTGTAAGTATTGGTTTTTAATACTTTCAAAATTGACCAGATTTAATAAAAGGTTAAGTCCTCGATCTATTAGTATTCATCAGCTGAACCCATTACTGAGCTTACACCTTGAACCTATCAACCAGGTAGTCTTCCTGGGATCTTACTCATAAAGATGGGAAATCTTATCTTGAGGTTGGCTTCGCGCTTAGATGCTTTCAGCGCTTATCCATTCCATACATAGCTACCCAGCTATGCCACTGGCGTGACAACTGGTGCACCAGAGGTATGTCCATCCCGGTCCTCTCGTACTAAGGACAGCTCCTCTCAAATTTCCTACGCCTGCGACGGATAGGGACCGAACTGTCTCACGACGTTCTGAACCCAGCTCGCGTACCACTTTAATGGGCGAACAGCCCAACCCTTGGGACCTACTACAGCCCCAGGATGTGATGAGCCGACATCGAGGTGCCAAACCTCCCCGTCGATGTGGACTCTTGGGGGAGATAAGCCTGTTATCCCCAGGGTAGCTTTTATCCGTTGAGCGATGGCCCTTCCACGCGGAACCACCGGATCACTAAGCCCGACTTTCGTCCTTGCTCGACCTGTATGTCTTGCAATCAAGCTCCCTTTTGCCTTTGCACTCTTCGCACGATTTCCGACCGTGCTGAGGGAACCTTTGGGCGCCTCCGTTACATTTTGGGAGGCGACCGCCCCAGTCAAACTGTCCACCTGACAGTGTCCCAAGACCAGATTCATGGTCTATGGTTAGAATCTCAATATTACAAGGGTGGTATCCCAAGGGTGACTCCACGAAAACTGGCGTTCTCGTATCTCAGTCTCCCACCTATCCTGTACATGTAATATCGAAATCCAATGCCAGGCTACAGTAAAGCTCCATGGGGTCTTTCCGTCCTGTCGCAGGTATCCGGCATCTTCACCGGAATTACAATTTCACCGAGTCTTTTGTTGAGACAGTGCCCAAATCGTTACGCCTTTCGTGCGGGTCGGAACTTACCCGACAAGGAATTTCGCTACCTTAGGACCGTTATAGTTACGGCCGCCGTTTACTGGGGCTTAAGTTCAATGCTTCGACTTGCGTCTAACACATCCCCTTAACCTTCCAGCACCGGGCAGGCGTCAGCTCCTATACATCGTCTTTCGACTTAGCAGAAACCTATGTTTTTGGTAAACAGTCGCTTGGGCCTATTCTCTGCGGCCTCTTCGGGCATACACCCTAATGAGGCACCCCTTATCCCTAAGTTACGGGGTCATTTTGCCGAGTTCCTTAACAAAAGTTCTCTCGCTAGCCTTAGAATTCTCTTCTCACCCACCTGTGTCGGTTTGCGGTACGGGTACCTTTAATCTCAGTAGAGGCTTTTCTTGACAGCATGAAATCGACTACTTCGCTACTTAATTTCGCTCCCCATCACACCTCAGAATTGCACCGACGGATTTGCCTATCAGTGCTCCCTTAATGCTTGGACCTACATCCAATAGTAGGATAGCCTATCCTTCTGTGTCACCCCATTCTTCAAACGATTATCGGTAGTACAGGAATCTCAACCTGTTGTCCATCACCTACGCCTTTCGGCCTCGGCTTAGGTCCCGACTAACCCTGAGCGGACGAACCTTCCTCAGGAAACCTTGGGTTTTCGGCCCGTAGGATTCTCACCTACGTCTCGCTACTCATGCCAACATTCTCTCTTCACTGCAGTCCACTAGTCCTTCCGGTCTAGCTTCAACCCGCAGTGAATGCTCCCCTACCCATTGACAAAGTCAATGCCGTAGCTTCGGTAGTAAGTTTTAGCCCCGATAATTTTCGGCGCAGGATCACTCGACCAGTGAGCTATTACGCACTCTTTGAATGAATGGCTGCTTCTAAGCCAACATCCTGGTTGTCTGTGCAATCCCACATCCTTTACCACTTAACTTACATTTAGGGACCTTAGCTGACGGTCTGGGCTGTTTCCCTCTCGACTATGAATCTTATCACCCACAGTCTGACTCCCAAGCAAAAGATAAAGGCATTCGGAGTTTGATAGTCTTCGGTAACCCATAGGGCCCCTAGGACATTCAGTGCTCTACCTCCTCATCTCTAAGCTTGAGGCTAGCCCTAAAGCTATTTCGGGGAGAACCAGCTATCTCCGAGCTCGATTGGAATTTCACCTCTACCCACAGCTCATCCCCGCACTTTTCAACGTGCGTGGGTTCGGACCTCCACGAAATTTTACTTTCGCTTCATCCTGGCCATGGGTAGGTCGCTCGGTTTCGGGTCTACGACAAGTAACTGAATCGCCCAGTTAAGACTCGCTTTCGCTACGGCTCCAGACCCTAAGTCCTTAACCTTGCTACTTATCGTAACTCGTTGGCCCGTTCTACAAAAAGTACGTGGTCACACTAATAATGTGCTCCCACAGCTTGTAGGCATAGGGTTTCAGGTTCTATTTCACTCCCCTTCCGGGGTTCTTTTCACCTTTCCCTCACGGTACTATACGCTATCGGTCACCAAGGAGTATTTAGCCTTGGGGGGTGGTCCCCCCAGCTTCCCACAGGGTTTCACGTGTCCCGTGGTACTCTGGAGTACGCTTGATGGTCTTCTCGTTTAATCTACAGGACTATTACCTTCTACGGTGGGTCTTTCCAAACCTCTTCGACTACAATACCTCCATCTTAATAAGCATATCCGCAACCCCTATGAAGAAAACTTCATAGGTTTGGGCTAATCCCCTTTCGCTCGCCGCTACTCAGGGAATCGATTTTTCTTTCTCCTCCTCGGGGTACTTAGATGTTTCAGTTCCCCCGGTTCCCCTCCTTAGACTATGAATTCATCTAAGGATACCTAGACATTACTCTAGGTGGGTTTCCCCATTCGGAAATCTCCGGATCAAAGATTGCTTGCATCTCCCCGAAGCTTATCGCAGCTTACCACGTCCTTCATCGGCTCTTGGTGCCAAGGCATCCGCCCTACGCCCTTAATAACTTAACCTAAATTTATTTAAATCTGTTCAATTTTCAAAGTACTAATATAGTATATAAAATACTAAATGGTGGAGACGAGGAGAGTCGAACTCCTGACCCCTTGCTTGCAAGGCAAGTGCTCTCCCAACTGAGCTACGCCCCCATATTGTATTTTAAAGAGTTTTAATAAACTCTCAAAATTAAACAGTAGGTTATTTCTCCTTAGAAAGGAGGTGATCCAGCCGCACCTTCCGATACGGCTACCTTGTTACGACTTCACCCCAGTCATTGATTTCACCTTCGGCAGATTCCTCCTTGCGGTTGGATATCTGACTTCGGGCGCCCCCAACTTCCGTGGTGTGACGGGCGGTGTGTACAAGACCCGGGAACGCATTCACCGCGACATTCTGATTCGCGATTACTAGTAACTCCAGCTTCATGCAGGCGAGTTTCAGCCTGCAATCCGAACTGAGACTAGCTTTAAGAGATTAGCTTGACCTCGCGGTTTCGCAACTCTCTGTACTAGCCATTGTAGCACGTGTGTAGCCCTAAGCATAAGGGGCATGATGATTTGACGTCATCCCCACCTTCCTCCGAGTTATCCTCGGCAGTCTCTCTAGAGTGCCCATCCGAAATGCTGGCAACTAAAGATAAGGGTTGCGCTCGTTGCGGGACTTAACCCAACATCTCACGACACGAGCTGACGACAACCATGCACCACCTGTCACCTCAGTCCCCGAAGGGAAAGCTTCGATTAAGAAGCGGTCTGAGGGATGTCAAGCTTAGGTAAGGTTCTTCGCGTTGCTTCGAATTAAACCACATGCTCCGCTACTTGTGCGGGTCCCCGTCAATTCCTTTGAGTTTCACTCTTGCGAGCGTACTCCCCAGGCGGAGTGCTTAATGCGTTAGCTGCGGCACCGAGGGGGGTAACCCCCGACACCTAGCACTCATCGTTTACGGCGTGGACTACCAGGGTATCTAATCCTGTTCGCTCCCCACGCTTTCGTGCCTCAGCGTCAGTTACAGTCCAGAGAGCCGCCTTCGCAACTGGTATTCCTCCTAATATCTACGCATTTCACCGCTACACTAGGAATTCTACTCTCCTCTCCTGCACTCAAGCCCTACAGTTTCAAAAGCTTACTACGGTTGAGCCGTAGCCTTTCACTTCTGACTTGCAGGGCCGCCTACGCACCCTTTACGCCCAGTTATTCCGGATAACGCTTGCCCCCTACGTATTACCGCGGCTGCTGGCACGTAGTTAGCCGGGGCTTCCTCCTAAGGTACCGTCATTATCTTCCCTTAGGACAGAGCTTTACGACCCGAAGGCCTTCATCGCTCACGCGGCGTTGCTGCATCAGGGTTTCCCCCATTGTGCAATATTCCCCACTGCTGCCTCCCGTAGGAGTCTGGACCGTGTCTCAGTTCCAGTGTGGCCGATCACCCTCTCAGGTCGGCTACCCATCGTCGCCTTGGTAAGCTTTTACCTCACCAACTAGCTAATGGGACGCGGGTCCATCCTACACCGATAAAATCTTTGACATTTTTAAGATGCCTTAAAAATGTATTATCTCGTATTAGCATATCTTTCGATATGTTATCCGTGTGTATAGGGCAGGTTACCCACGCGTTACTCACCCGTCCGCCGCTAAGATTAAGAAGCAAGCTTCTTAATCTCCGCTCGACTTGCATGTGTTAGGCACGCCGCCAGCGTTCATCCTGAGCCAGGATCAAACTCTTAAATAAAAGTTTGTCAGTACTCAGTAACTGACTTTATGTGTTGTTTCCGAAAATCACTGTTTGTGATTTATTTATAACCTACTGTTTAATTTTCAAAGTTCATTTTGTATTTCATATTTGCCTCGTTGTCGAGGACAAGTAATAATATATCATTTTTCGACATATTCGTCAACACTTTTTTAAAAAGTTTTTTATAATGAGCAAGAAATATACTATCAAACTCATTAATAACAATTAAAACCTTATAAAAAAGATTACGTGGCTACGTCTTACTCTCCCAGGGAGCTGCCCCCCAAGTACCATCAGCGCTAAAGAGCTTAACTTCTGTGTTCGGAATGGGAACAGGTGTATCCTCTTTGCTATAATAACCACATATTTGGAGCGGGTGAAGGGAGTCGAACCCTCGCAGCTGGCTTGGAAGGCCAGAACTCTACCACTGAGTTACACCCGCATAAAGTATTAAAAGTTAATACTCTCAAAATTGACCAGATTTAATAAAAGGTTAAGTCCTCGATCTATTAGTATTCATCAGCTGAACCCATTACTGAGCTTACACCTTGAACCTATCAACCAGGTAGTCTTCCTGGGATCTTACTCATAAAGATGGGAAATCTTATCTTGAGGTTGGCTTCGCGCTTAGATGCTTTCAGCGCTTATCCATTCCATACATAGCTACCCAGCTATGCCACTGGCGTGACAACTGGTGCACCAGAGGTATGTCCATCCCGGTCCTCTCGTACTAAGGACAGCTCCTCTCAAATTTCCTACGCCTGCGACGGATAGGGACCGAACTGTCTCACGACGTTCTGAACCCAGCTCGCGTACCACTTTAATGGGCGAACAGCCCAACCCTTGGGACCTACTACAGCCCCAGGATGTGATGAGCCGACATCGAGGTGCCAAACCTCCCCGTCGATGTGGACTCTTGGGGGAGATAAGCCTGTTATCCCCAGGGTAGCTTTTATCCGTTGAGCGATGGCCCTTCCACGCGGAACCACCGGATCACTAAGCCCGACTTTCGTCCTTGCTCGACCTGTATGTCTTGCAATCAAGCTCCCTTTTGCCTTTGCACTCTTCGCACGATTTCCGACCGTGCTGAGGGAACCTTTGGGCGCCTCCGTTACATTTTGGGAGGCGACCGCCCCAGTCAAACTGTCCACCTGACAGTGTCCCAAGACCAGATTCATGGTCTATGGTTAGAATCTCAATATTACAAGGGTGGTATCCCAAGGGTGACTCCACGAAAACTGGCGTTCTCGTATCTCAGTCTCCCACCTATCCTGTACATGTAATATCGAAATCCAATGCCAGGCTACAGTAAAGCTCCATGGGGTCTTTCCGTCCTGTCGCAGGTATCCGGCATCTTCACCGGAATTACAATTTCACCGAGTCTTTTGTTGAGACAGTGCCCAAATCGTTACGCCTTTCGTGCGGGTCGGAACTTACCCGACAAGGAATTTCGCTACCTTAGGACCGTTATAGTTACGGCCGCCGTTTACTGGGGCTTAAGTTCAATGCTTCGACTTGCGTCTAACACATCCCCTTAACCTTCCAGCACCGGGCAGGCGTCAGCTCCTATACATCGTCTTTCGACTTAGCAGAAACCTATGTTTTTGGTAAACAGTCGCTTGGGCCTATTCTCTGCGGCCTCTTCGGGCATACACCCTAATGAGGCACCCCTTATCCCTAAGTTACGGGGTCATTTTGCCGAGTTCCTTAACAAAAGTTCTCTCGCTAGCCTTAGAATTCTCTTCTCACCCACCTGTGTCGGTTTGCGGTACGGGTACCTTTAATCTCAGTAGAGGCTTTTCTTGACAGCATGAAATCGACTACTTCGCTACTTAATTTCGCTCCCCATCACACCTCAGAATTGCACCGACGGATTTGCCTATCAGTGCTCCCTTAATGCTTGGACCTACATCCAATAGTAGGATAGCCTATCCTTCTGTGTCACCCCATTCTTCAAACGATTATCGGTAGTACAGGAATCTCAACCTGTTGTCCATCACCTACGCCTTTCGGCCTCGGCTTAGGTCCCGACTAACCCTGAGCGGACGAACCTTCCTCAGGAAACCTTGGGTTTTCGGCCCGTAGGATTCTCACCTACGTCTCGCTACTCATGCCAACATTCTCTCTTCACTGCAGTCCACTAGTCCTTCCGGTCTAGCTTCAACCCGCAGTGAATGCTCCCCTACCCATTGACAAAGTCAATGCCGTAGCTTCGGTAGTAAGTTTTAGCCCCGATAATTTTCGGCGCAGGATCACTCGACCAGTGAGCTATTACGCACTCTTTGAATGAATGGCTGCTTCTAAGCCAACATCCTGGTTGTCTGTGCAATCCCACATCCTTTACCACTTAACTTACATTTAGGGACCTTAGCTGACGGTCTGGGCTGTTTCCCTCTCGACTATGAATCTTATCACCCACAGTCTGACTCCCAAGCAAAAGATAAAGGCATTCGGAGTTTGATAGTCTTCGGTAACCCATAGGGCCCCTAGGACATTCAGTGCTCTACCTCCTCATCTCTAAGCTTGAGGCTAGCCCTAAAGCTATTTCGGGGAGAACCAGCTATCTCCGAGCTCGATTGGAATTTCACCTCTACCCACAGCTCATCCCCGCACTTTTCAACGTGCGTGGGTTCGGACCTCCACGAAATTTTACTTTCGCTTCATCCTGGCCATGGGTAGGTCGCTCGGTTTCGGGTCTACGACAAGTAACTGAATCGCCCAGTTAAGACTCGCTTTCGCTACGGCTCCAGACCCTAAGTCCTTAACCTTGCTACTTATCGTAACTCGTTGGCCCGTTCTACAAAAAGTACGTGGTCACACTAATAATGTGCTCCCACAGCTTGTAGGCATAGGGTTTCAGGTTCTATTTCACTCCCCTTCCGGGGTTCTTTTCACCTTTCCCTCACGGTACTATACGCTATCGGTCACCAAGGAGTATTTAGCCTTGGGGGGTGGTCCCCCCAGCTTCCCACAGGGTTTCACGTGTCCCGTGGTACTCTGGAGTACGCTTGATGGTCTTCTCGTTTAATCTACAGGACTATTACCTTCTACGGTGGGTCTTTCCAAACCTCTTCGACTACAATACCTCCATCTTAATAAGCATATCCGCAACCCCTATGAAGAAAACTTCATAGGTTTGGGCTAATCCCCTTTCGCTCGCCGCTACTCAGGGAATCGATTTTTCTTTCTCCTCCTCGGGGTACTTAGATGTTTCAGTTCCCCCGGTTCCCCTCCTTAGACTATGAATTCATCTAAGGATACCTAGACATTACTCTAGGTGGGTTTCCCCATTCGGAAATCTCCGGATCAAAGATTGCTTGCATCTCCCCGAAGCTTATCGCAGCTTACCACGTCCTTCATCGGCTCTTGGTGCCAAGGCATCCGCCCTACGCCCTTAATAACTTAACCTAAATTTATTTAAATCTGTTCAATTTTCAAAGTACTAATTTTGAGGAATAAACCCTCAAAATTAAACAGTAGGTTATTTCTCCTTAGAAAGGAGGTGATCCAGCCGCACCTTCCGATACGGCTACCTTGTTACGACTTCACCCCAGTCATTGATTTCACCTTCGGCAGATTCCTCCTTGCGGTTGGATATCTGACTTCGGGCGCCCCCAACTTCCGTGGTGTGACGGGCGGTGTGTACAAGACCCGGGAACGCATTCACCGCGACATTCTGATTCGCGATTACTAGTAACTCCAGCTTCATGCAGGCGAGTTTCAGCCTGCAATCCGAACTGAGACTAGCTTTAAGAGATTAGCTTGACCTCGCGGTTTCGCAACTCTCTGTACTAGCCATTGTAGCACGTGTGTAGCCCTAAGCATAAGGGGCATGATGATTTGACGTCATCCCCACCTTCCTCCGAGTTATCCTCGGCAGTCTCTCTAGAGTGCCCATCCGAAATGCTGGCAACTAAAGATAAGGGTTGCGCTCGTTGCGGGACTTAACCCAACATCTCACGACACGAGCTGACGACAACCATGCACCACCTGTCACCTCAGTCCCCGAAGGGAAAGCTTCGATTAAGAAGCGGTCTGAGGGATGTCAAGCTTAGGTAAGGTTCTTCGCGTTGCTTCGAATTAAACCACATGCTCCGCTACTTGTGCGGGTCCCCGTCAATTCCTTTGAGTTTCACTCTTGCGAGCGTACTCCCCAGGCGGAGTGCTTAATGCGTTAGCTGCGGCACCGAGGGGGGTAACCCCCGACACCTAGCACTCATCGTTTACGGCGTGGACTACCAGGGTATCTAATCCTGTTCGCTCCCCACGCTTTCGTGCCTCAGCGTCAGTTACAGTCCAGAGAGCCGCCTTCGCAACTGGTATTCCTCCTAATATCTACGCATTTCACCGCTACACTAGGAATTCTACTCTCCTCTCCTGCACTCAAGCCCTACAGTTTCAAAAGCTTACTACGGTTGAGCCGTAGCCTTTCACTTCTGACTTGCAGGGCCGCCTACGCACCCTTTACGCCCAGTTATTCCGGATAACGCTTGCCCCCTACGTATTACCGCGGCTGCTGGCACGTAGTTAGCCGGGGCTTCCTCCTAAGGTACCGTCATTATCTTCCCTTAGGACAGAGCTTTACGACCCGAAGGCCTTCATCGCTCACGCGGCGTTGCTGCATCAGGGTTTCCCCCATTGTGCAATATTCCCCACTGCTGCCTCCCGTAGGAGTCTGGACCGTGTCTCAGTTCCAGTGTGGCCGATCACCCTCTCAGGTCGGCTACCCATCGTCGCCTTGGTAAGCTTTTACCTCACCAACTAGCTAATGGGACGCGGGTCCATCCTACACCGATAAAATCTTTGACATTTTTAAGATGCCTTAAAAATGTATTATCTCGTATTAGCATATCTTTCGATATGTTATCCGTGTGTATAGGGCAGGTTACCCACGCGTTACTCACCCGTCCGCCGCTAAGATTAAGAAGCAAGCTTCTTAATCTCCGCTCGACTTGCATGTGTTAGGCACGCCGCCAGCGTTCATCCTGAGCCAGGATCAAACTCTTAAATAAAAGTTTGTCAGTACTCAGTAACTGACTTTATGTGTTGTTTCCGAAAATCACTGTTTGTGATTTATTTATAACCTACTGTTTAATTTTCAAAGTTCATTTGTTGTGTTTCGTGTTTGCCTCGTTGTTGAGGACAAGTAATAATATATCACCTTTGAACATATCCGTCAACACTTTTTTTTAAGTTTTTTATAAAATATATTAAGTGTAGTTCTTCCCTCAATGTTATTCATAATTTTAAAATTATATAATTCCTATAGAATAAAATACAAGTTAATTCATTATATATAATAAAAGGGGGTTATAAAATATGATTAAATTCATTATATACAACTTCATAGGTATATTCATATTTTTTACACCTATAAAATTAAATAACAAAATAACAATACCAATAGATCATATTATTATATATATAAATAATCATTATATAAATTATATATGTATATATACTTTAGTACTCATTGCATTAGGAGTTTTTTATCCTTTTATAACAAAATCATGGAATAAGAATAGATTTAATAAAATAATTTCTTTTTTTAATTTTTCAAGTATATTTGTAGGTGTTATATTTGTTGCTGATTTAGATAACTTCTATTTTATATCTAAGGATATGTTATCAATTATATTTAATAATATAACTATTCCTATTAGTATAGCTATTCCGATAGGATCTATTTTTTTAACTTTTTTAATAGATTACGGTCTTTTAGAGTTTATAGGAATTTTAATGCAACCTATTATGAAGCCACTCTTTAAAGTACCGGGTAAATCTGCAATAAATGCTTTAGCATCTTTTTTAAGTAATTCCTCTATAGGAGTTTTTATTACGGATACTATTTTTAAAGATAGTAAGTATAGTATTAAAGAAGCTAGTATTATAGTTACAGGATTTTCTACTGTATCTATAAGTTCGATGATCATTATAGCTAAAACTCTAGATCTTATGAGTATGTGGAATGCTTATTTTATAACTACATTAATAGTAACTTGTTCTGTAACCTCAATCACAGCTAGGATACCTCCTCTTAGCAGAAAAAGTAACTCTTATATTTCATCTAATTTTGTTATAGAAGCTAAAATCTACAAAAATTTTATTAGAAACGGTTGGACTGAAGCTATTAAATCCATACATAAACCTATTGATATATATGATAGTTTATATAAAAACTTCAAAAATGGTTTTATAGTAACTATAACAGTTCTACCTTCAATAGTATCAATAGGTACTACAGGTTTAATTTTGAGTAAGTATACTTGTTTTATAGATTTACTAGCATATATTTTTTATCCAGTATTGAAAATACTACAGCTTCCAGAACCAATGCTTACTGCTAAATCTGCATCCCTTGGCATAATAGACTTATTTTTGCCATCACTTCTAATAACAGATTCATCATTTTTAACTCGATTTATAATAGGTGTAGTATCAGTAAGCTCAGTATTATCATTTTGCTCATGTATACCTTGTATTTTATCTACAAAAATACCATTATCTGTTTCAGAATTATTTTTGATATGGATAGAAAGAGTAGTATTTTCTTTTATAATAGTTACTCCCATAGTCACTTTAATTATTTGACTTTTTCCATATCAAAAACTTAATTATATTTTTATGTTTAAAGGTTGCAAAAAAGCGTAAAAATATATATTATAGATAGTTGAAAAGATAATTTAAAAATTTGTTTTTTGTTAAAGTTATATGCTATATTAATTAATATAAGTAACTCAAATTTTAAAATTATTTGTAAACTATAAAATTTTTAGGAGTGTGTCTATGTGTAAGAAATTTGAAATTGGCAATATTATTGAAGGTACAGTAACAGATGTTAAGCCTTTCGGTGCTTTTGTGGCTATAGATGAAAAAACTAAAGGATTAGTTCATATTTCACAAATTAGTCATAACTTTATAAACGATATAAATGAACATATTTCAGCTGGGGATAAAGTTAAAGTTAAAATTATAAGCATTGATGAAGAATCTAAAAAGATATCTCTTTCAATTAAGCAAGCAAAACCTTTTACTCCAAGACCTAAAGATAAACCTTCTTATAGTTCTAATTCTAACTCTGGTTCTAACTATAAATCTAACTCTAGCTCAAACTACAGAAATAAGGATTTTTCTAAAAATAAATTCCAAGCAAAACCTAAAAAAGAAAGTTCTCTTGATGATAAGTTAAAAGATTGGTTGAAGCAATCAGACGATCGTCAAGCTACTTTAAATAAACGTAGCAAGAGAAGATAATAAAAAAACTCTCAGACTAAGCTGAGAGTTTTTTTTATTATAAGAATACATTTTGGTTATTTTTATCTATTTCTTTAGTTTTTGAAATAATAATATCAAATAGTTCAAATAATTTAGTAGAATTATTTTTAGCTTTATATAAATATTCTTTAGCATTCTTATTATCATTGTCTTTAATGCAATTTATCATATCTTCTCCTACATTATGTAATTCATTGTGTAAATTATCTATTTGACTCCATATAGGTGTTATTTCTTTATGAGAAGGAGTTAGATTAAAATAAAAATGTCCAAAATGGCATTTTTTATCGTTTGTTTGTATAGGCAATATCTTCATAGTGTTATACATTTCTTCTAGTATATTCATCCAATTTGAATGAGCTTTTATTGCATCCTCAAATATGTTTATAAAGTTTTCATTAGACATATAGTAATTAGGATTTTTTGCCAGATTCTTGGATATGTCTGTTAGATTTTGAGATGCCTGTTCTATTTTATCTAGCCCCTTTATAGTATCATTTATATTGTGTGTTACATTATTTAAATTATAAGAAACATCAGCAATAGCTATAGCTACCTCTTTAGTTTCATCTATAGAATATGTTATTTCTTGATTAGATGCAGCAAATTGTTGAGAGTACGCTGATATTTGAGACATTTCATTGGATATTTGTATTATATTTTCCTTGTCTTTAGAAAAATCTCTATTTATATCTTTTATCAAGTTTTTAATAGAATTAATGTTTTTATTAGTCATTTTAATACTATTTTCACTATGTGTTGAATATTTGCTCATATCATTTATCAAACTATTTATGTTCTCAAGTAAATTTTTTGTATCATCAGATAATTTTCTTATTTCCTCAGCTACTACTGCAAATCCTTTTCCTGCTTCACCTGATCTTGCTGCTTCTATGGAAGCATTCAAAGCTAATAAATTAGTTTGTTCAGATATTTTATCTATTTGGAGCATGGAATCAGTGACCTTCTTAGACGTTTTTATTAAGTGGTCTACATTATCTACTATAGCTTTAGATTGCATATGTATTTGATTTATATCATTTTCTATGTTCAGTATATTTTCAGAGTTTTTAACTGTACTTTCTTCTATATCACATACTTTGTCTTCCATACTTTGTAATGACATCGCCATATCTGTGCAAGCAGATGATATTTCATTTTGATTTTTTGATAGTGTGTCTAAATCTTTAGTCATTGTGCTTGAAATATTTTTTAATAGACTTGTACTTTCTTCTATTTTATCTGATTCATGGTATAGCTCAAGTTTAAAACTACTTATTCTTCCAGCAATATAAAATATATCATTTAATAGAGTTCTTATTTCTTCTCTGTCCTCTATTTTATTTTGAGCTAATCTTACTACACTCTCAAATTTCTGTTTTAATTTTTCATCGTTTATAACTTCCTCAAATTTACCTTCTATTATCTTTTCTATACATTCATCTATATTTATTTTTTTATTAAAGATCATAATTCCTCCTAAGTTCAAGTTGTTTTTGTTATTTATATCCATATTATATTATTTTCAAACAAAAATCATTAGCTTTCGACATTTTTTCGTTATTTATTTTCATTTATTAATGATTATCATTTTTCTTAAGTTGAATTTACTCAGTAAAAAAGCGCTGATAATATTATCAGCGCTTTTTAGGAAAACTTTTTATTATTTGTTAAATGCTATTTTCATAGCCTCATAACTTGATTTTATTGTATAGTCTATATCCTCATTTGTATGAGCATTAGATAGGAACATTGCTTCAAATTGAGTTGGAGCAAGTAAAATTCCTCTTTCTATTAATTCTTTGAAGTATATATTGAATTTTTCTACATCACACTTCATCACATCTTCATAATTCTCTATAGGTCCATTTGCAAAGAAAAGACATACTAAAGATCCTGCTCTATTTACAGTACCTTCTATGTTAAGCTTTTTAAGATTTTCCTTAAGACCATTTTCAAGTCTTATAGCTTTTTCTTCAAGCTCTTTATATATATTTTGATTGTCTTTTAATATGCTTATATTTTTATATCCCATATACATAGCAAGAGGATTTCCAGACAATGTTCCAGCTTGATATACTGGTCCTACAGGAGATACCATATCCATTATTTCTTTCTTACCACCATAAGCTCCAACAGGAAGTCCTGCTCCTATGATTTTTCCAAGACATGTCATATCTGCCTTTATTCCATAATGCTCTCCTGCTCCACCATAAGCTAATCTAAATCCTGTTATTACTTCATCAAATATCAGAACAGATTTATACTCATTTGTTATATCTCTAAGTCCTTGTAAAAATTCTTTCTTACCTGCAACGACTCCCATATTACCTGCAACAGGCTCTACTATCACAGCTGCTATATCTTGTCCATGTTCTTCAAATATTTGTTTCACTGAATCTAAATCATTGTATCTACATACAAGTGTATCTTTTACTACATCTGCTGGAACTCCAGGGCTTGTAGGTACTCCGTATGTTATTGTGCCAGATCCTGATTTAACAAGCAATGCATCAGAATGTCCATGATAGCATCCTTCAAATTTTAATATTTTATTTCTCTTAGTGTAAGCTCTAGCTACTCTTAAAGCACTCATAGTAGCTTCTGTTCCTGAGTTTACCATTCTAACCATTTCTATAGAATCATATGCCTGACATATTAATTTTGCCATTTTCACTTCTATTTCTGTAGGAACTCCATAGCTTGTTCCTCTTCTTATTATATCTTCAACACCGCTTAAAACTTCTTCATTACTGTGTCCTAGCATTAATGGTCCCCAAGAACATATATAATCTATATATTCATTTCCATCTACATCATATAATCTAGATCCCTTAGCGTGGTCTACAAATATAGGGTTAAGTCCAACTGATTTAAATGCTCTAACTGGACTATTCACTCCACCAGGTATATATTGTACAGCTTCACTATATATGCTCTCAGATTTAGTCGTATTCATAGTAGTCATCTCCTCTATTTTCTAAGCATTCTAGATATATCTTTTGCAAAATAAGTTATTATTATATCAGCTCCAGCTCTTTTAATAGATACAATACTTTCCATTATGGCTTTTTCATCTAATAACCCATTTTTAACAGCAAGTTTTAACATAGAGTATTCTCCACTTACGTTGTATGCTGCTATAGGCATATTGAAATTGTCCTTTATTCTTCTTATAACATCTAAGTATGAAAGTGCAGGTTTTACCATAACTATATCTGCTCCTTCTTCTATATCAAGTTCTACCTCACGTACAGCTTCATCTGTGTTTGCTGGATCCATTTGATAAGATCTTCTATCTCCAAAAGATGGTGCTGAATGAGCTGCATCTCTAAAAGGACCATAGAATGAAGATGCGTATTTAGCACTGTATGCCATTATAGGTGTATTTTCATATCCTGCTGCATCTAAAGTTTTTCTCATATGACCTATTCTTCCATCCATCATATCAGATGGAGCTACCATATCTGCTCCTGCCTCTACATGACTTAAAGCTATTCTTGATAGATACTCTAATGTCTTATCATTATCTACATATCCATTTGGACGTAGTATTCCACAGTGGCCATGGCTTGTATACTGACACATACAAATATCTGTAATAACATATATATCATTAGTAAGTCTCTTTATCTCTCTTGTAGCCTTTTGAACTATTCCATCTTCTGCATAAGCTTCTTTTCCATACTCGTCTTTTTCATCTGGAACCCCAAATAACATTACATACTTTATTCCAAGCTCTTTTAACTCATTAACCTCTTCTTCTAATTTATCTACAGATAGATGATAAACATCAGGAAGTGATCCTATCTCTTTCTTTATATTTTCTCCCTCAACAATAAATAGTGGATATATTAAATTATCCATCTCAATTCTTGTTTCTCTTACTAAATCTCTTACAAGTTCACTACTTCTAAGTCTTCTAGGTCTTTTAATCACTGTTATTCCCCCTTAATATCTTCTATAATTGTATTTAAAATTCCATCTATAGTATAATCCTTAGCTTCTTTGTGAACCTCTAAATTAAAATCGCTCACAGTATTTGAAGTTATAGGTCCTATAGATATCAATTTTGCCTTTTTAAGCTTGTCTACATTATCTCTTCCTACTATCTTAACTAAATTTTTAACTGTAGATGAGCTTGTAAATGTTATATAATCCAATTTATTAGAATCTAACATTTCAAGAATTTTATCTTTATTTCCATCACCTAAAACAGTATTGTATATCTTAACCTCTTTAACATAACATATTTTATCTAATTTATCTACCAAATAATCCCTAGCTTCACTAGCTCTTGGAATTAATATTTTATCATCTTTAACTAACAAGTCCTTTAACTCATCGTATATAGATTCAGCTACGAACTTTGGAGGCACTATATCAGCTATTATCCCTTTTTTCTTAAGGTCTTTAGCTGTAGCTGGTCCTATCGCTACTATTCTTATATTTCCTAGTTTTCTAACATCAAAGTCTAGTTCATTTAATCTATTAAAAAATATCTTAACAGCATTCTGGCTTGTAAATATTATATAACTGTAATCCTGAATATTCTTTATTTGATTATCTAACTCTTCATTAGGAGTTATCTCTTCTATTTTTATAGTTGGAAACTGTATAGGGTTACCACCTAAATCCATTACTTTCTCTAATAATTTACTGTTTTGAGCTCTAGCTCTTGTTACAAGTATATTCTTTCCAAATAAATCTTTTTGCTCAAAGAAATTTAGCTTATCTCTAAGATTTACAACATCTCCTACAACAATCAAACTAGGTGGCTTTATATTTTCTTTAATAGATATATCATATATATTTTCAAGATTTCCAGTTACTACCCTTTGGTTATATCTAGTTCCCCAGTTTATAAGAGCAACAGGAGTATCCTTACTCTTACCCTCATTAATTAAATTAGAACATATATTATTAAGGTTCTTAACTCCCATTAAAAATACTAAAGTTCCATTGAGTTTAGCTAACGACTTCCAATCAAGTTCCTGTTCTTCATTTTTTAAATGCCCAGTTATAACATGAAATGAAGAAGCATAATCTCTATGAGTTATAGGTATTCCCGCATAACAAAGTCCTCCTATAGCAGAAGTTATACCTGGAACTACTTCAAATTTAACACCTCTTTCAAGAAGATACTCTCCTTCTTCTCCTCCTCTACCAAAAACATAAGGGTCTCCACCTTTAAGTCTTGTTACAACTTTGCCCTCTTTTGCCTTTTGGCATATAACATCATTTATTTCATCTTGAGTCAATGTATGATCACTAGATGCTTTTCCTACATATATGAATTCGCAACCACCTTTAGCTTCATTAAGTAAATTCTCATTAGCCAATCTGTCGTATACTATTACATCTGCCTTTTTAATACACTCTAAACCCTTTAATGTAATTAACTTATAATCTCCAGGCCCTGCCCCTACTAAATATACTATTCCGTACATGGTTTCATCTCCTCTAGTATAATATCAGCAAGCTTATATCCTAACTCTTTAGCTTCATCTACACTACCTTCTACAAAGGTTCTTACTATTCTACTTCCATCCTCTGTTCCAAATAAACCATCAAGCTTTATTCTATCTTCATCCACAGTACAAAATGCTCCTACAGGTATATGGCAACCTCCATCAACACCATGTAAGAAAGCTCTTTCCGCTTCAACCTCAATACAAGTTTTATCATCTTTTATAGATGATACTATATTTTCTATACTCTCATCATTTTCTCTTATTTGTATAGCTAAAGCTCCTTGAGCAGGTGCTGGAAGCATTATATCAGTCGGTATATAAAAACTTATCTCATCTTCTATATTTAATCTATGAAGTCCAGCTGCTGCTAAAACTACACCATCAAGATTTTCTTCTTTAATTTTTCTTATTCTAGTTCCAACATTACCTCTTATAGAAACTACTTCTAAATCCTCTCTATACTTAAGTAATTGATACTTTCTTCTTTTGCTTCCTGTACCAATTTTAGCTCCTCTTGGAAGATCATATATAGTCTTGTATCCTTCTCTCAAAACTAATACATCTCTGTAATCCTCTCTTTTAGGAACTGCAGCAAACTTAAGTCCATCTGTAACATTAGATGGCATATCTTTCATAGAGTGAACAGCTATATCAATTTCTTTATTTAAAAGTTGTTCTTCTATCTCTTTTACGAATAATCCCTTATCACCAATCTTATCAAGTGCTATATTCTGGATTCTATCGCCTTTAGTCTTTATTATCTTAATCTCAAATTCCACATTAGGATTTGAATTTCTAAGGTTTTTTATGACCCATTTAGTTTGACTTAGGGCAAGATCACTTCCTCTAGTTCCAACTATTATTTTCATAATCAAGTCTCCTCTTTTTAAGTTCTTCTAGATTTAAGTTTACTAATTCGTTTAGTATTCTTTTCTTTTCATCCTTGTCCGTACATCTTTGTAAAACTAAATTTCTTATATCTCCTAAGATGCTTACATATTCTTCATACTCTATACCATAGTTAATCTCAAGTTCTTTTCTTATCTTAGAAGCAAGAGATGGGCTTTTACCCATAGTTGATACACTAATAACTAAATCCCCTCTTTTTATACTAGATGGAACTATAAAATCGGATAAATTTATATCATCAGCTATATTACACATAATATTATTCTCGCTACAGTAATTAGATATATCCTCATTTACCTTTTTACTAGATGTAGCAGCTATAACTAAAAATGATTTTTTTAAATAATCACTTCTATATTCATCGTTTATAAGTTTGACATCTATACTATAAAATTCTTTTATAAACGAAGTGCTTACAACCTTAACATTACAATTAAACTCTAAAAACTTGTTTGCCTTTCTAAAAGCTACTTTTCCTCCACCTATTATAGTTACATTTTTATTGTCTAGGTTTATCATCATAGGGTAAAACACGAAATCACCTCTAGAATCAATTTATTGTTTAAAACTCTTGTTTTAAAGGTCAAATAACTCCTCAATTATATTAGTATAATCTTTTACTTTTCCCTCATCCTTAGTTGACTTAAGCTTTATAATAGGTTCTCTAACAACCCTTTTAAGAGCAGAGTTCAACATTTTTTCTATTATCTTCTTTTCTCTACAATCAAGATCTAATTTTCTATATATATACTCAAGTGTATCTTTTTGAATATCACTGCATCTTTCATTTAAAGATTTTATAGTTGGATCTACCTTTATGCTACTCATCCAATCTAAAAACTCATTTGTACTCTCATCTATAATTTCTTTAGCTACTTTAGATAACTCGATTCTTCTTTGCTCGTTTTCATCCGATATTTTTTTAAGATCATCTATATCATAAACATTGATATTTGAAAGCTCACTAACAGACTCTTCAACATCACGCGGAAGAGCTATATCCATTATATAAACTTCATTGTCTATGTCCATAATCTCTTCTTTTCTTATTATAGTATGAGGAGATGCCGTTGCAGTTATAACAATGTCTACTTCTTTTAATATCTCATATCTTTTTTCATATTCTATAGGTTTCACCATAGGAAAATCATCACTTAAATCTAAAACTTTTTTATGGGATCTATTTGCCATATATATTTCATCTAAATCTTCTTCCATTAAGTGTTTAAGAGCTAATATACTCATCTTTCCAACACCTATTATAAGAGCTTTCTTATTTTTTAATGTTCCAAGTTTTTCTTTTAAGAACTTAACTCCTATATAACTTATAGATAACGGATTTTCAGATATTTTAGTTTCACTTTTTATGTTTTTGCTAGTAGTTATAGCTTCTCTAAAAAGCTTATTTAAAATCTTACCACTAAAACCAAGTTCCATTGAAAATAGTATAGCCTCTTTTGCTTGTCCAAGAATTTGATCTTCTCCTAAAACTAATGAATCAAGACCAGATGCTACTTCATATATATGATTTATAGCTTGTTTATGTTTTTTATCAAATAAATATTCTCTAATTTCATTTTCATCGAAGTAATCTTCATAAAAATCCTTAACAACCTCAATCTTTGAATCTATATCTTTAGCGACTATATATATCTCACTTCTATTGCAAGTTGATAAAATAATCACTTCTTCAATTCCATTATCAAGTAATAAATTTGCACCTTCTATTTTCTTTGATTCTGTAAAAGATACCTTTTCTCTTACCCTAATAGGAGCAGTTTTATGATTAACCCCTATAACTGCTACTTTCATAATTTCGCCTCCATTACAAATTCGTCTAGTCGCTCTGCACTGACTCATGTAGCCAACGACCCTTAACTGTCTAATTGCTCAATAATAGTTGCACATTTAGTTCTTCAATGTCATCTATCTTTTGTGGATAATCAAGGCTAGGTCTTAGTATTACTATAGTTTTTATATTTGAGTCAATACTTGCTCTTAATTTTTCTTCAAATCCTCCAGCTGCTCCACTTTCCTTTGTTATAACCAAGTCGCAATTATAAAACTTGTATAACTGCTTGTTTATATCATAAGAAAAAGGACCTTTCATAGCCACTATATTATGAGCTTTTAATCCTAAATTCTCACAAGCTCTTAATACTTCAGATGTCGGTAAAACTCTAGCTATAATATTTTTATTCTTTAAATTTCCAACAAAATCTCCTAGGTTTTTGCTTCCTGTAGATAAAAATATATTCTCACCTATTTTATTTGCAACATCACAAGCTTCTTTTATATTATTAACCTTTATTACGTTCTCATGTTCTAATATATCACTTGATCTTCTCTCATATCTTATATATTTTATACTTAGTTCATAACTTGCATCCATGGCATTCCTGGATACATCTAAAGCATACGGATGAGTTGCATCTAAAATAATTTTTATATTATTTTGTTTAGCAAATTTAATCATATCATACTTATCTAATCTAGCTACATTAATATCTTCA